>JAURUC010000001.1:2800000-3412500 GCA_030803735.1 Actinopolyspora lacussalsi | reverse complement strand
TCCTGCATCTCGTCGTCTCCACCGAAGACCGCGCCGACATAGGCCGGCTGCGCCACCACATCGACACCGAAGCCCTCCCCCGGCTCCGCCAGGCCCTCGAACTCGAACACCTCCAAACCAACCTGCTGCTACGCCTCGACGACGCCCGAGGCCGCCGCACCCACTAAGGGCAGGATCGGAATACGCCAGATTCCTGCCGTATTCCGAAGACGCGGAATGCCAGTACTGCGGCACCCACCGCGTCCTCAACGTCTAACGGACCACCCGGCGACAACCCCGTCATGGTGACTGGGCGGGCGCGCATACCCCACCGAGGCCCCTGAGACATCCCCAGCTGTCCGCGCGCGAGCCCGTACGGGCAGCGCAGGGAGGGGGAGCCGCGTGCCGCAACATCCTCGGGCCGCAACACCCTCGGGCCGTGCCTGGTGGTTTAGGCGCCGGTGTCGGGATATGACTGGTTGGTGTGGTCGGCGAGTTGGTCTTCGAGGGTGATGATGCGGCAGGCCGCAGTCACCGGGGTGCCCTGGTCGACGAGTTCACGGGCGCGGGAGGCTCGACGTAGCTGGGCCCGCGAGTAGCGGCGATGCCCGCCGGTCGAGCGTTGCGGGGTGATCAGGCCGGTTTCTTCCAAGGACCGCAGAAAAGGCTGGGTCACCTCGAGAATGGCCGCGGCCGGCCCATCGTGTAGGCGGGGTAGTCGGCGTCGTCGAACTTCTCATCGGGTTCGGTGTGGTGTTGGTTCATCGATGCTCCTGGAACCCCGCAAAAACCCCCGGCGCACCAGCGGTGCGCCGGGGGAAACAGGGACTTTTCTACTCACAGCGGCCGCTGACCTGTCCAAAGGAGAGAGACGCGGCCTTCGTTACGGCGAATCGACGACCCCCTTCTCTCGCGCGGATCCCGGACGGATTCTTCGTTACCCGGGCGGGAGCACTTCCAGTCCTTGCCCGGGGCCTACCACTGCACTCACTCGCCGCGCCGATTCGTCGATGATGGCGCCTCGTATCCTACCGTCTGCTGACAGCAATACTAACAACGCCACCAACACATGTCTACACTGGTGACCACAAAAATTTCCCCCGGGCCAGATACTCGAATTTGCAGAACCCGGACAGAGCTCACCGCCATACCGGAGACACCGTCCGCGGCTGATCCGCCCGGTCCGCGGGGTCGCCCCGTCACGTACGCCTGAGCGTGCCTCTTCGGTGGTGAATACATGCCGGGACATGGTCGGCAGGACCCGCTGGAGCCGTTCGGAGGCGATCCGCCGATGCTCGAGCCGCCGATGCTCGAACTCCATCCGTGGCAGGGCCTGTACGAGGGCGGTGAGCACTTCGGCGACTCGTGGGGTGGAGGCGTGCCGCGATATTCGGGTGCGGACGTCGGTGAGCGTGACTCGTTGACCAACGGGGAGGTCGTGCAACACCACTGTCAGGTCATCCAGCACCAGTCTGAGCGTTGATCCGGTCCAGCCGTGGGTCTGGCCGAGTTACTTGGAGTGGGTTGCCGCAGCATGCGACTCGGGATTGCTTGACTGCGGCGCGGGGTATTGCCCTCACTGCGGAGGCAGGAATCGGCCGGTGCGGGGCCGAGGGGTGACGGCACGAACCTCACCGACAGTGGCGCACCATGTCAGGTGGAGTCAGCGTCGAACTACCCAAGCACATCCTCGACGAATCACCACGGGCTGCGATCCGCACCGTTGATTAACGGCCCCAGCCGCGCTTTCGGCCCCTTGTGGCGCGCTCCCCTGCCATGGCGCACGTTGAGCTTGCCGAACCGGCCCAGCTCCCGCCGAACGTCGTCCAAGTCGAACATCCGGGCCTCGTTGATCCGTAGCCCAACGTCGGCGGCCAGCCGGGCGACCGCATGGTTGCGGGCCGTCGGAGCGAACTTGCGGCAGGTCACCAGTTCCTCGCGCCATCCGGCGAACAGTTGCTCGATCTCACCTTCAGTCGGCGGGATAGCAACTGCGGCTCGACTGAGCCTCTCGGACGGTTCATCTCATCCAGCGGGCACTCGACCACCCGGCCGGTCAGGTTGTGGATCTCGACCTGATACCGCGACTCCAAGAACTGGAAGAACACCCTGAGAGCGGCCGCCCGACCGGTACGCGTCGACGGCGCGGCGCCGCGCAGAACCTTGCCGAAATAGGTATCGGCATCAGCTGGCTGCATCTCCCACAGCGGCCGGCCGGACCATGCCCGGATGAGCTCCAGGCGGTTGGTGTCATCGGTGCTGTCGACCAGCCCGGCTGAAGCTCGCGCCAGGACAAACCCGTCCAGCACACCAGTCTCGAACTCGGCGAGCTCGTCCTCACCCGCCTGCGTCCGACGCTCGCGCGGATCGCGCACCGCAGCCAGCGCCCACTCACGCCTCCTTGGCTTCATCCACACTGAAGGACTTGACTGCTCCGCCTCGCGGCCCGCGGGAGATTCGGGAGAACCGGGCCGAGAGGTCGAGTGTGACCTCCGTCTCCGCCTCCGCCAATCAAGTTGCTTACTGAAACTAAGGATTCTTATGGTTGGTTGTACCAACCAAAGGAATGCCCGATGGGATCGCACTTCGAGTCCTGCGAGCGGTTACTGGAACCGCTCCGCAAGTTGCTGGGAATAAGGCAGCTCGCGCTGCAGCGGGCGCAGCACGGCAACGAACTGAGCACGTCGGGGACCGGTCTGTTGTCCGAGCTGGTCCACGGTGGCGAGTCCAGGGCGTCCGATCTGGCGCACCACCGGGTCGTGGACACCTCCGTGGTGAGCAGACAGCTCGGTCAGCTCGAACAGGAGGGGCTGATCGAGCGCAGACCCGATCCGACCGACCGCAGGGTCTCGTTGCTGCGAGCCACCGAGCGGGGACGGGCCGCACTCGAGGAGCGCGAGCGGCAGAAGGCGCGCTGGCTCAGCGAGGCGGTGCTCGACGACTGGGACGAGAGTCGGCTCGCCGAACTGGACGAACTGCTCCGCGCCCTTTCGGAAGACTTGCTGACCGCTTCCAGACAGCTGCTCGCGACCCCGGAAGACCTCGCGAACCCGGAAGGCACGGCCGAGGAAGGAAATCGATGACCACCTCGAACGTCGCGGGAGCCGGGGCGGGGCTCGCTTCGTCCGGCGAGGCCGCCGACGACCGGGCCCCAGCGCGGGACACCTCGCCCCCCGGTGCCGGTGACCAGGGAGGGGTCGGCGGCCCCATGACGCACCGCCAGGTGCTCAAGGCGCTGACCGGGCTGCTGTTGGCCCTGCTGGTGGCGATCCTGAGCTCCACGATCGTGTCCAACGCGCTGCCCAGGATCACCGCGGAACTCAACGGTACGCAGGGCCAGTACACCTGGGTGGTCACGGCCATGCTGCTGACCTCCACGGCCACCACCCCGATCTGGGGCAAGCTCTCGGACCTGTTCAGCAAGAAACTGCTGTACCAGCTCTCGATCACCATCTTCACGATCGGTTCGGTGCTCGGCGGTTTCTCGCAGTCGATGGGGATGCTCATCGGTTTCCGCGCCATCCAGGGCATCGGTATGGGCGGGATGCAGGCGCTGATCCAGGTGGTGCTCGCCGCGATGGTCGCGCCGCGCGACCGCGGTCGCTACACCGGCTACATCGGTGCCACCTTCGCCGTGGCCACCACCAGTGGACCGCTGGTCGGTGGACTCATCGTGGATTCGCCGCTCGGGTGGCGCTGGTGTTTCTGGGTGACAGCGCCGATCGCGGTGATCGCGTTCCTGGTGCTGGGACGAGTCCTGCGGTTGCCGGTGATCAAGCGCGATGTCTCCATCGACTGGTTCGGCGCGCTGTTCCTCGTCGGCGGAGTGAGCCTGCTGCTGGCGTGGGTGTCGTTGGCGGGCAAGCAGTTCGACTGGCTTTCCTGGGCCACGTTCGGGTTCTTGGCGGGCGGTGTGCTCGCCGTGATACTCGCGGTGTTCGTGGAGACCAGGGTTCGCGAGCCGATCGTGCCGCTGGGAATGTTCCGCAATCCCACGGTCTCGCTGGCGATCGTCGCCATGGTCGCCGTCGGCACGGCCATGTTCGGCGGTGCGGTCTTCCTCGCGCAGTACTTCCAGCTCGGGCGCGGCTACACCCCCACCGAGGCAGGACTGATGACGCTGCCGATGGTGCTCGGCCTGTTCGTCTCCTCGACGGTGACCGGACAGATCATTTCCCGGGTCACCGGCAAGATCAAACCGTTCCTGATCGGGGGCGGTCTGGTGCTGACCCTGGGGATGGGGCTGCTGAGCACGATCGACTCGGACACGCCGCTGCCGCTGGTGGACGTCTACCTCGCCCTCATGGGGATCGGGGTCGGCGCCCTGATGCAGAACCTCGTGCTCGCGGTGCAGAACAGCGTCGACATCAAGGACATGGGCTCGGTCACCTCGGTGGTGACCTTCTTCCGCACCCTCGGCGGGTCCGCCGGGGTCTCGGTGCTCGGCGCCGTGCTGGGCAGCAGGGTCAGCGAGTACGCCCGGGAGGGGATGGCGGAACTGCCCGGACCGACCCCCTCGCTGAGCGGCGGGAACGGCAGCGTCTCGCTGGACATCAACAGTCTCCCCGCCCCGATCGAGGCGATCCTGCACGATTCCTACGGCAGGGCCATCGGGGACCTGTTCCTGATCACCGCCTGCGTCTCGGTGGTGACGCTGCTCGCCGTGCTGTTCATTCGCGAGGTGCCGCTGCGTACCACCGTCGAAAAGCACGACCAGTCGGCGGAGGGCGGTAAGCACCGGGCTGTGGAGAACTTGAGCAAATCTGTGGATAACTCGTCGAGTGGTGGTGACGGATCGGTGGCCGGTTCACCGAGTTCGGCGCAGCCGATCACCCGCGAAGGCCACATATCGGAGGCAGTGGAGCGCCCTGTGAACACATCGGTCGACCCTGTGGACAACTATGTGGAAAGGTCTGTGGACAACGTTGGGGAGAACTCGACGGGTGGCAGGTCAACCGCATTGTCGAACAACGGGTTCGGAGCGAACGGGCACGGCGCGAACGGCGCCAGTCTGGCCGGTTCGCTCTACCCGGACGACGGTGCTCCCACCGTGTGCGGCGTGGTCCGAGGTTCGGCTGGGGTCCCCCTGTCGGGGGTGGTGCTCACGCTCACCGACTCGGTGGGAAATCAGGTCGATCGCACCCACTCGGATGACCAGGGAAACTATCGGGTGAAACCCGCCGGTGGCGGCACCTATGTGCTGATCGCCGCGGCCGACGACTACCAGCCCGCGGCGGCCATGGTCGCGGTATCCGGGCGCACGGTGCGCCACGACGTCGAACTCTCCGGCGGTGGTGGACTGTCCGGCATGGTCCACAGTGGTCCGGTACCGGTGCCGGATGCCACGGTGGTGCTCACCGACGTGCGCGGCTCCGTGGTGGCCGCCGCGCGCACGGGCGGTGGGGGCGGCTACGAGTTCAATGATCTGGTCGGCGGTTCCTACGCCCTGACCGTCACCGCCGAGGGATACCAGCCCACCAGCACCGAGGTGGCGCTGCCCGAGGGGCAGCGCGCCACGCTGGACGTGTCGCTGGAGTCGGGTGCCGAGGTGCGCGGCGTGATCCGCTCGGCCCGGCTCGGGCACGCCGTGCCGGAGGCCCAGGTGACCCTGCTGGACTCCTCGGGTGGCGTGGTCGCGGCCACGGTCACCGGTCCGGACGGGGAGTACCGGTTCACCGACCTCTCGCACGGCGACTACACCGTGATCGCCACCGGTTACGCGCCGACCGCGAACAACCTCAGCGTGCGGGACGAGCACGTCGAGCACGACATCGCCCTCGGTCTGGAGTAGCGGGCGGGCCGGCCCGCCGCGGGTGGCCGGTCCCGTGGGCCGATCGCCGACGGCGCGTTCACCGACCGCGTGTTCACCGACGGCGCGATTCTTCGAACCAGACCGGCGGATCCGGCTACTCCCGGCTCCGCGGTTTCACGCAGGGGAGGACACTCCGATGAGCCTCGGCCAGGGCGAGGTCAGCGAACGGCACGATCCGACACCGAGCGGAGCGGTCACAGTGCGGGTCCGCACGCTCGGTGGTTGGCCGCTGCCGGAAGCGGTGCTCACGGTCACCGACGCCTCGGGAACCCAGGTGGGACGCGTTCCCGCCGACTCGGCGGGGGAAGCCACGGTGCAGGCGCTGCCGCCGGGACGCTACACGGCGATCGTCACGGCGCTGGGGCACCGGCCGCTCGCGCGCACCGCGATGGTGCGGCAGGGCAACGTCGTCGAACTGGACGGGGTGGAGCTCTCCCCGGTGGGAGGCGGTGACGAGCTGCCCGAGCCCGGGTTGTGGCACATCGATCCGGCGCACTCCGCCATCCGTGCCACCGCGAAGCACCTGGGGATCAGCAGCATCCACGGTCGGTTCAACGAGTTCGGTGGTGAGATCCGGATAGCCAGGCCGGTGGAGTCCTCCTCGGTCGACGTCCGGATCGACGCCGCGACCGTGGACACCGGAAACGCGCAGCGCGACGAGCACCTGCGCAGCGGTGACTTCCTCGACGTCGCGAACCACCCCCGGATCGGTTTCACCTCCACCGGGATATCGCGCGGGCACGACCGCTGGGATCTCGACGGCGAACTGACGCTGTGCGGGGTCACCCGTCCGGTGCGGTTGGAGACCAGGTTCACCGGGGTGGGGGCCGACCCGTGGGGCGGCACCAGGGCCTCAGCCTCGGCGAGCACCATCCTGCGGCGCGAGGACTTCGCGATGACCTTCAACCAGTCGCTGAGCACCGGAATCGCCGCGATCGGCACCACGCTGCGGATCGAGCTGGACGTGCAGGCGGTGTTCTCCGAGGGCGCGAGCTGAGCGGGCCGGGCCTCTCGCGGTCTCCGGGATGATGTTTCACGCGAAACAATGCCGTCGCTCCGGTCCCAGGGGCCCCGCCGCGCGGTGGTGCGCGGCGTCGTGCTCCGGGCATCGTTGACTTCGAGTGCGCTGGAAGATCCAGACTCGTCCGCGTGCCGCCCTCGGGGCGCGAACTCCCGGCGGAGTCCCCCGGCGGGGTTCGCCGCACCCGGCGGTTTCGCCCGTTGGTTTCGAGACGAGGTTCGGAGAGCGCATGATCCTGGTGACTTCGGCGACCGGCAACATCGGTCGCTGCCTGGTACGTGACCTGCACGACGCGGGAGTCGCGGTGCGGGCGACCACCCGTGATCCCGGTGGGGCGGAGTTCCCCGACGGGGTCGAGGTCGTATCCGGTGACCTCGAAGATCCGGACTCGCTCCGGGACGCCTTCGCGGGTGTTACGGGGTTCTTCCTGCTCGGTTCTCCCGGCGACGTCCCGGCGATACTGCACCGGGCCGCCGAGGCAGGGGTGCGGCGGGTGGTGCTGGTCTCCTCGCTGCTCGCCGAGACGCAGCCGGACTCCTACATCGGCAGTGGGGCGCTGGCCGGGGAGAAGGCCGTCCGGGACAGCGGGCTCGACTGGACCGTGCTGCGTCCCTGGGAGTTCACCTCCAACGCGTTCCGGTGGATCTCCTCGATAACCGAGCACGGCAGCGTGTACGCCCACGAGACCCCGGAGGGTTCGCAGGTCGTCGATCCCGCCGACATCGCCGCGGTCGCGGCCAGCGTTCTCACCGAGTCGGGCCATGAACAGCGAATCCACTCGCTGACGGGGCCCGAGAAGCTCACCGTCGCGCAGCGGGTGGCCGTGCTGGCCGAGGAACTGGGGCGCCCCGTCGAGTTCGTGGAGCTGAGCACCGAACAGGCCCGGCGACGGATGTTGGAGTACATGCCCGCCGGGATCGTCGAGGACATGCTCGCCACGGAAGGTGGGGATCCGGGGTTGCCGGACACGGTTCGGCGGATCACGGGAAGGCCCGCGCGTACTTTCCGGCAGTGGGCCAGGGGGCACATCGCGGCCTTCGGCTGAGGCCGGGTGCCGCGACATCAACCACCAGCGGGGGACGTTTCGTACGCGAGACGTCCCCCGAACTCGTGGTTGCCCCCGGTTCGAGCGTGTGCGGATGACGAGAGTCGGATCGTGTCTGTATAGTTGAGTCATACAGGCTCAAGTTTGTTTCCATAGTCGCTGTGGTGCGGCTGTTACGTCGGGCGGCCTTCGGGGTATGGCGGGAAGACATGCCCTCGCCGGGGCGACGAAGCCGCTACGAGAGAGGTGAGGAATGGACGCGTTCAACCCGACGACCAAGACCCAACAGGCGATCTCCGCCGCGGCGCAGGCCGCGACGATGGCGGGCAATCCCGACATCGCCCCCGCACACCTGCTGGGTGCGCTGCTGTCGCAGAGTGACGGACTCACCCCCTCGCTGCTCTCGGCGGTGGGCGCCGATCCGGCACGGGTGCGCGAGGAGTGCGAACAGCTCGCCAACGGGCTGCCCTCGGCGAGTGGCTCCACGGTGTCCACGCCGCAACTGTCCCGCGAGTCGATCAAGGCCCTTACCCACAGCCAGCAGCTGGCGACGGAGCTCGGCGACGAGTACGTCTCCACCGAGCACCTGCTCGTCGGGTTGTCCGCCGAGGGAGGGCAGGTCGGTGAGCTGCTCAACCGCTACGGCGCGACCCCCGAAGCGCTCAAGGACGCCTTCACCAAGGTGCGCGGCTCGGCACGCGTCACCAGCCCCGATCCGGAGAGCACCTACAACGCGCTGGAACAGTACGGCCTCGACCTGACCGACCGCGCGCGCAACGGCGATCTCGATCCGGTCATCGGCAGGGACGCCGAGATCCGAAGGGTCGTGCAGGTGCTCTCCCGGCGCACCAAGAACAACCCGGTGCTCATCGGCGAGCCCGGCGTGGGCAAGACCGCGATCGTCGAGGGCCTGGCACAGCGGATCATCGCCGGGGACGTGCCCGAGTCGCTGCGCGACAAGCGGGTCGTCGCGCTGGACATGGGCTCGATGGTCGCCGGCGCCAAGTACCGCGGCGAGTTCGAGGAGCGGCTCAAGGCGGTGCTCAAGGAGATCACCGAGTCCGAGGGGCAGGTGATCACCTTCATCGACGAGCTGCACACCATCGTCGGTGCCGGTGCCACCGGTGAGGGCGCCATGGACGCCGGGAACATGATCAAGCCGATGCTGGCGCGCGGCGAGCTGCGCATGGTCGGCGCGACCACGCTGGACGAGTACCGCAAGCACATCGAGACCGACGCCGCGCTGGAGCGCAGGTTCCAGCAGGTCATGACCGGTGAACCCACTCCGGACGACACCGTGGCGATCCTGCGCGGCCTCAAGGAGCGCTACGAGGTGCACCACGGCGTGCGGATCACCGACGGCGCGCTGGTGGCCGCCGCCACGCTCTCCGACCGCTACATCACCGACCGGTTCCTGCCGGACAAGGCCATCGACCTGGTCGACGAGGCCGCCTCCCGGCTGCGGATGGAGATCGACTCCCGGCCGGTGGAGATCGACGAGGTCGAGCGCGCCGTCCGCAGGCTGGAGATCGAGGAGATGGCGCTGTCCAACGAGGACGACCCCTCCTCGCGGGAGCGCCTCGACTCGCTGCGCCAGGAGCTGGCCGACCAGCGGGAACGGCTGTCCGAGCTGACCGCCCGCTGGCAGCGCGAGAAGGAGTCCATCGACAAGGTCCGCGACCTCAAGAGCAGGCTGGAGTCGGTGCGGGGCGAGTCCGAACGCGCCGAGCGCGACGGCGACCTGGGCAAGGCCGCCGAGCTGCGCTACGGACGCATCCCCCAGCTGGAGAAGGAGCTGGAGCAGGCCACCGAGGAGCAGAACCGCTCCAAGGCGATGCTGCAGGAGGAGGTCACCCCGGACGACGTCGCCGAGGTGGTCAGCTCGTGGACCGGGATCCCGGCGGGCAGACTGCTGGAGGGCGAGACCGAGAAACTGCTGCGCATGGAGGACGCCATCGGGGCGCGCGTCATCGGCCAGCAGGAGGCGGTGCGTGCGGTCTCGGACGCGGTGCGCCGTGCCCGTGCCGGGGTGGCCGACCCGGACCGCCCCACCGGTTCCTTCCTGTTCCTCGGTCCGACCGGTGTCGGCAAGACCGAGTTGGCCAAGGCGCTGGCCGAGTTCCTGTTCGACGACGAGCGCGCGATGGTGCGCATCGACATGAGCGAGTACTCCGAGAAGCACTCGGTGGCACGCCTCGTGGGCGCGCCGCCCGGTTACGTCGGCTACGACCAGGGCGGACAACTCACCGAGACGATACGCAGGCGGCCCTACTCGGTGGTGCTGCTCGACGAGGTGGAGAAGGCGCACCAGGACGTGTTCGACGTGCTGCTGCAGGTGCTCGACGACGGCAGGCTCACCGACGGCCAGGGACGCACCGTGGACTTCCGCAACACCATCCTGGTGATGACCTCCAACCTGGGTTCGCAGGCCATCGCGAATCCCGACCTGTCGGAGTCCGAGCGGGACGAGGCCGTCATGTCGGTGGTGCGCAGCCAGTTCAAGCCGGAGTTCCTGAACCGGCTGGACGGCACGCTGGTCTTCCACGCGCTGTCCACCCAACAGCTGACCTCCATCGTGGACATCCAGGTGGACCGACTGGCCAGGCGGCTGGCGCAGCGGCGGTTGACCCTGGACGTGCGGCAACCCGCGCGGGAATGGCTGGCGGTGCACGGTTTCGACCCGGTGTTCGGCGCCCGGCCACTGCGGCGGCTGGTGGAGTCGGCCATCGGTGACGAGCTGTCCCGCAAGCTGCTGGCCGGTGACATCAAGGACGGTGACAAGGTCACGGTCGATGCGGCCACCGAGGACAACGGGCTGACCGTGAGCTCGGAGTGACGTTTCCCGGCAACCGGTTGCCACGGCTTTCGTGGGTGGTTCCGGGGCGGAACCTCTGGCACGGCTCTCGCTGCGGGTCCCCCGACATCGGGTAGCGATCTACACAACGTCGGGGGCGTCCTCGCGAGAGCCGCACCGGAGAACCCGCGGCGGTGCCGATGGCCAGGGTGGTCGGAGCTCTGCCTGCGAGGGTGGTGGGAGTTCGTCCTGCGTCGATGGCGCGGCGATTTCGCGAGAAATCGACACCGCCCCAGGGTGAGTGCCGTTACGGGATGACTGCGCCGTTACTGGGCGGCCGCGCCGTTACGGGGTGGTTGCGTTGCCGGCCCGGGTTCCGTCCACCGGCGAACCGTCGGTGGAAGATTCGTCCGGAGTCGCTTCCCGGCGGGACGATTCGGTGCCGAACCTGCGCAGCCGCAGGCTGTTGGTGACCACGAACAGCGAGGACAGCGCCATGGCCGCCGCGGCGATCAACGGGTTGAGCAGTCCGAGGGCAGCCAGGGGAAGGGCGGCCAGGTTGTAGCCGAAGGCCCAGGCCAGGTTGCCCCGGATGGTGCGCAGCGTCCGGCGGGCCAGCGTGATCGACTCGGGGACGACCTCCAGCCGGTCCCGCACGAGCAGCAGGTCGGCCGCGTCCAGCGCCACATCGGTACCGGAGATGACGGCGATCCCGAGATCGGCACCGGCGAGTGCGGGAGCGTCGTTGATCCCGTCGCCGACCATGGCCACGGTGCGGCCCTGCTCCCGCAGCCCCGCGATGGTGGCGGCCTTGTCGGCGGGCAGTACCTCGGCCAGCGTCTCGTCGATGCCCACCCGTTCGGCGACCGCTCGCACCGTGGCGGTGTTGTCACCGGAGAGCAGCACCGTGCGCAGCCCGAGCCGGTGCAGCTCACCGACCATGCGAGCCGCCGAGGGCTTTACCGTGTCGGTCAGGGCGAAGATCCCCCGCGCTTGGCCGTCCACAGCCACGGCGACCGTGGTGCGCCCCTGGCTCTCCCACGTCACACGCCTGGCTTCGAGCTCCTCGGGCAGTTCGCTGCCGCGCTCCCGCAGCAGCCTTGCCGAACCCACCAGCACGGAACGGCCCGCCACCGTCCCGGCCGCGCCCAGTCCGGAGAGGCTGGTGAAGTCCGTGACCGGCTCCGGCCGTCCGAGCTCGTCCCCGGCCAGCGAGCTGATCGCCCGCGCCACGGCGTGTTCGCAGGCGTCCTCCACGGCGCCCGCGAGCCGCAGTACCGTGGCGGTGTCGGTGTCCGCGGTGGTGCGCAGGTCGACTACGGCCATCCTGCCGGTGGTCAGGGTGCCGGTCTTGTCCAGCACCACGGTGTCGATCGCCCGGGCGGATTCCAGGGCCCGGTGCCCCTTGATGAAGATTCCCAGCTGCGCACCGCGCCCCGTGGCCGCCAGCAGCGCGGTGGGAGTGGCCAGCCCCAGCGCACAGGGGCAGGCGATGATCAGCACGGTCAGCGCGGCGCTGAAGGCCCGTTCCGGAGGGGCATCGAGCAGCCACCAGCTCAGCAGGGTCAGCGTGGCCAGCACGCCGACGGCGGGCACGAACCAGCCGGAGATCCGGTCGGCCAGCCGCTGCGTCCGGGCCTTGTCGTGCTGCGCCCGCTCGACCAGCCCCCGCAGCCGGGCGAGTTGGGTCTCCTCGCCGACGCGTGTCGCCCGCACAACCAGTCGGCCGCTCGTGAGGATGGTGCCTCCCACGACCGCGTCACCCGCCGAAGCCTCTACGGGGACCGGTTCGCCGCTCATCGCGCTGGTGTCCACGGTGCCGTGCCCGCGCAGCACCTCGCCGTCGGTGGCCACGGTCTCACCGGGGCGAACCGTGAAGTGGTCCTCGCGCCGCAGCCGCTCGACCGGCACCCGACTCTCGTTGCCGTCCCGGTCCAGTACCGCGACGTCCTTGGCACCGAGCGCGGCCAGCGCGTGCAGCGCACCGCCCGCCCGCTGTTTGGCCTTGGCCTCGAGCAGCCGTCCGGCGAGCATGAAAATGGTGACCGCCGCGGCCACGTCCAGGTAGACCGATCCGGCGGGCTCCAGCAGCAGTCCCGTCAGACCCTGGTCGCCGGTCGTTGCTTCCCGATAGGCGAAGATCGTGTAGCCCGACCAGCAGGCGGACGTCAGGATGCCGATGGAGACCAGGGTGTCCATGGAGGTGGTTCCGTGGCGGGCCTGCACCAGGGCCTGGCGGTGGAAGGGCCAGGCACACCAGGTGGCGACCGGCAGCGTCAAAGCCAGCAACACCCACGACCACCCCGGGAACCGCAGTGAGGGGGTCAGGGCCAGCGTGATCGACAGGTCGGCCAGCGGCACCCCGCACAGCAGCGCCACCACCAGGCGGCGCCACAGGTAGCGGACCCGGTCGGCCGGGTCACCGTCCTGCTGGCTGTCGGGTCGGATCACCTCCGCGCCGTATCCCGCTGTCTCGACCTGCCGAAGCAACCGTTCCACCGCTACACCGCTCGACGCCTCGACGGTGGCCTTCTCGGTGGCGTAGTTGACGCTGGCCGACACGCCGTCGAGCTTGTTGAGCTTGCGCTGCACCCGCGTCGCGCACGCGGCGCAGGTCATCCCCGTGACGGCCAGGTCCACCGAGTAGCCCTCGGAGTCCGACTCCTCGGACGGTGCCACCGAAGTCATCGGCTCCCCCGCTCCGGCCGGTCGTGCCACGTGTTCCCGGTGCCGTACTCGGCCGCGGCGGGATCCGCCGGGGCGGCCTCGCCGGTGGAACCGCCCGGGGAGTGCGGCTCCGTGTCCTGGTATGAATCCGTGTCCTGGTATGAATCAGTGCCCTGGTGCGGTCCCGAACCCTGGTGTGATCCCGAGCCCTGGTGCAGCCGGGCGAGCATGGCGTTGTAGTCGGCCAGCGCCTGCTCGTCGGCGTCCACATCGGCGGAGTCGCGCAGCGCGGGAGCCGCCCCCGACGCGGTTTGGGTCAGCGCGCTGCGGCGCGCGGACTCCAACCACGTGCCGAAGCCCGCTTCCGGGCCGCGCGAGCGCAGCCACACCCCGACGGTGATCAGTGCCAGCACGGCCATGGTGGCGTCGCCGAAGAACCACATGATCGCTCCGGCGAGGTGCTGGTCGTCCAGCAGCGTCGGTCCCCAGTCGGGGCGGGCCAGGCGATAGCCCGGCGCGATGGGGTTGGGAGCCATCATCAGCACCACGCCGACCAGGGTGTCCGGCAGCATTCCCGCCATCAGCAGCACCACGCGCAGCGGATGGGGGAAGTGCCGCCACCGGAGCGGTTCGCTGCCGAGAACGGGAAGGAAGAGCAGGTAACCACTGGTCAGGTACAGCACGATCTCGAAGTGCCGCAGCCACTCGTGCTCCAGTCGCAGCTGCGCGAACACCGTCAGGTGAGTGACCACTAGCACGACGGTGTAATACACGAACGAGGTCGCCGGGTGGGTGAGCGCGTTCACGGTCCCGCTTCGCAGCGCGTTCTCCAGACGCCGTGATGCGGTGGTTCCGCTCGCCGCGACCCAGAGCTCCAGCGGACGCCCCACGATCAGCAGGATCGGCACCGCCATGATCAGCACCAGGTGCTGGACCATGTGCACCCAGGTCAGGGCTTCGCTGTAGACGCCGATCGCGCTGTTGACGGCCACGACCAGTGCGAGCAGCCCGCCCAGGAAGGCCGCGGCGCGGCGGATCGGCCAGCGGCCGAGGTGTCGGTACCGCAGCAGTCCCGCGAGGTAGGTCACGGCCAGCAGCACCACGAGTACGTCCCAGGGCGAGAGCTGCCAACTGGTCAGCGCGTTCGACCAGGTCAGGGGGTCCACCGCCGACATCCTCCTCGTTTTCCGCTACATGACCGCGAACATGTAGGCCATGCTCGCCGCCATCACCGCCAGCGTCACCCGCACTCCCACGGTGGAATGCGCGACCAGCCCCACCACCGGCCCCGCCGTCGGGTCGGGCGCGGGTTCGGCCGTCAGCGGTGTCACCCCGTGCTCGTGCTGCCGGACGGGTTCCGCCGCCGGGGTGGACGTGGTGGCGACGGTGGCCGGAACCCGGTGGTTGAACACCGGAAGTCGGTCCCATGCTCCCACGCCGTAGGCCACCGCCTGGCAGGTCAGGTAGACCACGAACACCCAGTTCAGCCAGTCCGGGCGTGCCGTCGGCGCCAGCAGCATGTAGGCCATCGCCGCCATGTCCACAGTGGACAAGAACCACAGCGGGTTGAGCGCACCCTCGCGGACGCGGAAAGTGACGGTGATGGCGGCCTGTGTGAGTGTCACGAGAACGAACAGGGCCAGCCCGACCCGGTACAGCTCCGGGTTCGTCATGCGGGGGAACAGATACATCAGGGCCATACCCGCCGCCATGACCGTGTGCCCCGTGTGCCATGCGCGGTGTTGCCCGGACATCGCGATCAGGTGGCCGGCGTGCACCAAGATCACCACTAAAAGTGCCAGCGCCCACACGATTCGTAACCACATGGGTAAAAGTGGCATGTGCATTGCCGCCATCTCACCGTGCATGCCCGTTTCCGTTTCTCGACCGTCGAGTCGTGGGACGAACCGTGTTCGCCGTGCACGTCGTCCGGAGGGGCCGTTCGGTTCCCGGGGTTCGTCCGAAGCCGCACCGGAAGTGGACAACGTCACACCGGGCCGACGATTTCGCGAGAAATCGACGCCGCCGGTGTCACCCTCACCCGGCCGTAGATTTCTCGCGAAATCTACGCCGGGGTGGCGGGATCCGGTCGAGTTCGGTCAGCGGTGTCCGGAAACGGCGGCCGAGGTGACCTCGATAATCCTCGCGACGCCGACGGGCGGTCGACTCTCGTGCATCGTGATCGCGTCGCCCGCGCCCAGGTGCCGCCACTGCTCCGGGCTGAGCGGGGCGAGCCGGACCGTGGCGCTGTGCCCCGGTGGCAGTTCGGCGAGCCCTTCCGACCAGAGCCCCGCGACGTTGAGAGGCCGCTCACTTCCGGGAGCGCGGTTACCGATGTTCCAAAGCGGTCGGAGTCGTCCGTCGCCGGGAACCGGGATTCGTCGTCCACCCTCACTGGTCGGCAGCAGGCTCAGCCGTGCCCGGACCGTGCCGTGTCGCGTCTCGTAGTCGCGCAGCACACACCACGCGGCCGTTTCCGTGAGCCTCAGTTGTCGTGCGCTCTCGGTGAGCATCCGCCAGAAGTCGACGGGGACCGGATGTGACTCGCCGATCCGCAGCAGCAGGTCGAGTGCCAGTTCCCAGTCCCCAGCCCGCTGACAGTCCCGAACGTCGTCCGGGAGTGCCCCGTTCTCGGCCCGCGCGTGTTCCGGCAACAGCTCAGTAGCCCGGCGGATGAGCGTGAAGGCGTCGTGCACCCCGAACATCCTTCCCGGCACGGCGCATTCCCAGCTACGGTCCCCTCACCCGGCCGTCGTTCTCTCGCGAAATCGCCGCGCCGGTATCACTCCCCCCGGAGTGCGATGGCGAGCAGATCGCGGGCCGGGCCGCGCAGCGGCGTTCCTTCGGGCCAGACCGCGCGCAGGCTCCGGGTCAGATCGAGTTCGGCTACCCCGACCCGCACGAGCGTTCCCGCGGCGAGTTCGGTGCTCACGGCACGGGCGCTGAGTACGGCGGGACCGATCCCGCCGGTCACGGCCGCCTTGATCGCGGTGGTGGAGGAGACCTCCAGCAGTGGCTCGGCGGTTTCGAGCCCGGCGTGTTCCCGCAGTGCCCGTTCCAGCGCCCAACGGGTTCCGGAGCCGCGTTCCCGGCTGACCAACGAGGTGGCGGCCAGTTCCTCGGCCCTCGGCTCACGTCGGCGGTTGGCCCAGGGGTGCGCTGGCGCGACGACCAGTGCCAGCTCGTCCCTGGCGACCTCACGCGCGGACAGTCCACTCGCCACTTCCGGGCTCTCGACGAATCCGATGTCGGCCGTACCGGCTAGCACGCTCGTCGCGACCTCCGCCGAGTTGCCCGAGTCCAGCGCGACAACGGTCTCCGGGTCGGCGGCCCGCAGCGCGATCAACCAGCGGGGCAGCAGGTACTCGGCCACCGTCAGGCTCGCCGCGATCCGGACGTGGCCGTGGCGATCGGCCCGCAGGGCGGCGATGCCCGCGGCCAGGTCCGAGGCGGCTTCGACAGTGGCCTGCGCCCAGCTCGCCACGAGTTCTCCCGCCGTGGTCAGCCGGGTTCCGCGCGCGCGACGTTCGAGCAGGGCGGTGCCGACATCGGCCTCCAACTGCCGCAGCCGCGCGCTGGCGGCGGGTTGGGACATGCCGTGCGAGCCTGCCGCCTGCCCGATACTGCCGAGTTCGGCCACGCTCAGCAGCAACTCGTAACCGGTCAGATCGCGTACCGACCGGGGTAACGGCCGAGAAGACATAGGCACAGCTTATGCACTCCCAATCGACGAGGGACTACTCGGCCGCGACGAATCGAACGAGGGTGGAAGCATGACCGGCACCGCCCTCGCCGAGGAACCCGCGACGTCGCGACGCTTCGTCCCGTTGCGCGAACTCGACCATCCGGCCCGGGTCTTCGCCCGACTCGGTCCCAACTGGTTCGCCTCCGTGATGGGGACCGGCATCGTGGCCAACGCCGCCGCGACCCTGCCGGTGTGGTTGCCCGGGGTGCGTACCGCGGCCACCGTGGTCTGGGCGTTCGGTGCGCTGCTGCTCCTCGCGCTCTGCGCCGCGTGGGCGGTGCACTGGACCCGCCACACCGGGACGGCGCGTGGTCATGCCCACGATCCGGTCATGGCCCAGTTCTGGGGCGCTCCTCCGATGGCGCTGATGACGGTCGGTGCGGGCACCCTGCTGTTGGGCAGGGACTGGATCGGGCTCGCCCCCGCGCTCACCGTGAACTGGATACTGTGGACGGCCGGAACCCTTCTCGGGCTGTTCACCACCGCGTGGATCCCCTACCGGATGATGACCACGCACGACATAACGCGTGACAGCGCCTTCGGCGGCTGGCTGATGCCCGTGGTTCCCCCGATGGTCTCGGCCGCCAACGGCGCACTGCTCGTCGAGCACCTGCCGGCGGGGCAGCCCCGCCTGGCCATGCTGCTGGGCTGCTACGCGATGTTCGGCATCAGCCTGTTCGCGACGCTGTTCATCGTTCCGCAGCTCTGGCAGCGCCTGCTGCGCCACAAGATCGGCGCCGCGGCGACCGTACCCACCGTGTGGATCGTGCTCGGCCCGCTCGGGCAGTCCGTCACGGCGGTCAACCTGCTGGCCCGTCCGGCCGGGAGCGTCCTGCCGGCGCCCTACGGGGCGGCCGCCGACGCCCTCGGTCTGTTCTACGGGGTGGCCGCCTGGGGATTCGCCCTCGTCTGGCTGACGCTGGCCGCCGCGCTCACCGTCCGCACCGCCCGTTCCGGGCTGCCCTTCGCGCTGACCTGGTGGAGTTTCACCTTCCCGGTGGGCACCGTCGTAACCGGCACCAGCGGCCTGGCCGCCCGCACCGGTTCGCTGCTGTTCACCGTTGTCGCCGTGGCGCTCTACCTGCTGCTGGTGCTCGCGTGGCTCACCGTGGCCGTGCGCACGGCACACGGCAGTTACCGGGGTGGGCTGTTCTGACCGACAGCCGGGACCCACCGGGGGTCTGGTCGGGGCCGGGGCGTCGATTTCCCGCTTGGTTTCAAGGGGTGGGTGCAACACCTTTGGAATGATGTTGGTGGAGGTGTTGCGGGTGTCCTCGGTGGTGGCGATTCGGCCATTGATCCCGCCGGAACGAGATCGACGCTCCGGATGGGGCAGCGCTCCGGATGGGGCAGCACCGCGACGCCGCCTGCCTCGAATCGTTGCTTCCCGAGTCCCGCCGCCGATGCCCGCTTCGAAGGCAGCCCCACGATCTCCCGCTCAAATCTCCACGAGATTGTGCAGCCGGAGCGCGAACCTTATCTCCGCCGCGGGCCTGCCCGACTGCCAGACGGGTCCGATCAGCTCGCTTATCCGGTCGATTCGACGTTCGACGGTGTTGGGGTGCACACCGAGAATCTCCGCGGTGCTGGTCGGTTCTCCCGAGCACATCAGCAGAACTTCGAGGGTTCTGGTCAGTTCGGCACGGCGCAGCCTGTCGTACTCGATAACGGGACCGATCGTGTCCTCGATGAAGCTGTCCCTGAACATCTCCTGCTCCCTCCGCTATGTTCCGACTCCGTGACGTGCGGTTTCGTACAGCTCGTCCCAGGTGCTGACATGATCGTGCGTCAAGCGGTCACAGACCGCCTCGTTGACCGCCTCGTGGTTCACACCGAGGCTCTCCAAGGAGTCGAACACTCGCTCGGCTTCCCGTTGGGTGTCGGTCACCGCGTCTCCTCGCGGCATCCCCCGCTCGGCGAACCGCCGCAGCGTTCGTCGTCGCATGGAGGCGATCGCGTCCCACACGACGAGCTCCTCCACGTAGCGGTACTC
The DNA here is from genome assembly GCA_030803735.1 of Actinopolyspora lacussalsi. Lineage (NCBI taxonomy): Bacteria > Bacillati > Actinomycetota > Actinomycetes > Actinopolysporales > Actinopolysporaceae > Actinopolyspora > Actinopolyspora lacussalsi. The sequence goes on along the minus strand of JAURUC010000001.1, from coordinate 3,393,444 downwards.
GTTCTCGGACAGGAACGTGGCCGGCTCCAAGTGGGTCCATCGGATTCGTTGCGGTTGCGCACCCAGATCCGCCAGCTCGCGCCATCGACGGTCGGTGAGCCGCTCCTCGTGGTTGCGGAACAGCAGTCTCGCCTTTGCCAGCGCGACTTCGCTGCCCAACCTCGGATGCCGTGTCGACGACGCCGCGTCCAGCTCCCGCACGCACTCGCTGCCGACGGGCTCGATCGGTACCGAGACCACCGCGAGCAGTCGTGACAGATCCCTACCCGCTTCGTGCGCTCTGACCAGACCCGCCAGCCAGCCGTCGGTGACCGCATCGTGCTGTTCGAGGGTGATGACCGGACCGGAATCCACGCCGATTCCCCGCGCCAGCAGCTCGGTGATGGCACCAAAACCGTCCTCGGTCGGTGGCAGGCGCACCAGTAGATTCGGCTGGTCGACGCTGTGCCACAGCGTGATGGCGGCATCCACCATGTCGTTACCCCACCTGGGGTCCACGCTGATCGTGACGTAGCCGTCCCGAGCCCGGCTCTGTTCGTACACCGGTCGCAGTATCGAACAGGCCCGCCGTGCGTCCGTGGCGAGCAGTTCGGTCACAGCGGCGGCGGGCGTGATTTCGTGCGCACGCAGTTCGGACAACTGCTTCCGATGACGTCTGTTGCTCGTCACCCGCTCCAGTAACGACTCGGGTCCGTGGACAGCCCCGGTCACCTCGCCCGCGCGGACGCTGTGGCGCAGTGACTCGTCGCTCCCCTCGGAGCCAAGATCGGTCAGCCATCGGGAAACCCCTTCGTTCCCGAGCTGCGTGAGCGGGTCGATCGTTCGCACGGTTACCTTCTTCCGTTCGCGGACGCCCCGGCGCGATCACACGCGAACCGGGGACGGCTGCCTTGTTCGGCACGCCGTCCGTCCGGTCCTCGCGGCAGTACATAGGCGTCGATAATGAACTCCGCGGACATGATGAGCCAGTTCCACGGAGGACTGTTCGGAAATTCGATTGCTTGGCCCGGGCGTGGACGTGGCGGGCTACGGCAGCTTCGACGGACGCGTGCCACGACCAGCCGGTTCCACATCGGGGCGATAGCTGGAAAACACCGACGTCTGTCCGTGCCTACCCAGCTCGTATAGGACGTGTGCCGCCGACACCAGGGTGAAGTGTCGGTGCCACCCGGCGAAGGATCGGCCCACGAAATCCATGATCCCGAGCTGTTCCGCCCCTTCACCGCTCTTGCGCTCGACATATCGGTCGAGCCTGGCCAGCCGATACAACGCGTTGGTGTGCGCGGTGGTCAGGTCGGTCAGCCAGAGCTCTTCGGGCCAGGTGCCGCCGCCTCGGCCGATTCCCATCAGCAGGAAACGTCCGCCCCGCTTCGCGTGTCCCGTCGTACCGGGACGTCCGAGCGTGCTTACACGCGTGGTCGCGGCGAGCTCGACCGTGCCCGTGCCATTCGGCGGAGTGGGGGCCACACGAGTTCGGCTGTCCCGGATCGCGCGTATAATGTTGCTCGCCAGCGCGGGCTCCGTCCCCCAACCGGACAACGACGGATCGTTGGGAATCAGTGTGGTGTCACCTGTGATCCGCGTCATCTGCGGAACCCCCTCGGCACGCAGTTCCTCGACCATCTCGGTGGTTCCCAGTCCGCGGGCGTCGACCACAACCGGCCGTTGTTTGAGCTCGTGGCGTGCGGGAAGGTCCAGATACGCCCGCACGGCGGTTGTCGCCATGCTCTCGGCCACCGAGTCGTGCGGGACCGAGGCGCACTCTCGCTTTCGCTCGTCCTCCAACCAAGCCTGGGGAAGGTTGAGTCGCCAGTTCACCGGGTTGCAGACCGCTTCGGAAACTCCCCAAACGCCCACGGCCTGTTGGGCGTTGAGTACTTGCCCCCTGTTGGGGGAGAAAATCCTGGTGACGCCGACCGAGTGCTCGCCTGACTTCGGAATGAGCATCGGCCGCAGCACCCAGGCACGCGGTGGATCCCGATGAGCCAGATAGCGGAGCAACGCCTCCCGCAGTGGTTTCCAGTCCCAGGTGGAATCATTGATGAAATGATGCAGACTCTGCTCGTTGACATGATCACCCAGAAAAGCCGCGATGTTTCGAACCGTTTTCCGTCCCGGTGCGCGTAAGAGGCCGAGCAGATAATTAATGCCCTTTCGTCGCTGGTCCGAACGGGCCAGTGAAGCGAATAGTATCGGGCACAGGTCAGCGAGAAGCTCGTCCGAACATAACTCGCCCGAGCCGTCCTCGGTCCTCTTTTCCTGATGATCCAATGGAAGCATCGATACCCCAGTCTCTTCGTGACTACGGGTTTTCCGAAGCGACGCGCCCACCGTTACCGGCTTGTCGCCTCACCCTCACATGCTGTACGTATCCGCTTCTCCTCGACGAGGGCTCGGATACAAAATCGTGGAACATGCTGATCTTGGTTGTCCCGGTGCCAGGTTCGCTCTCGGGGGCCGAAAAATTCCAGCCCCCAAGAGCCGCAATAAACTTCTCATTGCTTGCGCCGGAAGTGCTACGGTTTTCCTGCTCCCGGCGGACCGACTCCTGGTCGACTGATCGGATCAGTCGTTCGGCCGGATCGACAGTGCGTGCCGGAACACGTTTCCGGGGTCCCATTCCGCCTTGACGCGCCGCAGGGCGGCGTGGTTCTCCTTGAAGTACAGCTCCTGCCAGGGAACTCCGGAGGTGTTCCACTCCGGATCCGACATGTCGGTGTCGGGGAAGTTGACGTAGCACCCGTCGGTGATCTCGTCGGAAACAGGTGCTCCGCCTGTTCCCGCGTGCAGGTCGCGGAACAACCGGCGCATCCAGTCGAGCCCAGCCTCGTCATTGTCCTCCTCGTGCCAGGTGTTCATGAAGAACGCCTGCATCACCGAGTCGCGCTGCGCGGAAGCGGTGGCGTGCGGGGGAACTTCGTTGATCCGGCCGCCGTAGGACTGCAGCGCCACCAGGCTGGTGTCATGGCTGTGCTCGGTGCTGTTCAGGTAGTCGTACAGCACACCGGCCTGTTCGTCGGTGTAGGCACTCCGCAGGAATGCCGACTTGGCCTTCTGTCTCCCGACCTCCCCGTCCTGCGCGGCGGCGAGCGCCTTCTTGGCCGCCAGGTAGGACACCGTCTCGGTGGGCACCGTCACGGGTTCGACTCCCAGGCCGTCGGTCAGTTCGGCCAGATAGTCCCGCAGCAGTCCTTCCGCGTTGGGCAGGCTCGCGTCCACGTGCGTGAACGCCACGGCCGCCATGTCCTCGTCGGACGTCCTACCCGGTAGCACGATGCCCGCGAACAGGCCGTTGTAGGGCGAGTCCGGTGCGCTGTTTCTCTCGTGCCAACGCCCGAAATTCCCGAGTAGCTTCTGCAGCACGCCCTTGTCCACCACGGAACGGGGGAACAGCAAAGTGGAGCTGAGCAGACCGGCAGGCGGTCGCGGGAGTAGCCGGGTCGGATCGGCTCCCTCGGCGGATGGGGAACGGAACCAGTAACGTGTGACCACACCGAAGGTGCCGCCCCCACCACCGGTGTGCGCCCACCACAGATCTCGGTTGGGATCGTTGGCCTCCCTGGTCGCGACGACCGAACGTGCGTGACCGGAAGCATCCACCACCACGACCTCCACCGCGTAGAGGTGATCGGCCGCCAGGCCGTGGGCGCGGCTGAGCGAACCGTAGCCGCCGCCGACGACGTGCCCGCCGAATCCGACCGTGGCACTGTCACCGGCCGGCACGGTGACACCCCAACCGTGATACAGCGTCCGGTACACCTCGGCGATTCTGGCACCGGCCCCGATCTCGAACGCCCGCATCGTGGAGTCGAACCGGATGGTGTTCAACTGGCTGAGGTCGATCAGGAGCAGGTCGTGGGTCTTGTCCCCCACCAGGTCCTCGTAGCCGTGTCCGCCACTGCGTACGAACACGCGCTTGTCCGCACGAATGGCGTCCTCGACCGCTCGGACCACCTGCGCGGTGTCGCGTGCGACGCGGAACGAGGCGGGGCGAGGGGTCAACCTCCTGTTGTTGGCCTGCTTGACCAGATCCTCGTAGCGGGGATCCGTCTCGTCCACGTGCCCGGACGAGTGGTCGGTGTCGGCTTCGTGCTCGTCGATACCGAGGACAGTCATGATTCTCGCTTTCGAAAACTAACGGGTAACTCGCGACGGAACGTCTGATCAGGAGTCGGCCCGATTCGGCTCGCTCCTGTTGGAGTTCGTGGTGCGCAGGACGACGAGCAGGCACACCGCTGCCATAGCGCCGCCGATCCAGAGCACGCTGCTGGCCGCGATTCCGTCCACTGCCATGCCGCCGAACAGCGCGCCCAGCGCGATGGAGAGGTTGAACATCGACACGTACAGCGAGGAAGCGGCTTCGGTGGTGTCCGGGGCCTTGGTGAGGATCCAGGTCTGCATCGTGACCGGCACGGCGCCGTACCCCAGGCCCCACAGAATCAGGATTCCCGCCGCGGAGAGCGTGTTGGTGTCCACCACGGCCAACAGCGTCATCGCGACGGCCAGCACGACCGACAGGCCCATGATGGTTTCCCGCAGCCGGGTGCGGATCAGTGCGCCCGCGATGAAGTTGCCGCAGATGCCCGCGACGCCGAAGACCAGCAGCAGTCCGCCGATCAGCTCACCGCCGATTCCGTCCTCCAGCAGCAGCGGTCGGACGAACGTGTAGGCCACGAAGTGTCCCGTGATGATCAAAAACGTCATGGCGACGCCGACCCGCACTCCGACGTTGGAGCGGAACACCCGGGGAAGCTCCGAGAACCGGAGCGTCTGCTCCGCGGGCAGGCGGGGGACCAGGAACACTATGAACGTCAACGAGACCAGTCCGAGGATGCCGACGACCGCGAACGCGGTGCGCCAGTTGCTGAGATCGCCGATGAACGTTCCCGTGGGTACACCGAGTACCGAAGCGGTCTCGACACCCCCGAAGATCACGGCGGTGGCGCGCGCGACCTGGTGCTCGGGAACGAGTCGCAGTGCGATACCGCCCGCTATGGACCAGAAACCGCCGACGCTGATCCCGATCAGAAAGCGGGCGACGAGCACGATTCCGAAATTGGTGGCGAAGGCGGAGGCGAGGTTCGCCGCTCCCACCAGGCCGATCAGCACGGCCAGCACCAGTCTGCGGTCGATTCGCCCGGTCAGTACGGTGACCACCGGTGCGGAGAACGCGGCGACCAGTCCTGGGACGGTCACCATGAGTCCGGCGGTCCCCTCGGAAACCCGTAGTGCGTCACCGACCGGGGTGAGCAGACCGACGGGTAGCAGTTCCGAGGTCATCAATGCGAAAATGCCCAGAGTCACCGCGAGGACCGCCAGCCACCCCTTGAGTGGTGAGCGGCCGGTACTCGTAGTGGCGGGCGTTGATGGGGCGGTTGTCACGACGCCATCAGCCCTTCCGACAATGGATACGACAATACCGGGTAGGGACGGTGGCCACGGGGATACGGCCACCGTCCTTACCGTTTTCCGTCGTTCGGCGACGAATTGTTGTCGTTCGTCGCCGAACTTTTTCGGTCCACACCGTTCGGCGCGCGCCGAGATCGGGTGACGAACCCTCGTGGCGAATCGCGTCGGGAATTGTGGACTTCGATCCGGTTCCGTTCCCCCGCTGTTCCGGGGCACAGCGAATCCGGATCCGTGTCCGGGATCGGCGGGCGGCCGCGCGGTACGGAACCGCCCGGAGAGCGGATCCGTCCGCCGTGCCTGCCGGTATGCCGATCCCGGGGCCGACCGGCTTTCCGGGTGTTGTTCCGGACCGGTTGCCGGGGATCGGTCCTTACTGGGTACCGGGGGTCTTGCGGGTGGTGACGTTCATCCGGTTCCAGGTGTTGACAGTGAAGATCAACGCGATGAGCTGGGCCAGTTCCTGCTCCTCGAAGTGCTTGGCCGCCTGGTCGTAGACCTCGTCGGACACGCCCTGCGGAAGCAGGGTCACCGACTCGGTCAGCTCCAGGGCGGCCCGTTCCTTCGCGGTGTAGAGGCTGGACTCGTGCCAGGCGCTGAGCTGGTAGATCCGGTCCTCGGTCTCACCGGCCTTGCGGGCGTCCGTGGTGTGGTAGTCGATGCAGTAGGCGCAGTGGTTGAGCTGCGACGCGCGAATCTGGACCAGCTCCAGCAGGACCGGGTCGAGTCCCTCCCTGGCCGCGGTGTCGAGGGCCACCACTGCCTTGAACACCTTGGGCGCGACCTTGGTCAGGTTCATCCGTTCGGGAATCTGTACTTTATCCATGGCCATGACTTTAAAGGGGATTTCCGGGCTGTGTATGGTTCATTTCCGTGATGGATTCTTGGGTCAATTCCACCGATGAAACGGCGCGCTCCGCGACGGAGCCGAACGTCGCGGGAGAATCGGGTTCCGGGGCGGACCTGCACCTGGAACTCGACGGCACGGGCAGTCGCCGGGACCAGTTGATGCGAGCGCTCCGGGAATCGATTCGCTCCGGTAGGTTGACGCAGGGAACGAGGTTGCCGCCGTACCGGTCGTTGGCCACCGACCTGGGGATCGCCCGCAACACTGTCGCCGACGCCTATGCCGAGTTGGTCGAGGAGGGGTGGCTGACCTCGAAGCAGGGGTCGGGCACGCGGGTGGCACCTCGGGCGGTTCCACTGGAGTCCGAACGTTCCCGACTCTCGGCGCGCCGCTCCCCGCGCAGGCCGACACACGACCTGCAACCCAGTTCGCCGGACGCGGCTGCCTTCCCGCGTTCCGACTGGATGAGGTCGGCGCGGCGAGCCATGACGAACGCGTCCAACGAGGCGTTCGGCGTAGGCGATCCACGTGGCCGTGTCGAACTGCGCGACAGCCTGGTGGATTACCTCGCTCGTGCGCGCGGTGTGCGGACCAAACCGGAGCGCATCGTCATCTGCGCCGGCTTCGCGCACGGCCTGCGGTTGTTGAGCACGATTCTGGACGGCGCCGTCGCCGTGGAGTCCTACGGATTGGCCTTTCACCGCGAGATCGTGTCCGAGACGGGGTCGCCGACCGTGCCGTTGACGATCGACGAGCACGGCGCGCGTGTCGACGAGATCCCGGACAGCGGGTCGGGGACCGCGCTTCTCACACCCGCACACCAGTACCCCACGGGGGGTCCGCTGCATCCCGAGCGCCGCTCGGCCGTCATCGACTGGGCGCGCTCGACCGGCGGACTCATCATCGAGGACGACTACGACGGCGAGTTCCGCTACGACCGTGAACCGGTGGGCGCGCTACAGGGACTGGATCCGGAGCGAGTGGTCTACATGGGGTCGGTGAGCAAAAGTATCTCCCCGGCGCTGCGGATAGGTTGGATGGTGCTGCCCGAGCGCCTGGTGGACGACGTCCTGGACGTCAAGGGGCCGCGTGAGCTTTCCACCGGGGTGACCGGGCAGTTGACGCTCGCCGATTTCGTTTCCTTCGGTGCCTACGAGCGACATCTGCGTCGGATGCGGCGGGTGTATCGCCGTCGACGTGATCTGCTCACGGGAATGATCGCCGAACGCGCCCCGCACATCCGGGTCAGCGGAATCGCGGCCGGATTGCACGCCGTGCTGGAGCTGCCCCCGGACACCGAACGGATGTCGGTGACGGCCGCACGGAGACAGAGCCTGGAACTGGACGGGTTGAACGCGTACCGCCATCCCGACAGCACCATGCCGTCCCGGGAGGGGCTGGTGGTGGGCTACGGAACGCCCCCCGAGCACGCTTTCTCCGGCGCGTTGGAAGCTCTGTGCCTGGCGCTGCCCGAAGCGCCGGACGGCGCGGATTGAACCATCGCAGCCACGGTGTGGCTTCTCGTGCGAAGCGCGATGCGCCCATCCCCGGGGACGGGCGCATCGGGTATTCACGAGTACCGCGACGACGGGGCCGTGCCGTCAGACCGGGTTCGGGGTGGCCGCGTGCTCGAACACGAGATCCAGTTCCGAACGCAGGCTGTCCAGGTCGTCGGTGTGCCCGTGCGCGGCGATGTGCCCATCCGGACGAATCAGGTGGTATCCCGCTCGTACGCACATCCCGCTCGCACCGGACCCGGATTCGTCCGGACCGAGAACGGTCAACCGAGGGAGCCGTTCGGTCATCCGGTGCAACTCGGTCGTCCAGGACGGGTCGTTCTCCGGCGGTCGGACGAGCAGTGTCCACCCCCGGGGGTCCGCTGCCGACTCGGCAACCCCGAGCGCTTGCCGCACATGCCGCGGTACGGCGGCTCCGGGGCGCCCGCGGAGCCGTGTCCCGGCATCGGTGCGGCACGACGGTCCCGAGGGACGTTGCGTGTAGCGGTTCGGGGTGTAGGTGAGCCGGACCCCGGCCAGTACCGGAGCGATGAACCGGGACGCGATTCCGGAACGTCCCAGCAGCCGCAACGCCGTGTCGCGAACCACGGCCTTGCCGCGCGTGCGTGCGGTGAGCGCACGTGTGTGCAGGTCGGTGTCGCGCACGATGCGTGTGGTCGCCTCCTTGCGTTCCGTGTCGTAGGTCGAGAGCAGCGTGCTCGGGGAATCCCCCCGTAGTACGGCGGCGATCTTCCAGGCGATGTTGTGCGCGTCCTGCAGCCCGTTGTTCATTCCCTGGCCGCCTGCCGGGCTGTGTACATGGGCCGCGTCCCCGGCCAGGAAGACGCGGCCGCGCCGGAACTCACCCGCTCTTCGGGCGTGCACCCGAAAAACGGTTTCCCAGACGGGATCGGTGATGCTGACTCCGCGCGGTCCCTGAGTGTCGATCACCGACTGCATCCGACTCCGAGTCATCTCGGAGCCTTCCGGCAGCACGGAGAGGAATCGGAAAACCCCTCCCGGCTGCGGAACCACCACCAGGGTCCCGCCGGTACTCTGATAGTAGGAGATCTCGTCCGGTGGCAGCCTTCCGTCGACGTGTGAGTCGATGAGCGCGAAGGACATCGGGTAGGTGTTGCCCTCGAATCCCACGCCGAGTTGGCCCCGAACGGTGCTGCCCGCACCGTCGGCCCCGATCACGTAGTGCGCGCTGCTCCGGTGGACGGAACCGTCGGCGGATTCGAGGATCGCCGTGACGGTTCCCCCGGGGTCGTCCGTCGCCGGTTCCGAGTTCTCCAGTGCGAGAAGCCGTACCTCGCGTTCGACGGTGCCGCCGAGCTGCCGCAGCCGTTCGGTGAGAATGCGCTCCGTCTCGTACTGCGGCAGCTGACGGGCCGCCAGCTCCTCGGTGAAGCTCATCGAGGCCACCGGAGCCCGTTCGGAGAAGTAGCGAAATGCCCGAACGGGTACGGAAACCCCTCGTACCTGGTCCCCCGTGCCGAGTTCGGTGAGGATGTCCATCACCCTCGGCCAGACGGACAGTGCCTTGGGCACGTCGGTCGGGTGCGGCGATCGGTCGACGAGCCGTACCTCGATTCCCCGGCGCAACAGCTCGCACCCCGCGAGCAACCCGGTCGGTCCCGCTCCGACGATCAGCACCTCGTCGTCGCTGTTTCGCACGATGCTCTCCTCCAGGTCGGTGGCCGCGATTTCACTCGGAGACCGCGGTGTTCGCGCGTCGCAGCCGAGCGGAAAGCTCTATGCGCTGCACCTTCATCGTCGCCGTTCGGGGTAGTTCGGAGATCTTCATGTGGACCGGTTCGGCGAGTTGGGGCCATTCCGCGGTGGCATCGGCCCAGCGCTGCCGATCCAGTGGGGCGTCCTCGTCGGTGCAGACCACCGGGACCGGCTTCTCGTCGGCACCCGGTACGACCACCAGTTCTGTGAGCTCGTCCAGTCGGTCCAGCACCGCGTCCTCGACTTCCAGGGTGCTGGTCAGGCCCGGAATGCTGTCCACCTCGCGATCCAGCAGATGCAGGCACCCCTCCTCGGTGCGGTACCCGATGTCCATACCGCGCCACCAGCCGCCGTGGATCTGGGTGTCGTAGCGTTCGCGCTCCCCGAGGTAGCCGAGCACGCGCCCCGCGGCCTTCACCTCGATGTAGCCGGGGTTCTCCCTGCTGACCTCTTTACCGTTGCGGCTGACCAGCCGGAACTTGGTGTCTCCCGGGAACGCGTGGCCCTGGCAGCGCCCGTCGGCGTCGAGCGCCGTCTCGCGGGTGAACCCGCGCCCGACCAGCGGTCCAGTCTCGCTCTGGCCGTAGATCTGGTAGAACAACGGCGAGCTTCGCTCGCTGGCGTGCAACAGCTTGTGCATCGTACTCGGGTGAATGGCATCGAACGTGCTGCTGAAATATTTCACGTTCGCCAGTGGTCGACTCGGGTGCTCGGCCAGTTCCTCCCACTCCATGAAGGAATTGGGGTGTGATTCGATGAATCCGGGCTGCGTTTCCTCCCACAGTTTCGCCGCCTTCGCCGGGTCCGAATCGTTCATCACGACCATCGGGTTGCCGCGCGGCATCAGCACGGCGAGCGCCAGTGGCATCCGCGAGTGCACATAGGAGACGTGCATCGCCACGGTTTCCCGCTCGCGGATCATGTCGAACAGCTTCGCCTGCGGACGATAGCGACCGTGCAGTGTCCGCGCCGAATGCATCACGAGTTTGGGCAGTCCGGTGGTTCCCGAGGTGTGCGTCATCAGGGCGGGATGGTCCGGGTGGATCAGTACCGGTTCCTGTCGAGGAGCGCCCGCGTACTCGTCCAGGGACACCGAACCGGGACGGGAATCGGACACGCTGACGACACGTTTGGTGATCGAGCTCAGTTCGACGTTCCGGAACGGACCGTCCAACTTGGGCACATCGGTGACCATGAACGGCTCGCCGAGCCTACGCAGCAACGCGACCACGCTGTCGGCGTCCAGTGCCGAGGACAGCTGTACCGGTACCGCGCCGATGCGGGAAACCGCGCACGAGACGATGTTGATGTCGATGCCTTCGGATTTGTGGATCGCGACGTGATCGCCACGCCGAACCCCGATCGCGTGCAGCCGCGCCGCCGTGTCGTCCACGTGCTCGGCGAACTCCGCGAAGGTCAGTCGTCCCCCGCAATTCGGAAGCAATTCGGGTGTGTGATCGAGAATGATCGTCTTGTCGCCGTGCTCGGCCACGGAACGTTCGGCGACGAGTCCCATGTAAAGACCTTTGTTGCTCTGCATCACCGGAAGCATGGAAATATCCCCTAAAGCTGCGAAAGAAATCCTCGGAAACTTTTTCGAGGGTTGCACGGGCGTATTCGTGCCCGCGAGGGCGGTCAGAAGAGTATGTCAGTTCGCGACCGTGGTGATGGTTCTTTGGAATTCTTCGAGGTTTGTTTCGCCGTGGTGGCGCGGCCGACGGGGCACGAGACCGGTAAGCAGATCGCGGACGATGCGCACGCCGTCCAGGGTGAGCACCGATTCGGGGTGGAACTGAATCGAAGCGAAATCCCGACCGCACAGCGCGTGCACTTCCCCGGTCTCGGGATCCCGGCTGACGTCGACGACTCCCCAACTCGGATGGTCGATCCGGTCCGCCGCGCAGTAACCCGCGAAAGTGTTGTAGAAGCCGACGACCTCCGCGGCTCCGAACAGGTCGATCCGACGCTGTGTTCCCTGATTCGGCACCGGTCTGCGTTTCGTGGTGATTCCCGCGGCCATGCCGACCACCTGGTGGCTCAGACATATGGCGAGGAACGGTTTCCCGGTGGCGAGCAGTTCCCGGGCCGTCTCGTGCAGCCCGTTGATCTTCGGGTGCTCCGTATCGGTCGGATCTCCCGGGCCGGGTCCGAGCACCACCAGGTCGTACTCCCCAGGCGAGTGAGTCTCGTCGAATCGGCGGACGGTCACGTGCAGCCCGAGACTGCCGAGCTGATGGCGCAGCATCGCCGTGAACGTGTCCTCGGCATCGATCACCAGCACACTTCTGCCCGCCAGGTCCGACATCTCGCCCGAATGCCCCATCCGCTCCGACAGCCAGAAATCGGCGAGATTGTCGTTGCGTCGACGCAGCGTCGCGCGCACGTCCGGATGCGCGGCGAAGCCCCTGGTGCTCTCGGTGCGCAACGCGTTCAGCAGCCCCGCGGCCTTCGCCCGCGTCTCCGCGACCTCCGAGACGGGATCGGAGTGGCGAACCAAGGTGCCGCCCACGCCGATGCTCATGCGCCCCGTGGCGTCGATGTCGGCGGTGCGGATGAGTATCGAGGAGTCCAGGAGGTGCCGTCCCTGTGCGTCCCTGCCGATGAGGCCGACTATTCCGCTGTAATAACCGCGTCCCCTCGGCTCGTGCCGCGCGATGACACGACACGCGCTTTCCAGCGGGCTGCCCGTCACCGTGGGCGCGAACATGGTCTCGCGCAGGATCTCCCTGGGATCGCTGTCGGTGCGTCCCTCGATGAAGTACTCGGTATGTGCGAGCCGGGCCATCTCCTTGAGATAGGGCCCGATGACGCGTCCTCCCTCGTGGGAGATGCGCGCCATCATCTTCAGTTCCTCGTCGACGACCATGCAGAGCTCGTCCGATTCCTTGCGGTCGCCAAGGAATTCCATGATCTCCCCGAGCTCGGGGCCGGACTCCGGATAGCGGTAAGTGCCGCTGATCGGGTTCAGCACGGCGGTGCCGTCCTGCACGCTGATGTGCCGTTCCGGGGTGGCACCCACGAAAGTTCGATCCCCGGTGTGCAGCATGAACGTCCAGTAAGCGCCGGTTTCTCCTTCCAGCAGTCTGCGGAAGAAGGTGAGCGCGCTCCGTGATGTGTAATCCTCCAGGGTCGCCGTGAAGGAGCGCTTGATGACGAAGTTCGCTCCCTCACCCGTTCCGATCCGGTCGTTCACGATGTCGCGCACGATCTCGGCGTACTCGCCGTCGTCCGTGTCGAACGATTCCTGCCCGAGGTGTATCGGCTCGTCCGGCAACCGCCGCATGGCCTCGGGCAGGCCGATGCGGTGGTGCTCCTCGACGCTCATGGCGAGCAGCGGTTCCCCGTCGTCCAGACACTCGTAACCGCGTTCGGAGATCTGCCGGAACGGGACCATGACCAGCGTGTCCGCGCGTGGTTCGCCAGGTGCTTCCTCGCATTCGGGCACCGGTATCTCCGCCAGTTCGGCGAGTCGGGAGATCTCGCCGGTGAATATCTCCACCACACCCGGCGAGCTGTCAGGGCGATACAGCAGCGCGAACGGCGGGGGGTGGTCGCCGGTGATCTCGTCCAGCGGGTCGACCGAGTTCCGGGAAGTCATGCGAGGGCCTCCTTGACCGTAGTGACGACGGCGCAGCAACGGGCCGCGTAGTCGAGGGCCATGTGATGCCGTTCCCACGAGAAGTCAGCGACGGCGTCGGCGGCGAGGAACGTCTGTACGTCGTTGCTGTAGGACTCGACCGCGGTGATCAGCACACCGATGTGCGCGTAAACGCCGCACAGGATCAGCTGGTCCCGGCCGGCGGAGCGCAGCTCCGCCAACAGTCCGGAATCGAAGAAGGCGCTGTAGCGCCACTTCGTGAGGATTCGGTCGTTGTCACCGGGGGCGAGCTGGTCCACGACCTCCCGGTCCTCCGGTGAGGTGCGCATGCCCGGACCCCAGAAGTCCCGCAGCAGTCCGCGCTGCTCGGCTGTCATGTTCCCCGGTTGCGCGGTGTAGACGACCGGGATGCCGAGTTCCGCGCAGTTCTGCCGCAACCGGACCGCGTTGTCCACCAGCTCCGTGCGCGGGTTCGGGGGAAGCGGTTCGAGGAAGTATCGCTGCATGTCGTGTACCAGCAACACCGCGCGTGTCGGATCGACGGTCCACGGCGCGGTGTTGCCGGGAAGTTCCACGGCTGTCGGCATCCGATAGGCGTGGGTGGTCGGAATTCCGGCCATGATGTCCTCTCTGGTATGTCCTCGCTGACTCACTGGTCCGTGCGAAAGCCGTCTCACCCGGGGTGATCCGCCTTTCGGTCATCCCGGTCGGTCGGGGAACGGAGTCCTACCAGGAAGCGCCGAGTGCGGCTCCGCCGTCCACCGTGAGGGTGTGCATGGTGATCTGGGAGGCGGAATCGGAGAGCAGGAAGCCGACCGCCTCGGCGACGTCCTTCGTGGCCCCCAGCTTTCCCAGCGGGATGCCCACCCGGAACACCTCGGGACGTCCCTCGATCGTCGAGTCGGCTCCGGACGAGTCGTGCCACATCGAACGGAGCATCGGTGTGTCGGTCGATCCGGGCGCCACGATGTTGCACCTGATGCCGTGCCGGGCTACCTCCAGCCCGAGACTTTTCGTGAACATCGTGGCCGCGGCTTTGGACGCCGCGTAGGCGGCCATCTCGGCACGCGGTGTGGCCGCGGCGTTCGAGGCGACGGTGACGATCGAACCACTTCCGCGCGGAATCATTCGGTCGACGACTTCCCGAGAGAGTCGGAAGACTCCGCCGGCGTTGACCGCGAAAGCGCACTCCCAGTCCTCATCGGACAGTTCGGTGACCCTTCCCGTGCGGAGGACACCGGCCGCGTTGACCAGATGCTCGATCGCCCCCAGGGAGCCTTCCACCTCGTCGACGGTGGAGCGGACCTCCGATGTTCCGGTTACGTCGGAGGGAAAGGCCGTCACGGGCAGTCCCTCGGCGGTAAGCTTCTCCACCGTCTCCCGCAGCCGTTCACCGTCCCGGTCCAGCGCCGCCACCCGGACGCCCCGCAGGGACAGCTCCTGTGCCACGGCCGCTCCGATGCCGCCTGCTGCTCCGGTTACCAGTGCTACTCCGTGGTGCATCAGTCAGCGCTCCTCGCGTTCAACAGGGGAGACAGCGTCCCGTCCGAGAACAGCGGCCGTCGACTCGGCCACGAAGAGACCACCGAGATAGCCTGTTCCGGCGTGAGCCGGGGATCGCAGTGGCTGGTGTAGATCCGCCCAGCTGCCTCGGCCTCGCCGGGCCCCGCGACGCATTCGGTCACCGAGTCCGGTGTCGTCTCCAGGTGCACCCCTCCCGCTGTGCCACCCGCCTTCGTCACTGCCTGGTGGAAGGCGGCGATCTCCCGTTCCAGAACTTCCACGTACCGCGTCTTGTGGCCGTTCGGCGCGCTGATCGTGTTGCCGTGCATCGGGTCACTGAGCCAGATGACCGGGTGTCCGGCGAGCCGTACCGCTTCGACTAGTGGCGGCAGTCGGTCCGCCGTACGGTCCGCGCCCATTCGAGCGATCAGAGTGAGTTTGCCCGGCTGTCCGGCGGGGTCGAGACGCGAACACAGCGCGAGCAGCTCGTCGATGTCCATGTTGGGGCCGACCTTGCAGGCCACCGGATTGGCCACCTCGGCGAGCAGCGAAACGTGCGCACCGTCCACCTGTCTGGTGCGTTCGCCTATCCAGGGCCAGTGTGTGGAGGTCAGTACCCGGTTCCCAGCGGCGTCGGTGCGTACCATGGGAAGTTCGTAGTCCAACAGCAGCGCTTCGTGGCTGGTCCACACGAGCGGCTCGATCCTGGGATCGCCGGATCGCACGCGCCAGCCCAGATGCCGCATCACACTGTCGGCACCCATGTAGCCGGTGAGCAGACGCAGCGGATCCGCCCGTCGGTTCTCGGAGTCGGGTTCCGGGCTGTTGACCATGTGTCCGCGAAACACCGGTAGTTCGGTGTCACCGACCCGCTCGGTGGGGTTGGAACGTGGTTTGCCGTACTGCCCTGCGATACGGCCGACTCTGATGGTGGGCGTGTGCGTGATGAACCGAAGCGTTCCCGCGAGCAGATCCAGCACCGCGGACTTGCGCGAGACGTGTTCCGCGGTGCTTTCCGACGGATCCTCCGCGCAGTCGCCCGCCTGGACGACGTGGGCCTCGCCTCTCGCGACGTCGGCGAGCTGGGATCGCAGCAGATGTATGTCGGTGGGGTCCACCAGCGGTGGCCGGGCGGTCAGATCCTCGCGCACCCGCTCCAACTGGGAGAGGTCCTCCCACGGCGGTTGTTGCAGCGCGGGACCGAGTCCTGTGTCGAACATGGAATCGTCCACTGAGGGCTCCTCGAAAGTCGGTGAGTCGAGCGAATTCGCGGCGCGAATCACTCGGTGCGCATTCCACGGACCAGGGCGTCGGCGATTTCCACCGTTCGTCGGGCCTGTGATTCGATCGCGGCGATATTGTCGTCGGCCACATTTCCCGCCTCGTTCCGCGATACGCTGCTCACGCCGTACGGATTTCCGTTCTCGGGGGCGAGCTGAACCGGATCCACGACACCGGGAGGAACTATAATCGCTCCCCAGTGGTAGAACGCGTTGTTGAGGGCGAGAATGGTGCTTTCCTGCCCACCGTGCAGTGTGGCGGTCGAGGTGAAAGAGCTCATCACCTTGTTCGCGAGGCCGCGCCGCGAGTGCAACGGCAGCGTGCGATCGATGAAGTGCTTGAGCGGAGCGGCGGGCATTCCGTACCGCCCGGGGGTTCCCCACAGCACCGCGTCCGCCCACTCCAGGTCATCGATCGTGGCCTCGTCGATGTCACCGGTCTCGGCGACATGACGGGCCCATGCCTGGTTCCACTTGTCGTTTCCGGGAACGATGGTTTCCTCGGTCAGTTCGGCCGCTTTGCGCAACCGCACTTCCGCTCCCTCCTTTTCGGCGGCGGCGGCGCCCGCCACCGCGAGTTTGTGGAGGTTTCCGTGTGCCGAGTAGTAGATGACGGCGAGCTTGGTCATGGCTGGTTTCCTCTCGAATCGTCCTGATAACGCCCTCGATCCTGCTGGTGTGATCGAATGCGGGCCAATCCGTGAACGACGATCTGTCAGATCCTTCAAAAGGGATGATTTTTCGTGCGGCTTGCGAGTGGAACCTGATTTATTTGCGCGTGTTTTCTTGTGGATCGTCGCCGGCCCGTTTCCCGGTATTCGTCCCGACCGGCCGGGACCTCCGCTCCCGCAGTCGGGTACCGGTGGGTTCCTGTCGCCCGGAGTCCGGCGCGCGCCGACCACGCGCACCCGGCGACTGTCTCTCTCTACACACCGGCCCGGGGGCGGTCACCGAGTTCCGGGGAGTCCAGGATCCGTTCGGGGCTTCGCGGCAGTCGTCGTCCGAGCAGCGTGCGTAGCAGGGGATAAGCGCGGGCGTCCCCGGCCAGCACAGCACCCAGCAGGGTTCGGCCGTCCGAATCCAGCACGAACTTCGCGTACGTTCCGGCCTCCCGGTTCTCCCGCACGAACTCCATCGCGCCCTCGGTGCGGCCGTGCACGTCCCCCACCCCAGCGACGTCGACCCCCAGCGACTTCAACTTGGCCGACATGTCGTAGCCGGAGAATCCCGTCGTCGGGCCACCGGGTTTCGTGAGCTGCTCGGCGACCACCTCGGCCATGCGATAGCCGGGAGCGACCAGCCCGTAGCAACGTCCTTCCACCGCCGCGCACTCACCCACGGCCCAGATGCGCTCGTCCGCGGTTCGACAACGATCGTCGACGAGGAACCCGCCCCGCGTGCCGCGTTCCAGCCCGCAGCTTTCGGCGAGCTCATCCCGTGGCCGGATTCCGGCTGAGAACACGACGAGATCGGCTTCGAGCGTGCTGTCGTCGGACAGCCGCACCTCGGCGACCCGCCCCGTGCGATCGGCGTGCACCGAGCGCACGATGGTGCCGCAGTGCACGTGGACGCCCAGCTCTCCCACCATGTTCGCCAGCACGCGCCCACCACCGCGGTCGAGCTGCACCGGCAGCAGATGCTCGGCGGTCTCGACCACGTGCGGCCGCATCCCCAACAGCCGCAGTGCGTTGGCGGCTTCCAGCCCCAGCAGTCCGCCTCCGACGACGATTCCCGGACGGTTCGCACGGGAAGCACGTTCGATCGCTGTCAAATCATCCAGGGTGCGGTAGGTGAAACAGCCCGGAAGCTCCCGCCCCACCACCGGTGGCACGAACGGCAGCGAACCGGTGGCCAGTACCAGCGCGTCGTAGCCGATCGTGGAACCGTCCGCGCAGGTCACCGTTCGCGATTGGCGATCGATCGTGCTCACGCCGGTGTCGAGTCGTAGCTCGACGCGCGGATCCGACGCGATGCCCGAGTCCGCGAGGGTCAGATCCGCCGCTCTTCTGCCGTCGAAGTAAGACGAGAGTGACACTCGGTCGTAGGCGGGACGGGCCTCCTCCCCGAGAACCACCACGCGCCATAGGCGCTCCGGATCACGTCTGCGCATTTCCTCGACCAGCCGGTGACCGACCATGCCGTACCCGATCGTGACCAGCGTGCGTGTCATGCCGCGTCCTTTTCGGTCTCGGGGTTCGGAGCGGGCATCGCCGCGCAGAAGCTCCGCACGCTGCTCTCGCAGGTACCGCAGCCGGTTGTGGCGCGCGTTGCCGAGATCAACGAGCCGAGCTCCCTGGCCCCGTCCGCCCAGGCGCGGGAAAGGTCGGCCCGGGTGACGTTGTTGCAGTGGCAGATCACCGCGTTTTCCGGGAGTTCGTCGGACTCGGCGTATTCCGTGGTGTCTCCCGACAGCAGTACCAATTTGTCGGTGGGTAACTCGGTCCCCCGGTGGTGCAGTTGTCGCACCGCCGCGATCGCCGAGTCGAATCCCAGCAGCACGGCGGAGTGGATGCGATCTCCTCGCAGCACCAGTCGTGCGTACCTCGTCCGCGCGGGGTCGGAGAGCGTCACTTCCTCGTAGTCGTCATCCGGGGAACGGTTCGGTGAACCGATCACGAGCAGCTCGATCCCCGCGGTTCTCGGGCGGATCACCGGTTCTCCCCGGTGGTACCCGGTTTGCCCTCCGGTCAGCAGCTCGGCCAGGACATCTGCCTGGTGCCGTGCGGCGTCCGCTCCGTGCGGTACCTCGCCGTGCTGTTCCACGCAGTCGCCGATCGCGTGAATACACTCGTCCGAAGTGCGCAGCTGTTCGTCGACGACGATTCCGAGACCGGTTTCGAGACCCGCCGCTCGCGCGAGCGACGTCTCACGAACGGTTCCCGTGCACAGCAGAAGCTCGGAGTACGGCAGCCTGGTTCCGTCGTCCAGCAGCAGTTCGCCGTTTTCCACGGCTTTCGCTCGCCGCCCCGTCAACAGGGTCACGCCCGCCCCGCGCACTGCCTCGGACAGCGCTTCGCCCGCTCGCTCGTCCAGCACGCGGTCCAGCGGGTGCTCGCCCGGGTGCACCAGCGTGGTATCCGCACCGCACCTTCCGAGCGCCGAAGCCGTTTCGAGGCCGTGCGGCCCCCCGCCGAGCACCACGAACGGACCCTCGCCCACCCCGGGAGGGGATTCGATCCCGCGCACGCCGCGGACTCCTTCGCAGAGCCCCCCTTCATGGTCCCGAATTCCCGCCATGTCCGGTATCGCCGTACGCGCGCCGGTGGCCAGCACGAGAACGTCGTAGGGGTGGGTTTCGCCATCCTCGCCGCGTACCACGCGGTTCGAGCGATCGATTTCGGTTATGACGGTGCTGTTTCGCGCCGCCACGTCGTCGGGCAGCCGAGGCAGCCAGGGGACCCCGGCCGCGGCGAGCTCGTCGATCGCCGAGCCGGGCATCGCGCGTTTTCGGGAGGGGTCGGCACCGAGGACGGTTATTCCGCCCTTGTGGCCGCGATCACGTAGCCGTCGTGCCAGACGTCGCGCGGCGAACCCGTTGCCGACGATCACGATGCGGTTCATTCCCGCTCCTCACACGGTGCGATGCGTGCGGGACAGACCTTGAACTCGGGCATACCGCTGATCGGGTCGAGCACGGGGCTCGTCACCGTGTTGGCCCGTCCGCTGCCGGGAAAGTGGAAGGGTAGGAATATCGTATCCGTTCGCATCGAACGCACCAGGCTCACGCGCGCGATCGCACTGCCCCGCGTCGAGGTGATCTGCGCCGGCTCGTCCCGAATCAGCCCGAACCGATCAGCGGTATCCGGGTGTACCTCCACGTACGGTTCGTGAGCCGTTTCGGTCAGCTCCGCCACGCGACGGGTCTGTGCCCCCGATTGATAGTGGCTCGCCAGTCTGCCGGTGGTCAGCAGCAGCGGATACGCGGGGTCGGGGACGTGTTCCGTGCCGTCGACCGCCGCGAACCGTGCCCGTCCGTCCGGATGGGCGAATCGTTCCAGGAATGGTCTTGGGGTGCCCGGGTGCGACTCGTCCGCCGTGCTCGGGCACGGCCAGTACAGGGCTTCTCCCGAGTCCAGTCGTTCGTAGGAGATCCCCGAGTAGTCCGCCCGACCGCCACTGGAAGCCCTTCGCAGTTCCTCGAAAACCGCGCGCGGTTCGGTGGGGAACCGCCAGGCGGGCTGACCCAGCCGTACGGCCAGTTCGTGCAGGATCTCCAGGTCCGAGCGGGCGCCCGGCGGGGCGGACAGGGCCGCGCGCCTGCGCAGCACGCGGCCTTCCAGGTTCGTGAGCGTTCCCTCTTCCTCGGCCCATTGGGTCGCGGGCAGGACCACGTCCGCCAGTACGGCGGTCTCCGATGGCACGAAGTCGGACACCACGAGCAGGTCGAGTGCTCGCAACCGTTTCGCCACGTGGTCGGCGTTCGGCGCCGATACGACCGGATTCGAGCCGTGCAACAGCAGCGCTCTCGGACCAGCGGGTTCTCCGAGAGCGTCGAGCAGTTCGTAGGCGCCGCGGCCGGGACCGGGCAGTGATTCGGGTGGGACTCCCCAGACCTCGGCCACGTGGGCACGCGCGGCGGGATCGGTGATCATCCGATAACCGGGAAGCTGATCGGATTTCTGCCCGTGTTCCCGGCCACCCTGTCCGTTTCCCTGACCGGTGAGGCATCCGTAACCGCTGCCGTAACGTCCGGGCAGTCCCAGGGCGAGCGCGAGATTGACGAAAGCCGCCGCCGTGTCGGTGCCGTTGCGGTGCTGTTCGACACCGCGTCCGGTGAGCAGGTGCGCGCGCGAGGCGGTCGCGAGCATCCGTACCGCGCGTCGTAGGGCGTCACGCGGCACACCCGTTACGCGTTCCACGCGCTCCGGCCACCAGTCGAGGACGACCGCCCACATGTCTTCGAAGCCGTTCGTCCGCCGATCGATGTAGTCGTGGTCGACCAGGTTCTCCGCCACCGCCAGGTGCAACAGCCCGAGCGCGAGGGCGAGGTCGGTCCCCGGTGCGGGTTGCAGGTGCAACGCCGCCTGTTCGGCGGTTCTGGTTCGGCGAGGATCAACGACGATCAGATCGGGATGTTGCAGGTGCCGCATCAGCGGTGGCATCGTTTCGGCCGGATTGCCCCCGGCCAGCAGCACCACCTCCGAATTCGCGAGGTCGGTCACCGGGAACTGCAGTCCGCGGTCGACACCGAACGCGGCGTTTCCGGCCGCGGCCGCGGCGGACATGCAGAATCGCCCGTTGTAGTCGATCTGACTGGTACCGAGCGCGACTCGGGCGAATTTGCCCAGCATGTAAGACTTCTCGTTGGTGAGCCCGCCACCACCGAAGACCGCTGCCGCGTCCGGCCCGTGGGTATCCCGGATATCGCTCAGCCGCGAAGCGATCAGATCCAGCGCACTCCGCCAGTCGGTTTCGACCAGGGTGCCGTCCCGTCCGCGAACGAGCGGCGAGCGCAGTCGGTCCGGTGTGTTCAGCAGTGCCGGAGCGGTCCAACCCTTGCGGCACAGCCCGCCGCGATTCGTGGGGAAGTCCGTGGGGCGAACCGTGAGATCGCCGTCGGTGGTGGGCGTCAGCCGGGTGCCGCACTGCAACGCGCAGTACGGGCAGTGCGATTCCGCGCCGAGTCCGTGGCCGGACGCGGTGGCGTTACGGCCGTGCGAGTCATCGGACATCGGTAGTCACCACTCGTTCCGTGCGGTGCGGTTCCGTCCTGGGGTCGATATGAGTGCCCCGTCGGGAGTAACAGCGACTGATCAGCAGTACGCACAGCGCGTAGAAGGCGAGAAACGCGCAGAACGCGGGAATGCCGCTGCCCGTTTCACCCGCGTAGGAGATTCGGAACGCGAGGTTGATACCCACGCCTCCCAGTGCCCCCACCGCACCCGCGATGCCGATGACGGCGCCGGACACGCGCTGTGCTCGTCGGAACGCCGCCCCGGCGTCCCCACCAGCTGTCACCTCGCGTTCCGCCTGTTCGGCGAAGATCGTGGGAATCATCTTGTACGTCGAGCCGTTGCCGATGCCGCTGAGTACGAACATCACGGTGAACCCGGTGACGAACAACGGCAACGAGTGTACGCCCGACGCGATCAGTAGTACCGCGGTTCCCGCCGCCAACCCCCCGAACGTCCACGAGGTGATCCTGGCACCACCGCGCAGGTCGGCGAGCCTTCCTCCCAGCGGGCGTGCCAGCGATCCCAGCAGCGGTCCCAGGAAGGTCAGTGATGCCGCTTGCAGCGGTGTGGATCCGAACTGGTTCTGCAGTACGAGCCCGAAGGCGAAACCGTAGCCGATGAAGGAACCGAACGTTCCCACGTAGAGCAACGACACTACCCAGGTGTGCCTGTTGCGCGCGGCTTCGGGAAGGGCGCTCGAACGCACCCGCACCGCGTCCACGTTGTCCATCCTGAACGCGGCGAGGACCGCGACCGTAGCGATCAGCGGCAGGTACGTGACGGCGATGTAGGACGGATGCGAATCTCCCACCGTGGCGATCACGAGGAGACCGAGGAGCTGTACCACCGCCACACCGAGGTTGCCGATCCCCGCGTTCAACCCGAGAACCCACCCGTGGTGTCTGCGGGGGAAGAACGCGGCGATGTTCGTCATCGACGAGGAGAAATTGCCGCCGCCAACACCCGCGGTGGCACCGATCAGCAGGAACACCCACAGCGGGGTTCCCGGCTGCCGCACGAAGTACGCCGCCAGGACCGTCGGAACCAGCAGCAGTGCGGACGAGGTCATCGTCCAGTTCCGCCCGCCGAATCTGGTGACCGCCCAACCGTACGGCAGTCGCAGGATCGCTCCCACCAGCGTGGGAACCGTGACCAGCAGGAACTTCTCCTCCGGGGCGAAGTCCAGCCCGATCTCCGGCGACATGAACAACACCAGCACCGACCACATGCTCCACACCGAGAACCCGATGTGTTCGGCGAGGACGGACAGCGCCAGGTTTCGGCGTGCGATGGGTTTTCCGGTGCTTCGCCAGAACTCCTCGTTCTCGGGGTTCCACCCCGTTATCCAGCCTCCGGAGGCGAATTTCCTGTTCATCACGTCTCCCTGGTAGAGCGTCGGAGCGCACGCACCCGCCCGGACCCGTGGTGGATCCGGACGGGTGGCGACGGCATCGGCTTTCCGCGGCCGTCGGATCACGCCTCACCCGCTCGTGGCACCCGTGCCCGCGGGCTGCTCGATCAGCTTGGCGAGTTCCAATCGCTTGATCTTGGTGGTGGATGTCTGCGGCAGATCCTCCAGACGCCAGTGCACGGGCTCGCCCAGTGGCGGCAGATCACGTAGCGCCGCCTCCCAGGCGTTCCGATCCAGTGGCTCGTCGTTCCTGGTGCACACGACCGGAACAGGTGTACCGTCTCCGCCCTGGATGATGATCACTTCGACGAGTTCGGGGACGGAGGTGAACAGTTTGTCCTCGATCTCCAGGGTGCTCTGCACGCCCGGAATCTCGTCAACCTCGCGGTCGAGCAGGTGCAGGCAACCCCAGCGGGTGCGGTATCCGAGATCGCCCATGCGCCACCATCCGTCGTTGACCTGCTTTTCCCACCTGTGGTGCTCCTCCAGGTAGGTCACGATGCGGCCGTCGCTTTTGACCTCGATGTAGCCGGGATTGCTCCGTGTGGGGGTGTTGCCGTCGCGACTGACAACGCGCACACCTGTCATGCCGGGGAAAGGTGCCCCGACGCAGCGTCCGTCGAAATCAGCACCGTCCTTGTGCGAATACGTACGGGCCGCGATCGGGCCGATCTCGCTCTGTCCGTAAGCCTGCGCGAACCGGGCATGCTTGCGTCGCGATGCCGAGAGCAGCCGATTCACCGTTCGCGGATGAATGGCGTCGAACGTGCTGCTGAAGTACTTGACATTCGCCAGCGGCCCGCGGGAGTCCCCGGCGAGCTCCTCCCAACGGAGGAAGGTGTTGGGGTGCGCCTCGATGAATCCCGGTGGTAACTGCGTGAACAGGTCACCGACTGTTTCCGGATCGTCCTCTTTGAGTACCACGAGCGGGTGCCCCTGCAGGATCGAGATCGGCATCGCGGTGAACATGCGCGAGTGCACGAACGAGACGTGCATCGCGACGGGTTCGCGTTTGCGCACCCCGAGCGATACGAGCGTTGCCTGCGGCCGGTAGCGGGCCTGGAAACTCCTGCCGGTGTGCACGGCCAGTTTGGGAAGACCGGTGGTTCCGGAGGTGTGCGTAACGAGGGTGGGCCGATCCGGTGGCGATTCCACCGGCTGGACCCGCTTGGCCTCGGAAAGCATGTCGAACGAGGTCGCGCGGGGGTGGTTTCCGCTGGTGAGCAGCACGTGGCGGGAGATGTCGAAAACTTCCGACGGTAACGATTCCTCGATTTTGTGCTGGTCGGTGATCAGGAACGGCTCTCCCACCCGACGCGACAGCTCGGCGACCGTGGAGCCATCCAATTTGGATGAGAGCAGTACGGGGACCGCACCTACCCGCACTATCGAGCAGGCCAGCAGTGAGATGTCGAAACCGTCGCTCTTGTGGACCACGACGTGATCACCGGGGCGGACGTCGATCGAGGCCAGCCGAGCGGCGAAATCGTCGATCAGGTCGGCGAGTTCGCCGAGTGTGGCTCGCCGCCCCAGGGCGGGGGCGATGTCCAGGTCGTGATCCAGGACGACGAAATTGCCGGGATGTCGCGTCGCTGCCCGCTCGAACAGCGTGCCGAGCCGGATACCCTTGTTGCCCAATCGCTGCAGAAACATTCGCGCGCTCTCTCGTTCGTGGTCGTCCCGCCTCGAACGGCGGCATGTGGTGCTGTGGAGTTCTCGGCGGGGGCTATCGGGTCCTTATCGCCGCTTTCGGTGCTGTGACGCGACCGACGAACCCCCGAAGCCGGGTCGTCGGAGGGCTACGGTGTCTTCTCGATCACGTTCTTGATGCGTCGCAGGGTGTCGTCCAGATCCTGCTCGAGTTTCGCTGTCCAGTCCGTTATGAACTTAGCCCGGTCTGATTCGTCCATATCGGCCACGATCTTGTGAATCCCGGCGGTCGCCTCGCCCATGCGGAAATTGTGCTCGAGCACCGAACCCGCGCCGTTTCTCTCGATGTCGAATCCCCAGACGCTCTCCTGGTCCTCATTCGCGTGGCTGAGCATCATCCACCGGAAGGAGCTGCCCGGATCGGCGCGAACGATCCGGCATTCGGTGTACCATGTTCCCCGCACCAGCGGTGCCCACGCCACTACTTCTTCCTTGCGAAGATTTTCGCCACGAAATACTGACCCCACCGCTGACGGCTCCCCCGAAATCCATGTCCCGCCCATGCACTCCGGGCTCCACTCGTAACTTCTCGGCAGATCGCTGATCACGTCGTAAACCGCTTTCGGGGAGGCGGCGACATCGATCCTCGCACTTACTTCGAACAGTGGTGACTGGTCTACGATGCTTTTCGTCATGACTGTGATTCTTTCGATTTCGATCGCGGTGAACAACTGTTCGTGCCGGTGTCAGTCAGGTATGCGGTCGAATGCGCGTTCCGATTCCGGATCCCTGGGTGATACTTCTTCGGCGCCGGTGTCCGCCGAAATCGCTCCCGCTCTGCTTCGGTACGTGCGCTCTCGTTGTTCTGATTATTCGTCGGATATCCGCAGGACGAGCTTCCCCCGCACCGAGCCCTCTTCCAGCCTCCGGTGCGCCGTGGCCGCGGAGTCCAGGGGCAGTTCCTCCACGCGGTTGGGACGCAGCTCGCCCGCACCCGTCAACCGGTTGATCTCGGCCGCGGCTTCGGCCAGCTCGTCGCCTCGCGCGTGCGAGATGGCGAAGCCGTGCACCGAACGATCTCGCAGGTAGAGCTCACCGACAGGCAGCTTCGGTCGGGTGCTCAGACCGGACATCAGCACTACACGGCCACGCCCCGCCAACAGGGGGATCGCGGAATCGAGATCGTTCCTCGCTGAGGTGTCCACGTACAGATCGACTCCGTCGGGAGCGCACTCGCTGATCCGGTCCGCCATGTCTGGCGACCGGTAGTCGATCACGTGTGCGGCTCCGAGTGAACGGCAGTGATCCGCGTCGTGCTGGGCGGCGACGGCGATCACCTCCGCGCCCGAAACGGCGGCAAGCACCACCAGTGCGCTGCCGACATTACCCGCGGCCCCGGATACCAACACCGTTTCACCGGAGCGCAGTCGACCGTGGGTGAACAACCCGAGATAAGCGGTGGTGGCGGGATGCGCGACTGCCGCGGCTTCCGTCGCGTTCACCCCGTCCGGCAACCGGTACAAGCGTTCCTCGGGGACCGGTACCAGTTCGGCGGCGGCGCCTCCTCGGCCGGCGTGCCCCATGCTGTTGCACCAGACCGCCTCTCCCGCGCGGAATCCGGTTACCGAGCTCCCGGTTGCGACTACCGTTCCGACGAGGTCGCGCCCGATGACGAACGGGAACGTCACCGGGGTGCGCCACGCGCCGGAACGGACGAACGTGTCCACGTGGTTCACCGCCGACGCGATTACCCGGACGAGCACCTCGTGCGGCGCGGGGGAGGGATCGGGCAGTGACCCGTACCGGATGATCCCGGGGGGACCGAGTTCTTCGATGTAAGCGGCACGCATGGGGCAGGAGTCTGGCACCGTTCACGGTGAAACGCCTTTTCGGGCGCGAGAGTCCGTCAATTTCGTTTCGGTCCTGAGCGTTCCGGCCTCTACGATGACTCGCGTGTTGATGACCACGAGCGATATCGAAACCGATGATGTCCGCATGCGTACTGATGTCCAGCCGCTCATCCGTGCGTTGCGGACGAGTCTGACCGAAACCGGCTTTCTCGAATTCGCGCACCGGGCGAGTGAGCAGGGGCTGGTTTTCACCGGTGTCTACGACGAATACTCCCGTTGTGTCGCGGTGGCCACCCATCGCGTGCTCGAAACCAGTCGGGGCAGGTTGTTGTTCGTCGACGATCTGGTCACCGATCCGGAGCTGCGTTCACACGGGGTCGGCGGATACCTAGTGGACCAACTGGCCGAACGTGCTCGTGAGGCGAACTGTGCTCGCCTCGAACTGGATTCGGGAGTGGTTAACAACCAGGCGCACCGCTTTTACCACGCTCGTCGCATGGCGGTTTCGGCGTTTCATTTCGCTTTGGAACTCGAGCACGGAAAATCGGCTTCGTAGCCGATTCTCACGGTGATCGCGAGGCCTCGGGGAGGTATGGGGCCTCACTCGAGTTGCCCCGACTCTTCCGGACCATGCCTCGGGCGAGTGGTACCGCTGCCGGTCAACGGATCCTGCCGCTGCCGAGCCGGGCCAGCACGGCGAACGCTCCCGCCGCGACGGCGAACACGATCGTGGCGTTTTCCAGCCCGAACAGCGTGGTCAGGTAGCCGAGCAGGATGCTGGAGAGTCCGGCGGACAGGTAGGCGACCACGTAGATCATCGCCGAGGTGCCCGCCCGTTGTTCGGGCCTCGCCAGGGCGCTGAGCAGTCGGAAACCGCCCATGAACATCAGCCCCCACCCCGCGCCGAGCACGATCGAGCCGCCGAACAGCAGCACGGCGTTTCCGAGGATCACCGCCGCCGCGACGGCGGCCAGACCGACCAGCAGCAACGGGACCGCCAGCCGTACCGCACGGGTGCCGTGCCACCCCGAGGCCAGTACCTGCCCGATGCTGCCGACCCCGGCCAGCACCGTCACGGTCAGACCACCGACGAAGTGCGAGTTGCTCTCGACCAGCCCGCTGGCCACCGAGGGCCCCAGTGACATGAACATCCCGCCGACCGTCCAGGCGGCCAGCATCGTGGCGGCCAGCAGCGTGAACGTCCGCCCCTGCCCCTCGGGCACGGTCGGCCGCTGCGGGCGCAGCATCCGCCGCGCCTCGACACGGCCTCGTTCCACGGGTTCGGGTATCGCCAGCACTCCGAGGAACAGCACGACCAGCGCGGCGATCAGCACCAGGTAGCTCAACTCGGTCGGTGCCGGAGCGAACTGCACCAGCGCACCCGCCATCGCCGATCCCACCGCCATGCCCGCCGAGGCGGCGATCCCGTTCACCAGCGGCCCGCGCCCGCTTCCCGGCGGTTGGAAGTCGAGCAGCGTGGCGCTGACCGCGCTGGTGACGGTACCTGTCGCCAGTCCCTGCAGAACCCGACCGGCGCACAGCCAACCGACGCCCGGGGCGAACGCCAGTACGAGCAGCGAGACCGTTTCGAGCGCTATCGATCCCAGCAGCACGGGGCGTCGTCCCAGGTGGTCCGACAGGGAACCGAACAACAGCAGCGCTGCCAGGATCCCGACCATGTAGACGGCGAAGACGAGCGTCAGCACCGTGCTGGAGAAGCCCCACTCCCGTTGGTAGATGGCATACATCGGAGAGGGCGCGGTGGAAGCCATCAGGAACACCGCGAGAATCGCTCCCGCGAGTGCGAACGCCCTGCCGGACGAGAGACTGCGGCCGTGGGGATTCTCCGCGACCGGTGGGGAAGTGACGGGGTTCGGCTCGGGCGGCATGATTCTCCTCACCGGAACGAGTTATTCCGCGCGGAGCAACACGGTATCGGAGCGGATCATTCCGCTCCGAGGTACGCTGTGGTCATGACCACAGCCCAGCACGCCGTGGACTACGACGAACGCGTGATCAGCGCGGCTCGCGAGGTGTTCGCGCAGCAGGGATTCGCCGCCCCGGTCTCCGAGATAGCCGAGCTCGCCGGGGTCGGGGTGGCCAGCATCTACCGGCGTTACCCGAACAAGCGACGCCTGGCCGAGCGAGTTCGGATCGCCGCCATGAGTCGTGTCATCGCCGAGGCGGAGTCCGCCGGGGAGGCCGAGCCCGACGACCCCTGGGCCGCCTTCGTGCGGTTCGTGCGGGGATGTCTGCGCGCGCACACCGGGATCGGCGTCGTGCTGCCGCCCTACGAGGAGTCCGAGGACGTCTCCGAGGAGCTCACCCGGCTGCGGCGACGCATGATCGAACGCATCGAGGAACTGGTGGTCACGGCCCAGCGTGCGGGGCAGCTGCGCGGTGATCTGCGCTCGGCCGATGTGTTCCTGCTGTTCAAGCACCTCAATCCGCCGCTTGCCACCGAGGAGGACCGCCGTGCCGAGCTGCGGCAGCGCTACCTCGAACTGCTGCTTCCCGGGCTCCGCGAGCGGGCGGACCGGCTACCCGGGGAGGCACCCGACTGGGACGAACTCTTCCGGATGTGCGTTCCCGGTGGACAGTGATACCCCGGCTCGACCCGGTCGGTCCGGCCCACGTCTTTTCGGGTGTTCTCCCGGCGCGTTACGCGATTCGGGGAGCAGGTGATCTTCGCACCGCTCCGGTGGCCGACTACCCTGCGCGTGTGGGCATACCTGCATGGGTCTGGTTCGCCGTGGCGGCGGTCGCGACAGCGGCGGGCGTCACGCTGCTGATCACCGACCACGCGCGGCGAACGGCGAAGAACCGGGAAAGAAGACGTTGGGCGGCGCTGCGTGGCTGGCAGTTCGCCGAGTTCGACCAAGTGCTGCCGACCAAGTGGCAGCGGGGTCTGCTGCCGCAGTACAACGGGGCGGTGGCCACCGACATCGTGGCCGGGTCCACCTTCACCGCCGACGGGAGGCGCCAGGTCTCGGTGCTCGACCTCGTGGTCGGCGGCAGGACGGTGGCGGTGCTGCTCGGGCTCCGCTGCCGCCGGTCGGCCGCCACCACGCTCGAACTGTGGTTGCCGGAGGTGCCGGTTCCGCCGGAGTCCGAACTCGACCTGCTCGGCCCGGTCGGCTCGCGCTACGCGTTCGTGGGTGATGTCGCCACGGCTCGGCCGCTGGTCACTCCGGACGTGGTCGACGCCGTCGAGGAGTTCGGCGACGACGTGACCGTGGCCTGGGCGGAGAACGACTGGGTGCTGGCGGCGCTGGAACCCGCCGCGGCCGAACCGGAACAGCTGGAGAGCGCGCTGCGGGCGTTGGGCCGGTTCGCCGATCTGCTCGATCCGTTCGAAGTGGATCCCAACGGCGAGACACCCAGCGCGGAGCGTCCCGACGACGAGATAATCCCGAGTCCCACCACCGAGGACGACACCGCTTGAGCCGAACCCCGCCGCACCGCGGGCGCCCCTCGTGATGGCGGGGTGTACCCGGGTGCGGGAGGCCGTGGTTGGGCACCGCCACGTGTCCGACCCGCACTGCCCGTCGATTTCGCGAGAAACCGCCGGGCCGGAGCACCTCACGCACCGGGGCCCTTCGCCCAGCCGCGCCGCGATTTCGCGAGGAATCGACGCCGCCCGAGGAATCGACGCCGCCCGAGGAATCGACGCCGCCGGTGGCTCCGCACGCCCTCGTGCGGGGCCGGGGCGGAAGCACGCCGGAAGCCCCGGGACTTCACCGACCCAGTTTCCACCCCCGAGTCTTCCGTGGACCGACCGGAGAACTTCGGTGGTGGAGGGCATCGAGGAAACTCGCGGGTAGGGTCCGAAACATGTCTACCGCTCTCGTAACCGGTGCTACCGCCGGTATCGGCCGGGCTTTCGCCCGCAGGCTCGCAGCAGAGGGCTACGATCTGGTGCTCGTCGCCCGTGATTCCGAACGGCTGGCCTCGCTGGCCGAGTACCTGGGGGATCGCTACGGTACCGTCACCGAGCGGTTGCCCGCGGATCTCACCCGGGACGAGGAACTCGCGGAGGTCGAACGTCGCCTCGGCGACGCGACCAGGCCGATCGACCTGCTGGTCAACAACGCGGGTTTCGGCACCTCCGGTGCTTTCTGGGACACCGACCCCGAGACGCTGCGGCAACAGGTGGATCTCAACGTCACGGCCGTGCTGCGGCTGACCCGCGCCGTTGTTCCGGTGATGCGCGACCTCGGCCGGGGCGATGTGATCAATCTGTCCAGTGTGGCCGGATTCTTCGCCATGTCCGGTTCCACCTACTCGGCGACGAAGGCCTATGTCACCACGTTCTCCGAGGGGCTTTCCGCCTCGCTGGCGGGCACCGGAGTACGAGTCATGGCGCTCTGCCCCGGCTTCACCCGTACCGAGTTCCACCAGCGCGCCCGGCTGGAGATGAGCTCGTTGCCGAAGGCGTTCTGGCTGGACGCCGACACACTCGTGCACGAGGCACTGCGCGATCTGCGCCGCGGCCGCACCGTGTCGATTCCGGGAGCTCAGTACAAGGCCGTGGTAGCCCTCGGCAAGCTGATACCGAACCGGTTGCAGCGGTTCGTCGTCAGCCACGCCGCGCCGGGGCGTACCTGACCCGAGTCCCGGTCCGACGATTTCGGCTCGGTGTGGTTCCGGCGTGGCCACGTCGAGTCGTATTCCTCCGGGAACAATGCCGAAAAATGAAAATGTGTCACGTCGTGCTCGCTCGGACGGGGTAACACCACGGGCCGGAAGTGCTGCTACTTTCTTCGCGGTGACACCCTGTCCGGAAGGCACCGGTGTTCGGTTTCGGATGAGCGTCCCGGGAGATGTCGTCGATCACCGACAACGAACACGGTTTTTCGGAAAGTGGCAGTCCTGTCAGAAGTCATTCGAAAACGAGTTCACCGAGAACCGGAGACACGACATGTCAAACCGAGCGGCATTGGGATCCTCGCTTCCAGCGACCGGTATCGAGAATGCCTACGAACGGTTCGCGCCGTTGGCCGAAAAGTACTGGGGTCCCGATCTGCACAACGGGTACTGGTTCGACGGTGCGGACGACAGTTCACTGGAGGAGGCCACCTCCAGGCTGGCGGGACTCGTGATCGACAAGCTGCGCGTGTCGTCCGGAGACCGGGTGCTGGACGTGGGGTGCGGTAACGGCCGTCCCACCGTAGCGGCGGGGATCCGTACCGGTGCCGACATCACCGGTATCGACGTCAACCGCCGTGCGCTGCGAGAGGCGGCCACCCACGCCAGCTCGAACGGTGTGTCGCACTATGTCTCCTTCGAGTACGCCGACGCGCTCAACCCGCCGTTCCGCACCGAGAGTTTCGACGCGGTGATGTCCGTCGAGTCCTCGCCGCACTTCGAAACGGGCGAGCTGTTGTCCAGCATGGCCCGGTTGCTGCGCCCCGGCGGACTTCTGGTGCTGGAAACGCCCTACGCGCGAGTTCGAATGACCGAGCGGCTGCGCGCCCGCACCGCCGAGTACTACGAACTTATCCAGGCGGTGTCGCTGGACACGTTGCAACGACACTTCGAACTCGCCCACGCCGCGGGACTGGCGCCGGTGGAGTTCCTCGACATCACCGAGAACACCGCCCCCACCTGGCCGACGGCGCTACGTCGGTTGCGGGACGACTGGGGCGAGATCGAGCGTTCGCTCGGCTCCGAGCTGCCGGAGCGTGCGATCGCCACGACAAGCGCGTGGCGCGAACTCCCCGAGCTGGGAATCATGATCCTCACGTTGCGTCGGGACGACGCGCTGTCCGCTTCCCGGGGTGCGTGACCCCGAGGCGTGTGGCGGGCCTTGCGCGCCGGATCCCGAGTCGGCGCTCCTGGTCCGTGATTTCCGTGTCGCGGCCGAGTGGGACGAGCACAACGGGCGACGCCGTTCGGGGGAGTTCGCTGTTCGCTCTCCCCGGGGCTCCGGCCGTGCGCGATTCGTGGTTTCCGGCCGGCCGGAAACCACGAATCGCGCCCCCGGGGCCGTGGTCGCTACCCGATGTCTCCGCCCTCGGAGCGAGAGCCGGTGGGAGGTTCCGCCAAGCGAGTAGCTCGACAACCCGACCGGAACACTCCGATCAGGCGTCGCTGGTGGCGAACTCCTCCTCGGGAGCCACGGATTTGATCCAGTCCAGGCTGGGGGCGGCGAACAGGGTCATCGTGGTCAGCTCGGTGAACCCCATCGAACGCGCGAGCAGCTTGGATTCCCGGTTGGACGTGGAGATGTCACCCACCACCCGGGTGGCGCCCGCTCGGTAGAGCGCCCGGATGGTCGCGTCGGCCAGTTTGGTAGCCAGCGCCTTGCCCCGGAAATCCCTTCGCAGTCCTATCCATTCGACGTGCCCCCAGTACTTCTGGTCGAAGAACGGCATCGATGCCAACACGAATCCCACTTTCCGCGAGCCCACCTCCGCCACGTGGCAGGCTTCCGGTTGTTGGTCGAGATGTTTGGCTATGGCTCCCAGCGACCACACGCTGTAGGGAAATACCGAAACGTCGAAAATCTCGTTGCCGAGTTCAAGTATTTCCGGGACGTCGCTGTTCTCGATCGGGCGTACTTCGGCGATTGATGTCATGGCGGAAATAGTAACCGTTGGTTCCTTTTCGGGACGCATCCCTATTTGCTCACACGATCAGGTGAGATTTTTCGTTCTGACTAAAATTGACCTCGGTTTCGGGTAATATCCCCGAAACTCGTGCCAGGGCGAAAATGATCACCAGCCGGAGCGGTATGCTGCCGCTCGTGGAGGAACCAACCGCGCACACTACTGTTGACCAGCGACGTCGAGACCACCTCGCCCGGCTAGTCCGGGACCTCACGGTCGTGCACGAGCCGGTCACGCTGTCCTCGGGACGCCGTGCCGACTACTACGTGGACCTGCGCAGGGCCACGTTGCACCACGAGGCGGCGCCGCTGATCGGAACGCTGCTGCGGCAGCTCACCTCGGACTGGGACTACACGGCCGTTGGCGGGCTCACGCTGGGCGCGGATCCGGTGGCCACCGCGGTACTGCACTCCTCCGGCACCCCACTGGACGCGTTCGTGGTGCGCAAGAACGCCAAACAACACGGCATGCAGCGTCGGATCGAGGGGCCGAACGTCTCCGGACGTCGAGTGCTGGCCGTGGAGGACACCTCGACCACCGGTGACAGCGTGCTCACCGCGGTCGAGGCCCTGCGAGAGGCCGATGCCGAGGTGCTCGGCGTGGCCACCGTGGTCGACCGCGACACCGGAGCCCGCGAGGCCATCGAGGCCGCGGGACTGCCGTACCGCTCGTTGTTGGGGGTCACGGATCTGGGGCTGGACTGAAGGAAGCCGACAACGCACTACCAGCAGGAGTCTTGGTGATTCCCAACGACAGCACCGGGGTACACCGGAGCGCGTCCGAGGACGAGAACCCGGCCGACGACTCCCGGGACGCCGACCGGCAGCAGGCCGGGTCGGGAGCTTCCGAACACGGAGCTTCCGAACACGGATCGTCCGAGCGAGGGACATCCGAGCAGGGGCAGTCCGAGGTCGGGCCGACTGAGGTCGGGCCGACTGAGGTCGGGCCGACCGAGTGGGGCACCCAGGTCGGGGTGGGCCCGTGGGAAGGGGAGTGGCCCGCGGACGAGCACTACGATCCCGAACTCCTGGAGCACGGTGATCGTCGCAACGTGGTCGACCACTACCGCTACTGGAGTCGGCGGGCCATCGTGGCCGATCTGGACCGTAGGCGGCACGGTTTCCACGTCGCCATCGAGAACTTCCAGCACGACCACAACATCGGAACGGTCGTACGTACCGCCAACGCCTTCGCGGCGCGGGAGGTGCACATCGTCGGCCGCAGACGCTGGAACCGGCGCGGCGCCATGGTCACCGACCGCTACCAGCACGTGCGTCATCATCCGGGGCTGGACGAGCTGCGTGCCTACGCCGAGGAGCACTCGCTGCGGGTGGTGGCCGTGGACAACACCCCCGGAGCCACCCCGATAGAGCGGGTCGAACTGCCGGCCGACTGCGTGCTGCTGTTCGGGCAGGAGGGGCCCGGTCTCGGTGACGACTCCCGTCGCATAGCCGATCTGGTGGTCTCCATAGCGCAGTTCGGTTCCACGAGGTCGATCAACGCCGGGGTGGCCTCCGGGATCGTCATGCACACCTGGATCAGGCAGCACGCCCGGTTGGAGAACGCCTGGTGACCTCGCCACTCCGGGGCAACGGGGCGCTGGGGCCGGGGCCGCTCTTACGATCTCCGGCGAGCTCTCGATCACCGGCGGGTGGCACCATGAGGGCGATCGGTAGTGTCGTACTCACGTGAACCGGCGACTCCCCTCCGCCGGAGCGTTCGGCACGGGCGGGCCCGGTGGTGCCGCCGGTTGGTTTCTCCAGTGTCCGACAATGAAAAGCAGGTCATGGTCAACTCATTGCGTGCGTATCTAGCGAACCTGTTCCGCGGTGCTCTGATCGGTACCGCCGAGATCGTTCCCGGTGTCAGCGGTGGAACGATCGCACTGGTCACCGGGATATACGAAGCACTGATCGGTTCCGCGGGGCATCTGCTCAGCGCGTTGCGGCTGGCCGTGGCCGACGTGCCGCGTGGCGCCGGTTTCACCCGCGCGGGCGCCGAGTTCCGCAAGGTGCGTTGGGACGTGGTACTTCCCGCGCTCATCGGGCTGGTGTGCGCCGCGTTGATCGCCGCGAAACTGCTGGAACCGGTGATCGAGGAGCACCCGATCTCCTCCCGCGCGGTGTTCTTCGGACTCGTGCTGGCCTCGCTGTGGGTTCCCATATCCATGATCGGTCGGGCCTGGCGGGGTGCCGACGTCATCACGGCCGTGCTGGCCGCACTGCTCGCGTTCGGGCTCACCAGCCTGCCCCCGACCACTGTCTCACCCAACCCGCTGATCGTGGCGCTGGCAGCGGCGGTGGCGGTCTGTGCCCTGGTGCTGCCCGGGGTTTCCGGATCCTTCTTCCTGCTTTCCTTCGGGCTCTACGAAACGACGCTCTCCGCGCTCAACGAGCGGGACATCGGCTACATCGCGACCTTCGCAGTGGGTGCGATCATCGGTCTCTCGCTGTTCGTCAAGCTGTTGCAGTGGCTGCTGGAGCACCGCAGGCGGATCACGCTGGTCGTGATGACCGGGATCATGGCCGGTTGCCTGCGCGCCCTGTGGCCCTGGCAGACCGAGGAGCACCGCGAGCTGCTCGCCCCCTCGGGCAACGTGGGTGTGACGGTGCTGTTCTTCCTGCTGGGGGTGGCCCTGGTGACGGCGGTGCTGGTGATCGAGCACCTCGCGCTGCGGAACAGGCCGAACGACGACGAACCCACCGAACAGATCTCCAGGGTCGGCTGACTGAGGGTTTCGGCGGCTCGGTTGGCGTAGGGGCTCGGGTGGCGGAACCTCGCGCACGGCTCTCGCTGCGGGTGGCCCCGACATCGGGTAGCGACCTACACGACGTCGGGACCGTCCTCGCGAGAGCCGCACCGGAGAACCCGCGGCGGCGCCGACTGCGGGGGTGGTTGGAGTGCGGCCTGCGGAGGTGGTCGGGGCTAGGTTCCGCGTCGAAGTGGCGCGGCGATTTCGCGAGAACTCGACGAGCCCCCCGCGAGTCGCCGCCGTGGCGTCCCCGGGGACAGGAGCTCGGTCGTGCCGCCAAAGCTCCGTTGCCGAGTCCCGCACCGAGCTCATTGCAGTGAGATCATGCCCGCGATGCCGCCGACGAGGATTCCCAGCAGCAGCGCGTAGAGCAGTACACCCAGCACCGGCAGCCCCCGCGGTTTCGGCTGCCGCGGCGGCCGCTGGTTCGGTGCGGATTCGGGTTCCGCGTTCCCGTTGCCGGTCGCCTGGGCGCGCAACGCGGCGGAGAGCATCCGTTCCGGATCCGGGTCGCCACCCGTCGAGGACGTACTCATGCCCTTCAGCGTAGGTATCCGTGCGGTTTCCGTGTGGGAGTGGTGTTCATCCCACCAACCTGGCGGTGTCGTCCGGTGCCGTCGGAACCACCGACCCGTCCTTGAGCACGTGCTCGGGCCGCAGCCGCTCGTCCAGTACCACGAGGTCGGCGGCCAGTCCGGTGCGGATCGAACCCAGCCGATCGGACAGGCCCAGCAGCTCGGCCGGTTTGGTGGAACAGGCCGCCACCGCCTCCGGCAGGCTCAGTCCGCAGCGTTCGACGAGGTTGCGCAGTGCGGTGTCCATTGTCAGCGTGCTGCCCGCCAGTGAGCCGTCCGCCAGCCTGGGTTCACCGTTGGTGACGGTCAGCGGCAGGCTGCCCAGTTCGTAGTGCCCGTCCCCCGCCTCCGTGGCGCTGATCGCGTCGGTGACCGCGACAGTGCGCGAGGGGCCCGCGTGCCGTGCGACCAGCCGCGCCACCGTCGGGTGCAGGTGCACCATGTCGCAGATCATCTCCACGGTGATCCGCTCGTCGTTCAGCAGGGTGCCCACCGGCCCCGGCTCGCGGTGGTGCAGCGGCCGCATCCCGTTGAACAGATGGGTCGCCACGGTGGCTCCGGCGTCGATCGCCGGGCGCACCTGCTCGGCCACCGCGTCGGTGTGACCGACGGCGGCTATCACGCCGGCCTCGGCGAGCTGTTTGACCGCTTCGACGGCACCGTCGAGTTCCGGTGCCAGCGTGACCATCCGGACTTCGCCCTCGCCGGCTTCGAGCAGTTCGGCGACGCTTTCCGGATCGGGGGCGCGCAGCATGTCGGTGTCGTGGGCGCCGCACCGCACCGCCGAGAGGAATGGGCCCTCCAGGTGGATTCCGGCCAGCAGTCCCTCGCGCGCCGGTCCGAGCAGCGAGCCGATCTGTTCCCGGAGCTGTGGTACGGAGGCCGTGACCAGGCTGGCCAGCATCGTCGTAGTGCCGTGCGCGCGGTGCGCGGCCACGGCGGTGCTGATCTGCCGCCTGTCCCGGCTGGTCAGTGATCCGCCGCCTCCGCCGTGGCAGTGGATGTCGACGAATCCGGGCACGATCCAGTGGCCGCTGAGCTCCGGCCGCAGTCCGCCGGGGGCGGGGCCTTCACCGATCTCGGCGATCCGTCCTTCCTCGACGCGGATCCAGCCGTCCCGCGGCGCTCCCTCGTCGGTGACGATCCGCCCGCCGATCAGCGACGGCTCGGTTGCTTCGTTGCTCACAGTCTCGGCGTTCCTTCCAGGAGCGGCTGCGGTCGGTGCCGCTGGAGTCGCCCCGTGTTGCCGGGCGAATGTTTCGGGTTGCTAATCCGATCCTGCGACATCGACCCTACTTTGGTCTACACCACCTGTCGGAGACGTGGTGTGTGCCGCCCTTTCGGGGCAATCGGCGAAGTGAATCGATTCAACCGGTGATCGTGCTGACACGAAACGTGACGAGCTGGCGGCATCAGGGCCGAAACCACGCACGCGGCCCGGATGTCCGCGTACGCTCCCGCGGGGGACGGCCCCGACGTGGTGCGGAACGCCACCCGAGACCGGGACACCCGCGGGTGAGAGCCTGCGGGAGGCTCCGCCGCTCACGTCGTCGAGCGAGCCGAGGTGCGGAACTTCCGGTCAGGCGTTGCCGAGCTGCTTCTGCAGCGCTTCGAGCGCCCGGCTGGCCGTGGATTTCACCGTCCCCTTGGACACGCCGGTCGCCTCGGCGATCTCGCCC
Organism: Actinopolyspora lacussalsi; assembly: GCA_030803735.1. Classification (NCBI taxonomy): domain Bacteria; kingdom Bacillati; phylum Actinomycetota; class Actinomycetes; order Actinopolysporales; family Actinopolysporaceae; genus Actinopolyspora; species Actinopolyspora lacussalsi. The sequence goes on along the minus strand of JAURUC010000001.1, from coordinate 3,355,374 downwards.
TCCGACATGTTTCCGTAGTAGCGCAGTACCAGCACCTCGCGCTGCCGCCGGGGCAGATGTCCCAGCGCGGCCACGATCGCCTGGTGCTCGCTGGAGAGCATCGCCAGTGACTCGGCGGAACGCGCGTCGGGCTGGTGCGGCGGCTGGTACTCGCGTGCGGTCTTGCGCCGTCGCAGCACCGATCGGCTGCCGTTCACCACTGCCGTGCGCAGGTATCCCACGGCGGCCTTGGAGTCCCGCAGCTGCGACCAGTTGCGATACAGCCCGGTGAACGCCTCCTGCACCACGTCCTCGGCGGTCGCCGGGTCGTCGACGAGCAGTATGGCGAGCCGCACCATCCGCATCTGCTGGTTGCGGTAGAGGTCCTCCAGTGTCATTGGTGCCTGGGGCTGATCGTCCTGTTCGTCCGATCCGTCCAGAGCACGTAGGTGGCCGAGCGTGCGCTCGACCGAGCGTTCCACTCCGCTGGTTCCGTCCCCGATCACGATTCAGCAAGGTACCGGCTCAGCCCCCGGTTCGTCTGCTTACCCGGTAATCTCCGCAAGAAACTTGTGACCAACACATCGTCAGAAAGGGTGGAAATGGCCACTTTCGTCGTGCACATCCGATACGGCGAGGACCGTGAACTGCTCGAACGGGTACGCCCGGAGCACCGGGACTACTCCAAGGCCCTCTCGGACCGAGGGGTGCTGCTGGCCGGTGGACCGTTCGTCGACGGTGACGGCGCGATGCTGGTCTACGAGACCACCGACCGTGCCGAACTCGACCGCATCCTGGCCGAGGACCCCTACGCCAAGGAGGGCGTGCTGGCCGAGACCACCGTTCGGGAGTGGAAAGCGGTCGCCGGGAGCTGGCTCGGCTGAGCTCGGCTGGAGCTCCTCGGGTCGGTCGTCCCCGGGAGCCGTGTAGGCCTCTCGGGGGTGGCCGGGCCGAGTACGAGGCCGCTTCGACGTCGGGCGCGTCGAATGACACCGATGATTCGGACCGAACAGGCCGATCCCCGAGACCGGAGCACGAGACCTCGCACAGCCTCTCGTCTCCTCATTCGGCCGCTGTTGCTGTTGTTGCCCCGGAGCTCGGTGGAAGAGCCCTTGGTTGATCGCGCTCCTCTTGCGGGGCTCGCTGCGGATGGGGTCGCTACCTCCGCTGCATCCAGGAGATCCGGATACAGATATCCGCTAACATCCCGTGGACACCGTTGCGCCGTTGTGTCCAGCTCTCACACGTTGATGTCGGTGAGTTCACCGTGACCGAATGCGTTCGAACTCGGTGGTGCATTCCAACGGCGCGTGTACACGTGGCTGCTATGGGGACGATGCCGTGCTGACCGATCGCCGGTCGATGTCATACCGGTAGTCGCATTCCAACCGTACTGAACTGGCCGAGCTCATCAGTCGACTTCGGGATCAGTGGTGGAGCACGCCCCGGATGTCGTTGTGGTTGGCGATCCCGTTGCAGAGGGCCGGGGCGACCCGTCGCCGACTACGTCCCGGAACCCTGCGGCGACCGTCCCCGTGGGGCGCCCATAGGTGAGGTCATTGGGTCAGTGTTCGTTTTCTGTTGCTACGTGAAAAAGAGTTGGATGTGTCGCGAAAACACGAATTTTCGCGAATAATAAAAATGTTATCCAAATTGCTGGATTTTTCCTGAGTTGATTGTCTTGTGTCTTTTGTCGCTGGCGTGACGGTTTACCGAAAGAAGTGTGCATGGGTAATTTTTGATTTGACCGAATCGAGTTTCGGTTAAATTTTTTCCGGAGGAAAGGATGCGTGCTGCGGTGTTCTCGATCGGGGCATCGCGCTACATTGGCGCGGCAACTTTAGGGATTGTGGCTTTCGTGGGGTCTGGTGCGGTCGCTTGTGCTGATGATCGCTCGAGTGGTGTGAATTCAGGTGTTTCCGCTCGGGCGGTTGTTCGAGCAGGCGACAGCCAGGAGCAACGCCAGCTTGTTTCCAGTGATACGCTCAATCGAGTCAAACCATACGTGTCCGTCGACTCAAACGGTGTGACGATGACTGTCCCCGAGGAGGTCGAGAAGAATCTTCCTCGGAAGGAAATGGAGCAGCTCCGGGATTACCAGAGTAAGATCAACCAGTTGATCGCTGACGGTGCAGCGGAAGTTCGGCCGGATGGAACCATTGTCCCGTCCGATTCTGCTGAAGGGAGGAATAGCGAACTTCTTCGGGCGCCGACAGGGCATGGTTACGTGAAAGCGCACTGGTACGGACTGGAGGTCGCCTTCGATTCCTGGGTGCGGAACAAGATCAACGCGACCGGCGGGGTAGGTGCCTTGGTCGGAGCCATCGCTACGGGCCCGTGGGCTGTCGTTATTGAGGCAGCGTCCGGTGTCATCGTTGCCGAGGCCAACGCGTGTGCGCACGAGGACGGCTATACGTACATGTACTTTGTCGGAGTGACCGCGCCTGTCACGGGCGGAATTCCCACTCCTGTTTGCAATCCCTTCGGGTGATCGAGTGACTATGCCATTGAAGACGGATGGACTCAAAGAATCGTCGACCTTTCGCTGGACCGGTTTCGTGGTTTCGCTGGTGCTGGCATTGGCAGCGGCGATCGCCGGGTTGGTCGCCCTTTTCACGGGAGTGGGCAGCACACCTGTGGTAGTGCTGTTGTTCTGCTATCTGGCGTGCAAGCTGGTGCTCTACGTCTTGGGCTGGCGGACACCGTTGTACGACAACCCGTCCCGGTAGGGATTGTGTGGAAGGTGTCGAGGTCATCCCGCCCGCGACGGCGGAAGACCTCGATACAGCCGCTGGTCGCGAGGTGCTCCGGGCCGGACGGTCGAGTCGCCGAGGACGAGCCCTCCACTCGGTCTGGGCGACGACCTCCTCGGACACCCCGGGCCGGGCCGCCTCCGGCCAGGAACGTGCCCGGGCGGAACGGTCGTCGGACAGGTGGGACGCGGCGGGTCGTGGTCGGCACCGAACACCACCGGCGCCAGTGGTTCACCGGAGTCGGACTCCCACAACCGCCGGACCGGTGTGGCTCCTCCGGTCGTGCCGCGTTCGGCGCACCGGCGCCCGCGACCGGCGACCTTCCCCGATCCGGCTGGCAGGATGAGACCATGATGACGCGAGGAAACCTGCTGGAACCACCGGAGACGCTGCTGCCCGAGGACAGCGATGCGCAGGCGGAGCTGGACCGGGGTGACGACCCCGCCGACGTCGCGGCCCGACACCCCACCTTCAGCGCCGCGTGGGCCAGGCTCGCCGAGCTCGCCCTGGAGTCCGACAGCCCGGTGGCCGCCTACGCCTACGCGCGTACCGGCTACCACCGGGGACTGGACGCGCTGCGCAAGGCGGGCTGGAAGGGATTCGGCCCCGTCCCGTGGTACCACCGTCCGAACCAGGGTGTGCTGCGCTCCGTGGCGATGTTGGCGAAGGCGGCCCGGGACATCGGCGAGGACGAGGAGTACCAGCGTTGCAGCCAACTGCTCGCCGACAGTGATCCGGCATCCCTGGAGGCCAACGGCATCTGACCCGAGCGGGCCGGGCCGCGGGAGCGGTCCGGCCGCCGGTCACGCCGGTGCCCGCGGGGGAGTGGTTCCGTCCTGCCGTAGCCGCTCACCAGCCGGGCCGGACGTTTGGGCCGCCCACTCGTGTGCCCGCGACCGACCCCCGAACGGGTTCCGCCAGGGGCTCTTGCCGGGAACGTGTCCGGGCTGTCCGGATCACGCGCCGTGATTGTCGCAGAATGACAGCGTGCAGCGATTTCGCCAGGAACTCCTCCGACGAACGCAGCGTCTGCTGCGGACCGGCATCCCGATCGTGCAGTGCGCGATCTCGGCCGGGCTCGCCTGGTTGATCGCCCGGCACGTGGTCGGCCACCCCGAGCCCTTCTTCGCGCCGATAGCGGGTGTGATCGCACTCGGCATCTCGTTGGGACAGCGGCTGCGCCGCGCCGCCGAACTGGTCGTGGGGGTCAGCGTCGGTGTGGGGATCGGCGACGTACTGATCTCCGTCATCGGGACGGGGCCGTGGCAGATCGCGCTGGTGGTGGCGCTTGCCATGAGCGCGGCCGTGCTGCTGGACGCGGGCGGCGTGATCGTCATGCAGGCGGCTTCGTCCTCGGTGCTCGTCGCCACCCTGCTGCCGCCCGCCACGATGGGTGGGCTCAACCGCATGGTCGACGCCGCGATCGGCGGTGTGGTCGGTCTGATCGTGGCCGCGCTGCTGCCGCAGAACCCGCTCGCCGTGGCCCACCGCTACGGCAGGACGGTGCTCGGTTCGTTGGCCGACGCGCTGCGCGGCATCTCCGCCGCAATGGCGGGCGAGGACAGTGCCGCAGCCTCCGACGTGCTCGTCGCCGCACGCAAGAGCCATCGCTCGGTCGAGGAACTGCGTTCCGCCCTGACCACCGGCGACGAGATAGCCAGGTATGCCCCGATCCGCTGGCGCAACCGCGGGGAGCTGGAGCACTACCAGACCGCCGCCACTCCCGTTGATCGCGCGTTGCGGAACACCCGGGTGCTCGCCCGCCGCGCGCTGGCCGCGTTGCGCGACGAGGAGCCGGTCCCCGATCCGGTGCCGGGCATGTTGGAGGAACTGGCCGGGGTGGTGGTGCTGCTGCGGGACGAGCTCGCCGACGGCTCGGAACCGTTGCGCACCAGGGAAGCGGCCCGCTCGGTCGCGCGCCGCACCACGGTTCGACTGGTGTCCGAAACGGACTTCTCCATGCAGGTGGTGGTGCTGCAGATCCGTTCCATCACGGTGGACCTGCTGCAGGCTACGGGGCTGAGCCGTTCCGAGGCGCTGGCCAGCCTGCCCTCGCTGCACCCGGATTCCGGGGACGATTCCGCCGAAACCCCCTCCGACCAGTCCCGGAGTGACCCCCCGGAGTGACCCGCGCCCGCGCCACGGCCGCTCTCTCGCCACCGGAGGTCTCCGGAGCGGGATCCCCGGGAGGTTCCGAGCGAGCATCTCGACAGCCCGACCGGAAGGCTTCGATCAGCAGCCGTCCAGCACACCGCGCAGCGTGGTCCGCTCGGCTCCGGTGACGGTCAGGTCCCAGTTGTGCTTGGTGCCGATCCAGGACCTCACGTACTCGCAGTGGAAGCTCTCGTCCGGCGGTAGCCACTCGTCCGGGGTGTCGTCACCCTTGGACTGGTTGACGTTGTCGGTGACGGCGAGCAGCTGCGGGCCGGACAGGTCGTTGGCGAACCGTTCGCGTTTCCGCTGTGTCCAGTCGGAGGCCCCGGAGCGCCAGGCCGCGGCCAGCGGAACCATGTGATCTATGTCCAGATCGGAGGGGTCGCTCCAGCTGCCGTCGTCGTAGGGGCTGTCCCAGGTCCCGGAGGTGGGGTAGCAGTCCGAGCCGGTTCGCACGTTCTCACCGTCGCGAATGAGCACCCGTTCCCGGACGTTGCAGTTCTCGCCCTCGGCCTTGCCCCAATGCGGGAACTCGTCGCGGTCGTACCCGTCCATCGAACCCTCCGGGGCGGTTCGGAGGTCGGCGAGCATTTCCTCCGCCCGCGCGGTGTCCGGTGCGCCCGGTGGCCCGGCGCTCGATTCGGTTTCCTCCGTCGGGGTGAGGGTGGCGCATCCCAACGCGACGAGGACGGGTAACACGGCTGTCGCCGTACGTAGTGCTCTTCCGGCGGGCATGACTGGCCTCCAGGGCGAATCCGGCCGAGGGGCGGCCGTGTGGGGTGTGAGGACTCGTGAGGTGCGGAAGGTATCTGATCTCGGCATACGGGTGGCGAGCCGGACCGCGCAATCCCCTGTCCGATGATTGTCTTCGGCGTGGAGTGCTGGGAGTCACGGGCGGGCGAGCAGCAGGTCCCGGGTGTGCCGGTACCAGGCACAGCGGTGCAGCGGCCGGGGATGCGCCACCCCGTCCCGATGGACCGTGGTCTCCTCGAAACTGGCCTGCATCGCGCGGCCACGTGCCGATTCGCTTCGCTGCCACAGCAGTTTCCGCCTGGTCACCACGGTCACCAGGCCGGTCGTGACCGGTGCGGGTTGGGTGGTGAGCGGGTCGTCGGTGGGCTCGCTCAGCGGCGGCGCGTCCGGATCGGGGAATACCTCGACCGAGCGTGCCGAACCGTGCAGCATGCGCTGGTCGTCGCAGTACACCTGACCGGTCATCGGTGTGATCGCGCCGCGCCCCAGCAGCACACCGCCGGAGTCGTCCCTGATCAGCGGAGTGGCCCTCGCCGGTGCCGCCAGCGCCGTGTCGAACTCCCCGACCGGGAGGGACCACACCGAGCTCGCGGGCGAACGGGTGACCGGGACGTAGCCCACGGACAGCTCCGCTAGTAGATTCTTACGCAGCAGCCGCAGCACCACGGCGGCCAGATCCGCATCCGTACCGTGCACAACCACGCGGCCTTCGGCCTCGAGGAGTATCGGGTCCACGTCGGTGCGTGACGGCTGGGGCGGTAGGTCGAACCACCGCACGTCGGCACGGGCCGGGCGTGCTTCGCGTTCGATGTTTCCGCAGGATAGTGCGGTGGTAGTCACGTTACGCTCCTGGTTTACCCTGATCGATCGGCATTCGCAGGTGCCGGGCCTTCCTCGGTGTGGCGGCGCACCCGTGGCCACCGACAGCGATGACCCGCCGTTACCAGTTGCACAGACCGCCTCCAGTGACAGGTTGGAGTTTCACATGCCGGCAATCGTGTTGATCGGCGCCCAGTGGGGTGACGAGGGAAAGGGTAAGGCGACCGACCTGCTCGGTGAGCAGGCGCAGTGGGTTGTCCGCTACCAGGGTGGCAACAACGCGGGTCACACGGTGGTTTTGCCGGACGGGCAGGACTTCGCGCTGAAGTTGATCCCCTCGGGGATCCTCAGCCCGGAGGTGCACAACGTCATCGGCAACGGTGTGGTGGTCAGCCCGGAGGCCCTGCTGGAGGAGCTGGACGGGCTGGAGTCCCGTGGCGTGGACACCTCCAAGCTCTCGCTGTCGGCCGACGCGCACCTGGTGATGCCCTACCACGTGGCGATGGACCGGGTCACCGAGCGTTACCTCGGCAAGAAGCGCATCGGGACCACCGGTCGGGGCATCGGTCCCTGCTATCAGGACAAGGTCGCCCGGGTCGGGGTTCGGGCGCAGGACGTGCTGGACGAGAAGATCCTCCGGCAGAAGGTCGAGGCCGCCCTGGAGTACAAGAACCAGGTGCTGGTCAAGGTCTACAACAGGCGTGCGATGGACCCCGAGGAGGTCGTCGACACGGTGCTGGCGCAGGCCGAACGGTTCGCGGGCCGGGTGGCGGAGACGAAGCTGATGCTGGACCAGGCACTCAGCCGGAACGAGACGGTGCTGCTGGAGGGGTCGCAGGGCACGCTGCTCGATGTGGACCACGGCACCTACCCGTTCGTCACCTCCTCCAACCCCACGGCCGGTGGTGCCTGTGCCGGAGCGGGGATCGGTCCGAGCAGGATCGACTCGGTGATCGGCATCATCAAGGCCTACACCACCCGTGTCGGGGCGGGGCCGTTCCCCACCGAGCTCACCGACGAGGCGGGCGAGAACCTGCGCAAGGTCGGCGGTGAGGTCGGGGTGAACACCGGCAGGGACCGCCGCACCGGCTGGTTCGACGCGGTGATCGCGCGTTACGCGACCAGGGTCAACGGCATCACCGACTACTTCCTGACCAAGCTGGACGTGCTCTCCGGACTCGAGACGGTGCCGGTCTGCGTGGCCTACGACGTGGACGGGATGCGCACCTCCGAGATGCCGATGACCCAGACCGGTGTGCACCACGCCGTGCCGGTCTACGAGGAGATGCCCGGCTGGCGCGAGGACATCAGCGGGGCGCGCACCTTCGAGGACCTGCCTGCCAACGCCCGTGCCTACATCGAGCGGCTGGAGGAGCTCGCCCAGGCGCGGATCTCGGCGATCGGGGTCGGTCCCGGGCGGGATCAGACCATCGTGCGCCACCAGATGGCATAGATACTTTCCTGGTTCTTGGTCTGCGTGGCGGTGCTGGTGACGGAACCTCGCGCACGGCCCTCGCTCCGGGGAGGCCCGACATCGGGTAGTCACTACGCCACGTCGGGGCCTTCCTCGCGAGAGCCGCACCGGAGAACCCGCGGCGGCGCCGATTGCTTAAGCGGTGGGAGTTCGGCTCGCGGGAGTGGTGGGAGCTCGGCGCCGCGCCGTCCCACCGCCCGGCGATTTCGCGAGAAATTGACGGAACTGGGGTCGCACCGCCGTGCGGGGGCGTCGATTTCTCGCGAAATCGGCGCCCCCGGAGGTTCCGCCAAGCGACCGACTACGCCGGATGAGTTCCCCACGACTCCCGTGCGTGGTGGGCGAGATCGGGCTGATCGGCGAACACGGCATCCACGCCCGCGGCGAACAACTTCCGGAGGAAGCCGAACACGTCGCCGTAGGCGCCGTCCACGTCGGAGCTTCGGAACTCCGCGGGCAGGAAGGCGTTCTCGGCCCGCACCGTGTAAGTGACCACCCGCAGGCCTGCCTCGTGGGCGTGCGCCACCAGGCTCGTCGGCTCGGTGAGGCGACCGTTCTCGTCCTCGGGCAGGATCATGGTCGTGACCGGTGCCACCCAGTCGGCGTACTCGGACATCTCGCGCAGTCCGGCAGGGGTCACCATGTCGGCGTACTCGCGCGGATCACCGCTCTCGACGAAGTCGCGCGGCGCGCCGCTGCTCCACACCAGCTGCACCAGATCGACGCGCAACCGCCGGTCCAGCCACCGCAGGTTGCCGACCTCGAAGGACTGCACCGCCACCTTCGCGTGCGGGTGGTTGAGCCCGTTGCGGTCGAGGGCCCGCACCACGTCGGGCTCCATGCCCAGTCCCACGGAATCGAAGTAGCTCGGATGCTTGATCTCCGGCGCGATTCCGATCCGCCTGCCCAGCTCGCGGGACAGTTCCCGCTCGAGATCGATGATCTCCTGGAAAGTGGGGATCTCGAACCGGCCGTCGAAGACGGTGTTGTGCTGCCTGAGCTCGGGGAGCCGTTCGGTCGCCCGCAGCGTCTTGAGTTCGGCCAGGGTGAAGTCCTCGGTGAACCAGCCGGTCACCCGTTCCCCGTCGATGACCTTGGTCGTCCTGCGGTCCGCGAACTCGGGGTGCTCGGCCACGTCGGTGGTGCCGCTGATCTCGTTCTCGTGCCTGGCGACGAGCACCCCGTCCTTGGTGGGAACGAGATCGGGCTCGATGTAGTCGGCGCCCATTCGCGCCGCCAGCTCGTAGGAGGCGAGGGTGTGTTCCGGGCGATGGCCCGGTGCTCCCCGGTGACCGAAGACCCGGATGGTCTCGTCCCCCTTCGGGTGTCGTTTCGCGTCCGAATGCCTCGGGGCGGTGGTGTCCGGTTCGGCGACCGAGGACACGCCCATGACGGGCAGCGCCGCGAAGGTGAGCGTACAAAGTACCGCGATCTCGCGTATCCGGTTCCGTGGCACGTGAACCTCTCCCGTCAGTGAGTATGTTCGGGGTGATCGTCGATCACGGTCGCGCACCTCGCGGCGAACTCGGGGTGAACGCTCGACGTCGTGTCGGCCACTTCTCGGCGGGGGGCGGGACGTGGCGGCTCCGGCAAAGCTTTACGCTGCGGGGCGTGCGCATCCTCGTGATTGGTGCAGGCGGCAGGGAACACGCGATCCTGCGGGCGCTCTCCCGCGACCCGGAGGTGACGGCCCTGGCGTGTGCTCCCGGTAACGCGGGCACCGCGACGATCGCCGAGTCGTACTCGGTGGATGTCGCCGCCCCTGATGAGATCGCCGAACTCGCGGTGAAGTGGTGGGCCGACCTGGTGGTGTTCGGCCCCGAGACCCCGCTGGTCGTGGGCGCGGCCGACGCGGTTCGAGCGGCGGGCGTCCCCTGCTTCGGGCCGTCCAGAGCCGCGGCACGTATCGAGGGCTCGAAGGCCTTCGCCAAGGACGTGATGCTCTCGGCCGGTGTGCCGACCGCGCACAGCGAGACCGTGGACAACCCGGCGAAGCTGGATGCCGCGCTGGTCAATTTCGGCCCCACCTGGGTGGTCAAGGACGACGGGCTGGCGGGCGGTAAGGGAGTGCTCGTCACCAGTGACTTCGACGCCGCCCGGGCCCACGCCCTGAAGTTGTTGGAGGATGGCCACCCGGTGCTGCTGGAGTCGTTCCTGGACGGCCCGGAGGCGTCGTTGCTGTGCCTGGTCGACGGCACCACGGTGCGTCCGTTGCTGCCCGCGCAGGACTTCAAGCGGGTCGGTGACGGCGACGCGGGCCCCAACACCGGCGGGATGGGGGCCTATGCCCCGCTGCCCTGGGCTCCGGAGGGAATGGTCGACGAGGTCGTCGACACCGTCGTGCGCCCCACGGTGGAGGAGTTGGCGCGGCGCGGCACCCCCTACTCCGGCCTGCTCTACGCCGGGCTGGCGCTGACCTCGAACGGTCCGCAGGTCATCGAGTTCAACTGCCGCTTCGGTGATCCCGAGACGCAGGCGATCCTGGCCCTGCTCCGCACCCCGCTGTCGACCCTGCTCGCCGCCGTCGCCAACGGTGAACTGGCCGAGGCACCCGAGCCCGAGTGGGAGCCCGGCGCGGCGGTGACCGTGATCCTGGCGGCCGAGGGCTATCCGGGCAGGCCGCGCGTGGACGACGTGATCGGCGGCAGCGACGGCCCCGGTGTGCTGCACTCCGGCACCCGCAGGAGAGAAGAGGACGGTGCCGTGCTCGCCGCCGGAGGGCGGGTGTTGTCGGTGGTCGCCACGGGCGAGGACCTGGAGTCCGCGCGTGCGGAGGTCTACCGGCGCGTGGACGGTGTGCACCTGCCCGGTGCGCACTACCGCACCGACATCGCGGCGCGTGCCGCGCGCGGTGAGATCGCCGCCCCCGGAAACGGTGACCTCACCCGGAACTAGGAACCGGCACTCGGTGCACTGTGCTCGGGTGAGTGCTGTGGCGGAACCTCTCGCACGGCTCTCGCTGCGGGTCCGGAGACATCGGGTAGGTACTACACAACGTCTCCGGCGTCCTCGCGAGAGCCGCACGGGAGAGCCCGCGGCGGTGCCGATGGGCAGGGTTGGTTCTTCGGCGCTGCGCGCCGAAGGGACACCGGACCGGACGGCTGTTCGGTCGGTGGTGCCGACGCGCAGGGTTGGTGTCAGTCCCTTGTGCCGGGAGCCTTCAGTGGTGTTGGGCGATCTGGATGAGGTTGCCGCAGGTGTCGTCCAGCACCGCCGTAGTGACCGGCCCCATGTCCACCGGTTCCTGGGTGAAGTGCACCCCCAGTCGGCTGAGCCGGTCGAACTCGGCCCGCACGTCGTCCACGGCGAAGGAGGTCGCCGGGATGCCGTCGTCCAGCAGTGCCGCCTTGTACGGCTTGACGGCGGGGTGGGCGTCGGGCTCGAGCACCAGCTCGGTGCCCTCCGGTTCCTCCGGCGAGACCACGGTCAGCCAGCGGTGCTCGCCGAGCGGGACCTCGGTCTTCTTCACGAAACCCAGCACGTCGGTGTAGAAGCGCAGGGCCTTTTCCTGGTCGTCGACGAAGACGCTGGCCAGGTGGATCTTCATTGGTTCTCCTCCGCTGCGTCGGTCCTGAGCCACCGGGTCGCGATGCGCTCGAGGGGTGCGGTGTTCAGGTCGTGGAACTTGTAGCGGCCCTGGCGCCGTGTCCGGACCAGTTCCGCGGCTTCCAGCACGGCGAGGTGCTGGCTGATCGCCTGGCGGGACATCCCCAGGCCGTGCTTGGTCGCGAGCCGTGCGCGGATCTCGAACAGGGATTGGCCGTTCCGGTCCGCCAGCTCGTCGAGGATGTGTCGACGTGTGGGGTCGGCCAGCGCCTTGAAGACATCTTCGGGCACACCCCACAATAGGCAAGTGGCGGCTTGCATGACAAGCCGGGGGAGAATCACCGCATTGGCGTCGCGGGAGGCTCCGCCACGCGAACTCCCCGCCAACCGAACCGAATACCCCGGAAGTGGTTCACGGCCGCCGGAGTTGTGGGAGGCTGGAGGTGTTGGCTCCGGATCCGCGGTAGCCGTTACGCGATCGGCTTCCGCTCAGCCGCGGGGCCGTGCACTCGTGGTGAGGTGAGCAGCGATGTGGTGGAAAGTAGTTCTCGGGCTGCTGGCGTTGTGGCTGGTGCTCTCGGTGGCCGGAGCAGTGATCGGTTTCGTGGTGAAGGGGCTGTTCTGGCTAGCCGTGATCGGCGGTGCGTTGTTCCTGATCACAGCCGCCGTCGGCTGGGCCAAGCGGGACAGCCGGCAGGTCGGCGGCAGGGACCGCGGCCGACAGCTCCGCTGAGATCACCGCTTTCCGCCGGACGGGTCGGTGGCGGTGTACGGTGCGCGGCGGGGTTAGGTACGCTGCGGGGTTCGCCGTGCGGTGCGCTCTCGGTTCAGTCACCGCTCGTGGTGGGCAGCACCCCGTGCGAGCGGAGCACTTCCCGTCCGTGCTCGGGCCCCTGCCAACGCCGAGCGTGCAGCCCCACCGCACGGGCCGCCGCCACGTTGGGTTCGCGGTCGTCGAAGAACAGGCACTGCTCGGGTGAGGCGTCGAGCCGTTCCAGCAGGACGCGCCAGATCTCCTCGTCCGGCTTGGCCATGCCCAGATCGGCGGAGAACACCATGTGGCGGAAGTGCTCCGCCCACCTCGTGCGTTCGGCTTCCCGGGCGAACGAACCCGGGGCGTTGGACAGCAGCGCGAGTGGGATTCCGGAGGCGGTCAGCTCCCGCAACAGCAGCAGCGTTCCCGGGTCGGTCTCGGACCAGCCCGCCACGTCGAGCCGGGTCAGCTGTCGGGACAGCCGCTCGTCCACGCTCGTACCCAGCCGTGCGGCGACCGCGCTCCAGTACTCGTGGTCGTCGCAGCCGCGGTCGTACGCCTCGCGCTCGGCGAAGTAGGCCGCGCTCACGCTGTCCAGCGCGGCACCGTCCATCCCCAATTCGGCCGTGATCCGCGGCAGTGCCCGGGTGGGTTCGCTGATCACCTCACCGTAGTCGAAGACGACCCAGTACGGCCGCTCGTCGCCGGTTCCGCTCATTCCCACCGATTTCCCTCTCCGTTCCCACCGATTTCCCTCTCCGCTGGTCAGTCCGCTTTCCCGATCCGGCGCAACACCTCGTCGACGTCGCCGGAATCGACGTCGCGGTGCGTCACGAAACGCACCCGCCCGGCCATCGGTACCGCGAGCACACCGGCCTTCCGCAGCCGTTCCAGGCTGTGGCCGACGTCGGGGACCGTGGCCAGCACCATGTTCGTCCGCGGCGAGTTGACGTGCCAGCCCAGCTCGGTCAGCCCTGCCGCGAGACGGGCGGCGTTGTCGTGGTCGGTACGTAACCGCTCGGTCTCCTCCAGCGCCACCAGACCGGCCGCGGCGAGCACGCCGCCCTGCCGCACCCCGCCGCCGAGCATCTTGCGCATCCGACGGGCCTCGGTGACGAATTCGGCGGTGCCGGCCACAGCCGAACCGACCGGAGCGCCGAGCCCCTTGCTCAGGCATATCTGCACCGTGTCCACCCCGACCGTCAGCGCCGCGGGTTGCACTCCCAACGCGACCGCGGCGTTGAACAGCCGCGCACCGTCCAGGTGAATCGCGAGGCCGTTGTCGCGCGCCGCGGCCACCAGCTGCGCGTGTTCGTCCGGCGGGATCACGGCTCCGCCCGCCTCGTTGTGGGTGTTCTCCAGGCACAGCAGGCTGTCGCGCAGTGAGTCGTACGCCGCGCTTCCCCCGGACACGGAGCGCACCAACCCCGCGCTGGGTCTGCCCGGGCCCGCGTCCCAGTCCAGCGGCTCGGGCATCCCACCCGCCAGCCATGCCGCCGAGCCCAGCTCGTGAGTCAGCACGTGCGCTCCGCGCGGAGCCAGGAACCGGTCGCCGCGCCGCAGGTGCAGCGACAGCGCGATCAGGTTCCCCATGGTGCCGCTGGGAACCCACAGGGCGTCCTCGGTCCCCAGCACTTCCGCGACGCGGCGTTCCAGTTTTCGCATGGTGGGATCCCGGTCCAGCACGTCGTCGCCGACTTCCGCGGCCGCCATCGCCGCGGTCATCCGCTCGTCGGGACGTGTCACCGTGTCGGAACGGAGATCGATCGGGGTTGTTTGGGTCACGAAAGGATCACACCATATTCGGCCCGGTGAGCGGTATCGGGTACGCGGGCCTGCGGGATCGCCGATTTCCACCGGGGGTGTGGTGATCGTGCGTTACCGGCGTGCAACCTTGAACGGTGGACGTTCCGTCCTGATACGTGTCGGCACGCAACGAGCGGAGGCTTCCGCGTGGAGCAACGCGAGGAGCAGGAGTTCGCGGAGTACTTCGCGGCTCGGCGAGAGGCGGTGCGTCGGATGGCGTACATGATGTGCGGGGACTGGCACCGAGCGGACGACCTGACGCAGAACGCGTTCATAGCGGTGCACCGCAGGTGGCGCAAGATCCGCGACAAGGAGGCGCTGGACGCCTACGTCCGTCGCACCCTCACCCGCGCGGTGATCGACGACTCGCGCCGCCCCTGGCGTCGGGAACGGGCCGTGGACGAGCTGCCCGAGCACTCGGCGGACCGTGTGGACATGGACGACTCGGTCGTCACCCGTCGAACGCTGCTCGCGGGATTGCGGCTGGTGCCGCCGAAACAGCGGGCGGTGCTGGTGCTGCGTTATCTGGAGGGACTCGATGTCGCCGGTGTCGCCGAGGTCATGAAGTGCAGCGAGGGCAACGTGAAGAGCCAGACGGCCCGGGGGTTGGAGGCGCTGCGTGCCGCCCTCGGTGATTCGCTCGGTGATCTGCGGTCGATGTCGTGAGGAGGTGTAGGCAGTGCGAGAGCACGAACTCGCGGAACTGTTCCGCGACGCGGCCGATTCCGCCCCCGAAGCGACTTTCGACGCCGGGGACATCGCCAAGGCGTCGCGGCGTGTGACGGCGCGGCGCAGAGTCGGCGCCGCCGGAAGCTCGTTGCTGGCGCTGGCCGTGGTGGCGGGCGGCGTCGGTTTCGGGACGGGCTGGATCGATCCGCAATCGTCCAACCGGGCCGACTCCGCTTCGTCCGGCGTCTCGGAGCGAGCGAGCGAGCCCGCCCCCCGAGTGGGCACCGGCGGGCAGCAGGAGCCCTCGGTGCTCTCCGTGCCGGGCGACCGTCGTTCCGCGGGCTGCGGTCCACCGGATCCCGAGCTGGCCGACTCGCTTTCCGAGCAGTTACCCGCCGTCGGCGACGCCAGCGCGCCCGTGGCGGCCCGGCAGTGTCCCACCGGCGCGCGCACCGCGTCGTTCCAGCTGCGCACCGAACAGAGCAACGGCAACGTGACCGTGATCCTGGGCTCGGCGTCCTCGGCTCCCTCCGAGGGGGAGGTCGAACCGCGGCGTCGGGGTGACAACGGGGTGCAGGTGGCCGTGCGCACCGGCAGCGGACGCGAGCTCATCCTGCGCAGCAGTTCCGACTCCAGTGGCCCGCCGCCCTACGAGGGTGAGCTGGCCGGGATAGCCCAGCGGCTCGCGGGCGAGCTCTGAGCCGAGCCGGGCCCGGCTCCGTCGAGTCCCGGCTCCGTCGACTCGTGGTGGCGTCGCGCACCAGAGTGGTACGGCCGTACCACTTCAGGGGTAGTCTTCCCGGGGTGAGCGTGGTTCGTATCGCCGATCGCGGGAGGGCGTGCTCGTAATGGCTTGGCTGGTGTTGCTGTTCTCCGGAGTGCTCGAAGCCGGTTGGGCGATCTCGCTCAAGCTCTCGGAGGGCTTCAGCAGGCTGGTTCCCAGCCTGGCCTTCCTGGTGCTCGCCACCGGCAGTTTCGCGGGGTTGGCGTGGTCGATGCGCCTGCTGCCGGTCGGTCCCGCCTACGCGGTGTGGACGGGCGTCGGCGCTGCGCTGACAGCCGTGATCGGCATGATCTGGCTCGGCGACGCCGTATCGGTGATCAAGATCGTGTCCATCGTGCTGATCATCGCCGGGGTGCTCGGCCTCAACCTGGCCGGCGTGGGGCACTGATCCCGTCGGAACGATCCACCGCGCGGGTGGCTGCCGGCCCGGGGCTTCGAGGCGGTGCGGACACTGCCGGTCCCGGGCGGGGACGGACACCGCGAGAGCCTCGCCTCACGTCCCCCAGTCGAGTGGGCAGGGTGGCTAGGATCGACGCGATGACGGCGGCGAGTACTCCGAAAGGCGAACGGCGGCGGCAGCTGCTCGTGGTCGCGGCGGCGGAACTGCTCTCCGAGGGCGGCTTCGCAGCGATCCGGCACCGTGCCGTGGCCGAGCGCGCCCGACTGCCGCTCGCCGCCACCACCTACTACTTCGACTCGCTGGAAGAGCTGATCACCGCTGCGGTGCGGCACGAGGCCGAGGAGGAACTCGCGGCGGGCAGGCGCAGGCTGGAGGAGCTGTCCGAGCGGCCGCTCGGTACCGAGGAGATCGTCGAGCTGGTGCTGGACCTGCTGTTGGGCACGGACTCGCGCGACGGTGGTACCGAGTCCGTGCTGCTGCGGTACGAGCGGCTGGTGGGTTCGCCGAGACGTCCCTACCTCGCCGAGTCGATGCGCGACCTGCACTCGCGGTTGCACGAGCTGCTCGCCGAGATCTTCCGCCGCTCCGACGCGGACATCGGCCACGAGCGGATGTTGGAACTCATCGCGCTGGTCGACGGTGCGGTGGTCAACGCCCTCATCGAGAGCGACCCCGATCCCAGGGGCGCCGCCCGGCGGATGCTGCGCGCCCAGCTGCTCCGGTAGTTCCTCGCCGCTACGCCCCCCGCGCGCGGCGATTTCGCGAGAAATCGACGCCACCCCTGGTCACAGTGCCGTGCCCTGCCACTTCTTCCCGAAGGGCGCGGCGATTTCGCGAGAAATCGACGCCCGACCGCCGGGGCCGCCCGCCGCGTTCATCCGTTGGTGGAAGTATCCTCACCACTCGTGACGGACAAGCCCAGCATTCCCGACCCGCTCGCCTCCCGCTACGCCTCGCCCGAGCTGGTCCGGCTCTGGTCGCCGGAGCACAAGATCGTGCTGGAGCGCAAGCTCTGGCTGGCCGTGCTGCGTGCGCAGGCCGAACTCGGCGTCGAGGTGCCGGACGGCGTGGTCGAGGACTACGAACGGGTGCTGGAACGGGTGGATCTCGACTCCATCGCGGAGCGGGAGCGCGTCACCCGGCACGACGTCAAGGCCCGCATCGAGGAGTTCAACGCGCTCGCCGGGCACGAGCAGATCCACAAGGGCATGACCTCGCGCGATCTGACCGAGAACGTCGAGCAGCTCCAGATCCGCCGCAGTCTGGAACACGTGCGTGACCGCACCGTGGCAGTACTCGCCCGGCTCGGGCAGCTCGCCACCGAGAACGGCGAGCTGGTCATGGCGGGGCGTTCGCACAACGTGGCGGCCCAGGCCACCACCCTCGGCAAGCGATTCGCCACGGCGGCCGACGAGATGATCGTGGCCTTCCGGCGGCTGGAGGACCTGCTGGCGCGGTACCCGCTGCGCGGCATCAAGGGACCCGTCGGCACGTCCCAGGACGCGCTGGACCTGCTCGACGGGGACCAGGAGAAACTCGCCCAGCTGGAACGCAGGGTCGCCGGGCATCTCGGTTTCGGCAAGGTGTTGGGCAGCGTCGGTCAGGTCTATCCGCGCTCGCTGGACTTCGAGGTGCTGACCACCCTGTCCCAGTTGGCGGCCGCGCCCTCCAGCCTGGCCAAGACGATCCGGTTGATGGCGGGCCAGGAGCTGGTCACGGAGGGCTTCAAGCCGGGGCAGGTCGGTTCCAGCGCGATGCCGCACAAGATGAACACCCGCTCCTGCGAGCGCGTCAACGGGCTCGCCGTGGTGCTGCGGGGCTACGTCTCGATGTCGGGCGAGCTGGCCGGGGACCAGTGGAACGAGGGGGATGTCTCCTGCTCGGTGGTGCGGCGCGTGGCGCTGCCGGACGCGTTCTTCGCGTTCGACGGACTGCTGGAGACGCTGCTGACCGTGCTCGACGAGTTCGGCGCCTTCCCGGCCGTGGTCGCACGTGAGCTGGACCGCTACCTGCCGTTCCTGGCCACCACCAAGGTGCTCATGGCCGCGGTTCGCGAAGGGGTGGGCAGGGAGACCGCCCACGAGGCCATCAAGGAGAACGCCGTCGCCGTCGCGCTGGACATGCGGGAGCGGGGGCTGGAACGCAACGACCTGCTCGACCGGCTGGCGACCGACGAGCGGCTACCGCTGGACCGTGAGCGGCTCGGCCAGCTGCTCTCCGACCCACTGGAGTTCACCGGCGCGGCAGCGGACCAGGTGCGTGAGGTGACCGAGGAGATCGGCGAGATCACCGGCCGCCACCCGGAGGCCGCGGCCTACGCCCCCGCCCCGATCCTCTGAGAGCTGTCCGTCCTCGCGAGGACCACCTGACCCCACCCACGAAATCGACACGCCGGTGGTGTGGCTCGGGTACGTCGATTTCTCGCGAAATCGCCGCGCACCACTGCTGAGGCAGCGCTCGGCGGTGCCTACCGCCAGTGCGCGTCGAAGAAGTCCCGTTCGTACCGGGTGGCGAGCTGGAACAGCCGCAGGCAGCGCGCCCGCTCGCGCTCGTCCAGCTCTTCGGCCACCCGGTCCAGTTCGGAGCGCAGCCAGCTCACCCAGTCGGCGAACTCGGCGCCGTTGTGCAGTGTGATCCACTCGGCCTGCACGAAGTCCTCCGGCAGCCGCTCCGGCCCTGGCGAGGCCCACTCCAAGTAGGACCACTCGGCGACGGTCAGCACCGTCAGGACGTCGGCGTAGCCGCCTCGCTCCGTCGTGTCCCCCAGCAGGTCCCGGAACGCCACCGTGGTCTCGTCCAGCTCGGGCGCCTCGCGCTCGTGCCGGGGGACCTCCAGCTCGTCGAACGAGCGCCGGAAGTAGTCGTTCTCGATGCCGGTGACCACGGCCACGCTGCCCGCGATGCGCAGTCGCGAGGTGTGGCGGTCAGCCCTGGCGAGTCCGGCTCCCAGCAGCGCGAGGAGCAGGTCGACGAACTGGTAGTCCTGCACCAGGTAGCCGCGCATCCGATCCCGGGGGACCTTCCCCTCGAACAGGGCCTCGGTGAAGGGATGGGCGACCACCGCGCCGAAGTCCGGCTCGCTGCGCTCGCGCATCCACTCGGTGAATCCCCCGGGGAACTCCCCGCCGTTTCCGGGTGCCGTCGATTCCAAGCTCGGCCTCCTGGTCGGCTCTCCCCCGTGACACCGGCATGCGGTCGTCGCGGGGAACGCGGTGACTCGGTCCCACCCGTACTCTGCCGCAACCGTGGCCCGTCGGCCCACCGATCGTTCGGGTGAGGCAGAATTCCGAACCGTGGTCGCGCTTTCCGAATACCGTCCGGTGGCAGCGGGCAAGGTCCGTGAGCTCTACGAGGTCGACGACGAGCATCTGCTGATGGTCGCCTCCGACCGTGTTTCCGCCTACGATCACGTGTTGGAGACGCCGATCCCGGACAAGGGTCGGGTACTGACCGCCATGAGCGTGTTCTGGTTCGAACTGCTCGGCGATCTGATCGACTCCCACCTCGTCGCCGCCGACGACCCGCGCATCCCGGACGAGGTGCGCGGCAGGGCGCTGCTGGTGCGCAAGCTGGAGATGCTGCCCGTCGAGTGCGTCGCGCGCGGCTACCTGAGCGGTTCCGGACTCGTCGAGTACCGCGAGACCGGCAGCGTCTGCGGGGTGCCGCTGCCCGACGGCCTCACCGAGTCCTCGCGACTGCCGGAACCGATCTTCACACCGGCCACCAAGGCGGAGCTGGGCGAGCACGACGAGAACGTGAGCCTGGACGCGGTGGTGGACAAGGTCGGCCGCGAGCGTGCCGAGCAGCTGCGGGACACCACGCTGCGGATCTACGAGCGCGCGGCCGAGCACGCACGGACGCGCGGGGTGATCCTGGCCGACACCAAGTTCGAGTTCGGCCTCGCCGCCGACGGCACGCTGGTGCTCGGCGACGAGGTGCTGACCCCGGACTCCTCGCGGTACTGGCCCGCCGACGAGTACGCGCCCGGCAGGTCACAGCCCTCCTTCGACAAGCAGTACGTGCGGGACTGGCTGACCTCGCCGGAATCCGGTTGGGACCGCGCCTCCGACGTGCCGCCGCCCCCGCTGCCCGACGAGGTGGTCGTGGCGACCAGGGCGCGCTACGTTGAGGCGTACGAGCGGATCACCGGACGTGATCTCACCAACTGGCCTTCGTAAGGTCCCGGCAGCTCGGGCTGCGTGGCGGTGCGGTTGGCGGAACCTCGCGCACGGCTCTCGCTCCGGGAGGCCCGACATCGGGTAGTTACCACACAACGTCGGGCCTTCCTCGTGAGAGCCGCACGGGAGAACCCGCGGCGGTGCCGATCGCGAGGGTGGTCGGAGTGCGGCCTGCGAGGGTGGTCGGAGCTCTGGCTGCGAGGATGGTGGGGGTTCGGC
The DNA here is from genome assembly GCA_030803735.1 of Actinopolyspora lacussalsi. Taxonomy (NCBI): domain Bacteria; kingdom Bacillati; phylum Actinomycetota; class Actinomycetes; order Actinopolysporales; family Actinopolysporaceae; genus Actinopolyspora; species Actinopolyspora lacussalsi. Next base: position 3,335,086 of record JAURUC010000001.1, on the reverse strand, counting down.
ACCGCGTCGAAGCGGCGCGGCGATTTCGCGAGAAATCGACGCCGCGCCGGTGCGGCCGGACCGCTCCGAACGGCAGCGACAGCACCGGACACCGTCCGGGTGTGTTGACTCGTTGACTTCCTCCCCGCCTTGAAGGGCGGGGATTCCCATCGGGCTCGCGCCCGGTAGTTCCTGCTTCACAGCCGACTGCCGAAGGGAGGAGACCCTTGCGGACTCACACCGGCTCCACAGGCTTCGCCGGACTATGGCCCGGCTACCGCTCGACCAGCGGCAAGGATGTTCTTCGCGGCGTTGTGGTCCCGGTCGTGCCGGGTGCCGCAGTCGGGGCACGTCCATGCCCGCGTGGAGAGTGTCAAGCTCGGCAGCAGGTGTCCGCACGCGGAGCACGTCTTCGACGACGGGTACCACCGGTCCACGACGGCCAGGGTCTTGCCCGCGCGGGTGGTCTTGTATTCCAGCTGGCGCCGGAACTCGCCCAGCGCGGCGTCCATGACGGCCCGGTTGAGCCCGGCCTTGGCTTTGACGTTGCGGCCGGGCTTGTCGGTGGTGCCCTTCGCGCTGCTGGTCATGCCGGACACGGTGAGGTCTTCGATCGCGATGACATCGGCACGTCGCACGAGGTTCGTGGTGGTGCGGTGCAGGAAGTCGGCGCGGGCGTGGCGGATCTTGCGGTGCGCGCGGGCGACCTTGCGTTTGGCTTTGCGTCGGTTGTTCGAGCCACGCTGCTTGCGGGCCATCTGTCGTTGGTAGCGGGCGAGGGTGCGTTCCTTGCGGTCCAGATGCTTGGGGTTGGCGATGGTCTCGCCAGTGGACAGCGTCGCGAAGTCCTTCACGCCGAGGTCGATGCCGAGGGCCTCGCCCGTGGGCGCGGCGGATTCGGGGTCGTCGGTGTCGACGGCGAACGTCACGTACCAGCGCCCGTCCTGCTCGCGAGAGACCACCACCATCGTCGGGTTGAGGTTCGCGAGGGTGTCGTCATCCCAGGACCACACGAAGTTCAGCGGCGCCGACTGCTTGGCCAGCGTCAGGTGCCCGTCGCGGAGTTTGAACGCGGAGCGGGTGTAGTGCGCCGACTGTTTGCCGTTGCGGTTTTTGAACCTCGGGTACTTGGCGCGTCCGGCGAAGAAGTTCGCGAATGCGGTGTGCTGATGCCGCAGGGTCTGTTGCAGCGGCACGCTGGAGACCTCGGACAGGAACCCCAGGTCCTCAGTCTTCTTCCACCGCGACAGGGCGGCGTCGGTCTCGGTGTAGGACGTTTTCGTGCCGTGCGCGTGGTAGGCGCGGTGCCGCTGGGCGAGGGTCTTGTTCCACACGAGGCGTACGCACCCGAACGTGCGACCCAACTGGGCCGCCTGGTCCGAGTCCGGGTAGGCCCGGCACTTATACGCCGTCCGCATACCGATCATTTTACACAACTAGCGATCATGAGTAAGCATGTGGGTGCGTGGTCACCCAACAGCACTCGGGATCGCTTTCCTCTCCGCCCTGAAGACCGAAACTTCCAGCGATCGGAGCCTGGTGAATCCCGCTGGGCGGGTTTTTCCGGGAGGTCATGTCGGCTTCATCCGCCGGTCACCGGTACGACAGCCCGGTCTGGCGCCATGAAGCACCGTGAGTGCGCGACTCGTGGTCTCGTTGTACGGCATCGGCGGCGAGCCGGATCTCGCACGCTGTGCCCGCTTCGCCGCGCGGCTGGACCGGCTGCGTGTCGGGTTGTCGGTGTTGGTCCCCGCCTCGCTGCTGACCGACTCGGCCGCGACCGACTGGTTGCGGGAGCGCGTCGCATCGGGCGACGCCCTGGTGCTGCACGGTCTCGAACCACCCCGTTCGAACCGGATTCGCGGACTCCACGACGACCGTCGTCGCCCCCGACACGAGGCCGGGCTGCGGCTGACCGCGGTGAACGCGGTTCTCGACGCGGCCGGGCTCGGCTCCGAGACGTTCGCCCCGCTGGGTGGCCGGGCATCGACGGGCACCCTGGCGGCGCTGCGTGCGGCGGGCTTCGGTGCGTGCGTCGAGCCGGAGGTGCTGCGGGACCTGCGCACCGGGCGGGTACGCCGCAGCAGGGTAAGGACCCTGGCGGGCTTCCGTAGCGAGTCGGCTCGCTGCAGGGGGTTGCGTTCGACGACCGAACGGGAGGTCCGGGACTGGCCGGGACTGGCCAGGCTCGCGATCTCCGCCGAGGACCTGGGGCATCCCACCCGTCGCGCGGCGGTTCACGACGCCATCGACCTGGCGCTGCTGCACGGCGCCGTTCCGGCGACCTACCCCGAGTTGGTCGCACCGCCGCCCGCACCGCCGCATTCGGCCCCGACCGGGCGCGGCACTCCGAACCCGGACCCGCTGACCAGTTGATCAGCGGGACCGGGGTGCGGTGCGTTCAAACGCCGGTCGGTTCACCCCGGTTGAGCACCGTCACGGTGGTTCCCTCCGGCCCGAGCCGTTCGAACATGCCGTAGTGCATCTGCGGCATGGACAGCACCGCCTCGTGGATCGGCACCGCCACGCGGGGGTTCATCGCTCGGAGGAAGTCCACCGCCTCCGAGAGCTTCAGCCAGGGCGCGCCGGTGGGCAGTCCGAGCACGTCGACGTGCTGCGCCGGGACGTGGAAGGAGTCGCCGGGGTGGTAGAAGGCGCCGTGCTCCACCAGGTAGCCGATGTTGGCGATGCGCGGGATGTCCGGGTGGATCACCGCGTGCTGGCCGCCGACGACGTTGATCGCCACCCCGGCGAGCTCGAACGCGTCATCGGGGTGGGCCGTCTCGGCCTCGATTCCCTTCTCGGAGAGCTTGGCCGCGGACTCGGTGTCGGCCACCAGCCGCGCGTTCGGGTTGTTGCGCAGCACGTCCGGCAGCCGTTCCAGGTCCAGGTGGTCGGGATGCTGGTGGGTGAGCAGCACCGCGTCCAGGTCACGCAGCGCCTCGAAGTCGTGGGAGAACGTGCCCGGGTCGATCAGCAGCCTCGCCGCCGAGGTCTCGACGAGGACGCAGGCGTGCCCGTAGTGGGTCAAGCGCAAGATTGCCTCCGTGGGTTCGTGTCGGTTGTCGATCTCGCGATGCTCGAGTCGTCGCGTGCCTGCTGTGTCGGTGCGCCGCGCGTCCGCGACGCTGTCAGGAGGGTTTCCAGCGGCGTCCCTGGACCATGTCGCCGAAACCCATCCACACCAGGTTCATCAGGCGCATCGAGAGCGCGTCGGCGGTGTACTCCGGGTGGTCTATCCACCAGTCGAGCATCGATTCACCCGCTCCCACCAGGGCGGCGGCGAACGGCTGCATCTGTTCGAGTTGCACCGGTTGTTCGCTGCTGCCTCCCGCGCGGGCCAGCAGCTCCGCCACCAGGTTCAGCGCGCGGTCGCGCCATTCGGAGAGCTCGGAGGTGAAGGGCTGCCCCTGCACACTCGCCTGACGGTGCAGGACGGTCCAGCTGGCGCGGTTCTCGTTGACGTACTCGAAGAACGCGTGCAATCCGCGCCAGAGCTGTTCGTCCGGTTTCAGATCCGCGTCCACCGCCTGACTGATCGATTCGATCAGTCGGTTCGCCTCCCGCCTGATGCAGGCCACGAAGAGTTCGTCCTTGGCACCCAGGTAGGCGTAGATCATGGGTTTCGAGATCCCGGCCACGTCGGAGATCTCGTCCATCGCCGCCTCGTGGTAGCCGTACTTGGCGAATACCGTCACGGCGGCGTCGAGGATCTGGCGCTCGCGCACCTGCCGGGGCAGGCGTCTGGAACGGGGCTTTGCGGGGGTGCCGGACTGGTCCGTCCGGTCGTGTCTCGCGTCCTGCACTCTTGGCACGGTAGAACAGTATCGATCAGGGGGTTGTATTGCCGTTCTATCTACCCGGGAGTAGTCTTACTCGTGAGTAGGTAATGGAGGGCAACATGTCGGAATCCGACCCCATCGCCGCGCTGGCGGCCACCGATCCGAAGCAGGTCAGCAGGGAGGAGTTCGTCAGCCTGCTGGCGGCCGCCTCCGAGCTGGCCGCGGCCGACACCGAAGTCGATCTCAGCTCGCTGGAGCCGCAGCAGTTCGCGCGGCTGATCTCCCGCGCCTCCGACGAACAGCTGCGGGACGTCATGGACCGCCCGGAGCTGGCCGAGCGGATCCTCGACGAACTGTTCCGCCGCATGGGCGAGCACTACCGCTCCGACAAGGCCAAGAGCACCGAGGCCGTGGTGCGTTGGCGCATCAACCTCGACGGTTCCACCTCGCAGGGCTCGCCCGATTCGGATGCCGACGAGACCGGAGTGCTGCGCTACGAGTGCGTGCTGTCCGGCGGTACCTGCACCGTGAGCAAAACCCCGGAGCACGAGCCCAGGGCCACCGTGATGCTCGGTCCGGTGGAGCTGCTCAAGCTCGCCTCGAGCAACGCCTCGGCGCCCATGCTGTTCATGACGGGCAAGCTCAAGGTGGCCGGTGACGTCGGCTTCGCCGCCGGTCTGACCAAGCTCTTCCAGATCCCGAAGGCCTGACGGGCGAGTCCGAGCCCGACCCCCTCGGCGGCCCCGACATTTCCGGCGCCCCGAACGTCCCGAAGATCCGCTCGTGGCCGTCCCGCCGCCACACGCGTCCACCGGAGGAAACCCGGGCTCCGCCGTGTCGGAACCGGGTCCACCTTCCGACTCGTCCACGAACCACCAGCAACGACATCCGAGGAAAACTCATGAGCTTCTCGCTGGAACTCACCGAAGAGCACCAGGAACTGCGCGACTGGTTACACGGCTTCGCCCAGAAGGAGATCCGCCCCGCCGCGGCGGAGTGGGACGAGCGGGAGGAAACTCCCTGGCCGATCATCTCCGAGGCCGCCAAGGTCGGCCTCTACGGCTTCGAGACGCTGGCGACGTTCTGGGCGGACGAAACCGGCCTCTCGCTGCCGATAGCCAACGAGGAACTGTTCTGGGGCGACGGCGGCATCGGGATGGCGATCTTCGGTACGACGCTCGCGGTGGCGGGAATCTTCTCCGCCGGCACGCCGGACCAGCTCGCCGAGTGGGTCCCGCAGTGCTACGGCGATGTGGACGAGCCCCAGGTGGCCGCGTTCTGCTCCTCCGAACCCGAGGCGGGTTCGGACGTCGCCGCGATGCGCACCCGCGCCGTCTACGACGAGGCCACCGACGAGTGGGTGCTCAACGGGCAGAAGGCGTGGGCGACCAACGGCGGGATCGCCAACGTGCACGTGGTGCAGGCCGTGGTGGACCCCGAGCTCGGGCCGCGCGGTCAGGCGGCCTTCGTGGTCCCGCCCGGTACGCCCGGGCTGTCCGCGCCGAGCAAGATCCGCAAGCACGGGCTGCGCGCCTCGCACACCGCCGACGTGTTCCTGGACGACGTGCGGGTGCCGGGCCGCTGCCTGCTGGGTGGCAAGGAGAAGCTCGACGAGCGGCTGGCGCGGGCCAGGGAGGGCGGCAAGTCCAGCTCGCAGGCGATGCGCACCTTCGAGCTCTCGCGCCCCACCGTCGGATCCCAGGCCATCGGCATCGCCCGGGCCGCCTACGAGCACGCCCTGGAGTACGCGACCCAGCGGGAGACATTCGGGCGCCCGATCATCGACAACCAGGGGATCGCGTTCACCCTCGCCGACATGCGTACCGAGATCGACGCGGCCCGCATGCTGGTCTGGCGTGCCGCCTGGATGGGCCGCAACGAGATCCCCTTCACCGCCGGTGAGGGATCGATGTCCAAGCTCAAGGCCGGTCGGGTCGCGACCTGGGCCACCGAGCGGGCCATCCAGATCCTCGGTGGCAGCGGCTACACCCGCGAATACCCGGTGGAACGGATGCACCGCGACGCCAAGATCTACGACATCTTCGAGGGCACCGAGCAGATCCAGCAGCTGGTGGTGGCCAGGGCGGTCTCGGGGCGGCACATTCCCTGACGCCGCAGTTGACGTGTCGGCGTGCCGTCACCGCGCCGGAAGAGGTCCGCGTGCCCGTCCCGAGCCCTGCCGGGGACGGGTGTTGACGCGCGTCGGTACGAGCGAGGCACGAGATCCCTGGCGATTGGGTCGTCGCGGATGCGCCGTGACGCCAGTCGAGCCCCTGGCCGCGATGCCGGTTGATCGCGAGCTCGGGACTCCTTCTCCGTTGTCGTGGGCGTAGGGCGGACCGAAGGTTGTCGAAGAATTTGTCGGAGGTGAACGCCATCCTTTTCGCACAGTAAGTGATCACTGTTGCGACAAGGAGTGACCGCGAGTTCCTCACTACCGGCCAACGTCCGACCAACCTCACCTGGCAGGAACCCCGGTACTGATCAGCACCGGGAGTGTCCCGGCATCCGGGCGGTTACCCGTTACGTATCCTGCGTCACTCCACGGCGGGGGCGCCCGTGCCGTGGAGTTACGGGGTGACCCTGTGAGCAAGCTCGCAAGCCGTGCGTGGCCTTTGCCACGGTTCGGAATTGTCGCCCGTTTCCGCTTTGTTTCTCTGGAATGCTGATGGGTTGCGGTCGGGTGAAGTCGGCACGCACCTCACCTGAAGAGGTGAGATTGCTCGGCTTCGCCTGCGAGGACCGTTCACCCCTGTGTTTTATCGGCGCGGGCGGCCCTCGGGTCGGCCGCGTGCCACGAACCGCCGTCGGGGATTCGTGGTGCCGACGCTCGGGTACACCACGTCGGGATCTCGGTCGTACGCCGAGAGACCGGCAGTATCCCGGCTCGCTTCGAGAGTGATTGGGAGGGCGAAGCGGTGAGCAAGGCGACATCCGACCCTGGAACTCCGATCTTCGGGGAGCTCCACAGCGAGCTCGAGCTGCCGGAGATCGACGTGCACGACTTCGAGTCGCACGAGTTCGACTTTCCGGAGGGCCCATCGGCCACCCAGCCACCGGAAGCCGAGCCGGCCACCGAGCAGGCACAGGCCGCCGCGGCGAGCGGAGACCAGGGCTCCGAGCAGCAGAACGCGACCGGACAGGCCGAGCAGTCCGAGAGCGGCTCCGGTGGCTCCCGCCAATCCGAAGCGCAGCGGGCCGCCCAGCAGAAGTCCGCCTCGGCCACGTCGAACGGGGCCTCGCAGTCCCGTGGACAGCGGTCCGAGGGAGCCTCCGGCCAGTCGGCCACGGCGGCCGAGGCCGGTGACGGTGCCGACTCGGGGGCGCACGGTTCCGGGCAGCACACCTCCGCCGAGGGGCAGCACACCAGCGCGGCTGCCCAGGCCGTCGCCGGGGCCGGGGCCGCGGCACAGCGCGGTGGCCGCAGGCGCAAGGAGGAGTGAGGCGGCTCCGACGTCGGGAACCTCGCGCCACGAGCCGGGGCGCCGCCGAACCGCCGAATCCGGCGGCGACACCGTGTTGTCGGGGGTTCGTGCGATGTTGGCCGCGTGACCGATTGGCAACAGTTCGAAACCGAAGTACCAGAGTTCGCGGCGGCCGTCCGGAAGTGCTTCGAGGCGCACCTGCACCACGTCCTGGCGACACTCCGCGGCGACGGATCACCCCGGGTCAGCGGCACCGAGGTCCAGTTCCACTCCGGGAACCTGACCATGGGGTCGATGCCACGCGCGCTGAAGGCACTCGACCTGCGGCGTGACCCGCGCGCAGCGCTGCACGCCCACCCCGGCGAGATGACCGAGGGGGACGTGAAGGTCGCCGGGCGTGCGATCGAGGTCTCCGAGGACGAGGAGCTGCGCGCCTACGCCGCCGAGATCCAGCACGAGCCCGGCACTTTCCACATGTTCCGCTGGGAGTTGCACGAGATCACCCACACCAGCGTGGCCGGGGATCAGTTGCTGATCCGCACCTGGCGGCCCGGAGCGGGGATCACCGACCACCACCGCTCCTGACAGGAGCAGAAGGGGGCCGATTCCCCTGGGTGGTGTCTTGGCGGAACCTCCGGCACGGCTCTCGCTGCGGGTGCCCCGACATCGGGTAGCGACCTACACAACGTCGGGGCCGTCCTCGCGAGAACCGCACCGGAGAACCCGCGGCGGTGCCGGTCGCGGGAGTGGTGGGAGTGCGGCTTGCGGGAGTGGTGGGAGTACGACTACTCCTCGGCGCTGCGGTGGGGTGCCGACTCACGTGCCGGTAGCCGACCCGGCACGTGAGTCCCGCCCCGCACCCTCAGAACGTCAGGGCCATCCCGGGATCGGACAGCAGTGCCCCGACGTCGGCGAGGAACCGCGAGCCCTGCTGGCCGTCCACCACCCGGTGGTCGAAGCTCAGCGCCAGCTGGCAGACCTGGCGCGGCACCACCTGGCCGTCGACCACCCAGGGCATCTCGCGGATCGCGCCGAACGCCAGGATCGCCGACTCGCCCGGGTTGAGGATCGGCGTCCCGGTGTCCACCCCGAACACGCCCACGTTCGTGATCGTGATCGTGCCGTTGGTCATCGCCTCCGGGGAGGTCCTGCCCTCACGTGCGGTGCTGGTCAGCTCCTCCAGCGCCACGGCCAGTTCCCGCAGCGACATCCCGTCCGCGTCGCGCACCTTGGGCACGACCAGCCCGCGTTCGGTGGCCGCGGCCACACCCAGGTGCACGTAGTCCTTGTAGACGATCTCGCCCGCCTCGCCGTCCCAGGCGGCGTTGACGTCCGGTGTCCGCTTCGCGGCCAGGCACATCGCCTTGGACGCGACCGCCAGCGGAGTGACCTTGACGTCCCGGAAGTCGGGGTGCTTCTTGAGCCGCTCCCGGAACTCCATCATCGGAGTGACGTCGATCGTCAGGAACTCGGTCACGTGCGGGGCGGTGAACGCGCTGTCCACCATGGCCTGCGCCGTCGCCTTCCGGACCCCCTTGATCGGGACCCGCTGTTCCCGCTCGACGCTGTCCCGAGCGGGACGGGTACCAGCAGCGGAGCCCTCGGAGGTCGCGGCCGTGACGCCGCCCGCCGCAGCGCGTTCCACGTCCTGCCGGGTGATCACGCCACCCGAGCCGGAACCGTGCAGCGAACGCAGCTCCACGCCGAGGTCCTTGGCCAGTTTGCGCACCGGCGGCTTCGCGAGCGGCACTCCGCCGCCCGCCGCTTCGCCCGTGCCGCCGACCGCGGCCGGCTCGGCCTGCCGGGAAGCGGACGGCGTGCTCGTGGCGGGGGCGGAGCCGTTCACCGCGGTGCCGTTGGTGCTTGCGCTGTCGGTGCCCGCGCCGGTCGTCACCGGCGTGCCGTTGGCGGCGGGCCGTTGTCCGGCCGAGCCGTTGACCCCGCCGCTGCCGGACCCACCACTGCCGGAACCGCGCTGCCCGGCGGTGGCGTCCTTCTTGCGGGGGCGACGTTTCGCGCTGGTCGAGCGCGGGCCGTACCCCACCAGGGTGGCGATCCGGCCGTCGGCCCCTTCCTCGCCGATCTTGCCGCCCTGCTCGGACCGCTCGCCCTGCTCGGCTGGCTTGTCCGGTGCGGGCTCGTCGCTCTCCGCCCCGGCCGGTTCGATCGTCAGGATCGGGGTTCCGACCTCCACGGTCTGGCCGGGTTCGGCGAGCAGCTCGCTGATCGTCCCCGCGTAGGGGCACGGCAGCTCGACCGATGCCTTCGCGGTCTCGATCTCCACGATGATCTGGTTCAGTTCGACCGCGTCACCGGGCCCGATCCGCCAGTTCAGGATCTCCGCCTCGGTCAGTCCCTCGCCGACGTCCGGAAGCGGGAAGTTCTTGAGTTGTGCCATGCCTGCCCCCTCAGTAGGCCAGTGAACGGTCGACGGCATCGAGTACCCGGTCGAGGTCGGGCAGGTAGCCCTCCTCCAGCTTGCTCGGTGGGTACGGCGTGTCGAATCCGTTCACCCGCAGCACGGGGGCTTCCAGCGAGTAGAAGCACTCCTGCTGTATCCGGGTGGCCACCTCGGAGGTGACCGAGGACTCCGGCGGCGACTCGCTGACCACGACCAGCCGTCCGGTGCGCCGGACCGACTCGGCCACCGGGCCCAGGTCCAGCGGTGAGAGCGAACGCAGGTCCACGACCTCGACGTCGTTGCCGTCCTCCTCGGCCGCGGTCGCGGCGTCCATGCAGGTCTTGACCATCGGCCCGTAGGTGGCGACGGTGACGTCGGATCCGGTGCGCAGCACGGCGGAGCTGACCAGCGGCAGGTGCTCGGCCGTGGGGTCGAGCTCGGCCTTCTCCCAGTACCGCCGCTTCGGCTCGAAGAACAGCACCGGGTCGTCGGACTCGATGGCCTGCTGCAGCATCCAGTAGGCGTCCACCGGGTTGGAGCAGGAGACCACCTTCAGGCCCGCCACGTGGGCGAACAGCGACTCAGGGGACTCGGAGTGGTGCTCCACCGCCCCGATACCGCCGCCGAAGGGAACCCGGATGACCAGCGGAACCTTCACCTTGCCCTGGCTGCGGTAGTGCATCTTGGACAGCTGCGAGACGATCTGGTCGAAGCCGGGGAAGATGAACCCGTCGAACTGGATCTCGCAGACCGGGCGGAACCCGCGCATCGCCAGGCCGATGGCCGTGCCGATGATTCCGGACTCGGCCAGCGGCGTGTCGAGCACCCGGTGTTCGCCGAAGTCCTTCTGCAGTCCGTCGGTGACGCGGAAAACACCGCCGAGCTTGCCGACGTCCTCGCCCATGACCAGGACCTTCGGGTCGCGCTCCATGGCGTTGCGCAACGCGTTGTTCAGACCCTTGGCGATCGTGATCGTCTGGGTCGGTGTCGTGCTCGAACCGGTCGATTCCATCGTGGGCGCGGCCATCAGCGAACACTCCCCTCGGTGTCGTGGCCGGAGTCGGCGAAGCCTGCGAGGTAGTTCAGGTAGTCCTCCCGCTGTGCCGCCACCACGGGGCTCTCCTCCGCGTAGACGGCGGAGAACATCCGTTCCGGCGGCGGTTCCGGCATGTTCACGCAGAACTCGCGGAACCTCGCGGCCAGCTCGTCGGCCTCGGAATCCACCCTGTCGAAGAACTCCTGGTCGGCGATCTCCTCCCGGAGCAGGTGCGCCCGCAACCGTTCGATCGGGTCCTTGAGCTTCCATGCCTCCAGCTCGTCGTCCAGCCGGTAGCGCGTGGCGTCGTCCGAGGTGGTGTGCGCGTCCATGCGGTAGGTGAACGCCTCGATGAGCAGCGGCCCGTTGCCCTGCCTGGCCTCGTTCATGGCCCACTGGGAGACGGCGAGGGTGGCGAGCACGTCGTTGCCGTCGACCCGGATGCCGGGGAAGCCGTATCCCTTGGCGCGTTCGTAGAGCGGTACCCGGCTCTGCCGTTCGGTCGGCTCGGAGATCGCCCACTGGTTGTTCTGGCAGAAGAAGACCACCGGCGCGTCGTAGACCGAGGCCCAGACCATGCCCTCGTGCACGTCACCCTGACTGGTGGCGCCGTCGCCGAAGAAGACCATGGTGGCCTCGTTCGAGGCGGGGTCATCCCCCGAGTTGCCGACCTTGCCCTCGAACTTCTGCCCCATCGCGTAGCCGGTGGCGTTCACGCACTGGTTGCCGATGACGATGGTGTACAGGCTCATGCCGGTTTCGTTCGGGTCCCAGCTGCCGTGGTCCGTGCCGCGGAAGATGCCCAGCAGCTCGGTGGGGTCGATGCCCCTGCACCAGGCGACCCCGTGCTCGCGGTAGCTCGGGAAGGCCATGTCCTGCGGTCGCATGGCGCGGCCCGCGCCTATCTGCGCGGCTTCCTGGCCCAGCAGCGGAACCCAGATTCCGAGTTGGCCCTGGCGTTGCAGCGCGTTGCCCTCGCGGTCGGCACGCCGCACCAGCACCATGTCGCGGTACATGCCGCGTAGCTGCTCGTCGGTGATGTCGATGTCGAAGTCCGGGTGCGATACCCGCTGACCCTCCGGCGTCAGGAGCTGAACCAGGTCAGCTCCGCCTTCGCTGGTCGCACGCAAACCGGCGATCACCTGCTCCCTCGTTGGTGTTGCTGAGGTTGCGGCAGGCACCGCGGTGTCCGCGAGTCGATCGCGATCGTCGGGTCGGCTCGGTCGCGTCCAGTGTTCGGGGGACATGTGGATCTCCTAGTCTCACCCCGGTCGTTACCGCTTGTGGCGGCTGGGACCGGTTACCCCTGACGGCGCCGTCGACCAGGTGGGTCTCGGGTCATCCGATCGGGGTCGTTGGATCGCTCCTCGCCATCCTGGCATGACAACGGCCACTTCCGTGAGCCCTGCCACAGAGATCGATGCCGCCTGCAAACCTTGTCCGGCGCACCGTAGCTCGCGGTTGGATCAGGCGAATTCGCAGGTCATCAGAGGGGTGGATCTCCGATGGATGGCGTTGTGACAGTTGTATAACCGATTTTTTCGCGGCCGATTCCGGTACTGGTCAGCGTCGTCGTGAATCGTGCTGAATCGATGGTGAGTACGTTCGGTGCGGGGCCGGTCACTCTTGGGTTGCGGGGTGTTTCCCGGTTTCCGGATGCGTTCACGGTTCTCGAACGCCCCCACTCGGGAAGGGATATCGGGCCGGGCTGCCCCGGTCGGGGGCGGCTCCGGACTGGGGATCGAGGGCCCGGATTCGTGCGAAACGGTCCCCTGCGCGGTTCGCGTGATCTAGCATCGCCGCCGTGGAAGCACATCTGTCGTTGTCGTTGCCGGACCAGATCGTGTTGCTGCTGCACGGTCCGGACGGCAGGCAACACCACTCGGTCAATCACCAAGTCCTCACGCCGGCCGCCGAGCTCGCCGAGCTCGTGATGTACGGCCGCGCGGAACTGACCCGCACCGCTTTCGGTGGAGTCAAGATCGGTCTGCTCGACTCGACCCCGGTGGGTTTCGAACCGTTGGAACACCCGCTCTCGGCGCTGGCGGGCCGAATCGCGGGCAAGGGCAAACCGATCCCGTTTCAGACCTGGCTGGCCGAGCGACGTAGTGCTTTCCAGGAACAGCGGTGGGCGCTGCGGCAGCGGGGTTATCTGGAGTACGAACCGGAAAAGCTGCTCGGCTTCATCCCGCGCGACCGCTATCGGCCGCACGGGCCCCTCCAGCAAGAGTTGATCGGCGAGTTGGGACAACTCGCTCGTGGCGAGCGTTCCCCGGACGATCGGCTGGCCCTGTTGGTCGCGATCGTTTATCCCTCCGGGTTGTATCGCAGGCTGCTCGGCTTCGACTGGTCGCAGAGTCGCAGGCTCAAGCACATCGCCAAGGGCCAGGACCTCGAAGGGGCGGTTTCGGCCGCCGTGGCCGCGACCGGTGCCGTTATCGCGGGCGCGGTCGGCGGTGGGGGTGGCGACGGTGGCGGTGGTGGTGACGGCGGAGGTGGCTGAGCCGAACGGGGAAGATTTCGGCGGAACGGACTGAATCGATGGTGAGTACGCCCAGTGCGTGATCGGTCATTCTTGGATCGCGGCGTGCTCCCGCCACTGAGCGCCCTCTCGGGAAGGTGCGGTCCCGGGACATGAGGTCTCCAGACGGGGGCGGGGTCCGGATTCGTCCGAAATGGCCTTCGGAGATGGGGCGTGTGATCTAGCATCGCCGCCGTGGAAGCACATCTGTCGTTGTCGTTGCCGGACCAGAGCGTGTTGCTACTGCATCCCCCGAGGGGGCGGCCCTTCACCAGTGTCAACCGCGATGTCGTGACTGCGGCGGCCGAGATCGCAGAGCTCGTGATGCACGGCCGCGCGGAACTGACCCGAACCGTGTTCGGCAACGTCAAAGTCGGGCCGGTCGATCCGACCCCCATCGGTGTCGAAGCGTTGGACCGGCCACTGTCGGCTCTGGTGAACCGGTCAGGACGCGATGCCAAACCGTTCTCGTTTCGCTCCTGGCTGAGCGAGCGGAGCTGGGCGTTCGAGGAGCACCGCTCGTCGCTCCAGCAACGGAGTTATCTGCGGCACGAGCCGGACAAGGTGCTCGGTTTCCTGCCCTACGACCGCTATCGGCCGCACGAGGCCACGCGGCAGCCTTTGGTCGACGAGATCCTCCGGCTGGCGGACGGCGAACGATCGCCGGACGATCGGCTTGCCCTGCTGGTAGCCATCGCCTATCCGAGCAGCCTGCACCGGCAGTTCGTGACCAGCTGGTCCCAGTCGAGCAGGCTTAAGCACATCGCCAAGGGTCAGGAACTCGAAGGGGCGGTTTCGGCCGCCGTGGCCGCCACGGGTGCCGCCATCGGCGCCGCGGTCGGCGGTGAGGGTGACGACGGTGATGACGGCGGTGGAGGCGACTGACCTACACCAGGCCGGGCTTCCCCGGACTGGACTTCATCAGGCCGGGTGAGCTTTCCCGAGGAGTGGGAATACGATCGCGGGTGTGGACCGCACAGCAGTGAACACCTTCGTACAGCAGCAATGGGAGTCCTCGGTACTTCCCAGCCTCTCCGAGCTGGTCGGCATCCCGGCCGTCTCCCCGGCCTTCGACGCCGACTGGGAGGCCAACGGCCACCTGGACGCGGTGGTCGAGCACGTGCGCGGCTGGATCGCCGCCCGCGGGATCACGGGTGCCGGGATCGAGGTGGTCCGGCTTCCCGGACGGAGCCCGCTGCTGCTGGTGGACGTGCCCGCGACCGAAGGAGCCTCCGAGGAGACGGCGCTGCTCTACGGCCACCTGGACAAGCAGCCGCCGGTCGGGGGCTGGTCCGAGGGGCTGGGGCCCTGGACGCCGGTGGTGCGCGACGGCAGGTTGTACGGCCGCGGTGCCGTGGACGACGGCTACTCCGGCTACGCCGCGATCACCGCCATCGAGGCGCTGCGTTCGCACGGCGGTGCGCATCCGCGCTGCGTGCTGCTGCTGGAGACGGGCGAGGAGTCCGGCAGCCCCGACCTGCCCGCCTACCTGGAGCACCTCGGCGAGCGGCTGGGCCGCGTCGGCCTGGTGGTGTGCCTGGACTCCGGCGGCGGGGACTACGACCGACTCTGGCTGACCACCTCGTTGCGGGGGATGGTGCAGCTCAACGTCACGGTTCGGGTGCTGGACGCGGGGCAGCACTCCGGTGCGGCCAGCGGGCTGGTGCCCGACTCGTTCCGGGTCGCTCGGCAGCTGCTGGACCGGTTGGAGGACTCCGCCACCGGTGAGATCCGGCTACCGGAGCTGAACGTGCGCGTCCCGGAGAACCGGGTGGCCGAGGCCCGGGCGGGCGTCGAGGCCGCGCCGGGGCTGGTGCGCGAGTCCATCGAGCTGCCCGAGGGCATGCGGATGATCAGCGACGACGAGGCCGAGCTGGCGTTGAACAACTGGTGGCGGCCCACCCTCTCGGTGATCGGTGCCGACGGGTTGCCGCACCCCTCGGAAGCGGGCAACGTGCTGCGCCCCCACACCACGCTGGATCTCAGCTTCCGGCTGCCGCCCACCGCCGATCCCCAGCGGGCGCTGGACGCGGTGCGGACCGCGCTGCAGACCGACGTCCCCTACGGCGCGAGCGTCGAGTTCGGCCACGCCGAGGCGGGGCAGGGGTTCAACGCGCCCGACACCGCGGAGTGGTTGAACGACGCCCTGGACTCGGCGGGCACCGAGGTGTTCGGCAACGACTGGCGCACCATGGGGCTGGGCGGTTCGATCCCGTTCATGGGACTGCTGCACGACAACTACCCCGACGCCCAGTTCGTGGTGACGGGGGCGCTGGGGCCGGGCAGCAACGCCCACGTCCCGGACGAGTCGCTGCACCTGGACTACGCCGCCAAGGTCACCAGCGCCGTCGCCTACGTGCTGGACGCGCACGCCCGGCGCTGATCGCTCGCCGAGGAACCCGCCCGTGGCGCGCTCGGCCGTTCGTGCGTCGGCCACCGGCGGGTCGGTGATCGGCTGCTCGACCGGTTCGGCGGGAAAATCTTCCGGTCACGCTTGGTGATACTCGCCGACCCGCGATGCTTCACCCGATCAGCGTAACGGTATCGTGTGTTCCGCTTACGCGGCCGTTGTGCTCGATCCCGTCCGGTTCCCGGCTCGGTGGGGGCTGCGGTGGGTGTGCGTTGCGTGATCGATCGCGATGTAGCTGTCCCGCTTCCGAGTGGATTTGACGTGATCGAAACACGCGAAGCTGTTTGTAACGGCCCCGGATGATGGCAGGATCCCAGCATCCGGATTCCCGTCGAGGAGGAGTGACACTGTGGCGCTTCGAACAACGTTGCGGGCCGCGGCC
The DNA here is from genome assembly GCA_030803735.1 of Actinopolyspora lacussalsi. Lineage (NCBI taxonomy): Bacteria > Bacillati > Actinomycetota > Actinomycetes > Actinopolysporales > Actinopolysporaceae > Actinopolyspora > Actinopolyspora lacussalsi. The sequence goes on along the minus strand of JAURUC010000001.1, from coordinate 3,319,150 downwards.
CTGTTACCCGCGTTCGCCCTGGTGACGGCAGTAGCGGGCTGTGGCGGTGGTGGTGGCGGTGAGGCCAAGGGCGTCCCGCTGGTGAACGAGGGACAGCTGACCACCTGCACCAACCTGCCCTACGAACCGTTCGAATCGCGCGAGGACGGTGAGGTCGTCGGTTTCGACATCGACCTGATCGACCTGGTCGCCGAGGACCTCGGCGTCGAGCAGCAGGTCACCAACATACCGTTCACCACCCTCCAGTCGGGCCAGGCTCTCAACGTGGGTAACTGCGACGTGGCCGCCGCCGCGATCACGATCACCGACGTCCGCGACGAGAACTTCGACTTCTCCGACCCTTACTTCGACGCCACGCAGGCGCTGCTCGCCCCCGAGGGCTCCGGCCTCGACAGCTTCGCCGCCCTCGACGGCAAGACGCTGGGCTACCAGAAGGGCACCACCGGCGCGGAGTACGCCAAGGAGCGCGCCGAAAAGAACGGCGTCACGCTCAAGCAGTTCGCCGACCTCGGCCTGCTGCTGCAGAACATGCGCACCGGCAAGATCGACGCCGTGATCAACGACGACTTCGCGCTGATCGACTTCGCGGACCAGAACCAGAAGTTCGAGGTCACCAAGAAGCTCGAAACCAGCGAGAACTACGGCTTCGGCGTCAAGACCGGCAACGGCGAGCTGCAGAGCAAGATCAACGAGGTGCTGGCCGAGGCCAAGCAGGACGGCACCTACGACCGGCTGTACGAGAAGTGGTTCGGCCACGCGCCGTCCGAGAAGTGACTCGTACCGGCGGGTGAACCGACCACGCCGGTCCTCCCCGATGATCTCGCACGTGGCGGGACGGGCGCCGACCGCGTCCGTCCCGTTCCGACTGCCCTGGAGCCTCGATGGCAGTGCAATCCCGACCCGCCACCAGCGGGATGAGTAAACGCCAACGCGCCAAAATCGGGCGCGGTGTGCAGTACGCGGTACTGCTCGCGGTCGTCATCGTGGCCGCGCTGCTCGCCGACTGGGGGCGTCTCCAGGAGCAGCTGTTCAACCTCGAGGTCGCCGGGGCGCTGTTCCCCACCGTGTTGAGCACCGCGCTGCTCAACACCGTCGTTTACACCGCCTCGGGGTTCGCGTTGGGCCTGGGGCTGGCGCTGGTGCTCGCGTTGATGCGGCTGTCCTCGGTGGCGCCCTACCGCTGGATCTCCGCCGCCTACATCGAGTTCTTCCGCGGCCTGCCCGCGCTGCTGGTGTTCCTCTCGGTCGGGATCGGCATCCCGACCGCGTTCAACGACGTCAGCTTCAACCGCAACGTCACCGTCATGATCGCGTTGGGGATCGTCGGTTCGGCCTACATGGCCGAGACCATCCGCGCGGGGATCAAGGCGGTGCCCAACGGTCAGCTGGAGGCGGCCCGCTCGCTGGGAATGTCGCACGGCAGGGCGACGGTCACCGTCGTCATCCCGCAGGCGTTCCGCATCATCCTGCCGCCGCTGACCAACGAGCTGATCCTGCTGACCAAGGACTCCTCCCTGACGTTCGTGCTCGGCGCCACGCTCGCCCAGCAGGAACTCACCCAGTTCGGCCGCGCCGCGATGACTACCCATCCCGGCATGACCCCGATCCTGGTGGTCGGGCTGTGCTATCTGTTGATCACCATCCCGCTGTCGGTGCTGCAGCAGCGGTTGGAACGCAGGTTCGGACCCGACGGTCGGTAACGGCAGCCGAGGGAGCTTCACATGAGTGACGTAAAGATCGAGATCTCCGAACTGCGCAAGTCCTTCGGCGAGCTGGAGGTCCTCAGCGGGGTGGATCAGCGGATCGAGGCGGGCGAGGTGGTCTGCGTCATCGGCCCCTCCGGCTCCGGCAAGTCCACCTTGCTGCGCTGCGTGAACCTGCTCGAACAACCCACCTCGGGCAGGATCGTGGTCGATGGGGTCGAGCTCACCGACCCGGACGCCGACATCGACGCGGCGCGCACCCGCATCGGCATGGTCTTCCAGCAGTTCAACCTGTTCTCGCACCTTTCGGTGCTGCGCAACCTCACCGTCGCGCAGCGCAAGGTGCTCGGCCGCGACCGGGCCAAGGCCGAGGAGACCGCCCGCGAGAACCTGCGCAGGGTCGGGCTGGCCGACAAGGAGAACGCCACCCCCGCCCAGCTGTCCGGCGGCCAGCAGCAGCGGGCCGGCATCGCGCGCTCGCTGTCGATGGACCCGGACGTGATGCTGTTCGACGAGCCGACCTCCGCGCTGGACCCGGAGCTGGTCGGCGACGTGCTGGACGTGATGCGCGGACTGGCGAACGAGGGGATGACCATGCTGGTTGTCACCCACGAGATGCAGTTCGCCCGCGAGGTCGCCGACCGGGTGCTGTTCATGGACGGCGGCGCCATCGTCGAGCAGGGCAGGCCCGCCGACGTGATCGGCGATCCGCGACGCGAGCGCACCCGCAACTTCCTGGCGCGGGTGCTCAACCCGACGCACGCGGCCTCGGCCGTCGAACCGGAGGAGTCCCAGGACGGATAGCACGGCCCGGGGCGGACAGCACGGTGTGCTCGGTTTTCTCGGTCAGTCGCCGTCGGGGTTCTCGGCCCGCTTCCTGCGCAGCGACAGCATCGAGCGATACGCCCCCGGTCCGTGCGGGACGCCGCCGCGCCCGGCCGTGCCGTACGAGTCCTCGGAGCGTTCCCCGTCGGTGGCGGTCGGGTGGTTCGGTGGTGAGGGTCCGACGCGGCCGCGGTAACGGGCGAACCCGGCGCCCCGGCGACTGCCCACGCTGTCGGCTCCCCGCAGGAACAGCCACACGGCCAGCAGCGCGACCAGGACCAGTGCGATCATCGCCAGATCTACCATGACACACCTCCCGGGGTGTGCAGGCTTTCCGGTTTTCCTCGGACGTGTCCGAGTGTGCACCGGTTTGTCCGGTTCCGGCCAATCAATTCCTACGCGAGTGACCCTGAGTGTTCCTACGCAGTGCGAACGGATGGAGGGATCGCGCACCGGAGTTTGTGCCGCTCGTGGCCGCTTCGGTGCGTTCCGTTCGGCCGTGGGTTCGCGAAAATATCCGTGATTACCCACGATCGAGGGTTTTCGATGCATTTACCGGAGCGTGTCGAATCACGCTTTCGGGGGCGTTTTTCGAATGAAAGCGATTCGCGCAATGCGCTGAGTGACCCGAAGGGTGTCGACATTCCGGAGAACGGAATCTCGACACCCCTCGGATTCGCGAGACGTCGTCGTAGCGTCACTCACCGATGCGCTGCTTGAGCGCCTCCAGCTCGTCGCGCATCGAGGTGGGGAGGTCGTCGCCGATCGTGTCGAACCACTCCTCGATCAGCGGCAGCTCCTCGCGCCACTCCGGCAGGCTCACCTCGAGGGACTGGTCGATCTCCTCCCGGGTGGCGTCGAGCCCGCCGAGGTCGAGCTGGTCCGCGGTGGGCACCCGGCCGATGGCGGTCTCGTCGGCGGCGACGTTGCCCTCCAGCCGGTCCACGATCCACTTCAGCACCCGGCAGTTCTCGCCGAACCCGGGCCAGACGATCTTCTTGCCCGAGGGGTCCCTGCGGAACCAGTTGACGTAGTAGATGCTGGGCATCTTGGAGGCGTCGGCCTCCTTGCCCATGTTCACCCAGTGCTGGAAGTAGTCGCCGACGTTGTAGCCGATGAACGGCAGCATCGCCATCGGATCGCGGCGCACCTCGCCGACCTTGCCCGCCGCGGCGGCCGTCTTCTCCGAGGACAGCGTGGCGCCCATGAAGACACCGTGCTGCCAGTCGAAGGCCTCGTTGACCAGCGGGATCGTGGTCTTGCGCCTGCCGCCGAACAGGATCGCCGAGATCGGCACGCCCTGCGGGTCGTCCCACTCGGGCGCCAGGATCGGGCACTGCGACATCGGCGTGCAGTAGCGGGAGTTCGGGTGGGCGGCCTTCTCGTCCGAGTCGGGCGTCCAGTCCTGCCGCTTCCAGTCGGTCAGGTGCTGCGGCTGGTCCTCCATCTCCTCCCACCACACGTCGTCGTCGTCGGTCAGCGCGACGTTGGTGAAGATGGAGTTGCCCCGCTCGATGGTGCGCATCGCGTTCGGGTTGGTCTTCCAGTTGGTGCCCGGCGCGACCCCGAAGAAGCCCGCCTCCGGGTTGACCGCGTAGAGCCTGCCGTCCTCGCCGAACCGCATCCAGGCGATGTCGTCGCCGAGGGTCTCCACGCGCCAGCCCGGGATGGTCGGCTCCAGCATCGCCAGGTTGGTCTTGCCACACGCCGAGGGGAAGGCCGCTGCCACGTAGTAGACCTTGTTCTCGGGCGAGATCAGCTTCAGGATCAGCATGTGCTCGGCGAGCCAGCCCTCGTCACGGGCCATCGCGGAGGCGATGCGCAGCGAGTAGCACTTCTTGCCCAGCAGCGCGTTGCCCCCGTAGCCGGAGCCGAAGCTCCAGATCAGCCGCTCCTCGGGGAAGTGCGTGATGTACTTGATCTCGTTGCACGGCCAGGCGGAGTCCTCCTGGCCGGGTTCGAGCGGCGCACCCACCGAGTGCAGTGCGGGCACGAACTCCACGTCCTCGCTCTCGGAGAACCGCTCCAGCACGCGGTCACCCATGCGGGTCATGATGTGCATGGACACCACGACGTACTCGGAGTCGGTGATCTCCACGCCGAGCCTGGGCGGCTCGGCCTCCACCGGCCCCATGCAGAACGGGACGACGTACATCGTGCGACCACGCATGCAGCCCCGGTAGAGCTCGGTCATGGTGGCCTTCATCTGGTCGGGGTCCATCCAGTTGTTGGTGACCCCGGCGTCCTTCTTCTCCCGGGAGCAGATGAAAGTCCGCTCCTCGACCCGGGCGACGTCGGTGGGATCGGAGGCCGTCCAGAACGACTCGGGCTTCTTCGACTCGTCCAGACGCTTGAAGGTGCCGGCCTCGACCAGTCGGTTGGTCAGCCGTTCCCATTCCTGCTGCGATCCGTCGCACCATACGACCTGCTCGGGCGTGGTCAGCTCCGCTACCTCACGTACCCAGGACAGCAGGCGTTCGTGATTCACGGGTGCCTGGTCGAGACCGGGGATGGTCAGAGCGGTCATCGCGTCGTGTCTCCTGACTGGGCGCCACAGCCCGGATTCTCTCCTCCCGCCGACGCGTGGCCGGCGGAGCTTTCAAAAATGCTTCGCTCCGCCCGGAAATCCGGACGGAGCTGCATTTGGGGATGCACCGAGGCTAACCGGAGGTGCCGGGGTTGGCGGAGATCAGCCCTGTCACTTCCCTCACAGGAACGATAAGGGAATCGATTCAGATGACGGGGTGTCGCGGAAATCCGTCTGTTTCGAGGGGTGCTGGATCGATGTTTTCCGTCGTCGAACCTCGCGGACTCGCTCGTTCGGATGATTATTCACGAGCGAGCCCGCGGAAATCGGATGTGTTCCGGAACACATTTCGATCCGAATTGCCGCCATTCGTGTTATTGGCTTCGGGTTCCGCTTCGGGTAATCCGGGGCGCATTCCGCGCTGCGTGCGCCTCAGGCCCAGAACGAGTCGTCGCCCGGATCGGTGCTCGCGTCACCGCGGCCGGCTCCCTCCCGTTCCTCGCCGTTCCACAGCCAGTCCTCGGTGCCGCTGACCTCGAAGGAGCGCTGCTGCCCCGCCTGCTGTCCCTGGCCGTCGACCCGGCCCTGCTCGACCACGGTCCACTCCCCGTCGCCGGTGTGCTTGGCGACGGTCACCTCGCCGGAGTCGCTGATCTCGACCATCTGGTCGGCGGAGCCGTCCCCGTCGGCATCGGTGACCATCATCTGGCCGTGCTCGGTGTCGACGATCGCGGTGTCCGCCCTGCCGTCGTTGTTGGTGTCCTCGGTGGGCGGGCCGACCTCGCGGTCCCCCTGCGGGGTGTCCACGACCATCGATCGGCCCTCGCCCCCGCCGTCGCGCTCGCGGACCGGCGAGTCGTCGGGGTTCTCACGGGTCCACTCGCCCGTCGCCTCGTCGTAGCGTGCCTGCTCGACCACGTTGCCCCGCTCGTCGATGCCGCGCATCACGTCGGCCTCGCCGTCGGCGTCCGAGTCGGTGTAGGTGAGGAAGCCGTCGTCGGTCAGCACCGCGACGGTCTCGTCCACGCCGTCGTCGTTCAGGTCGTAGTTGGCCTCGGCGGTGTACTCGGTATCGGCGATCTCGATCCGGATGTCGCCGTCTCCCGAACCGGTGTCCTCCACGTACATCAGGGCGCTCCCGTGCGGTTGGTTCTCGTCGGTGGGCCTCGACGGTTGGGACGCGGCCGGGTCCGTCGCGGTTCCGGGGTGCCCGTCCCCGTTCCGGGGGCGAACGTGGTGCGGCTCGTTCCGCTGCCGGGGTGGTGCTTTCGAGATGTGTCGTGCGACACACTCGATCACCTGTCGTCAACTGGCTGAGTGTAGGCTAACCTTACCGTAGAAGCGTAGGCTAGCCTCACCGAAGCACCGTATCTCGTGATTGGGAGGAACGGTATGGCCACTGCTACCGGGACGGTAAGTGCCGCGGCGCCCGCGAGCACACGATCCGAAACGACCGCCAGACCCGAGTCCCGGGTCTACACCGTCGAGGTGGCCGGTAAGCAGCGGCTGAGCCCCAATTTCGTGCGGCTCACCTTCTCGGGTGAGGGACTGCGCTCCTTCGGGGCCGGTGGCGTCGACCAGCGCATCAAGCTGATGCTGCCCCGTCCGGGCCGGACGGTGGCCGACGTGCCGGACGGCCACGACTGGTACCCGACCTGGCAGGCCATGCCGGAGGAGATCCGGCCGACCATGCGGACCTACACGGTTCGGTCGTTCCGCCCCGAGCGCGCGGAGATGGACATCGACTTCGTGCTGCACGGTTCCGGTGAGGAGGCCAGCGGACCGGCCTCCGCCTGGGCGAGCGGCGCCCGAATCGGCGACCGGGTGGCGATCCTCGGTCCCGACCGTCCCGGTTCCGGCAGGATGTGGGGCTGCGAGTGGTGCCCGCCCGCGACCGCGCGGCGGCTGCTGCTGGCGGGGGACGAGACCGCGATCCCGGCGGTGGCGGCCATCCTGGAATCACTGCCCGCCGAGTCGCGGGGGATAGCCTGCCTGGAGGTGCCCAGCGAGGCCGACATCCAGGCCTGGGACCACGTTCCGAGCGGGGTCGAGATCCGGTGGCTGCCGCGCGACATCGCGGGCAGCGAGCACGGTGAGCTGTTGGAGCAGGCGCTCGAAACCGCGCTGGGGGAACTGTGCGCCGGGCCGAAGGTGGACGGTTGCCCCGCCGCGAGCAAGGCGATCGCCGCGCTGGAGGACGTGGACGTCGACAACTACCTGCTCTGGGAGATCCCGGGTAGTCAGCACCAGGATCCGGCCTACGACGAGAGCCTCGACATCGCCGGCGGGGAGCTCTACGGTTGGCTCGCCGGTGAGGCCGGTGTCATCAAGCGGCTGCGCCGGATGACCGTGCAGGGCTACGGCGTGCCGCGCGGTTCCGTGGCGTTCATGGGCTACTGGCGCCAGGGCCGCTGCTGAGGTCGTTGCTGAGCCGCCGCCGCTGACACGCCGCTGTCGCCTCCCCGCGCGGCGATTTCGCGAGAAATTGACGACCCCCGGTGGGCAGTCCAATGAGGTGTGCCGGAGTGGTGTTCACAGCACCTTCGCCGCGCTAGAATCCCAGCGCAGTGAGTGTAGGCCCCGCGCACGCGGGGACTTGGATAGCAAAAGCGCCTCCGGAGTGCTGTTCCGGAGGCGCTGTGTTCGTTCGCTGGGGTTCAGTCGAAGCGGTTGGTTTTCACCGCGTTGATGAACGTGTCCCACTGCTGGCCGGTGGTGGTGAAGTATCCGGCCGCGCGGTCCTTGGTGTCGCGTACTGCCGCGCCTTCGTGCGTGCGGCCGACTTCGACGCAGTTGGTGTCTTGTCCGCTGTAGCTGGCTTTGCGCCAGCCCTGGGGGTGCTGCGGTGGCATTTTTTCTCCAGTCCCTCGGCGATGTCGCTACGAATTCCACGCTCGTGGTTGTTGATCGTGGTGATCTGTCCGCGCTGTCTCACGTCGACTCGTCGTCGATGGCGGCGAACAGCTCTGCCGCGCTGGTGAAGGCTTCGGAGCACTCGCCATCGGCGATCTGTTGAGTGGCTTCGGCTTCGCCCGATTGCCACTCCGGCATCCAGAACCAGCGTTGATCCGTCGGGATGTCGCTCGATTCGTGCACGTTGCCACCCCTGAAATGTTCGTAGTGGATGCGTGCGCCGCCCTTCGCGCATGACCAGGCTCCCAGCAAGGAGACCCGACTCGTTTGATCGGCTGGCCGAGGAGAATGCTTCGGTGGCGCAGCGGGATACCGAGAGGCGGAGCTGAGATCGTGCGAAGTGCGTGGAGTGGGATGCGGCGTGGTGCTGTCGTCGCGGGCGGTGTGTTGCTGAGCGTGGTGTTGGCCGGCTGTTCGTCCGGTTCGGCGGAGCAGAACGGGGACTCGGCGGGAACCACCACGGGCAAGAGTGCGTCCTCGTCGGAGTCGTCCTCCGATTCGGCGATCGCGAATCCTAAAGATGCGACGGCTGTGGGGGTGTGCGAACTCCTGCCCAAGAAGGCCGCTGCACAACTCGGGGTTCAGCCAGACGGCAAGAAGAGAGACAACGTTCTCGGAGCTACCCAGACCGACAACTGCACCTGGAAGAGTCAGGAAGATTTTACCGCGATTGCATTGTCGCCTGTAGTAAATCGCTCGCTGGATACCTACTACGAGCACGAGTCGGAGTACGTCGACTTCGAACGGATAACGGTGCACGGGTACCCCGGGATTCGGTCCAACAAGGTCAAGCCGATGGAGTCCGGGTCGTGCGGGATGCACGTCGCCGTGCAGGAGGATCAACTCGTGCAGTCGTTCGCGACTGTCCCGTCGGACGATCCCGGAAGCGCCGACCCGTGTGCGTTGGCGAAGAAGGCTCTCCGGCTGTCGTTGCCCTCGTGGCCTGCCGCGGAGTGAGTCGGTTCTGTCCGATGAGGTGTGACGGAGTGATGTTCACAGCGCTTTCACTCCGCTAGAATCCCAGCGCAGTGAGTGTAGGCCCCGCGCACGCGGGGATGGACCGTCCATATCGGGAAGGTCGATCTCATCCCCTGGGTAGGCCCCGCGCACGCGGGGATGGACCGTCCATATCGGGAAGGTCGATCTCATCCCCTGGGTAGGCCCCGCGCACGCGGGGATGGACCGGAAGATCAAACGGGAGAGATCAGTACTACCGCGTAGGCCCCGCGCACGCGGGGATGGACCCAGAGTGGCTTCGCTGGCATCGCAGTTGTCTGGGTAACCCCGCGCACGCGGGGACTTGGATAGCAAAAGCGCCTCCGGAGTGCTGTTCCGGAGGCGCTATGTTCGTTCGCTGGGGTTCAGTCGAAGCGGTTGGTTTTCACCGCGTTGATGAACGTGTCCCACTGCTGGCCGGTGGTGGTGAAGTATCCGGCCGCGCGGTCCTTGGTGTCGCGTACTGCCGCGCCTTCGTGCGTGCGGCCGATTTCGACGCAGGAGTCGTTGGGGTTGGAACGGCTGGATTTCCGCCAGTTCGTCGGTGCCGTCATGCTGGGGTGTTTCCTTCCGTCTGTTCCGCGATCGTGTCCATGAGCTGGAGTGATTCATCGGGGCTCATGGCGGCGTCCGTGAGGTTATCCAGCGCTTTGCGGTATGCCTCAACGTCTTTCTGGTCATAGATGAAGGCGGGGCCACGGTAGTGTTCCAAGTGAATGATCGGTGATGCCTTCGGGAACTCGAACAGCACGAACGAACCGTTGTGGGCCAGTGTCCAGCGTTGTAGCCGTTCGGGAAGTATCCGGATGGTGGCGTTCGAGTTCGATGCCGTGGTGACCAGATGGCGTAGTTGTTCGGCGAGCACTCCCTGTCCGCCGATGTCATCGTGCAGCACGCGTTCGCAGATGATCGCGTTGAGTTTGCGGGTGCTGAGTACCTCGCTACTGCGTGCCATCCTGAGTTCGACTCGGAGGTGACGTTCTTCGCCGGACAAGCTCGCCATGATCTCTTCGGCGTAGGAGCGTGTCTGCAACGGCCCGGGGATCACCAGTGGTGCGATGTGCACGATCCGAGTGGCTGTGCGTTCGAACTCCGCCAGGTTCAGCAGGTGCTTGTGCAGGCCCGAACGACTGTCGCCGATCAAGTTCGGTTCGGAAGCACGCCGCTGTAGCTCCATGAGTTCGTCGTAGCGCTCGCCGGAAGCGCCAAGCTCCACCAGTAGTCGCGCCAGAAGATCGCGGGAGGGCGAACGAACTCCTGTCTCGTAGCGGGAGACAGCGGCATGTCCCAGCTGGACGCGCTTCGCCAGTTCTCGAACGGGGATACCGGCTTCTTTGCGCAGTTCACGAAGTTCCGCGCCGAGCAATCGAGCCTGCGGTGAGTGATGCTCCACGTCTCCGGGCATGCACCAAGCCTAGCTGCCGCAGCATCTCGTTCATTGCCGCCTGATCGAGGGATTGCCCCATATGTCTCCGGAGACGGATTATGTCTCCGGAACCAAGAAAGGTGGTTGTGCCATGTCGGAGAGATATGAGGTGCGTCATCCGGGTGTTCGGGTGTGGTGTGGCAACGAGTCGGGGTGGTCGTCGTCGCTGCTGGTGTGGATCTCGCGGTGGACGCCGGAGGTGATTCGGGTCGAGACGCCGACGGTGTTTCACCGGACGGTGTGGACGGTCGAGCAGGCCGTCGAGCTGCGGGATGTGCTGACCGCGGCGGTGCGGACTGGAAGTGATGCTCGATGACCAGCTACGCGGGCAGGTTGGGCATGTGGCTGGCCCACGAGCAGTGGAAGCTGGAGCAGGCTTCCTACGACATCCCGGCCCGGCAGGCCACCCCGAGGCAGTGCGCCGAACTGGCCGGGGTGCTGCAGCGACTGTCGGATGAGCTGCGTGACTACGCCGCCGGGCTGGCCTTCGGTGGCGGCCAGCCGCCGGAGTCGGGTTCGATCGACCCGGACGAGTTCCGCAGGCGGGGTGATGCGGAATGAGTACGCATCCGGCGATGCTGCTGACCACCGCCGTGGTGCTGGCCGCCACGGCGATCGTGCTGGGCGGCTGGGGCAACCGGGCGAGCTACCGGCCCCGCCACGCGGGCGGCAGCGGCCCGGCCGCCAGACGGCTGGCCGCACTGCGGCTGGAGCACTATTTCCGGGACGAACGCCCCACCACCGAGCTGATCGGCTGGCCGCTGTGCGACCCGGACGAGCATCCGCACCTGTTCCGGCTCGACCCACCGGCCCCGGTGCTCCCGAACCCGATTCCGGCGCAACCAGCAGCACCAAGTCCCACCCTGACGACCAGCCCCACGGCACTTGATCCCGTGACCGATCCGGGCGGGACAGAGCACCCCGAACTGGCACTCCTGCGCCGCGTCCTCGACGGCCTGCACCGCCTCTAACTGAACACCACCGCTAGACCAGCGCGTCCCCCACAATCCCTTTTCACCCAGACCGGCCCGGCCGTGTGCTTTCGGCCAACCCCGACAACCGCCGAGACACCCCGGGCCTGGTGGCGGGGCGTCGATTTCCCACGAAATGTACGCACCGCCACCACCAAACCCCGCCCGGCCGGGCCTCCCTCCCCGCTCCCACCCGGCCGGGCGGGCCCACCAGAACGCTCCGAACTCCCGCACCCCCGTTTCGGTTCCCCGTGTCCACAACCGGCGGTGCCGCATCGTTGCGTGGATTCCTCCGCTTGGTGCTGCGGGGCACCGGATGTCTCGTTTCGCCCCCGAGCGGCTTACGGGATTGCTACGTTGCCGAAGCGACGATCGTTCGTTCGGGGAGGACTTCGTGGGTGACGGTTATCGCGTCGACATCGAGAAACTGACGAGGCTGATCAGCGATCTGGACCACGCCGCAGACGACATCACAGCGGCGAACAGGGCGCTCGGCGATGCCAGAGGTCGCGACCTGGGCAGCCCCGGCATCGACGATGCCAGCGAGGGGTTCCGGGAACGCTGGTCGCACGGCATCGAGAAGATCGCCGAGGGGGCGAAGGCCACCAGCGACGCGTTGGGGTCGGCACGCGAGACCTACGCCAAGCTCGAACAGGAGGTCGTTTCACTGCTCGCCTCCGCTGTCTCGCAGCAGTCTTCCTCAGACGGCTCCGGAGGACAGGGATCGCAGGAGTCGCAGGGTGAGATGTCCGCCATCGAGCAACGTATGGCGGGACAGTGACGCCCGCGGAGAACACAGTGGACATATCGAGCCGGTGGATCGAATGATCGACAACCTGGACGAGTGCTTACAAGGACGACAATGAGCGGAAACTCCGAGTACCCGGCACTGGGCTTCGATCCCGCCCCCGGAACCGTCGCCACGGTCGAGTCGGTGGCCACCGACCTCGGGAACGTGGCCACCAGGATGGGAAGCGCCCACGAGGCGCTGTCGAAGATCAGCAGTCAGGAAGGGCTGTGGCAGGGCAAGGCCGCCGAGGCGTTCCAGGACACCGTGGGCGAATTACCCAAGTACCTGCAGCAGGCGCACCGTTCGCTCGGTGACGCCTCACGGACGCTCACGCGGTGGTCGCACGACCTGAGCTCGTTCCAGCAACGAGCACGGGACTACGAAGCCAAGGCCGCCGCCGCGCGAAAACGTCTCCGCGAGGCGGAGTCGAATCCGGATCTGAACCTGGCCAACCAGCGGTTCCCGGACCAGGAGTCCTTGCAGCAGGCACAGCGCCGACTGGACGCCGCGCAGGCGACGTTGCGTGAGGCCGACAACGAGCTGCAAGCGATCCTGGACCAGGCCAAGCGGCTGCTCGCCCAGCACGAAGAGCTCGCCAAGCAGGTGGAGAACGCGTTACGCCGCGCCACCGACGAGGCTCCGGAGAAACCCGGCCTGCTGGAACGTCTCGGCAACGCGCTCGAAGAACTCGGCGAGAGCATCAGCGAGGTGGCGGACCGGGCCTGGCAGTGGGTCGAGGACCACGCCGAGCTCCTGAAACAGATCGGCGACGTGCTCAGCACCGTGAGCACGGTGCTCGGTGTCGTCGCGATCGCGACCTCCTGGATCCCAGGAGTCAACGCGGTCACCTCGGCCGCCGCCATAACCGTCAGCGCCGCCGCGCTGGGAACCAACGCGCTGGCCAAGGCCGGTGGTGCCGATGTCTCCTGGGGAAAGATCGGTATGGACGCCATCGGAGTCATTCCCGGTGGGCGCCTCGTCGCCGGTGCGAAGAACGCGGCGTCACAGGCAGGAAGAGTCGCCTCGGCGTCCAAAATACCGAGCAAGCTCGGTAAAATGGGCGATATCGTAACTGGGACAGGAAAAGTCACCGTAGATTCAAGAGTGATTAAGAATGCCACAGGTGTCGAAGGGAAAGTCGATATAACCCCTGTGACCAACGCGGAGCTCATGGCGAAGCCCACTGAGGCGATCCAAAATGCGGCTACGTTCACGCACGCGAAGTCGGTTGATTTGCTGAACAAGTTCCCCGGGGTTGAAGTGAAAGATCCGTTCTCTGCCGTTGGGATTCTTGCGGGGAGTGGTGTGGAGTCGGTCAAGAAGGTGGCTATCAACGAAGGATTGCAGCATGCTTCGAGTCAGGCTGAGTCCTACGTGCAGCGGAAACTTGGATGAGGTTGTTCGATGACGGTTGCGAATAATGCTGACCACGAACCTACTGGTCACGAGCAAGTGCGAAAGTTTATCGATGAGTGGGGGGTAAACTCTTGGGGTGAGCACTGCCAGGCTATCTATTTTAAATGGGAAAGATTTGATCTGGAAAATTTTGCTGGCCGTCAGGAATTTGGTACAAAGCCCGCCTGGTTTAGTGTTTTCGCTCCTGTTGCTTTTTTTGTCCTGAGTCCGATCATTGTTGCTTTCGGAGTTATTCGTGAGTGGCTAGAAGTGTTCGGAGTAGTTAAGGAAAAACCCAAAAAGGAAAAGAAAACGGGCGTCATCTCCGTCTCCGGTTCGAAGAGCAATCCCGGCCCGACCTCGTTGATCGACACGGTGAAACGCACGCAGCGCCGGTTGTGGCTGGTGGTTTCCCACTCGCGGGTGGCGGTGGTGGTGCTCAACAAGCCGGACAAGCCGCCGCGTGTGGTGTGGCAGAGCGACGAGTCCTCCTCGGTCCGGTTCCACCACGCCTCGCAGCAGAGCATCGAGGTCGCCTGGCCGGACGGTTGCCGGGCGTACTTCTGCCCCACCATCGAGGAACGCAAGCTCATTACCCGCTTCGTCAACGCCACCTGGAACAACGAACCGCGATGACCGACATCACCGACGACGCCACCGATACCGCTCAGGAAGTACCCCGCTACTCGCTGGTGCTTCCCGAGGGCTTCATCGAACTTCCCGAGGGGGAGCCGACCGAGGAGAAGCTGCACGCGCTCGCCTCGGCCGTAGCGGTCCGGTTCGGGCTCCCCGAGGACACCGAGATCGATCAGGGGCTGGCCGGTGTCGCGGCGATGCTGATGACGCTCGGCGCCTCCGCCGAGGCGGGCGGGGCGCACTACAACGCCGCCGCCGTCTTCCGATCGGCCCAGGAAGCGCAACGACCGTTGATGGTCGTGGTCAGCTGCTTCGTGTTCGGCTCGGAACGAACCACACGGCACACCGCCGTTGCCGCACTGGAGCAGTACTACGGCAATCAGTCGGGCACGGAGGTCGAAGTGGTCGAGCTCCCGGCTGGTGAATCCGTCGTGACCCGTTCCGCCACCCCAAGCACCGTCGAAGTGGGCGAGGAAGCCGTCGAGCTGACCAATCACGCGATCACGGCGTGGATTCCCAGTCCTTCCGTGTCGGACATCCTGGGGGTTTCGGTCACGAGCAACAACACCGAGGACTGGACCGACATCGTGGACCTGGCCCAGGGGATATTCGAAACGGTCGAATGGCTGCCGTACGAGGACGACACCGCCTGAAAGTACGGCACGGTGAACGGAGCCCCTTATCGGGCGACCCCACGGTTTTCGCCTGAACTCCTTCGCGGTGTGCGGCATCACCTGATGCCGAGTCCCGCGTAAATTTCTCGCGAAATGTACGAACGACTACGAACGGCACCGCTGAGCCCGGGAGACTCGGGGCGCTACTGGAAGAGCCCGGCGATGGGGCCGGGTAGCTGCTCGACGGTGTCGGAGGTCTCGCCGGCGGGAGCCCACTGACGCAGCGTGGTCAGCACCGCCCTGACCTGGTCCTCGGTCGTCTCCAGATCGGTGGTGGCGATCTCGCCGCTGACGCGGTCCAGGAATTCGAGCTTGTTCAGCGAACGCGCCTGCCCGCTGCGCTGCGAGAGTTCGTTCCGCAGCTCCTCGGGCAGCCCCTCGGCGAGTTCGTCGACCTGTCCGGCGCTGACGGCCTCGGCCAGCGTGGTCAGGGTGGCGCGAGCGACGCGGGACGCCTCGTCCGCCGAGGACATGCCCGCGCTCTGCCGTACCTGCTCGGCGAAGTCGCGCATGGGCTCGCTCTGCCAGATCTCTGCCATCGAACTCCTTCATCGGATCGTTCCGCCTCCCGCCCCGAAACCGGAGAGGTCTCCTCGGGTCGGCTCTACAACGCAGTGCCCACGCCGACGTGGTCGATAAACGTGATCTGCCTCACTCTGTGGCACTGTGTGGGTTTGCCGTGCTGTGTGCGGGGCATGCACATGCCAGTGGCTGTGATCGACGTGTGAGCACTACTCGCGAGTGTTCGGTTCGATCAGCAGGACGGTCCTTGGAAGCGAGAGAGGGGAACGAAGATGGACTTGACGCGGCTGCGGTCGGTCTACGAGAGCGAGGGACCGTTCGCCACGGTGTACCTGGAGGGACGCTCCCCGAGCGAGGAATCGGGCGAGCAGCTGCGACTGCGGTGGCGTGACCTGCGGGAACGGTTGGCAGGTGCCGGAGCCGGTGACGCGGTGCTGGACGCGCTCGAAGCGAGCGTGCTGAATGTCGAGTACGGCGAGGAGCAGGCCAACGGGCGGGTGCTGGTGGCGACCGAGAACGACGGAGTGCTGCTCGCCGAACCGTGGGACGCCGCCCTGGGGGCCGGTGACGCGCAGTACTGGACGCGGCTGCCGGAACTGGGCGCCTACGTTCGTGAGGAGTGCCGCTCGGTGCGCATGCTGGTGGTCATCGCCGACGAGCAGGGCGCGGTGGTCCGGCAGGAGGTGCTGGCACAGCAGCACCATCCCCGGGAGTTGGGCAGCGAGACCGTCGAGGGCGGCGCCGAGACCGACACGCACAAACCCCGTGGCCAGGCCCTGTCGCACAAACAGCTGCAGCGCCGTGCCGAGCAGGCCGTCGAGCACAACGTCGAGGACATCGTCGCGCGGCTGCGCACCATCGAGGCCGAGTTCCGGCCGCGGCTGCTGGTGCTGGCAGGGGAGACGCAGGCCCGCACCATGGTCCGCGACAAGCTCACCGAGCGGCTGGCCGAGCTGCGCGTGGACGCCGACCGCGGCGGTAACCAGGACGAGGCGGCGGAGCAGGCACTTGCCGAACAGCTGCGCGAGCTGGCCGAGAAGGAGAGCGCCCGCAACGCGCAGGAGCGCGCCGAGCAGCTCAACGCGGGACTGGCGCACGGGCAGGCCGTGCACGGTGACCACCCCGTGGCCCGCGCCGCCGAGATGGGCGCGGTGGACACCCTGCTGCTGGAGTACGGCACCGGAACCGAACGCGAGGCGTTCCTGCTCAAGGCGTGTGCGGAGACCAGTGCCCGGGCCGATCTGGTGGAGTCCGGCACCGGCCTGGCCGAGGGTGTCGGAGCGCTGCTGCGCTTCCCGATCGACAACTGACCGGTGGACCTGTCCGCCGTCCGGTCGCGAAGGTGCTCGGTCGGCGGAACCTCCGGCACGGCTTTCGCTGCGGGGAGGCCCGACATCGGGTAGGTACTACACAACGTCGGGCCTTCCTCGCGAGAGCCGTATGTCGCTACTCAAGAGCGGCCCAACGCCGCAAGGCGCCGCCTCACGTGCCGGCTAACCGACCACCGACGCGAGCTCCGCCATGGCGCATCAGTCCCGAACGGGCGCGTACGGCGCGATGGGGTTGTCCAGCATTCCCGCGATCTTCAGCGCGCTCGCCGGGTCCTGCAGATCCACCATCTGCTGGTTGTTGCCGAGCTGCAGCCGGTTGAGGCAGGACAGCTCGTACTGTTCGGCGAACAGGTCGTACTCGCGGAACCGGTTCCGCAGCTCCGGCGCGGCTGCCTCGTAGCCGGCCACGCACTCGGCCACCGTCCGCCAGAAGTCCCGCTCGTCCAGCAGCCCGTGCTCGTGCGTGATCGAGCACAGGAAGCGGAAGAAGCAGTCGAAGATGTCGGTGAACAGCGAGAGCGCCCGCAGGTTCTCCGGCACCTCGGAGCGGATCCGCTCGATCTCGGCCGGGAGTTCGGTCTCCGGCTCGATCACGGCGACCTCCTCGCCGATGTCCTTGAGCAGCGCCCGCTTCGGCACCCCGTCCTCCAGCACCAGGATGATGTTCTCGCCGTGCGGCATGAACACCACGCCGTAGGCGTAGAAGCAGTGCAGCAGCGGACGCAGGTAGGCGTCCAGGTAGCGCCGCAGCCAGTCGGCCGGTGCCAGCCCCGAACGGTTGATCAACGTGCCGACCAGGGGCTCGCCGGACTCGTCCACGTGCAGCAGCGCGGCCATGGTGGCCAGGCGCTGCCCGTCCCGCAGCTTCGGAACCGGGCTCTCGCGCCAGAGCGCGGCCAGCATCTTGCGGTACGGCGAGTCCTTCGCGGCGGCCGTGTAGTACTCGTTGTGGTAGCCCACCGCCGCGCGTTCCCGCAGGATGTCGAAACCGGAGTCGCGCAGCAGCTCGTCACCGGCGACCAGCTCGCCCACCCAGTCGTTGATGGCCGGGGTGGCGCGCATGTACTCGGGCGAGAGCCCCCGCAGGAAACCCATGTTCAGCACCGAGATCGCCGTCTTGACGTAGTGCCGCTCCTGCGAGTCGGCGTTGAAGAACGTGCGGATGGACTGCTGCGGCAGGTAATCGTCGTCCCCGTCGCCGAGGTGGATCAGGTTGCGGGTGGCGAACTCCGCCGCGAACGTCACCGGCAGCTTGTTGTCCCACTGCCAGGGGTGCACCGGCACGAACAGGTAGTCCTTCGGATCCAGCCCGAACTCGCGGATCCGCTTCTCGAACCGCTCGCGGGTCGATTCGTCCAGTTCGGACCGCACGAGTTCCTCGTAGTCCAGCCCCGCCGAGGTGCTGAAGCCGACCCGGTCCCGGTGCGCGGCCAGCCACACCAGCCTGAGCGGCACTCCCGCCTCCGGCGCGTACTTCGCGGACTCGGCGAGGTCGAAGCCGATCCGGCCGCTGTTGGCCAGAAAGCACGGATGACCCTCGGTCATGCCGGACTCGATCGCCTGGAACCCGGCGTCCAGCAGCTCTCCCGAGCTCGCCCGGGGTTTGGCGAGTTTGAACGCGTCGCTTTCCAGTGTGCTGCTGATCTCCTCCAGGTACACCGGCAGCAGCCCGTCGTGCAGCCCCAGCGTGTCGCGCAGCTCCAGGAACAGCTCCATCGCGTCGAGCGGCAGTTCCGCGCCGTCGCGGTGCCGGGTGATGCTGTCGGTGTCGATCGACCAGTGCCGCAGGCTCCCGATCCTGGCCCGGAAGTGGTAGCGCACCCTGCCGTCGTCGCTGCCGACCACGTAGCGCCCCTCCCCCGTCGGTGTGGGGTTGAGCAGCCGTTCGTGCGAGAGCTCGGCCAGCGCCTTGCGCACCAGGCGTCGGTTCACCAGCCGCCAGTGCTCCGGAGTCAGATGGCCCGCGGGCTCGTGCGTGCCGGGGTTGCCGGAACTCACCGTGATACCTCCCCCTCGGTCGAACCCGCGGTCCTGCTCGCCAGGTAGTCGGCGCGGGTGCAGATGCTGAGCAGTGCTTTCTTCTCGGGCAGCGAGACGGTGTCGACCACTTCGAAGCCGACCTCCGCGTTCAGCGCGTGCACCGAGGTGTTGTTCACGTCGGGTTCCACGACCACCCGCCCGGTCGCGGGGTCGGTGAACAGCATGTCCATCACCGTGGTCAGCACGGCGCGGGTGAAGCCGTGCACCGGCATGCCGGTGGGCGCGGCGAGGAAGTGCATCCCCACGTCGCCCGGCCGCACGGGATACAGCTCCGCCAGTTCCGAACGGGCCGGGTCGTACCGCTCGATCAGGAAGGAGGGAATCCCGTTGTGCAGGCCGACGAACGCGTCGTTGCCCGGGGTAGCCTCGATGGTGCGGAACTGCTGCCGCACGTCGGCCGGCTCGGCGTCGAGCATCAGCCAGAAGGCCGACTTCGGGTGGGTGAGCCAGCCGTGCAACAGCTGGGTGTCCTCATCGGCCGATACCGGGCGCACGGCGAACTCGCCCAGCCGCTCGTCCGTGCGTTCGAACACGATCTCGGTCATGCCGCCGACTCCTCTCGTGCCGGTTCGGTCCGGGCCGGTCCGAGGTCGCCGGGAGCGCCGAAGTCCTGGAAGGCGATGGAACGCTCGACCGGGTAGTACTCCTCGCCGAGCATCCCCTGGATGATGCGCGAGTTCCGGTACGCGGCCATCCCGAGGTCGGGGGTGACGAAGCCGTGCGTGTGCAGCTCGGCGTTCTGCACGTAGATCTCCTCGCCGGTCGGGTCCACGCCGTAGCCGCGGCCGACGTCGAACCTGCCCGACTCGTCCCAGCTGATCCGGTGGGTGATCGGCCGCAGGAAATCGGGTGTGCGGTACCGGTATCCGGTGGCGAGCACGAGCCCGTCGGTGTGCAGGGTGAAGTCCTCCTGCTGCTCCCACTGCCGCAGTCCCAGCGTGTAGCCGCCGTCCGCCGGGTGGTGTTCGGCCGAGGTCACCTCGGTGTTGGTCAGCAGCCTGGTCGGGCACGGTCCGGCCACCCGCTTCAGGTAGAGCAGGTCGAAGATCTCGTC
The DNA here is from genome assembly GCA_030803735.1 of Actinopolyspora lacussalsi. Lineage (NCBI taxonomy): Bacteria > Bacillati > Actinomycetota > Actinomycetes > Actinopolysporales > Actinopolysporaceae > Actinopolyspora > Actinopolyspora lacussalsi. The sequence continues at coordinate 3,299,347 of JAURUC010000001.1, read as the reverse complement.
GACCAGTTCCGCGCTGATGCCCTTGTAGAGGCCGTGCTGCTGCGCGAGCAGTGATTCCCGGGTGCTGTCCGGCAGCGAGTAGAAGTAGTCGACGTACTCCGGCGAGGTCATCTCCAGGGTCAGCTTGGTGTACTCCAGCGGGAAGAACCTGGCCGAGCGGGTCACCCAGTTGAGGGTGTAGCCGTGCTCGTCGATCTCACCGAGCAGATCCCGGTATATCTCCGCGGCGCTCTGCCCGCTTCCGACGATCGTGATGCTCTGCTTGCGGACCAGCGAGTCGCGGTTGTGCAGGTACCGCGACGCGTGTATCGCGTCGCCGTCCAGGTCGCGGCACGGTTCGGGGACGTGGGGCGGGGTTCCGGTGCCCAGCACCAGCCTGCGCGCCCGGTGCGTCTCGGTGCGTCCGGTCGCGACCTCGGTGGCGTGCACCAGGTAGACGTCCTCGCTCGGGTCGTGGTCGATGCGGTCTACCCGGTGGCCGAACCGGACGCTGTCGAGCTTGCGCGCCGCCCAGCGGCAGTACTCGTTGTACTCCACGCGGGGCGGGAACCAGTCCGCCCGGATGTAGAACGAGTAGAGCCTGCCGACCTCCTTGAGGTAGTTCAGGAAGGACAGCGGAGAGGTCGGATCGGCCAGGCTCACCAGGTCTGCGAGGAACGGCGTCTGCAGGGTGGTGTCCCGCAGCATCATCCCGCCGTGCCATTCGAAGTCCGGTTTCTCGTCCAGGAAGAGCCCGTCGAGTTCCGCGATGGGCTCGGTCAGGCAGGCCAGACCGAGGTTGAACGGACCGACCCCGACGGCTACGAAGTCGTAAGTGGGGGACATGGAGTTTTCCCTTCGGAAGTCTCGGTCAGCTCGCACGGCGTTCGGGCTCCGCCTCGGGCGTACCGGTCAGGTACCGGTTGCCGTGTTCGACGATGAGCTCGCACACCTCGGCGATGTCCCGCAGCGTGGTGCGCGGGTTGAGCAGGGTGAACTTCAGGTAGGTGTTCCCGTCGACGACCGTCTCGGCCACCATCGCGGCGCCCGAGCGGTACAGCGCGTCGCGCGCGTGCAGGTTGACCCGGTCGCAGAGCTGTCCGTCCGCGTCCGCGGCGGGCACGTAGCGGAACACCAGGGCGCTCAGCTCGGGGCGGTTGACCACTTCGAAGCGCGGATCGGCCCGCAGCATCTCCCAGGTACGTTCGGCCAGGTCCAGCACGTCGTCGAAGAGCCGCCCGAGCGCGTCCGGGCCCATGATCCGCAGGGTCAGCCACAGTTTGAGCGCGTCGAACCGCCTGGTGGTCTGGATGCTCTTGTCCACCTGGTTCGGGACCCGCTCGGCCACGTGGCGCTCCGGGTTCAGGTAGTCCGCGTGGTAGGTGGCGTGCCGCAGCACTGATCCGTCCCGCACTAGTACCGCGCTGGAACTCACCGGTTGGAAGAACGACTTGTGGTAGTCCACGATCACCGAGTCGGCGCGCTCGATCCCGTCCAGTCGGGCGCTCTCCCGGGAGACCAGCAGGCCGCAGCCGTATGCCGCGTCCACGTGCAGCCACACCTCGAACCGCTCGCACAGCGCCGCGATCTCGGAGAGCGGGTCGATGCTGCCGAAGTCGGTGGTGCCCGCCGTGGCCACCACGGCCATCGTGGTCAGTCCCGCCTCGTGGCAGCTCCGCAGCCGCTCGTGCAGCTCGTCGGTCCGCATGCGCCGGTGCTCGTCGGTGGGAACGGTCAGCACCGAATCAGCGCCCATGCCCAGCAGTTTCGCCGCTTTGACGACACTGAAGTGGCTGTCGGCCGAGGTGAGGACGCGCAGTCGCGACAGCTGTTCGACGCGGTCGGTCTCCGGATCCCCGGTTCCGTTCTCCGCCGCGTGCCGTTGCAGCGCCTGTTCTCGGGCGACGAAGAGTCCTTGCAGGTTGGACTGGGTGCCGCCGCTGGTGAATATCCCGTCCGCGGTCGGACCGAAGCCGATGCGGGCCGTGGTCCAGTCGATCAGTCGCCGCTCGATGAGCGTGCCGCCGGTGCTCTGGTCCCAGGTGTCCAGTGAGGAGTTGATCGCCGAGCCGATCGCTTCGCCGAGCAGGGCGGGAATGACGATCGGGCAGTTGAGGTGGGCCAGGTAGCGCGGGTGCTGGAAGTAGACGGCATCCCGCAGGTAGACCCGTTCCAGCTCGTCGAGCGCGCTCTTGGTGTCCGGCAACGGTTCGTCCAGGTCGATTCCGCCGATGACCGGTCCGAGCTGATCGGGGGTGACTCCGGTGGTGGGCTGGTGGCCCGGGTCCAGGAGTTCGCCGATCACCCGCTGCACCCCTTCGGTCACCGAATCGCGGTACTGCTCGGTGTTGTGTTCGTCCAGCAGGTACGACTTGGGGTCGACGGACTGTGCCGATGTCGCAGCGGTCTGCTCGGCCGGTGGTACGAGGAAACTCACGAACCGTCCTCCTCGGTGCTGGGTGTGCGGTGCCGGATGGCCTGCCGGGGTCGTGCGCCGCATCGCGGCTTCGAGTTCCTCGTTGCGAGGTCAGCCACCGTGTCCGGCGCGTCGCGACCGTGTGGAATTAGGTTAGCCTAATTTTCTGTGAACTTAGGCTAACCTATATCGCGCTCGCTGTGGCGTGAGTCCGTTCACGTCGGACTATCGGGCGAGTGGCGGTGTCGTTCTCGCGGGGCGGGGCGGCAGTGAATGACCGGAAGGGAATACCCGACACGGCCGGTTGCACTCCCAGAGTGTGGGAAGAGGAGCCGTGAACCGGGTCCCCTGTGGCCGTTCGGCCGTCCTCGAACCGCCGTCCCGGCAGCCTCGATTTCCCGCGAAATCGCCGCGCAGTTGGGGAGGCGCGGCGGGCGTTCGTCGATTTCTCGCGAAATCGCCGTGCTACTTCGACGCAGGCCGAACCCCGACCACCCTCGCCGTCGGCACCGCCGCGGGTTCTCCGGTGCGGCTCTCGCGAGGACGGCCCCGACGTGGCGTAGTAACTACTCGATGTCGGGGCACCCGCAGCGAGAGCCGTGCCGGAGGTTCCGCTGAGAGAGCCCCTGCCACAGCGACCGCGAAATTCCGGTCACCCGGAGCGGTCGCGCAGCCCGCGTATCCGTTCCAGCAACCGCTCCACGTTGTTCCTGCCGGAAACCGCCTCCTCCAACCTGCGGTTGACCAGCTGCAACTGCCGGTTGCGTTCCGCCGAGTCCAGTTTCAGCGCCTGGTCGATCTCGCGGAGCTCGCCCTCGATCGACTCCATCCGCTTGCTCAGTGCCTCGTCGAGCGCGAGCGACAACTGCTGTTCCGCCTCGATGAGCTGCTCGGAGACCAGTTGGTCCAGTGCTGAGCGCGCTTCGGAGATCGCGTCGCTGAGCCACTGCTTCATGTGCTGTTTGTCGGCCGCGTGCTTGCGGGTGCGGGCCATCCACCAGCCGGCCCCGAGCCCCAGCACGATCGTCACCGGCAGCACCACGGGATTCAGCGCTCCGACCCCGATACCGGCCAACGGCATCGCCGCGGCGCGGCCGACTCCCAGCCCGCCGGAAACGCCCATGAAAACCAGCAGTTTGTCCTCGGCGGTGGGTGGCCTGCTCTCCGGCGGGCGCAGCGCCACCGGGGAGCGGCTACCGCGTGCGAACTGGGCACGGATCACGTTCAGCTCCGCCTCGCCGAACAGTTCGGCCAGCGAATCTCGGGCCACCTTGTCCAGGCGGCCCGAGAGCAGGGTGGACACCCGCGTCGAGACCAGCTGCAGCGCCGAGTCCACCTGTCCGGGCAGCAGGGCCAGCTTGTCCTGGTCGGCGGTCTCGATCTCGCGGCGGAACCAGCTCTGCACCTCGCGCACCCGGTCGGTGACCTCGTGACTGGTCTCCACGCGGGTGCGCTGAATTCGCCCGCGCAGTTTGACCTGCCAACCCCGGGTGGACGACCGGCGCGCCGTCGCGAGCTCCTCCCGCCTGGCGCGCAGCGACTCCACCTCCTTCTCCCCGGCGGTGAGCGCCCGTTTCTCGTTCTCCAGGCCGGAGACGATTTCGGTGAGCACCGTGGATATCCCACGCATGGTGTTGGCCTCGCCGAGCATGGCGGAGTGGCCGGCGACCAGTTGCCGCAGCGCGGAACGCAGCTCGTCCACACCGGAGCGTTCCCGCAACATCGCCGTGCTCTCCGGCTCGGAGGAGCGTGCGGCGAGTTCGGCCATCCGGGCCGAAACCGGATATATCGGTACTTCGGCGAATCGCGGGGCGTGCGTGGCCAGCAGCTGCCGGTTCTCCTCCAGCACCCTGCGCCAGCCCCGGTGCCGATCCGTCTTGGTCAGCGCGAACAGCACGGTTTCCACGCGGTTGCTCACGCTGTGCAGGAAGTCCAGCTCGCCGCGACTGAACGGAGCCGAGGCGTCCGCCACGAACAGCAGCGCGGTCGCGGAAGCGGCGGCTTCGGCCGCCAGCTCGCCGTGCACCGCCTGCAGGCCGCCCACTCCCGGTGTGTCCACCAGCGTGAGTTCTCGCAGTGGTTCCAGCGGAGCGTCGACCCTGATGTATCTCGGTGGCAGCTCACCTGCCGGGAGTTCGCCCGCTCCCGAGGACCAGGCGCCCAGCTCGTCGATGTCGAACCGTACCGGTTCCTGTTCGCCGGGGTAGCACGCGTAACCGGCCCACTCGGTGCCGTGCTGGAACCACAGGTAGGTGGACGTGGCCACATCGGCATCCACAGGGGACAGATCCTGGCTGTCCAGCAGGGCGTTGACCAGTGAGCTCTTTCCCCGATTCGTCTCGCCGACCGCCACCACACCCGGAACGGCCGTGCGCGAGTTCCTGATGCGCTCGATCCACTCGGCAGCCTCGGTGTCGACCTCCCGCACCAGCGCGGTCAGGTTCTCCCGGGTCTGCTTCACCTGGGTGGGCAGTTGCGAGGCCGCCGCCGCGTCGGCGCCCGGCAGGTTCGAGATCGGAGAGTTCGTGGTCATGACGCGCCGGACTCGCCGGAGGTCGTCGGTTCCGCACCGGAACTCTCGTGGTTCGATCGGTAGACCACCACGACGGGCGCCCGCAGCATATGTCCCCGATCGGAGAACCCGAGAACCTCGGTCTCCGCGATGACACCGTCCAGCGAGTGGTCGCCGGTGGCGACCGTGCCCCCCGCCTCGTGCCTGGTCGGGTCGAACCGTTCTCCGTCGGGACGTAACGCGGTTACCCCGACAGTGCTCATGCCCTCCGTCAGCCGTTCGGTGACGCCCGCGCTGCGCGTCCGGTCGAAGGCGTACATGCACAGTTCGATCAGCTTTTCCCGTTCCGCCAGTGCCTGGTCCAGCGGGTCGACGAGCGATTCGTTGCTCAAAGTGGCCATCAGTGTTTCCGAACTCCGTTGCGGCTTGCCCAACCCCAGGTCTCGGCCGAGGGACGCGGTATCAAGCCCCTGCTGCCGCCGTATTGGACGCGGCGGCGAGGCGTTCGGTTCCACCCGCGTGAGGAATTCCCACGCTCCGTTGGTCTGCAAGGGCGCGCCGACCTCGCGGCACGGGCGGGAAGGCTCGGCGGGCAACCGAGCACTGCTCGACGCGTCCGAAGAGTCCGGTCACCCGCGTGTCCCGCTGCGCAGCTGCTGCCACAGCAGGAAGTAGGCACGGTGCACCACGTGAGCCACCCGGCTCTGCGCCGGGGTGGAGCCCAGCGACGCGAACGAGCGCCACCAGTTGGCGCGCTCCATCGCGTACTCGATCATCCGGTCCGGGTTTCCCCCGAGCATCCCCAGTCGCTCGGACGGGTTGTTCGAGGCTCCCAGCCGCAGCACCTCGTCGAGCAGATCGCTCGGCAGCGTGACCTCACCCGAGGAGATCAACGTCAGCACCTCCAGCAGCCGCAGCTGGTGCGCGTCGGGCCGGGCCAGCAGGGCTTCGATCCCGTCCTGGATCCGCCCGCGTTCCGCCGGGTCATTACTCCGCTGCGCCACCGCCGTCATCGACGACAGTCCCGCCGCCGCCTTGATGCCGTCCGCCCGGGCGCGGAAGACCGTGTTCAAACCGCGTGAGACCTCGGACAGGCCGGAGGACTCGTGCAGCACCCGGCGCAGTCCGCCCGCCGTGATGTTCGGGTCTGCGGCTATGGCCTCCAGGGCACATCCGATTCCGTAAAGATCGAGCAGCTCCAGCAGGCGGGCCCGAGTGCCCGTCGGCACGTCGCACTCCCACCCGGTGAACAGATCCGCGGAGATCAACAGGGTTTCCCTGGTCGCCTCGTCCAGCCCGGCCAACCGATGCAGCGCCTCGGCGTCGGAAGCGGTGAACCTCCCCGTCTCGGCGGTCTCCGCGAGCAACCCGACCACCGGGAGCACGTCGGTCACCCGCGGTCCGAGCTGCCGGGCCTGCCTCTCCGCCAGTAGGCTCGCCGCGTGCCAAACGCTGCCGTCGCTGTCGCGCACCGACTCCGGCTCCACCGTGTCCGCCTTGTTCAGCACGGCCAACGCGTTCGCCGGTCCCGCCGGGCGGTTGCCGGTCGCGGCGCCGAACGAGCTCAGCGCCCGCTGGTCGTCGGCCCGCACCGACTGCGTGACGACGTAGAGCACGGCCTCCGCCCCCGCAACCGCGCTCCGCGACACCGGGTCCAGTGATTCGGCACGTTCTTCCGGCTCCGCCGTCCCCGGCTCCGCTGTTCCGGAATCGCCCAGCACAGCCTCGGTGCGTGCGACCGAGGAGTCGTCGGTCGAGCCCAGCCCCGGAGTGTCGATCACCGTCAGGTCGCGCAGCACCTCGTTGGTCAGGTATGCCTCCAGGTGCGAGACACGTTCCCGCTCCACCCCCAGATCGGCCGGGATCGCCCCGTCTGGGCTGAACGGCAGAAACCGCTTGCCACCGTCGCGCAGGATCACCTCGACCCGGTCCACAGTGCCGTACCGGAAACGGGTCACCACCCGCGTGCACTCGCCGACGTCGGTGGGCGCCACGTTGCGCCCGATCAGGGCGTTGACCAGCGTGGACTTGCCTGACTTGATCCTGCCCACCACCGCCAGCTGCAACGGTTCCCCGAGACGGAGCAGCACCTCGTGCAATCCGTTCGCGGTGTCCGCGCCGACCCTGCCGCGCAGGTCGGCGCACAGTCGCGCCACCGCGTCCGACAACGGCCCGCGGGTTCGCTGCGTAGTCAACGGGCTCCTTCCGGGCGAGGCGCTGTCGACCCTCTGCCTCTCAAGTATGACCTCGATTTCGACTCCGGAATGAGGCGATCGCCGACTCACCTGGCATAGCATCGGCGGACGTGCGGCGACTCAGTCTGTGGATGCGTGCGCATCCGAGCGTGGGCGATGTCTCGATCATGGTATTGCTGCTGTTGGCCGAGGTCGCCGGTGTGGTGATAACCCGGGGTGCTGAGCATCTGATCGGGTTCTGGAGCGTCCTGGCGGGCGCGCTGCTGGTGTTCCCACTCGCGTTCCGGCGGAACCTGCCCGGCGTGACGGCCTGTGCCGTGCTGCTCGGTCTGCTCTTCCAGCTGTTCGGCCCGCACCCACCCCTCTTGCGGCCGGGTTTCCTGGCAGTGCTGATCATGGTCTACACCCTCGTCGCCTATGTCGGCAGGAGGGCGGGGGGCGGTTACGTGGGCGCGGTGCTCGTGGTCTGGCTGCTGTCGACCTATCCGACGCCCGGTGTCACGCTCCCGTGGGCGCTGTTCGCCGTGCAACTGGTGCTCGTGCTCGGATTCTGCTGGGTGCTCGGCGAGTACTTCGGGGCCCGCCGGGCCTACCAGGAGGCGATGGAGAGCCGGCTGCGCGGGCTGGAGTTCGAGCGCGACCAGCAGGCCAGGATCGCGGTGGCCGAGGAACGCAACCGCATCGCCAGGGAGCTGCACGACGTGCTGGCCCACTCGGTGAACGTGATGGTCACCCATGCCGACGGCGCGGCGTACATCGTCCGCGACGCCCCGGACAACGCTGTGCGGGCGCTGCACACGATCGGGGACACCGGCAGGGAGGCACTCGTCGAGTTGCGCAGCCTGCTGCACGTGCTGCGGAACCGGACCGAGGCCGACGACAGCGCCCGACGCGACCCGCAGCCCGGCGTCGGCGGGGTGTACGAACTGGTGGAGCGGGTGCGTGGTCTGGGGCTGCCGGTGACGTTCCGGGTCGAGGGTGATCTCGATCGGATCCCCACCGGACAGGGGCTGGGGATCTATCGCATCGTGCAGGAGTCGCTGACCAACGTGCTCAAGCACGCGGGATGGCACGCCACGGCCGCCGTGCTGCTGCGCAACGACGGCGAACGGGTGCGGATCGAAGTCACCGACAACGGGGCAAGGGGAGTGCTCGCGCCGGAGGCGGTGCCGGGCGGCAACGGTGTCATCGGGATGCGCGAACGCGCGGCCATCTACGGCGGGAGCCTGGAGGCGGGACCGGCGGAGGAGGGCGGTTGGCGGGTGCGCGCAGAGCTCTTGCTGGCCGGGGAGTCCGCGACCGCGAGCTGACTCGGGTTCGGCTTCCGCGCTGGCGGCGTCGATTTCTCGGGCCGTCTCAGGGGGCGGCACCGCGGGATGTACGGCGATTTCCCGCGAAATCGCGGAGCATCCGTAGCGGCGAGTGACGAACGACCACTCCTGTGATCGGGCACGATGGCGGGAGGCGCCGCCGCTCCGGCACTGTGGAAACTGAGCCGGAGAATTCTGCTATAGGCTGATCCGCATGGTTCGGGTGGTGCTCGTCGACGACCAGGAACTCATGCGGGTGGGGCTGCGCATGGTGCTGGACGCCCAGGAGGACGTGGAGGTGGTGGCCGAGGCCGACGACGGTGCCGCGGCGGTCGAACGAGCGCGCGAACTCGCTCCCGACGTGGTGCTCATGGACGTCCGCATGCCCGGCATGGACGGCGTGCGTGCCACCGAGCTCATCGTGGGCGAGGAGCTCGCCAAGGTGCTCGTGATGACCACCTTCGACCTGGACGACTACGCGCTGTCCGCGCTGCGTGCCGGGGCGAGCGGGTTCCTGCTCAAGGACACGCCTCCGGCGGATCTGGTCTCCGCGGTGCGCTCGGTGGATGAGGGCGACGCGGTCGTATCGCCGAGCGTGACGCGCAGGCTGCTCGATCGTTTCATCGGGACGGGCGAGGCGAAGCTGCGTGACGACTCCGTGCTGGAGTCGCTGACCGGGCGCGAGCGCGAAGTGCTGGTCAACATGGCGCGTGGACTGTCCAACGGCGAGATCGCCGAACGCCTCTACCTCTCCGAAGCCACCGTCAAGACTCACATCGGCCGTATCCTGGCCAAACTCGAGCTGCGCGACCGGGTGCAGGCCGTGGTGCTCGCCTACGAGACGGGACTCATCCGCCCCGGCACGGAGTGATCCCCGGCGCTTCCGCACCGACGACGCCGGGGGTGGCACCGTTCGGTGTCCACCATCCGTGGACGACGCGCCGTTCGGTGAGCGAGCTCGACTTCCAGTGCCTACCCTCCCCCTAACCGCCCTGGTGGGAGGGAGTTCTCATGTCCGAGACATTCGTCGTGGTCGGTGGTGGCCTGGCAGGCGCGAAGACCGTGGAGGCGCTGCGGGAACGGGAGTTCCCAGGTCGTATCGAGTTGATCTGCGAAGAGGAGGCACCGCCCTACGAGCGTCCGCCGCTCTCCAAGGACTACCTGGCAGGCAGGACCGAGGTGGCCGACTTCACCGTTCACCCCAGGGAGTGGTACGTCCGGAACGACGTCGAGCTGCGGCTGGGCACCCGGGCGACCGGGCTGCACCCGGGCAGCCACGAGGTCGAACTGGCCGATTCCACCCGATTGGGCTACGACAAGCTCGTGCTCGCCACCGGATCCCGGCCCCGCAGGTTGCCGCTGCCCGGAGCGGATTCCCGTGGCGTGCACTGCCTGCGCAGACTGGGCGACGCCGATCGGCTCGCCGCCGCGCTACGGCGTGTGGGGCGGCTGGTGATCGTGGGTGCGGGCTGGATCGGTCTGGAGGTGGCCGCCGTGGCCCGGGGTTACGGGGTGGAGGTTCACGTGGTCGAAGCGGCACGCCAGCCCCTGCTGGCAGCGCTCGGGCCGCGGATGGGTGAGTTCTTCGCCGACCTGCACCGCGAGCACGGCGTCACGCTGCACCTTTCCTCGCACGTCTCCGAGATCATGACCCCCTCCGGGGTCACCGGAGTGCGGCTCACCGACGGATCCGAACTTCCCGCGGATGCCGTACTGCTCGCTGTAGGGGCCCGACCGGAACTCACCCTGGCCGAGAGCGCGGGGCTGGACATCGACAACGGGGTGCTGGTCGATACCGGGCTGAACAGCAGCGATCCGGACATTCTCGCGGTGGGTGACATCGCCGAGGTGCGGCATCCGTCCCTCGGCGGGCTCCGGGTGGAGCACTGGGCCAACGCGTTGAAACAACCCGCCGTGGCGGCGGCGAGCATGTTGGGGCACTCGGCCTCCTACACCGAGCTGCCCTACTTCTTCACCGACCAGTACGACCTGGGGATGGAGTATCACGGTTTCGTACCCGGTGACGTCGAGGAGCGGGTGGTGGTGCGTGGCTCACTGGCCGACCGGCGGTTCGTCGCCTGCTGGCTCGACAGCGCGGAACGGGTGCTCGCCGCCATGAACGTCAACGTCTTCGGGGTGGCCGAATCGATCCGTGGCCTGATCCACTCCGGTGCCTCGGTGGTGCCCGAACGACTGACCGACACCGCCTACTCGTTGCACGATGTCGAAGCGCTGCGAAAACGCCCTGTCGGTAGTGCGTGACGCCCTGTCGGTAGTGCGCGACGGCGTCGGCGGCGCGTGACACGGGTTTCGCCCCCAGTAGTGCTCGCGTAGTGTTATTCGACTCGCGACCGACCCCCGCCACCGGGCCGAACGGATAGGCTGCTGTTGTGACCACGAGATCCAGCTGGAAACCGAGTCTTGTCGCCCTCGACGTGGACGGCACGATGGTGGATCCCGAGACGCAGTCGCTGTCCGACCCGGTGCGCCGGGCGGTGCGGCGGGTCGCTTCCTCGGGAAGCCACCTGGTCATCGCCACCGGTCGCAGCATGCTCGGTACGTTGCCGGTGCTCGATGAGCTCGGCGTCACCGACGGGGTGGCGCTGTGCTCCAACGGGGCCGTCCGGGTCGATGTGGCCGCGAGGGAAGCCGTCTCGGTGGAGACCTTCGATCCGCAGCCCGTGCACACCCGGCTCTCCCCGCTGCTGCCCGGTTCGCTGTTCGCCGCCGAACGGGTCGGGGTCGGCAGTATGGTGACCGCCCCGTTCACACCGGAGGAGCTGCACGGGCCGCAGTGGCACGCCGGGCTGGCCGAGCTGCTCGGACATCCGGTACCCCGTTTCATCGTGAACTGGGCCAACCGCGATCCGGCCGAGGTGTGGGGGCGGCTCGAAGGTGTCGAGCTGCCCGGGTGCACCTACACGATCGACCACTACGACCCGTGGGTGACGGTGGTCCCCGCAGGGGTCAGCAAGGCGGCGGCACTGGAGAAACTCCGGTTGGAGCTCGGGGTTTCCCCGGAGGGGACCTTCGCGGCCGGGGACGGTGACAACGACCTCCAGATGCTCGAATGGGCCCACCACTCGGTGGCGATGGGGCAGGCACCCGCGACCGTGCGGCTCACCGCAGCCGAGGTGACGAGTCCGGTGACCCAGAACGGACTGGTTCCCGCTCTCGGACGCTGGTTCAGCTCCGAGTGAGCGCGTTCCGTGCTCACTCCCGTGGCGGGTTCGTGCCAGTGTTCTGCCTGATCGAGTGAGCGACCCCCTGAGAACGAGCTCCGGGCTGAGGGTCTCAGGGGGGTCCGGGGACACTACGACCTGAAGTGGATTCGGTTCTATACCCCGGGTGGACGCGGCAACGACCGTTCGTCGGGCAGGCTGGTGGGTGACATGAGGCCGGATTACATTTCCGGCCGCTCGCCGGAATCCACAGGAGTGACGATGATCGAGGCTGTGGGCCTCACCAAACGCTACGGCTCCAAGCTGGCGGTCGACGATCTCTCGTTCACCGTCAAGCCCGGCAAGGTAACTGGGTTTCTCGGGCCGAACGGGGCGGGCAAGTCCACCACGATGCGCATGATGCTCGGCCTGGACCGACCCACGGCGGGCAAGGTCCTCATCGACGGCAAGCACTACACCGAGCTCAAGAACCCACTGCGCACACTGGGGGCGTTGGTCGACGCCAAGTGGGTTCACCCGAACCGGTCCGCGTACGCGCACCTCAAGTGGATGGCCAGGTCCAACGGCATCCCCACCAAGCGGGTGGACGAGGTGCTGGACATCGTCGGGCTCTCGGAGGTGGCTCGACGCCGGGCGGGCGGCTTCTCGCTCGGAATGTCCCAGCGGCTCGGCATCGCCACCGCGCTGCTCGGCGACCCCAAGATCCTGATGTTCGACGAGCCGGTCAACGGGCTCGACCCGGAGGGGATCCACTGGATCAGGCGGTTCATGCAGCGGCTCGCGGCCGAGGGGCGCACCGTGCTGGTCTCCAGCCACCTGCTTTCCGAGATGGCCCAGACGGCAGAGGAACTGGTCGTCGTGGGACGCGGCAAGCTCATCGCGCAGTGCAGCACCCAGGAGTTCGTGGAAAGCTCCAGCAGCACCTCGGTGAAGGTCCGCAGCCCGCAGGCCGATCAGCTCGGCGAGGTCCTCACCTCGAACGGGTTCTCCGTCACCCGCGAGAACCAGCAGGAGCGGGACACCCTGCTGGTGCCCGACGGCGCGACCGAGCAGGTCGGTGAGCTCGCCGCCAAGTACGACTGCGTACTGCACGAACTCACCGCGCAGCGTGCTTCGCTCGAGGAGGCGTTCATGCAGATCACCGGGCAGGAAGTGGAGTTCAGCACCGGGAAGTCCGGTGAGGAGGCTTCCGGCTCCCCGGGCGAGGCGTCGGTCGCGGCGGAGAAGTGACCCCGCACGACCAGTAGGTATCGAACAGTAGATATCGAACGGGGGAGACACGGCAGTCCTTCGCGGTAGCCCCGCAGCGGGTGCCGAGGACGCTGCCCGTGGTTGTCCCGGTACTGGGGGAACACGCGGTCCCGCCGCGTGGGACATCGACCCGGCCCCGACTTCTCGGGCCGCCCGAATCTCCCGGACACCCGGCGGAGTCGTGTTCGCACACCCCCGTTCGAAACGACAGACAGCCACGAGCATTCGGCGACGCCGCGCGGAGCGGCTTCGTCGGTCACGAGCATCGGGATATTCGAAATGACATTGCTGGCAATCGAACGCATGAAGCTGTTCACCACCCGTTCCCCGTGGTGGTGCATGTTCGCAGCCCTGCTGCTGACCGTAGGGCTCGGTGTGCTGTACGCGGCCACGGCGCCCGCGGAGTTCACTGTCGTCGGCGCCACTCAGTCGGGCGGCCAACTGGGCATGATGGTGATCATGGTGCTGGCCGTGCTGGCCGTGACCACCGAGTACCGCTTCGGCACCATCAAGGCGACCTTCCAGGCCGTGCCGAACCGGACGGCGGTCATGCTGGCCAAGAGCGGTGTGGTGGCGGCACTGGCATTCGTGATCGGTGAGATCGCGGCCTTCCTGGCCTGGGGCGTCAGCTACCTGATCACGGGTGGCGAGACGCTCGCACTGGACGCGGGGCACGAGTGGCGCAACGTGGCCGGGCTCGGACTGGTCTACGCCGGTGCCGCGCTGTACGCCCTCGCGGTTGGCATGCTGGTACGCCAGAGCGCCGGAGGGATCTCGCTGGTGCTCGTCTGGGCACTGCTGGTCGAGTCGTTGGTCGGGCTGCTGCCCAGGGTGGGCGACGACATCTTCGACTGGATGCCCTTCGCCGCCGCCAACCAGTTTTTGCAGGGCGGTGCTCCGCAGACGCCGATGACCTCCCAGATGCCTGAAGCGCCGATCGGACCGTGGGCCTCGTTGGTCTACTTCCTCGCCCTCGGGGTGGCGCTGCTGGTCATCGCGCTGATCACGGTCCGCAAGCGCGACGCCTGAGGTCGTCGGCCGGTAACCGAATCCGGTTCGGTAGCGGCTGTGCGGTGCCGCACGTCGTTATCGAGCCCGGGGGAGATACTGCTCACCCCTACCGATAAGATCAAGAGAAATCGAACTTACCGCTGGTTGTGAGATCGAGCGGGCCGCCGGGTGCCTCGTTGTGCGCTCCCGTGGCGGTCACGCACAACCGGAAACCGACTGAACGGGCGCTCGGGGGTGCCTGCGGTCGGGACGGGGGAGGGCCAGGGCTGTCATTCGGGGGATGGCCCTGGCCCTGTATTTTTCGGGACCCATTGTTGTTTTCCGGTCGGGTTGTCGAGTTGTTCGCTCGGCGGAACCTCCCGCCGGTTCTCGCTCCGGGCGGTCCGAGATCGGGTAGGTACCGCACGACGTCGGAGAGTCCTCGCGAGAGCGCCAGACGGGAGAATCCGCGCGATCGGGGCGGTGTCCCATCGCGATGGAGCCGGTCGATGACGCCCCACAGTGGCCGTTTCGGTGATTGTGATCACATGATCCGTCCGTACCGTTTCGTTCGGTCGAACGGTTGATTGTGCTGCGGGGTATGCGTTCTCGCTGGACTGTGTGAGGGGTCGCACATTCTCCGGAATGTTGCATACACCCACCGTGTCTGTGGTAACCCGTAAGGTGAGAGGTGTAGCTCCGGATCCCAATGTTTCCGGAGCGCATCCCTGGGGGTAAGGCCGCGAGTCGCCTACCCGAATCCGCTCGCGGCTCACGCGGAGGAGGGTGAAGCAGTGGTTCTGTCGAGTGAGTTTTCGTCGCTCAATCAAAAATCCGCCGAGGTCGCGGAGGACGCCGGGAACACCGGAGTCACAGGGGACGCCGAAGCAGCCGGGGACAACGAGGACGTACGACTGATTCCCATTCCCAGGCTGGAGTGGTCGCTGGCAACCGAGTCGAACCAGCCCGAGGGCGAGGCGGGTTCCCCCGAGTCGGTTCGTACCGGATGGGTGCACACCGCTCCGCAGGACCAGGTGCTGGATCTGTTCCGCAGACTCGGCGGCCCCGAAGGGCGCCTTCCGGCGCCCTGGTGGCTGCACGCGTTGCACCGGGGCGAGATCGACACCCGAGCCGAGGCGTTCCGGTTCGAGGACGACCTCCACGCGCTGCTGATCGCTCGTCCCGGCTGGGTGTTCGTGCCCTGGTCCACGGCGGGTGAGATCGGTTACTGGGAGTACGGTCCTTCCGATCGTCCGCCGATGTCGGTACCGACCACGGTCACGCTGACCGATCAGCATCCGGGATGGATCAACATCGTGCCCGCCCAGCCGGAGGGGGCCGCCACGCCTCGGGTACCGGCGCCGGGGGTCAGCGAGCTGGCCGCGATTCTGCCTCGAATCGAGTCGTGGTGATGTGCTCGTGGTGATGTGCCGGTAGTACTTCGCGGAGTGGGTCGGTTCGGTTGTCGGAGATGGCTCTCCGGCGCCGAACGACCACCCGTGAGTGCCGAACGGCCCCACGTGATCGCACGACCGAGAGAGTTCACCTCGTGGATATCCTGACGGTGTCGAGGCCCTGCTCGGTGGTGTCGAGGCCCTGACGAACCGGGGCCGAGCCCCGCTGTGGTGGCCTCTCCCGGCTCCGCGACCCGATTTGCGATACTGGCTCGACGTGAGTGCTTCCGACCAGCAGATTCCACACCGCCGCACGGTCGTCAGTTACGTGCAGCGCGGCGAGCGGATGACGACCGGGCAGCAGCGCGCGTGGGATCGGTACTGGGACGAGTTCGGCCACGACATCTCCGAACTGCCCGAGGGGCCGCTAGACACCACCGGTTGGTTCGGTCGAACCGCGCCGCTGGTGCTTGAGGTCGGTTCCGGCATGGGGGAGACGACGGCCCAGCTGGCCGCGGCCCGGCCGGAGCACGACCACCTGGCCGTCGAGGTCTACAAGCCCGGGCTGGCCCAGTTGCTGGCACGTGCCGAGAACCTCGGCATCGACAATCTCCGGTTGCTGCGTGGTGACGCGACGGTACTGCTGCGGGAACACTTCACGGCGGACACGTTGAGCGAGGTGCGGGTCTTCTTCCCGGACCCGTGGCCCAAGAAACGCCATCACAAGCGGCGGCTGGTCCAACCCGATTTCGTGGCGCTGGTCGCCTCGCGGCTACGTCCCGGTGGGGTGCTGCACCTGGCTACCGACTGGGAGAGCTACGCCGAGCAGATGATGGAGGTCTGCACCGCGGAACCGAACCTGCGGAACCGCTGGGCGGACTTTCCGGGGGGCTGGGCACCTCGGCCGGAGTGGCGACCGGTGACCAAGTTCGAGAACCGCGCTCATTCCGAGGGGCGTGAAGTACACGATCTGATCTTCGAGCGTGTCTGATCGAAATTTTCCTGTCGGGTTGGTGGGTCGCTCGTTGGGCGGAACCAGGGCGGCAACGGACTACCCCGGTCGGCAGCACGGCAGGATAGATCGGCAACCCCGAGGGGCGGTCGGCAACCCCGCAGGAAAACAGTGGAGAGGGGATAACCTCGGCAACTCGCTCGAGGTTGACCGGCGCGATCCGTTTCGACAGGCGTGGCAACGGTAGGCGGTTCACCCGAACCCGGGCTTGTGAGCCCGAACGCGTACCTCGCACACCTGTGCCTCCTCTCGTCTTCGGCCGCGCCGGATGTGAAATCGACCTGTCGTTCGGCGGTCACAACGGATCACCGGTCAGCGTCCGTGATGGAACACCTCCCAGAGGTCGGGCAGCGTCGCGCTGAGCGCCATCAGCACCAGTACAGCCAGTGCCAGTACCGTCCCGATGACGGATAACGTGGTGATCACTGTGTCGCTCCTTTCGAGTCGCCGGTCGTGTTCCGCCCCGAACCCGTGCCGGTAGTGGGGCTCGTGCCCGTGACGGCACGCGAGCCGCCACGCGAGCCGTGGGGGACGACCGCCGCTTACTGCGTTGCGTCACCGAGCGTGGCTGTCGTTCGTCACGTGTTGTATCGGCCATGTGGTTATTTCCCGCCGACCGATCGGCCAAGGGGCACGGGCTTTCGTGCCGGTTAAAGTTCGGGTGTGCTGCCTTGGCCCGATCGTTCGTCCACCACTCGGCCCAGTCCCGAGCAGCCGGGACGGTGGTCGGTCCGAAACCTGTCGCGGCGCACGGTGGGTGCACTTCGGGAGCAGTGGATCTTCGCGGCCCTGTTGCTGCTGACCTGGCTCGGCGAGCTGTTCCTCATCGTCGAGGCCGGTGATTCGTCCCTGGGACGAATTCCGCTGATCACGATGATGGTGCTGCTCGCGCTGGCGGCCCGCTGGTACCCGCTCAGGTGTGGCCTGCTCGGCGCGGGCACGCTGTTGTTCGGACTCGCGCTCGCCCGCTACCTGGACATCGATCCCGGACCCGGTTTGCTCCCGCGCGTCTCGTTCACCGAGAACGTCGCGGGTCTGTTGCTGGTGGTCTACGCGTTCCGGAGTCTCCCGCGCGTCAGAGCCACGCTGGTCACCGCCGTGCTGGTGACGACATGCCTGGTCGCCGTGTTCTTCCGCAACGATCCCCCCACGGTCCAGAGTCTTGAACTCGGACTGCTGCAGCTGGTGCTCGCCGTGGGCACCGGCATATACCTGGGAGGAGGTGGACAGCGGCGGGAGGTGCGGCGTCCGCTCGCGGAACTGCTGCGCGGACAGTGGCCGGTCACCGCGGCGCTGTCGGTCCTGCTGTTCCTGCAGGTGGCCGGCACCGACTTCGGCTACACGCTTTTCGGTGATGTGTTGCTGACGGTCAGCTCCGTACTCATGTCGGTGTTAGCTGTGTTCGCCCCGCTCCGTCCGATCCAGGCCGCGCTGCTCGGGGCGGTGAACGTCGTGTTCACCACGGTGCTGGCAGCGCTGCTCGGCGTGGTGGGGATGCAGAATTCCGTGGTCGGGTCCTCGCAGTTCGCTCTGGGAGGGCTCCCGATGCCCGTCACCGCCGCCGGGATGCTGCTCATCGTCTTCGTCGTCCGGCTGGCCCCGATGCGGGAGGCGACCGCCGCCGCCGGTGCCCTCACCGTCTCCGCCGTGTTCGGTGCTGCTCTCATCCCACGTGTGGGCTTGTACCGCCCCATGTCGGTACTCGAGCTCCCGTCCCTGCTGTTCCTGGGAGCCGTCCTGCTGGTGCTGGCGATCGGCACCGGGATGTACTTCCGCGCCCGCGACGAGGACCGGGCCCGCGCGGTTCGTGCGGCGGTGAAGGGGGCACAGCAGGACGAGCGGATGGCGTTGGCCCGTGAACTGCACGACGTGGTCGCACATCACGTCACCGGGATAGTGGTGCAGGCACAGGCCGCCCTCAAGGTCGCCGAGAAGAACCCGAGAGCCGCGGGTGAGGCGTTGGAGCGGATCTCGTCCAGCGGCACCGAGGCCCTCACGGCCATGCGGCGGCTCGTCGGCAGCATGCGCGACACCGAGAACGACTCGTTCTCCGCGCTGGAGACGGAGCCCACCGTCGATCTGGAAGCCGACCTGCGGAAACTGGTCGAGCACAGCACGCCCGACGCTTCGGGGAAGCGAATCGAGCTGGACGTGCGGTTGACGAGGGACGTGCCGCAGGAGGTGGGACGTTCGGCACTGCGACTCGTCCAGGAGGCGATCACCAACGCCGAGAAGCACGCTCTCGACGCCGACCTGGTCACGATTTCGGTCAAAACCGCGAACGAGCAACTGCTGATCGAGATCACCGATGACGGAACAATTCCCAGCGGGCAGCCACCGGGCGGTTCCGGTGGATACGGTTTGGTCGGCATGCGGGAGCGAATCGAACTGCTCGGTGGTCGGTTGAGCGCGGGACCGGGGCGGGGTCGCGGTTGGCGAGTCGAGGCTCGGCTGCCGTTGACGGATACGGAGGAAAAGCGGGCATGATCCGGGTACTGATCGCCGACGACCAGGAAATGGTCCGAGCCGGATTCCGGATGATTCTGGACAGTGAGGACGACATCCGGGTGGTCGGTGACGCGGGCAACGGGCACGACGCCGTGCGGCTCGCACGCGAACTGCGCCCGGACGTCTGCCTCATGGACATCCGGATGCCGGGCATCGACGGTCTGGAGGCCACCGGGCTGCTCGCCGGTGAGGAGGCGACCGACCCCATCAGGGTCGTCGTGGTGACGACCTTCGACCTGGACGAGTACGTCGCCACCGCGCTCAACAACGGTGCCAGCGGTTTCCTGCTCAAGGACGCCGGACCGGCACTGCTGGTGGAGGCGGTGCACGCCGCCGCACGCGGTGACGCCCTGGTCTCACCGCAGATCACCGTGCGGTTGCTCCGGCACTTCCACGAGTCCGACTCGTCCCGCGACCGCGCGGCGGACAGGCCGCGGGAGGAGCTGACCGGCAGGGAACACGACGTGGTCCGCGCGGTGGCCCGCGGACTGACCAACACCGAGGTGAGTGCCGAGCTCTACATGTCGCTGTCCACCGTGAAGTCCCACCTGGCCTCGGTGCAGGGCAAGATCGGGGCGCGCAACCGGGTGGAGATCGCGGCCTGGGCGTGGCGCACCGGGCGGATGAGTGACTGACCGGGTTCGCGATCCGACAGTGGTCGGGGAGTGGGGCGGCGAGCGGGACCGAATCCGGCTCGCCGCGGTGTTCCCGGCCCGCTGTTGGAGTGGCGGCGGGATCGTACGGGAAGTGTGCGAGCACCGGCCGTTCGGCGGACCTGATCTGGCCGAACTGCCGAGGTGAACGCCCCGAACGGCGCGCATGCTGGAGTCATGACGCGACAAGTGCAACCCCGAGCCCTGCTGCGATCCCGAGCCCTGCTGCGTCCGCTGGCTCCGCTGCGATCACTGGTCCCGTCGCGACCGCGAGACCAGTCCCGCGAAGGCGGGAGCCCACCGCTGCCGCGACGTTCCGTCGGTAAGGAGCCCACCTCCGGACCGCGGGTCCGTGAGCTCTCGGCCGCTGCGCGAAGACTCCGTGAGGGACTGATCTGTGCGGCGCTGTCGTGCGGCATGCTCGCCGCGGGGCTGGTGATGTTTCACATCATGAACGCGCTGGGGCCGTAGCGGCGGAGTCCGGATAGCCGTGAAGGATTCGCTCCACTCGAACACCGCGATGCGCGCGAATCGAGCGGCCCGGTCATGCCCGCATCGTCTAGGTTGCTTCGCAACCTAGGTAGCTTTACTATCCATGGCATGGACGAGGTCATCTGGCCGGCACAATGGCTGCGCGGCGTACTGCGGCTCATGGTGTTGGCCGTGATCGCGGAGGGGCCGACTTACGGATACGAGATCACCCAGAGGTTGCAACGAGCCGGTTTGGGCCACCTCAAGGGTGGAACGTTGTATCCACTGTTGAGGCGGCTCGCCGAGGAGGGGGCTGTCGTCGCGCAATGGCACGAGAGTGAAACCGGCCCGGGACGCAAGTACTTCTACCTCACGCGCTACGGGGTCGAACAGCTGGAACAGGAGCGATGCAGGTGGATCGAGTTCACGAATCGCACCACAACACTTCTCGACGAAGCTACGGCGGAGAACGGGGAATGATCGAACTGGACAGCTATCTTCGGGAATTCTCATCCACTGCTCGTGAGCGACGTGTCAAGGGGAAGAGAATCGGAGAGTTGGTCGCCGAGATCGAGACCCATGTCGAGGACACGGCTGAGGATCCACGTGAAACATTCGGGGATCCGCAGAAGTATGCTGTAATGTGCTCTTCCGGTGAGCGCCTGATTCCACTGCCTTCCTATGGTCGCTGTTTCGGCTCGTTTCTCGGCTTCCTGCTGGGTGTTTTCCTCCTTCTGGTAGCGCTCCATCGTGTCGTTGGCGGAAGTGTGCTCCAGCTCGGCTGGGGTTTTCTTCTTCCGATGGGAGCGTGTGTAATCATCGCATCGCTGCTGGCTCTTGGATATCGTCGAGACCCTCGCGGTGCGCCGTTGGTTTTTCCCGCGCTGTTGGCTGTAGCCACGATGCTGCAGCCGCACAACTTCTGGGGCGTGGGATTCACGGTTCCGTTTCCCGTGGCCGCTTCGGTAGGATTGATACTCGTTGTGGGCAGCATGGTTGTATTTTTGCTTGGACTTCCTCGATCCGGTCCGATCATAGATCCTGGTGGCAACGACCGAACCTCGCTCGGTCGTCCCATGGTCGCTACGGTAGTCGGAAATATTGTTATCGGTGGGTTTATTGTTGCTTTCGCGTTGTTCAACAGCTGGATGGGTTTTTGACCGCACGCGATGACGAGCGTGACTGAGGTGGTGTGCGGTCCGCAGCTGGGGCCATCACCTCGGTCGGTTTGCGTGCCGGGCAGCTTCCGGCCCGTAGTTCGCCGGTTGGACAATGCGGTCATGCCGATCGCTCGACGCCTGCGCGCCCCGCTGATGCTTCCCTGCGACGAGACCTGTTCGGTCTCGCGCGACGCTGTCGTGGACATCGACGAGCAGGGCAGGTTGGGCTATTGCGGTCCGCGTGTCTCGGCTCCCGAACCGGACCCGAACACCGTCGTGCAGGACTGCCCCGGGCTGTTGCTGCCGGGAATGGTCAACTCCCACGCGCACACACCCATGACGCTGTTGCGGGGCATCGGAGGTGAGCTGCCGCTGCTGCGCTGGTTGCGGGAAGCGGTCTGGCCCGCCGAGTCCCGGCTGCGGGCCTCGGACATCCGGGACGGCATGCGGCTCGGCAGCCTGGAGATGCTCAGCGCGGGAGTGACCACCAGCGCGGAGATGTACTTCGCGCCCGAAGCCGTCGCCGAGGCGGTACTCGAAGTGGGCTCGCGTGCGGTGATTGCCTCCGCCGTGATCGACACTCCTGATCTCGGTGACCTGGGTGGTTGGCAGGGCATGGTGGACAGGGTCAGCCGCTGGATCGACAGTGACGGGCTGCGCTTCGGACCGGGCGAGCGCGTGGAGCTCGCCTACGGGCCGCACTCCGCCTACACCCTCCCACCGGAGGCCCTGCGGTTGATCGGCGAACAGGCACGCGAACGCGGCGCGCTGGTGCACACCCACGTGGCCGAAGCCGCCGACGAGGACGTGGAACAGCGACGTGCCCACGGTTCCGTGCCGCGCATGCTCGCTGAGCTCGGGGTACTGGAGGGGCGTTTCCTGGCCGCCCACGGGGTGCATCTCGACGACACCGACATCGCCACTCTCGCAGAGCACGGCGCGGGCGTGGCCCACTGCCCCGGTTCCAACGCGAAACTCGCCTCCGGCACGGCCCGGTTCGTCGACCTGCTGCGGGCCGGGGTGCCGGTCGGGCTCGGCACCGACGGCCCGTCCAGCAACGACGACGTCGATCTCCGGGAGGAGATCCAGCTCGCCGGCATGCTCGCTCGGCTGCGGGATGGCGATGCCAACGCGGTCGGTGCGGCGGAGCTGCTGCTCGCTGCCACCAGGGGCGGTGCGCGGGCCCTGCACCGTACCGACATCGGGGTGCTGGAACGCGGCCGCTGGGCCGATGTCGTCCAGCTGGACCTGGACACCCCGGCTTTCGTGCGCGGCGCCGACACCACGGATGAACGCATCCTGTCCAACCTGGTGTGGGCGGCGGGAGCCGACCGCGTGCGCGATGTCTGGGTGGCCGGTGAGCACGTGTTGCGCGCGGGGGAGCCCACTCGGGTGGAACGGGACTCGGTGTTGCAGTCCGCGCGTGCGGCGGCACGCCGAATCGAGAGCTGAGCCCACCCGGTTGATCCCGCCCGGATGCGGTGCTCCTCGGCTCCGTCACCTGCTCCGCGGTTCCGTCGTACCGGTTTGTCATCGGCCGACTCCCGGCGGGAGCGGGCCGGTCAGCCGTCCGGCCGCAGCACTATCTCCGTCATGTGCGCGTCCGATCCTGCCCGAACGCTGGAGACCACCGTGTCGGCGACCGATTCCGGCCGCAGATAGCGCTCCGGCTCGAAGGCCCCGCCCTCGGACTCGCGCACCTCGCGTTGCATGTCGGTGGCGACACGTCCGGGGAACACCGAGGTCACCCGGATTCCATTGGTGGCCTCCTCGCCGCGCAGCACGTCCGCGTAGGCGCGCAGCGCGAACTTGCTGGCGGCGTAGGAGCCCCAGTTCGGTTTGGCGGCCATGCCCGCGCCGGAGTTGATCAGCACCACGTGTCCGGCGGAAGCTCGCAGTGCCGGCAGCAGTGTCCTGGTCAGCTCGGTTACGGCGAACAGGTTGAGTTCGAAGGTGCGTCGCCACGAGTCGACCCCGGTCTCGGAGACCGAGCCGAGCTCGATCATGCCCGCACTGTGCACCAGCACGTCGAGTTTCTCGATCCCGGCCGCCGCGGCCGCTATCCCCTCGTAGTCGGTGAGTTCGGCGGGCCAGGGGCTCGCGCCGGGCAGGTCCGCCGCGAGCTTTCGCAGGGTTTCCTCGTCGCGGCCACCGAGCAGGAGGTCGTGGGTTTCGGAGAGCCGGTGTGCCACCGCCGCTCCCACACCCCGTGAAGCGCCCGTGACCAGTGCGGTCGGTCGTGAAGTCATCTCGATTACGGTAGCGCCGTCACCACGGTGAACGCCGCACGCCCCGGTCGTGTCGGGGACTTCCGATCCCCGACACGACCGGTCG
Organism: Actinopolyspora lacussalsi; assembly: GCA_030803735.1. Taxonomy (NCBI): domain Bacteria; kingdom Bacillati; phylum Actinomycetota; class Actinomycetes; order Actinopolysporales; family Actinopolysporaceae; genus Actinopolyspora; species Actinopolyspora lacussalsi. The sequence goes on along the minus strand of JAURUC010000001.1, from coordinate 3,275,980 downwards.
GTTGCCAAACTCCTGTCACCGGCCCGCGCCTCCCGGAAGCGCGGCGGCGCAGTCCGGGAATGCGGCCGCGCGTCCCGGGTGTGCGCGGGCGTGGTCACCGCAGTGGTCGGGCGTGGTCACCGCAGTGGTTCAGCGGCGTCCGATCTCGCCCACGCGGTGGCCGTGGTCGCGCCACACGGCGACCAGCGACGGACGGGGCTGGGAGTCACCGCCGTCCGGCCAGTGCGAACCGGGGTCGGACGGGCCGGAACCGTTCTCGCCCGGGTGCTGGACGCACACGGTCACGATGTCGTCGGTGATGATCGGACCGCAGGTCTCGGCGCCGTTGGGCACCGTCAGGAACTGCTTGACGTGCCCCCGCTCCGGTCCCGTGACCGGCACGGCGAACAGCCCGTCGTGCGAGCCGAGCTCGTTGCCGTCCGTGGAGACCCAGAGGTTGCCGTGCCGGTCGAACGCCACGTTGTCGGGGCAGGAGATCGGGCTCACCTGATCCTTGTCGAAACCGCCGAAGTAGGTGCCCGCGTCCTCGGGGTCGCCGCAGACCAGCAACAGGCCCCAGGACATGCCGGTCGACGTCGGATCGTCGTGGTTCTCGCGGATCTCCAGCACGTGACCGTGCTTGTTGCCGATCCGGGGATTGATCTCGTCGACCGGTGCGTGCTCCGCCGCGCCTCGGTTGGAGTTGTTGGTCAGCGCGCAGTAGACCCGCCCGTTGGAGGGATTCGGCTCGATGTCCTCGGGACGGTCCATCTTGGTCGCCCCCACCTCGTCGGCCGCGAGGCGGGTGAACACGTAGACCTCCTCGGCCGTGAAGCCGGGAACGTGCGAGGTGTCGCCCGTGGCCAACGGCAGCCACTCACCGGAGCCGTCGAACTCGCCGTCGGAGGGCAGCTCGCCGCTGCCGTCGATCTCCGAGGCGGGGCTGTCACCGGAGAACCGCGCCACGTACAGGGTGCCGTGATCCAGCAGCGACATGTTGTGCCTGCGGGCGTGGGCACTGCGGCCGTGCTTCATCCTGCCGCTGGAGACGAACTTGTAGATGTAGTCGAACCGCTCGTCGTCACCCATGTAGGCGACTACCCGGCCGTCGTCCGCGGTGCGGATCGTGGCGCCCTCGTGCTTGAAGCGTCCCAGCGCGGTGTGCTTCACCGGTGTCGAGTTCGGGTCGTGCGGATCGACCTCGACCACCCAGCCGAACCGGTTGGACTCGTTCGGCTCCCGGCTCGCGTCCCAGCGCTTCTCGAAGCGTTCCCACTTGCGGGTGCTGCTGCCGGTGCCTAGTCCGTAGCGGCGCATCCGCTCCCTGGTCTCCGGGTCGCTCACCTGATCGGCGTGCGCGAAGTACTGGTGGAAGTTCTCCTCACCGGAGAGCACCGTTCCCCACGGGGTGACGCCCCCGGCGCAGTTGTTCTGGGTGCCCAGCACCCGGGTGCCGCTCGGGTCCTCGGAGGTCTTGAGCAGCTCGCTCCCGGCGGCGGGGCCGCGCAGTTCGAACTCGGTCCGCAGCGTGATCCGCCTGCTGTACCAGCTCGGCAGCGGGCTGAGACCGCCGCGTGCCGGGTCGCGCCGGACCAGCAGGACGGACATCCCGTGCGCGGCCCAGGCGGTCCGCACCTGCTGCTCGGTGGGGTTGTCCGGATCGTAGTCGGCGAACATGTGGGTTTCGGTGGTGTACTCGTGGTTGACCACCAGCAGGTTGTGGATTCCCGCATTGTCCAGCGGAATCAGCCCGGCGAAGTCGTTGTTGTAGCCGAACTGCGCCTGCTGGGCCTCGGGCGTCTGGTTCCAGAAGTCGAATTCGGGCGCCGAGTGCAGTACCGGGTCTCCCCACCGGATGACCACCTGCTGCTCGTAGCCGTCGGGGATGACCACCCTGTCCCGGGTGTTCGGCGGTACCGGATCGAAGTCGGTCCCGACGGGCGGGGCGCCCGAGCCGTTCCCGTGGCCGTGACCGTTCCCGTGACCACGGCCGTTCCCCCGGCCGGGACTCGCCGCTGCCGTGCCCACGGCCGTGGCGGTCGCCCCCGCCGCCACGGACAGCACCGCACCGGCTCGCAGCGCGCCCCGTCTGTTCACGACCCCTCGCACCAGGTCGCCGAAGTAGCTGTTGTCCGATTCGTTCGGCGCGTCGTGTGCGCAGGCGTTCCCGCAGCGGTATTCGCAGGTGACCGCGGAGCGGCCGGCGGAATGGTGGTCCAGCAGCGGTAGTGGGAGCACGCGTGGTTCGGCTGAGTTGGCGGACATTTCCTGCCTTTCCACAGCTTTTGTCAGTGGGACGTGCCGACACTATGCGCGGCAGGCGATGTCTCAGCTGACTGAACGTGAACGGCAGGGAAATTCGTGACGGTGGGTCGAATCCGGCTACTGCAAAACGGTGAGATAGTTACCCCACGATCGGATGTCGGACAGCACGATGACGACCGAGTGTTTCCACTTTCGACACTGTTCCCGCTCAGTGTGCTCGGTGAGACTCACGATGGGTCGACCCGTTCGTGCCCGGGCGTGCCGCCGAACTCCGCTGTGGACGCCGAGGGGACTGTGGATGCCGAGGGGCCTGTTGCCCCGTTCGGTCACCCCGGCTCGGGTGGGGTCAGAACTCCTCGCCGACCACCGCTGCCTCCTCCGGCACCCGGTGCGGATCGGTGTCGCGCGAGCGCAGCCCCGCCGCGAGCAGCCCGGCCGCGATCAGACAGGCCACCGCGCCCGCCGCGAACGGCGCCCTCAGCCAGTCCAGCCAGGTGGCGATGTGGCTGACCAGCGTCGCGGCCAGCGCCCCGCCGAGCCAGCGGCAGAAGTTGTACCCCGCGCTGGCCACCGGGCGCGGTGCCTTGCTGACGCTCATGGCGCTGCCCGTGAACAGCGTGTTGAGCAGTCCCGACACCAGCCCGCTGACCACTATGCCCGCGATCAGCACGGTCTTGCTGTCGATGGTCATGATCAGCAGCAGCACCGCGTACAGCGACACGGCCAGTACCGTGCCGCCCAGTTCGCCGAACCTGTCGGCGAGCTTCGGGGCCAGCGTGACACCGGCGAACGCCACGCACACACCCCAGCCGAAGAACACCAGCCCCACGGCGATCGCGCCGTACTCCAGCACGAACGGGGACCACGCCAGTACGGTGAAGAAGGCCGCGGTGTACAGCGCCGAGCCCACCGAGGTGCGCAGCAGCGCGCCGTGCCGCAGGGCACGCAGCGGGTCGAGCAGCTTGACCGGCTCACCGCGCTTGCCGGTGTCGGAGGGCAGGAAGCCCACGGCCAGGATCAGCGCGATGGCCATCAGCACGGCGGTTCCGGCGAACGGTCCCCGCCAGGAGATGTTCCCGAGCAGCGCGCCGAGCAGTGGGCCGGTGGACAGGCCGATGCCGAGCGCGGCCTCGTAGAGCAGGATCGCGGCGCGCTGGCCGCCGCTGGCAGCGCCGACGATCACCGACAGCGCCGTGGCGATGAACAGGGCGTTGCCCAGGCCCCAGACCGCGCGCAGCGCCACCAGTTGCACGACCGTATCGGCCAGCGCGCAGGCCAGGGTGGCCAGCACGATCAGCACCAGACCGGTGACCACGGTGCGCTTGGCACCGAACCGCGCGCTGAACGCGCCGGTGATCAGCATGGCCACCACCTGGACCCCCAGGTAGGACGAGAACAGCAGGGTCACCTGCTCCGGGCCCGCGTCGAGCGCTTCGGCTATGGAACGCAGGATCGGATCGACGAGGCCGATGCCCATGAAGGCGATCACGGCCGCGAACGCGGTGATCCAGACGGCCTTGGGCTGTCCCTTGAACACCTCGCGCAATCGGGTGGCTTCGGACCCGCTCATGGACGCGCGCTCCTCTTGTGGACGAAGTATTTCGTTAGAAATGCTAACTTTCGACTCGTGGGCTGCCCATCCGACATGAGCAAGCTCACCGCGCGAGCCGGGACCCCGGATCGGGCCATACCATCGACGGCGTGTGCGACGGTAGCGATGGCGTGACCGCGGTGTTGTTCGATCTCGACGGTGTGCTGGTCGATTCCGAGCACCTCTGGGACCGCATACGGCGCGAGGTCACCGAGCAGCACGGCGGCCGGTGGGCCGATGGTGCGAGTGAACGCATGATGGGGATGAGCACTCCGGAATGGGCCGAGTACCTCGTCACCGGGTTGGGCGTTCGACTGTCCTCCGAAGAGGTGGCCGAGAAGGTCATCGACCGGATGGCCCAGCACTACGCCACGGAGCCACCGACGCTGCCGGGGGCCGTCGAGACGGTTCGGACCGTGGCCGAGCGGTATCCGGTCGCCATCGCCAGTTCCGCCCCGCCGCGCATCATCGGTGCGTTCCTGGAAACCGGTGGACTCACGGACGTGGTGCGCCGCACCGTCTCCAGCGAGCAGGTGGGAGCGGGCAAGCCCGCCCCGGACGTCTACCTGCGCGCGGCCGACGAGCTGGGGGTGGACGCGCGCAGGTGCGTGGCGGTGGAGGACTCCTCCAACGGGCTTCGTTCGGCGGCGGCTTCCGGCGCAACCGTGGTCGCCGTGCCGAATCCGCACTTTCCGCCCGCCGGGGACGCGTTGCGACTGGCCGAACGGCGACTGGAACGCATCGACGAGCTGCCCGGGGTGCTCACCGAACTGTCCGCTTGAGAGGTCGCTCGGGATCCGGCGGTGCCGCACGATCGGCGCTCCCCTCGATTGCTTCCCGGCCGATCCGTCGTGGATGCTGGTGACGTGCGTATCAGGGAGGCGACGGCCGACGACTGGCCCGCGATCTGGCGGTTCATGCGTGACATAGTCTCGGCGGGCGAGACCTTCTGCTGGGAGCGGGACACCACCGAACCGAGCGCTCGCGCGGGGTGGATGCGACAGCCACCGGGGCGGACCGTGGTGGCCATCGATGACGAGGGATCCGTGGTCGGGACCGCCGAGACCCACCCCAACCACGCCGGGCCGGGCGCGCACGTGGCCAACGCGGGCTTCATGGTCGACCCTGCCCACGCCGGACGCGGTTACGGTCATGCGCTGGGAGAGCACGTGGTCGAGCAGGCCCGCGCCGACGGCTACTCGGCGATGCAGTTCAACGCGGTGGTGGAGACCAACACCGGTGCGGTGGCGCTGTGGCGCTCCCTGGGCTTCGAGATCCTGGCAACGGTGCCGGAGGCCTTCGAGCACCCCGAGAAGGGGTTCGTGGGACTGCACATCATGCACCGCGCGCTTTGAGCGGATCTCCGGCTCGGTTCCCTTGGGCGACGATTTCGCGAGAAATCGACGCGCGACGGTGTCGAGAACGGCGCGCCGGCTCCGTCCCAGGGGCACGATCGGAGCAACCGGTCGTCCGACGGAGAAGGAGCTCATCGTGAAGTACCTGCTGCTCAAGCACTACCGAGGTGGCCCGGAATCGGTCATGGACCACCCACCGATGGATCAGTGGAATCCGGAGGAGGTCGACGCGCACATCCAGTACATGAAGGACTTCGCGGCCCGCCTGGAGGAGAACGGCGAGTTCGTGGACTCGCAGGCCCTGACTCCCGGGGGAACCTTCGTGCGATACGACGGTGCGGGACAACCACCGGTGACCGACGGTCCGTTCGCCGAGACGAAGGACCTCATCGCGGGGTGGATGGTCATCGACGTGGAGTCCTGGGATCGAGCGGTCGAGCTGGCCGGGGAGCTCTCGGCGGCTCCCGGGGTCGGCGGCGAGCCGATCCACGAGTGGATCGAAGTACGGCCGTTCCTCACCGAGCCACCCACGGTGACCGAGTGAACGGAACACCGCTGCGGGAACTCGTACCCGCCGTGATCGGCGTTCTCGTCCGTCGCGGAGCCGACTTCGCCTCGGCCGAGGACGCCGTGCAGGAGGCCCTTGTCCGGGCACTCGAAGCCGGCCCGGCGGAGCAGCCACGCGACCCGAAAGCGTGGCTGATCTCGGTCGCCTGGCGCAAGTTCCTCGACTCCGCCCGGGCCGAGAGGACCCGGCGCGGGCGTGAACTGGCGGTGGCGGCCGAACCAACCGGCGGCTCCGTGCCCGCGACGGACGACACGCTTCGCCTGTACTTCCTGTGCGCGCATCCCGTTCTGTCCCCGAACTCGGCCGTCGCGCTGACCCTGCGCGCGGTCGGCGGCCTGACCACCAGGCAGATCGCGACGGCGTACCTGGTTCCGGAAGCGACGATGGCCCAGCGGATCAGCCGGGCCAAACGCCGCATCGCCGGGGCCGGATTCGAGGAGCCCGGCGATGCGGCGACCGTGCTGCGAGTGCTCTACCTCGTGTTCAACGAGGGATACAGCGGGGACGTCGACCTGGCCGCCGAGGCGATCCGGCTCGCCCGCCAACTCGTCGCCCTCTCCGACGAGTCCGAAGCGGCCGGATTGCTCGCGCTCATGCTGCTGCACCACGCCCGCCGGGCGTCTCGCACCGGAACCGGTGGTCGCCTGGTGCCGCTGGCCGAGCAGGACCGCTCGCTCTGGGACTCCGAGATGATCGCCGAAGGAGTGACGATCCTGCGGAGCGCGCTGGCCCGCGACCGGCTCGGCGAGTACCAGGCCCAGGCCGCGATCGCCGCCCTGCACGCCGACGCCCGCACCGCCTCCGAGACGGACTGGGCGCAGATCGTGGAATGGTACGACGAACTGCTGCGCCTCACCGGCAGCCCGATCGTGCGGCTCAACCGTGCCGTGGCGGTCGGCGAAGCCGACGGGGCGCGGGCCGGTCTCGCCGCGCTCGCCGACATCGACCCCACCCTGCCCCGGTACACCGCCGTGGCGGCACACCTCCACGAAAAGGCGGGCACTCTCGGCCACGCCGCCGAGCTGTACGCCGAAGCCGCCCGCGCCGCCACCAACCTGGCCGAACGCGACCACCTCACCCGTGAAGCAGCACGCGTGCGGCACCGAGCACGGACCTCGTGGCCGGGTCGCGAGGACTGACGCCCTACTCCTGGGCCATGTCCACGAACCGGCTGTAGTGCAGCTGGTGCGCCACGGTCACGGTCTCGGTGGGACCGGCGCGGTGCTTGGCGAGGATCAGATCCGCCTCGCCCATCCGGGGGTCGTCCCGCTCGAACGCGTCGGGCCGGTGGATCAGGATCACCATGTCGGCGTCCTGTTCCAGGCTGTTGTGCATAACCACCGAGTTCGCCACGAAGTTGTGCGTACCGGCCACCGTCGCGTCGTAGACCGGCTGCTCACCGAGCGAGGTGATCTCGACGATCTCGTCCCAGCACACGTCGTCCGAGGGCGCTCCGTCCGGGGACACGTCGTTCCGGCGTGATCCGTCGTCGGCGACCGCTCGTGCCCGCCGATCGGCGGGGAGCGTGCCAACCCCTCCGGCGACCGTCCCCGGCTCGAAGGACACACCGGTTCGGGCGACCGGTGCGGGCGCCGTGCTCACGCTCTCCCGACTCGCGGCCCCCTGGTTCCCGACCTCCGGTCCGGTGATCTCACGGGCGAAGCGCAGCCGACTGTCGAGCCCGTCCAGCAGCACCTCCCAGCGGTCCGGCTTCGCTTCCGGGGAGGCACGACGTAGGCGGGAGTGGACGGTGAACCGCGAGAGCAGCAGTTGGAGCCCGTCGGCCAGCGCGCGGCCGGTCACCACGCATCCCCCCTGCCCGACGGGGACGTCGTCGGCGTCCGGCGTCTCCGTACCGGTGATCCCCCAGATGTGCCGCAGGAAGACGGCCAGCCGCTCCCGCGGCAGTGCGAACACCCGGCGCGGCACGTCGCCGCTGTCGAGCGCCGACCGTGCCAGCGAGACCACTTCGGACTCCGAGGCCGGTTCCGCGCCGAGCGGTTCCGGAATCCGCCCCGGCACCCCGACGTGGGCTCCCTCGGCCAACTCGCCGAGCGGGGTCCAGCCCCACGGGGTCAGCATCGGGTGATTGGCGGTGGCCTCGACCTCGCGACCGGACGCCAGCACGACGCGGAACGCCTCCTTGACGCCGCTGCTGAACACGTTCGTGATCGGTCGCGCGACCATCCGCCGCCGGTCGTCCACCGACCACACCAGCGGACGCTGCCCCTCGGCCATCAGCTCGTCGAAGGTGATCTCCGAACCGTCGTCGGCGCGCAGCAGCCGCGTCCCCCCGGTCAGACAGCCCGACTCACGCAGGTCGGACAGCTGCGGCTTGCGGTCGTTGCGCTGTTCCGGACCACGGTTGAGCTGCGAGATCGCCACCACCGGGATCTCCAGTTCCTTGGCGAGCAGCTTGAGGCTCCGGGAGAACTCCGAGACCTCCTGCTGTCGGGACTCGACCCGCTTGCCCGAGGTCATCAGCTGCATGTAGTCGACCACGATCAGCCCGATGTCGTTGCGCTGCTTCAGGCGCCGCGCCTTCGCGCGGATCTCCATCATCGTCAGGTTGGGCGAGTCGTCGATGAACAGCGGCGCTTCGTTGATCTCGCTCATCCGGCGCGCGAGACGGGTCCAGTCCTCGTCGGTCATCCGGCCACCGCGCATGTCGCCGAGTCGGATCCGCGCCTCGGCGGAGAGCATGCGCATCACGATCTCGGTGCGGCCCATCTCCAGCGAGAAGATGACGCTGCCGAGCCCGTTCCTGATCGAGGCGGCACGGGCGAAGTCCAGCCCGAGCGTGGAGTTGTGGGTCGGGATCATCGACCGGCTCGCGAGGTAGAGCCGGTCGGGCGAGTCGACCTCCACGCACCGCACCGGGACGCTCGCGGTGCGCCGCACGGCCCTGATCCCCCGTGCGCGACGCTCGCCGCCCCGCTTCCGCTTGTGCTGGTCGTCGAGTTCGGTGCGTCGGAAGATCTGGTCCTCGCCACTGTCGAAGACGACGAGAGTGGTGATCTCGTCGCCCGAGTCCGGGTCCACGGTGGCGGTGCACGGGTATCCCAGGGTGAGGACGAGTTCGCGAACCCGCACCGAAAGGGATTCGCGCACTCGCAGCAGCACGCGGCCGTCCTCACCCACGCTGCCCGCCGCGTCCGCGAGCCCCGCCAGCAGCGAGCGCCGTTGCTGCTGACTCCCGCGCAGGTATTCGGCGGGTACCTCGGCCTCGTGCCAAATTCCCAGCTCGGCCAGCTCGGCGGCGGTTTCCTCGTCGAGTACGACCCCGTCGTTCACGCGTACCAGGCCGTCCGGTTCCAGGTTGGCCAGTACGTCCTCGGCCACCCCGGACAGTTCGCCCGCCTTGTCACCCGCCGCCAGCCACACGCCCAGCAGGTAGGGCGCGACCGGCAGATCCCGCTGTGCCAGCGAGAACGGCCCGTGGTCGGGCAGCTCGACGTCCATCCGGTTACCGAGCCTGTCGCGGAGTCCGGCCGTGGTGCACACGGTGCCGTCCCGCAGGCTCCACTGGTGCTGCTCGTCGGCGACCACCAGCGTACCGTCCGAGAACTCGATCTCGTAGCAGTCGCGACCGTGCATCACCTCGGTGGCCGCGGTCACCCGGACCGGTCTGCCGTCCGCGCCGAGCAGCGTGTCCCCCACGGAAACCGCGCCCATGGTGGTCCAGCCCTCCGGAGTGGGCAGCGGTGTGTGCAGCGCCAGTGCCTTGCCCACACCGGGGCGCGCCGCGACGATGATCATCTGTCCCGGGTGCAGCCCGTTGGTCACGCCGTCCAGATCCACGAAACCGGTCGGGATCCCCTCCGACTCGCCGCCGCGCGAGGCGATGGCGTCGATCTCGTCCATCGTCGGCTGCAGCAGTTCTTCGAGCGCGACGTAGTCCTCGCTGGTGCGCCGTTCGGTCACGTCGTAGACAGCGGCCTGCGCGCGGTCCACGACCTCCTCGATCGCGGCACCCTCGGCACCGTTGTAGCCGTACTGGACGATCCTGGTACCCGCCTCGACCAGCCTGCGCAGTACCGCCTTCTCCGAGACGATCTCGGCGTAGTAGTTGGCGTTGGCCGCCGTGGGGACCGTCCGGAGCAGCGTGTGGATGTAGGCGCCGCCGCCGACCTTGCCGAGCTCGTTGCGCCGTTCCAGCGCGGCCGAGACCGTGACCGCGTCGGCGGGTTCACCCCGTCCGTACAGATCGAGAACGCACTCGTAGATCACGTGGTGTGCGGGACGGTAGAAGTCCTGTGGTTGGAGTACCTCGACGACGTTGGCGATGGCGTCCTTGCTCAACATCATCCCGCCGAGCACCGACTGCTCGGCGGCCACGTCCTGCGGTGGTTGCCGTTCGAAGCCCGCGCCGGGGTCACCATCGTTCTCGTCGGGGGGCGGTTCCGCTCCGCGCTCGTCAGCCAACGCCACGGCTTACTGCCACCTCCTGGACGCAGAGTCCGGCCCCGAGGCACGGGCCGAGTTCCGACATACGCGTCACCGTGCCGACCCGCTGGGGTCGCCGGGTCACGAGTCGTCGCGGCAAATAATCGCGGAGACATCGACAGCGCCCGGTTGGTCGCGCCCCGGCGTGTCGCGGGTGCGTGCTGTCATGTCCGTGATCTCGAAGGTGCCCACATCTTACGTGACCCGGTTCGGCACCGAGTCGATTCGAAGGGGCTGTGGAAAAGTCGGGGGACAACTGGCCGAGCGGAATGAGACACACGTGTCCACCCGACGACGCGCGTTGTGGACAAACTGGGGGACAACTCTGTCGTAGCAGTTGTTTTCGCAGCGCACTTCGCAACGAAAACCCTGTGGACAGGTTGTGGACAGCTTGTCCGTCCGTGACGGATGCGAAACGTCCGTCCCCAACCGCGGTGTGCTACCGGTGCGGAAAAACGGTGTAGGAACGGAACCGAGCCGGTTCCGCGCGGCCTGCGTACGCCACCGCCGCGCGGAACCGCGGTGAATGATTCAGCCGCCCGGGGTGACCTCGACGTGCATCGAGGCGTAGACGTCGGGGTGCAACCGCACGCCGACGGCCATCTTGCCCAGCGACTTGACGTTGCCCTTCAGTTCCACCGAACGCTTGTCCAGGCTGGGGCCACCCGCCTGACGCACGGCCGAGACCACGTCGGACTCGGTGATCGAACCGAACAGCTTGCCCTTCTTGGAAACCTTCTTGGAAAGCCGCACCATGCCCATGTTCTGCAGCTGTTCCTGCAGCTCCCGGGCGTGCTCCAGGTTGCGGACCCTGCGGTTCTCCTGCGAGCGACGGATGGTCTCGACCTGCTTCTGCGCACCCTTGGTGGCCAGGATGGCCATGTTCTGCGGCAGCAGGTAGTTACGGGCGTAGCCGTCACGTACCTCGACAACGTCACCCGAGGCGCCGAGACCGCTCACGTCCGAGGTCAGAATGATCTTCACGGCGTGTCTCCTTTCAAAGCCGAACCGAGGTCACCCCGGCCCCGTCGTCGACCGGCACCGAAGAGCCGGCCGCTTTCCCGTGTGTGACCGAGCGTGCGACCGAGTTCCCGAATCCGGGCAGCGCGAGGTCGCGCCCTGACGGTCCGGGTCTCCGTCGTGAATCGTGCACACGTGGGAGCGCGGGGCGGTGGCGAGAATCCCGGTTTTACCGGGCGGTCGAGGTGTACGGCAGCAGCGCCATCTCGCGGGCGTTCTTGACCGCGATGGCGACGTCCCGCTGGTGCTGACTGCAGTTGCCTGTCACACGCCGTGCCCGGATCTTGCCGCGATCCGAGATGTACTTGCGCAGCAGCCCGGTGTCCTTGTAATCGATACTCAGTGCGTTCTGGTCGTCACAGAAGGCGCAGACCTTCTTCTTCGGCTTGCGCACGGGCGCCTTGGCCATGTGCTTGCTCCTTCGAAGCGAGCGAGAACTCCGTAATGGACTTTTGGTTCGGCCGCGCGGTGGGCACGACTCCGGGGCGCACCGGCCAAGGCCGGTCGGTTCCCGGGCGTCGAAAACGCCGCGGCCACGGCGGGACGGTTCGCCCGGTCACCGGGTGACCGTGCTCGTCCCGCCCGGATCAGAAAGGTGGCTCGTCGCTGAAACCGCCGCCGGAACCGGCCGGGGGTGCCGAACTCCAGGGATCCTCTCCACCGGAGCCGCCACCGGAACCACCGCCGCGGCTGATCTTGTTGACCTTCGCCGTGGCATAGCGCAGCGAGGGGCCGACCTCGTCGACCTCCATCTCGACCACGGTGCGCTTCTCGCCTTCCTTCGTCTCGAAGGAGCGTTGGCGCAACCGTCCCTGCACCACCACGCGCATGCCCCGGGTGAGCGTTTCGGCGACGTTCTCCGCGGCCTGCCGCCAGATGTTGCAACGCAGGAAGAGGGCCTCGCCGTCCTTCCACTCACCAGCCTGGCGGTCGTAGAACCGCGGCGTGGACGCGACGGTGAAGTTCGCCACCGCCGCACCGGAGGGAGTGAAGCGCAGTTCCGGATCGGCTGTCAGGTTGCCGACCACTGTGGTTACGGTTTCACCGGCCATCGCCTGTGGACTCCGTCTCTGTGCTGAGGTCGGATGGCTGTGCAGCTCGTGGCACGGCGATCAGGCAGAGGTCTCGGCCTTGCCGCGGCTCGCCGCCTTGGCGCTGGCGCGGGCCAGACGGGCCTCCTTGCGCGGCTGCACGATCTTGCGCAGCATCTTGGTGCGCAGCACGTTCTCGCTCAGGTTGAGCTGGCGGTCGAGCTCGTTGACCGAAGCCGACTCGGAGTTCAGATCCACTACGACGTAGATGCCCTCGGAGCGCTTGTCGATCTCGTAGGCCAGCCTGTTGCGGCCCCAGACGTTGATGTTCTCGATGCTGCCACCGTCGTTGCGGATGACCTTGAGGTAGTTCTCCAGGGACGAGGCGACATTCCGCTCGTCCAGGCTCGGGTCAAGAATGACCATGAGCTCGTAATGACGCATAACGACCACTCACCTCCTGTGGACTTACGGCCGCGGACTCTCCGCGGCAGGAGGGTCGCCAATGCCGGGCGATCCGGTACAGCGTAGCAATCCGGCGAATCGGCCGGTGACCTGGGTATCCCGAGTGCCACCCGGTTGTCCGGTGCCGGTTCCGCGTGACGAGTGGTGCTTTCGCCTGACGACGCGAACGTTCCCCCGCACTCGTGAGCGCGGACGGCCGAAAGCGGGACGTATCAGGCTCGGCGCAGCACCCACGTCCTGATGAGCGCGGCGGTCACCCCGGCCAGTGAGACAGCGGCCAACAGCACCGGCAACGCCACGCGCTCTCCGGAACCGGTGGGCAGCGCCTGCGCGCTTCCCGCTTCGCGCACCCGGTCCTGCTGGTTGTGCTCGTCGTCGGTTCGCAGGTCACCGGTGGCGGGTTCTCCACCGGACGTCTCGCCGAACCGACTGTCCGACCACGGCGGCAGCGACCCCGGCACGTAAGCGTACTCGGAAGGCGCCACTTGTTCGGCGGACCCCGGGGAGTAGTTCGAGTCCGGCCCGCCCGCCTGCCGCCGCGGCTGGTCGTCGGTCGGTTCCGTGGTGGGATCACCGCCACTGCCGGAACCGGGCGCGTCGGGGTTCCGCTGCTCGTCACCGGAGGAGCCCGGATCCGGGGATTCGGCGGGCGGGGTGGTGCTCGGCTTCTCCGGGGTGGTGCTCGGCTCGGTCGGTTCCGGCTTCGCCTGGCCCGGCACGTTCACGCCACCCAGGCAGGTGACCGCGAGGTTGCCCACGTGGAAGTTCATCGCGTCGCCGCGATCCTCGACGGCGGGCAGACCGGCGATGCGATCCGCCAGCGCGTCGGCCAGTGCGGAACCGGAGAAGTGCTGTTCCTCGGCTGTCACTTCGCCGATGTCGATCGGCGCCGTTCGCAGGAACTGCTGGTGGATCCGGTCTATCCGGTCGAAATCGAGCGGAAAGGTCAGCCCGGCCGCGTCCTTGACCCGGGAGTCCAGCGCACGGGGGGAGACCACGATCGGTTGCCCGTACTCGGTGCTCGTCACGTCCTCGGTGCAGGTACCGATCACCACCGGATCCGCCGCGGCGGCCACACCGCCACCCAGGAACCCGCTCGTCGCGACCACGGCGCTCGCCGCCGTGGCAGCGGCGGCTCGCCGCAACGCGGCGGGCGCCCGTTTCCGGGAGTCGACAGTGGATTCCCCGGTCGGGTGGTCATCGCGCTGACTGCTCATACACGTACCCCTCACTCCGTGCGCGCTCTCCGGGCGCCCGCCGTCGTCTCGCGGGTGGGCGGTTCGCGGAGATCGAAGCCCTCACCCTGGTTAACGCGTGAGTACGGTCACGGTAACGCCATAGTGTGAAACCGTTTCGAATCACCTCCGCCGTCCCACTCGTTCACCGCCCCACCCCCGGTGGGCCGAGCTCCCACCACTCCCGTAGGCGGCACCGCCGCGGGTTCTCGCGGGCGGCTCTCGCGAGGACGGTCCCGACGTGGCGTAGTAGTTACTCGATGTCGGGGCACCCGCAGCGAGAGCCGTGCGCGAGGTTCCGCCGAGGAACCACCCACGCGACTTACTCCGTGGGCAACTCCTAAGCTCGGGGTATGCAGATCGGTGCCCATGTTCGTGACGACGATCCACTGACCGCCGCGAGCGAACGCGGCGCCGAGGTCGTGCAGTTCTTCCTCTCCGATCCACAGGGCTGGAAGGCTCCGCAACCGCATCCGCAGGAGGAACAACTCCGCGAGTCCGAGCTGCGGGTTTTCGTGCACTCGCCCTACGTGATCAACATCGCCTCGCCGAACAACCGCATCCGCATCCCCTCCCGCAAGTCCGTGCTCTCGCAGACCGCGGCGGCGGCGCGGGTCGGGGCCGAGGGAGTGGTGGTGCACGGTGGTCACGTCACCAAGGACGACGATCCGGCCGAGGGAGTGGCCAACTGGCGCAAACTCTTCGAGCGTCAGGCCGCCGAGGGCGGTTTCGAGGTTCCGGTGCTGATCGAGAACACCGCGGGCGGCGCCAACGCCATGGCGCGCGGGTTCGACGACCTCGCCCGGCTCTGGGACGCGGTCGGCGAGTTCGGCGCGGGATTCTGCCTGGACACCTGCCACGCGTACGCGGCCGGTGAGGACCTCGTCGGCATCGTGGAGCGGGTCCGCGCCATCACCGGGCGTCTCGATCTGGTGCATCTCAACGATTCGAGGGATCCGTTCGGGTCCTGGCGCGACCGACACGCCAACGTCGGTTCCGGCACCATCGACCCCGAAGTGCTGCGCGAGGTCTGTGCCACGGCCGATGCCCCGATCGTCGTGGAGACACCCCCCGAGGGGCAGGCCGAGGACATCGCCTACCTCCGTGGTTGAATTCCCCCGGCTCGGGGACATCGGCGGTTTCGCGTGAAATCGACGCCGGTCGGGCCGAGTCTCCCCAGTCGGAGGACCGGGACCTCGATTCTTGTCCGGGAGCGAGCGTGCGTGACCGATCGGTGAGACGGCGAACGGCCGGACTCTCCGCCCTGGCCCTGACGGCACTGTGCGTGCTGACCGGAATGACCATGCTGTTGGGGTACGCGAACAAGGCCCGCTGCACCGGGCCCGAGTTCGACGAGTCCGGCGTCTCGCGCTCCGACGTTTCGGCACGCAGCTCCCGCTACGTCTGCTACTCGGACCTGCAGTACCTGTGGAACGCGCGCGAACTCGACGAGATGGGTTTCCCCTACGCCACCGGCGGGATCACCGATGATGGGGAGCTGTACGGCAGCGTCGTCGAGTACCCGGTGCTGATCGGGGTGCTGGTGTGGCTGGGGTCGCTGTTCGTGCGGACCGACGCGGGTTTCCTGGCCGCCTCCGCGCTGTTGTTCGCCCCGTTCGGACTGCTCACCGCCTGGTGGCTGGGACGGCTGAGTCGCTGGCGGGCGCTGTGGTGGGCGCTCGGCCCGCCGTTGGTGCTCTACTCCTTCCACAACTGGGACCTGGCCGCCGTGGTCTGCTCGGTGGGCGCCATCTACGCGGTCCATCGCTACCGTGCCACCGGGCTGCGACGGCCGGCCCTGCTGGCGGCCGTGCTGCTGGGGATCGGTGCCGCCTGCAAGCTCTACCCCGCGATGTTCGCGCTGCCGCTGGCGCTGTACGTACTCACCGGCGGCGCTGCCGGTGCCCGTGATGCTGCCGGTGCCCGTGATGCCGCCGATGGCCGTATCGCGGCCGTTGCCCGTGATTCCGAGGTGCGCCACGGCCGGTTCGACATCGGTGGCGCGTTCGGGGTGCTCGGCACCGCACTGGGAACTTTCGTGCTGGTCAACCTGCCGTTCGCGGTGATCGGTTTCGAGGGGTGGGCGGCCTCGTTCCGGTTCCAGCTGCGGCGCTCGGTGGACCTGACCACCAACTCGGTCTGGTACTGGGGCCTGCGACCGCTGATGACGGAGGACCGGTTCGAGTCCCTGGTCGGGGTGCTTTCCCCCCTGCTGGTGCTCGCCTCGTTCGCGCTGGCCTGCGCGGTGGGGATGCGCCACTGGTCCCGTGGCGGGGCCTTCCCGTGGGTGGCGGTGTCGGCCGCGATGCTGTGCGGTTTCCTGCTGCTGCACAAGGTGCACTCCCCGCAGTTCGCGCTCTGGTTGCTGCCGTTCCTCGTGCTCGTGCCGGTGCGTACCGGTTGGGTGATCGCCTACCTGCTGGCCGACGCCGCCATGGGGATCGGGTTCTTCCGCTGGATGTATCTGATCAACACCGACCAGCCCTTCGCCGTCTACGAGTCGTTCGCGGCACAGGCGGTGATGATCGGAGTGTGGGGACGCGCGGCGCTGCTGGTCGGGTTGTTCGTCGCGTTTCTCGGGGCTTCCGGGTTCAGGTTCCCCGGGAGTTCGCCGCCACGGGCGGCAGCCGATCGGGATCCTCGCCCCGCCTTCGCCGAATAGGCAGCACGAACCGATCGGGGGCATCGTCCAGGAACCCGCCGTGCGGATCGGAACCGGGAACCCGGCGTACCTTGTCCAGTTCCGGGCGCAGGATCTCCCGCACGATCAGCACGCAGATCAGCACCACCACCGCGTCGCGGATCACGACCGCGCCCAGGAACCAGCCCTCGGGCAGTCCATTGTTGGCGGGGCCGAGGAAGTAGTACATCCGCGGTGCCCAGACCGCCGCGTCGATCAGCATCCACGTCACCAGCAGCCGCCAGCGCGGTATGGCGAGCACGGCCAGCGGCACCAGCCACAACGAGTACTGCGGACTCCACACCTTGTTGGTCAGCAGGAACACCGCCACCACCAGGAAGCACAGCTGCGCCAGCCGTGGCCGTACCGGTGCGGACAGCGCCAGCGCTCCGATCGCCGCGCATCCCAGCAGCAACAGCACGAGACTCACCGCGTTCAGCACCGTGGGAGTCTCGTTCGGCCCCAGTGGACCGTCGAAACCCGCCCAGTCGCCGAAGTGCATGACCACGTTGTACAGCGAATCAGGGTCGGCGGGCCGGGTGCTGTTCAGCCGGAAGAACTCCCACCAGCCGCGCGGGAACATGATCATGATCGGCAGATTCACCGCCAGCCACGCGCTCAGCATGGCCAGCAGGGCGCGCAGCCCTTCGCGGATGCGTCCAGAACGCAGGCACAGCACCAGGATCGGGCCGATGAGCAGCAGCGGATAGAGCTTGGTCGCCGCGCCCAGCCCCAGCAGCACCCCGGCGAGCGCCACTCGCTTACGGGACCAGGCGAGCAGTGCGGTGGTGGCCAGCGCGGTCGCCAGCGCGTCGAAGTTGGTGAAGGCGTGCACGAACACCAGCGGGGCGGTGGCGGCGAGAGAGGCGTCCCACGCCCGGAATCTACACAACCGGTATAGCGCCCAGACGGTCACCAACCAGGCCGCGGCCAGCCAGAACGCGCTGATCTCGAAGTAGACCGCGCCCTGCACCGTGGCGGGCAGCAGCCCGTGGGATGCCAGCGTCATCCAGCCGTCGGTCAGCCGCGCGTTGGCCCACTGGAACAGTCCCGTGAGCACCGGATACTCCATGTAGCGGACCTGCTCGCGGGGAGTGCCCGGATCGTCCACCCAGGACGTCTTGTAGGGGAACGCCCCGTCCGGCGCCAGGTCCCCGGCTCCGTAGCGCGGGATGAGGTCGGTGTAGCACAACGCGACGTACTGCCGGTGGTCGCGCCAGTCCAGCCGGGGGCCGTCGGTGGTTTCGTAGGTCTGCGCGCAGGGAGCCTTGAGGAGCCAGCTCGCCGCCAGCAGCAGTACCGCCAGCAGCAGGATCACCCGCAGCGGGGTCCAGAACCACTGCCTGCCCACCTGGGCATGAGCGCCGAGCCGCCCGCCGAACAGGCCGCTCAGCCTGATCGCCAACGGTTCCGTCCAGGTAGGAGCTACCCGTCGGGCCCTGGCGAGCGAAGCGCTGTCCACCCGCGCCGCTCGTTCGGGGACCGCGGTGAGCGGTTCGGCTCCGGCCGACTCCGGAGCACCGTGGCGTTCTTCGCCGACCCCTTCGGCGAGGTCCCGCTCGTTTCCCGCTCGCTCGGGCTGCTCCGGCTCGGACACGGTCCGCATGTTACGGAGCCCTCGCTACGAAGAGTGCGACCGGTTCGTCGAACCGGTCGCACTCTTCGCTGGATTCGAGGTATCGGTGCCCTCGGCCCGCCGTGCGGCCATCCCCACGAGCTCGCGGGAACCACGGAGTCGCAGGGCGCCGCGTCAGGTGTTCGGACGGTCAGTCGGGACCGCGGGCGCTGTTCTCTTCATTCCCGTTGCCCTGCTGGTCCGGCTGCTCCTCCTCGGAACCGCTCGGGTCCGTCGGATCGTCTTCGTCCTCGCAGTCCGAGAACCAGGGGTTCTCCTGGCACTCGTCGTTCTGGTCCGAGCTCTCCCCGCCCCCTTCCGACGGAGGGAAGTCGCTGGGGCCGGTTTCGTCGGACGGCACTTCGTCGGACGGCGATTCATCGCTCGGGGGAGTCTCCGACTCGTTCTGCTCCTCGTCCGGGGACTCCGAGCTCGGTGGCGGGGGAACGGTGAACTGGCCGATCGGATCCGGCTCCTGGAACTCCTCGACCTGCTTGCCCTCCAGGTAGGAGTTCATGAACTTCTGCCAGATAGCGCCGGGTTGGTCGGCGCCGTAGATGTCCCCGCCCGACGCGTCGGTCAGCGGTTGTCGCGAGGTGGTGTTCTTGTTGAGCACGACCGCCGTGGAGATCTGCGGGGTGTAGCCCACGTACGAGGCGGTGGCGTTGTGTCCGCCGATCTCGCCGAGCTGGTGCGTACCGCTCTTGGAGGCCACCGGCCGGTCGCCGTTCAGATCGAGCCCGTACCCCTCGGCCACGTCCCGCATGCTCTCGGTCACGTTGGCGGCGATGTTGGCGCTGCGGGTGGAGCTGTCCCCGAAGGCGGTCTCGGTCTTGGGGGAGAAGTCCTCCTTGACATCTCCGTCCTTGTCCACGACCTTCTCGACCAGGAACGGCTCGGCCCGCTCCCCGTCCGCCAGCCCGCCGTAGCCGTTGGCCAGGCTGACCGTGCTCATCGGGTAGGCGCCAAGTGCGATGCCGAGGTTCGTGTTCCCCTCGGAATTGGCGAGCACGGGCACGGTCTCGCCGTTGTTGTTGACCTTCTCGCGCGGGATACCGGCCTCGTAGGCCGTCTCGGCCACGCTCTGCGGCCCGAACTCGTTGGCCATGTTCAGGAACGCGGTGTTGACCGACTCCTCGGTGGCCTCGCGCACACCGCAGCGCTCCGGATCGCTGCCGCAGTCGACCCCGGCCGCGTTGCCGTACTCGGTCCCCGCGATGGTCTGATCGTCCGAACCGTCGTAGGTCTCCCCGATCCCGTTACCCTGCTTCAGGCCGGTCGCGGTGACGAACGGTTTGAACGACGAGCCCACGGGTTGGCGTTCCTTGACCCAGTCGTAGCCCTTGTTGCCCGGGGAGTAGGCCCGCACCGCGCCGGTCTCGGGATCCACGGCCGCCAGGGCCGGATTGATCTCCTCGGGTTGGTCGGCCATCACCTGTTGCACCGCATCGCGGGCGGCCTGCTGGGCCTGGCTGTCCAGCGTGGTGACCACCTGCAGGCCCTGGCTGGTCAGCTCGTCCTTGGTGTAGTTGTGCTCCTCCAACTCCTCGACGATGCGCCGCTGGATGTGGATCTGCGCCGTGGTGGTTTTCGGCTGCCACGCGAACATCTCCCGGGTCTGCGGCATCTGCAGGTTCTGGTACTCCTGCTGGCTGATCCAGCCGTTCTGCTTCATCTGGAGGGTGACGTAGTCCCAGCGGTCCTTGGCCCGCTTGGCGTCCACCTGGGGATCGTTGCCTCTGGGCAGCTGCACCATCCCGGCCAGCACGGCCGACTCCGAGGCGTTGAGCTCGCTCGGGGCCTTGCCGAAGTAGGCCTCGGCCGCGTTGTCGATGCCGTAGGCGTCCCGGCCGTAGTAGGCGGTGTTGAGGTAGGCCTTGAAGATCGTTTTCTTGTCGTACTGGTTGGTCAGCTTGAACGCCCGCACGATCTCGGTGAACTTCCGCGTGACGCTGTGGTCGTCCTTGCCCGTGCTCAGCTTGATGTACTGCTGAGTCATGGTCGAGCCGCCGCCCTGCCCGCCGGAGAGCTGGTTGTAGACGGCGCGGCCGATGCCGGTCACCGAGAATCCCGGGTTGCTGTAGAAGTCCGCGTCCTCGGCCGCCATGGTGGCGTGCCGCATGTCCGCCGAGACCTCGCTGAGGTCGTCGATGAGCACGCGCTCATGCTCCTCCGCCGACGAGAACTTGTTCAGCACGCTGCCGTCGGAGTACTTGACAACCATGCTGGCGTTGTAGTTCTTGGCGACCTTCGACGGTGGGGTGACCTCGAAGGTGAAGTAGCACCAGACGAATATCGCGCCGGGCACCAGGATCCCCAGCGCCGCCGCGACGTAACAGGTACGCCGCAGACCGCGCCAGATCCTGCGCCTGCCGCGTTTCTTGCGGGCGAGGGCCGTCATGTCGTCGTCATCCGGATCGTCGGGATAGTCGAGTTCGTCGTCGAACCCCTCGTTGAAGTCGTCGTAGTCGTCGGGGTAGGGATCCGAGTCCGAGTAGTAGCTGTAGCCGCCCTGCGAGGCGCGGTGCGTGATCAGCCCCGGATCGCTGTCCGGGGGCGAGGACTGCTCGGCGCGGGTCACACCGAACTCGGCGGAGTCGTCGGGCGATTCGGACCGGGCCGAAGCCGTCGCGTCGGACTCCCCACGGGAGTTCGACGCGTCCCGGGAGTCGCCGGTGGTTCCCCCGGGACCGCCGGAACCGGAGGAAGCCGCGGCACCGGCGGCGGCGCCTGCCATGCCCCCGGCAGCCGCACCCGCGGCACCCGCTGCCTTGCCGCCGGTGGGCCGGTGTTCCCTGGTCGGTTCGTCGCCACCGCCGGGAGCCGCGTTCGGCCCGTTCACGGAAGCTATGTGCTGGGTCGGTGCCTCACCCGGATCGTTCGGGTGTTGTCCGGGACCGGCGTGCCCGGGAGGTGGGCCCTGCGGAGCTCCGGGTGGTGTGGTCTTCCTGGTCGGTACTTCGTCCGGACTGCCGCCCTGTTGGGGACCGGCACCCTGTGGGGGGCCGGCGGGGTTGCCCTGCGCGCCGCGTCCGCCGGGATTGCCCGGGGGCGGAGCGGGTGCGCCGGAGGGCGGCCTGCCGGATGCGTCCCGGGGCGTTCCCGAACCGTCCACGGCCGGATGCCGCACGGTCGCGTCCGGGTCGGCGGCCGGCCGTTGTTGACCACCGGGTGGCGGGGGTGGTGGTTGCTGACCACCCGGCCGCTGCTGCGCGCCGGGCCACTGTGCGGTGGCGTCCTCACCGGGCCACTCCTGACCACCCTGCGGTGGCTGTTGGCCTGGCCCGCCCTGCGGCGGACCTCCGGCATGCGGCTGCGCCTGTCCCTGCGGCTGGGCCTGTCCCTGTGGTGGCGCCTGTCCTCGTGGTGGTCCGCTCTGCGGCGGAGGCGGTGGTTGTTCGGAAGCGGGCCCGGGCGGTAAGTATCCCCCGTCGGGACCCTGTTGTCCGGGCCGCTGCGGTGCCGGTGGCGGCGGGCCTCCCTGCGGAGCGGAGGGCTGGCCGCTCTGCTGGCCACCCGGCCAGCGGTGCTGCGGTGGTTGTTGTCCACGGGACGATTGTGGTGCCTGTGGTGGTGGCGGCGCCTGCGGTGGCGGCGGCTGTCCCCCGCCCCGCTCGGGTGGCGGTGGGGGCTGGTTCTCCCGCGGGGGCTCGTTGTGCTGCCCGGCCTGCTCCCCCTGCTGATCCGTATGGGGCGGTCGGCCGGGTTGCCGTCCGCGCTCCGGCTCCCGGTCCTCGGCAGCCGGCTGCCTGTGGCGGCGGCCGTCTTCGGACCGGTCGTCACGCTCGTCACTCACGAGAAGTCGTCCTCCGGGACAGGCGTCAACACGGACGCCGTGCGATGCGTTCACGTCGGCGGGTGCCACCGGCCGTGGCCGATGAGGCTACTTGCTCACTCGGCCACGGTCCTGCGTCCCCGACCGCGGCCGTGGTGGCCCCCGGTTCCGAGGACGTATGACTGCACCAGGTGGTTCCAGTTACATGTACGACAAACCTCGACGACGAACACATTGAACTCTTCGAACATGGTGGCCATACGTGCCAGTTCCGCGTTGCTCCGGGCCGAATTGTCGGCGTGTTTGAGCTGCTCGCCGAACACCCAGGAGACGTAGGTCACGCGTTCCTTGCGGCACACCGGACAGATCACGTCACTGGGCTCACCGTGGAACTTGGCTGCCTGCAGCAGGTACGGTCCCGCGTCGCAGACCTCCTGTACGCCCACCCGGCCAGCATGGAGTCGCGCGAGCAGCGACCGACGCCGCAACGCGTAATCCACCACTTGCCGTTGGGTCCGCACGCCCTCAGCGTACGTGTCCTGTGCCCGGGCTCAATTGGGCCGTTCGGGGCAGCCCCCTGGCGGGGTGTCTCCGAACCACCGGCGGTGGCCGTGACACGGCGGATCGGGTCGGTGAAAACCGGTCCGATGGTGCGGTGGTGTCGTTTCGGTCCCGGCCCGTGGGACGCCAACCGGTGAGAACGGTCACGGGTCCGGTGCTGCCGCTCCGGTTGCCCGACCGGTGATTCGGCGGTGGCGAGGACTGTAGTGCTCCGATATATCGGGACGATATAATCATCGCCGGGTGCTGCTCGACTGGGCTTCGTTCCGCGAGAGGAGGGCCGGTGCTCGAACTCGCGGTGCTCGGACTGCTGCACGAGGCGCCGATGCACGGTTACGAGCTGCGTAAGCGACTCCAGGAGATTCGTGCGTTCTCCTGCGGAACGGTTTATCCGACGTTGCGCCGGATGCGTCGCGCGGGGCTGATCGAGGAAACCCAGGAGGCGCAGCAGGGGCAGGAGGCGCAGCGCTCGCGGCGGGCTCGACGTGTCTATCGTCTCACCGAGTCGGGGCGGGAGCGTTTCGTCGAGTTGGTCGAGGACTGCGGGCCACGAGCGTGCCAGGACGAGGCGTTCGACGTGAGGCTGGCTTTCTTCGCACGAACACCGGCACCGGTCCGGATGCGGATTCTGGAGAGCCGCCGTCGGCGCGTGGAACAGCGCCGGGAAGGGCAACGGGCGATCCTGACCAGAGCCGACGAGCAGTGCGACCGGTACACGGCGCAACTGCACCGCCTGGGCCTGGATCACAGCGAGCTGGAGGTTCGCTGGTTGGACGAGCTGATCGCGCACGAGCGGGCCGAACAGGGAGCCGAGCGGCCCGCGGGTGTGGGTGACCGCCTCGACCGAGGCTTGGACAGGGACACGACGAACGGGACATGACGGAGAAGGAGGCCGGCGACCATGGGCGGAGATCGTCACGACGAGGCGACGACCGGCAAGGTCCGAGTGGCGATCGTCGGTGTGGGCAACTGCGCCGCGTCGCTGGTACAGGGTGTGCAGTACTACGGCCGGATGGATCCGAGCGGCAGGGTCCCCGGCCTGATGCATGTGGACTTCGGTGGTTACCACGTCGGTGATCTGGAGTTCGTCGCGGCGTTCGACGTCGACGCGAAGAAGGTCGGCCGCGACCTGTCCGAGGCCGTGGTGGCGAGCCAGAACAACACGATGAAGATCGCCGATGTCCCGCCGCTGGGCGTGTCGGTGCAGCGCGGTCACACGATGGACGGGCTGGGGCAGTTCTACTCCGAGACCATCGAGGAGTCCGAGGAACAGCCGGTCGACATGGTCGAGGCGCTGCGCGAGTCCGGTGCCGACGTGCTGGTTTCCTACCTGCCGGTGGGTTCGGAGGAAGCGGACAAGTTCTACGCGCGCGCCGCGCTGCGGGCCGGTGTGGCTTTCGTCAACGCGCTGCCGGTGTTCATCGCCTCCGACCCCGAGTGGGCACGCGAGTTCACCGAGGCGGGCGTGCCGATCGTCGGTGACGACATCAAGTCCCAGGTGGGCGCGACGATCACCCACCGGGTGCTCACCAAGCTCTTCGAGGACCGCGGCGTGCACCTGGACCGCACGATGCAGCTCAACGTCGGCGGGAACATGGACTTCCTCAACATGAAGGAGCTCGGCAGGCTGGAGTCCAAGAAGACCTCCAAGACCAACTCGGTCACTTCGCAGGTGACGCGTGACATGGGGGACCGCAACGTGCACATCGGTCCTTCGGACTACGTCCCCTGGCTGGACGACCGGAAGTGGGCCTACATCCGGTTGGAGGGACGCGCCTTCGGCGACGCACCGGTGAACCTGGAGTACAAGCTGGAGGTCTGGGACTCGCCGAACTCCGCGGGCATCATCATCGATGCCATTCGCGCCGCCAAGATCGCAGCGGACCGCGGGATCGGTGGGCCGGTGCTGTCGGCCTCCTCCTACTTCATGAAGTCACCGCCGGAGCAGTACTCCGATTCGGACGCCTACCAGGCGGTGGAGTCGTTCATCGCCGGGGAGAGCTGATCCCGTAGCTCGTCGGCGGTTCCGGCGGCCCGGGCGCGGCGATTTCTCGCGAAATCGCCGCGCGGTGTCCGTCTCAGGAACTGCCCAGGTTCCCGATGATCATTTTCGCGATTCGGTTGCCGAGCTTCTTCGTGGCGGCGTCGTCACCGAGCACCGTGGACTGCACGTCCACGCGCGAGGTGTCGGTGACCGCTATTCCGATCAGGCAGTTGCCGTACTCGCACTGAATCTTGGCTTCGTGCCCGGTGATGGTGGTCTTCTCGGCCTCACCGGTCATGCCGCTGAACGCTTTCAGCCCCTCCTCCTCGTGGATCGCGAGCAGCGCACTCGTGCCCGGCCCGTTGCCCCGCGGAGGATTGAACTCGCAACTGCGGGTCTCGCCGTTCTTCTTGTTGGCGGTGGTGCGGGGCAGCCCCAGTTCGTCGCGTTGTGCCGTGGTCAACAGCTCGCACGGGTCGATACTCGCCAACGTCGGTGCGGGTGGCTTCCCCCCGCTGCCGGAGCCGCTGTCGCCCGAGCTCCCGTTGCCCGCCGAGCCGGAGGCGTCGTCGCCCGCTCCGCCGCCGGAATCCGCGTTGCCACCGTTCCCGGCGTCGTCACCGGACGATGCCGTTTCCGATTCACCGGATTCTGATCCGCTGGGTGCGGCGGACTCGTCGCCGGGCTCCGATGCCGAGGGGTGCGAAGCGGTGGCCGAAGGCGGAACGGAACCGTCGGTCGAATCGTTCGCGCTTCCCTCGCCACCGCAACCGGCCGCGGTCAGCAGTGCGAGTGCCGCCAGCGGTGCGATGATCTTCCTGACGGCATGTGCCGTCGAGCTGTGCTGCGTCATGATCCCGCGAGCTTATAACCGCCGCCGTCCACCCCGGAACCGTCCATTGTGCGTAACGGAACGGGCGCGGGCAGTCGTCACGGCTACCGGGGGAAACCGGTTCGGTTGTCGAATCGACCGTCCTTGACCAGTGATTTATCGGCGTAAGCTCCGGCCTGCGGGTCGGAGTAAGTCGATCAGGGGTGTTTGTGGTCGGGTACGTTATGAGGGGCGTCGCTGGTTTTCCACATACTGCTGGATGATGCTTAACGGCGCTCCGCCGCAGGAGGCTGCGAAGTACGACGGCGACCACAGGTGTCCTCGATAGGTACGCATCCGGAAGTGTTGCTTCAGTCGCCGCGAGGCCACGCCTTTCAGGCTGTTCACCAGCTTTGAGACCGCCATTTGCGGCGGGTACTCCACGAGTAGGTGCACGTGGTCGTCCTCACCGTTGCACTCGCTCAGGGTCGCCCCGAAGTCGGCGCAGACTTTCGCGAATACGTCTCGCAGAAAATCGTGGTGCTTGCCAGTGAGTACGTTCCGTCGGTATTTCGTTACGAAGACCAAGTGAACGTGCATCCCGAAAACGCAGTGTCGACCAGTGCGGTAATCCTCAGTGTTGGCCATAGACCAACATGGTGACGTGATCCCCGAAGGGAGGTGATCAGTCGTGCAGTTGCGGTACCGCTACCGGCTCTACCCGGACGAAGCTCAGCGACGGGTACTGGCGCAGGCGTTCGGCAACGCCCGTGTTGTCTACAACGACGCGGTACGCGCCCGTCGAGACGCCTACAAGTCCGGTGAGAAGTTTCCGGTCGGGGCCGTGCTGCAAAAGCGATTGATCACCGACGCTAAGCACACCGACGAGCGCGGATGGTTGGGCAAGTGCTCGAACATTGTGCTCCAGCAAGCCATCCGCGACTGCGACACCGCCTACAAGAACTTTGTCGACTCGTTGAAGGGCAAACGCGTCGGTAGGCGGGTGGGCGCCCCTCGATTTAAGTCCAAGCGGGACCGGCGTCAGTCGATCCGGCTGCACACCGGCGGGTTCTCGATCCGAAACAACGGCAAGCTCCGACTCGCCCGCATTGGCGACGTGAAAGTCGCCTGGTCCCGGAACCTGCCTAGTGATCCCAGTTCGGTCACCGTCATCAAGACCGCCGATGATCGCTACTTCGCCAGCTTCGTGGTCGAGGTCGGCGACGAGACCATGCCGCCTGTCGTGGATGAGCACGGCCAGGAACACGACCTCGCCCTCGACCTCGGGCTGTCCGCCTTCGCCGTCGACCAGCACGGCAACACCATCGACAACCCCCGGTTTCTACGCAGGGCCGAACGGAAACTCAAACGGGCACAGCGGGAGCTGTCCCGCACACAGCGCGGCAGCAACAACCGTGCCAAAGCCAGGCATCGTCTGGCCCGTCAGCACGCCAAAGTCGCCGACACCCGGACAGACTGGCTGCACCAGGCAACCACCAGCATTGTTCGTGAGAACCAAACGATCGTGCTGGAAGACCTCGCAGTCTCGGGCCTGGCCCGCACCCGGCTGGCCAAGAGCGTGCACGACGCGAGCTGGGGCACCTTCCGGCGGCTCCTGTCGGAAAAGGCCGCGCGGTACGGACGCGAGCTGGTCATCATCGACCGGTGGCTACCCACCTCGCGAACCTGTAGCTCGTGCGGACGCATCGACGGCCCGAAGTCGCTCGACGTGCGCACCTGGGAATGCCCGTGCGGCACGACACACGACCGCGACCACAACGCCGCCAAGAACAACCTCGCCGCAGGGCGTGCGGAGAGGCAAAACGCCTGTGGACCCGACATAAGACCCCACACCGGGGCAGACGGGGACGAAACAGGAAGCAGCGGAACCCCGCGAGGGGATGCCGCTCCACGCGCGGCGTGAGCCGCGCCGGAATCCCCGCCGCTCACGGCGGGGAGCACGCCAAGGTCGTCAGTTCCAGCGGTGTGCCCTCGCGGTCCAGGACCCGCTGTCGGGCCAGCCTGAGTTCGGTTCTGCGCACCGCCTCGTCCTCGGGGAGCTCCGGGGCCTGCAACAGCCCCGGGACGGTCATCGCCTCGTAGGAACGGATGCTGTGCGCCGTTCAGGAAACGTGTAAAAGTGTTCCTGAGCTGTCGCCTTGCGGCGCAGCGTTGGCCCCGGCCCGTTGGGGCGGGGTCTTCCCGTGGCGGTACCCGTTGCCAGCGGGGCTGGTCTTACGTGGGTTTCCAGCGGGCGTGTTTTCCGTCCCGACGCAACTCGCCGTGGACGCGAGACCCGCTAGGTTGCGGGCCGCGTTGAGATCACGATCAGCGGTGTATCCGCAGTGATCGCAGGTGAATGTCCGCTCGGACAGGCGCAGTTTGGTTTTCACCGCACCACAGTCGTTGCAGGTCTTCGAGCTGGGATACCACCGGTCGGCCACCACCAGGTCGCGACCGTTCCACGTGGTTTTGTAGTCGAGCTGGCGACGCAGCTCAGCCATGCCGACATCGGAGACGACGCGGGCAAGCTTGTGGTTACGCACCATCCCGGCCACGTTGAGGTCTTCCACCACCACGGCGTCGAACTCATCGACCAAGCGCGCCGAGAGTTTGTGCAGACCATCCCGGCGTGCGTTCGCGATGGCGATGTTCAGCTTCGCGATGCGTGCTTGGGTCTTGCGCCACCGGTTCGACGGCTGCTTCCGGGGGCGCTTGTCTGGGCTGTTTCGGCGGGAGGCTTGGCGCTGCAACCGGCGTAGTTCGCGCTGCGCTACTTCGAGGTGCTTGGGGTTGGCAATGGTTTCGCCGGTGGAGAGCACGGCGAGGGACTTGATTCCGAGATCCACGCCGACCGCACCGCCCTTGCCCGCAGGCTTGGGTTCGGTCTTGGTGATCTCCACGGAGAACGACACGTGCCACCGGCCCCGATGAAAGCTCACACTGGCCGAGCGGATGTGGGCGGTGCCGCGCTCGACGTGCCGGGCGAGTGTGCGGGTGGACTCGTAGGTGCGCACCGTGCCGATACGGGGCAGCTTCACATGACGGCGATCGCGGGCGGCCAGGCCGAACGAACCGGTCGTGAACCGGCACGACAAGCGGTGACGTTTGGACTTGAACCGGGGGAACCTCATCTTGCCCTCGGCGCGCTTGCCCTTCCGTGACTTGTTCCAGTTGTCCAGCGCGGTCGCGAGGTTCGCCAGCCCGGAGGCGTACGCCTCTTTCGAGTTCTCGCCCCACCAGGGGGCAACGTCGTGCTTGGCGGTGTTCCAGGCTTTGCGCAGGGAATAGGCCGACCACGGCATGGAGGGGGTGAGCTGATCCTCGGGCAAGTCGTAGCTGCGTTCGGCGCTGCGCTGCTCCATCACGGCCTTGACCTGCGCTAAGCCCCAGTTGTAGGCGAACCGGGCCGCGCCGCAGTGCGATGACAACATGGCCCGCTGATCAGGCGTGGGTTCGAGCGCGAACTGGTATGCCTGCAACACCGTGGCCATGCTTGTCACCTCCTCGTGGCGTTTTGCTTGACCACAAGCTAACATACTCAAGTATGTCTAACTTGGATGGGCTGATCTCCGCCCCACAAGCAGCTGAACTACTGGGCATCAGCGTGAAGACGCTGTACCGCAACTCCTACACCTACGACGACTTCCCCCAGCCGACCAGGGTCGGCCGCACCGTCCTGTACGACCCGGACAAGCTCCGCGCGTGGCGTTACGACCACCCACCACGCGGACACGCTGACACGCGTTGACACGTTTTTCCGCGAAACCGACAGCAGTTGAGAACCTCCCCTGTTCGAGTCCCAGGTAGATGTCGAACCCCCTGGGAACCTCGGCCAGCCGAGCCAGGTCGGAGTCCTGCGGCACGTCCTTGAGCATGGTGATGACATCCCGGAACTCCTCGATGCGCTCGGTGGCTCCGTAGTGGGGCAGCAGCACTTCGACATCGGCGGGCCGGGGAAGGTTGCGCATCGACTCGAAGTGATTGATGCGCACCCTGGAGCAGCCGAGCTTCACCGCGGCCTCCTGCTGCGTGACGTCGGCGGCCTTGCGCATGCGCTGCAGTTCGAGAGCGATCATTCGGCGGTAGACCGCGGGGCTGAGCAGTCGTGTCATGGGCTCACTCTGGCCGAGCCGTCACCGCGACCGAACGCGGGTGAGACGCTTCGGTCGCCGACGGTGATCCGGGTGGGGAGGCGAGTGGTGCGACCGCCGTTTCACCCGGTGCGGTTCCCGGTTCCACCTGGGCGGAACCGGAGCTGAGCTACTTGATCACTCGGCAGAGGGAAGTTTCGGGATGTGCCCCCACGGAAGAGTGAGCAACAGCTGTGAAGATTGCCAGTTACCGTAACTCAGTTACTGTTACTGCCGTGTGGCAATTGGATTCCTCGTTCTGGGACGTGCTGGCGGCGGCCGTGGTCGTGCTGGTCATGTTGAGCTGGCCGCTGGTCTGTGTGCTGCTCGGGAGGATCAGGCTCGCCCGGCGCGCGGTGTCGACCGCGCGGCCGTCCGTCGGGTGCTCGGAGACGGAGCCAGGATGACTCCCGGGACGGGGCCTCGTGTCCCGCTCCGCCCCCGGCGCGGTTTCCCGGCACGTCGCTACCCGATTTCGGCCACCCGGAGCGAGAGCCGACGGGAGGTTCCGCCGAGCGAGTAGCACGACAACCCGACCGGAAGACTTCGATCAGTCCGCCAGCCGCACCGTTACCTTCACGTCGTCCCGCTCCGCGCGCAGCGCTCGTTGCCACTCCGCCAGCGGCACCCTGCGCGAGATCAGCCCGTTCAGCCACCCCCGGTCCGCCGCGTCCAGCGCGTGCACCGCACCGCGGTAGTGCCGCAGGTTCGCGCTCACGGTCCCCAGCACCGTGTCGTTGTCCAGCACGAGTTCGTCGTTGATCGCTCCGGCCGGGATCCGCGTCGTGTGGTCACCTCCGGACAGCCCCAGCAGCACGGTGATCGCGTTCCGGGCGGTCCTGCGCAGTACGTCGAACACCACGTCCCCCGAGCCGGTGGCCTCGAACACCAGCTCCGGTTCGAAGTCCAGCTCGTCCAGCGAAGTGTGGTACCCGGCCCCCAGCTCACGCACCAGATCCGGTTTCGCACCCCGCTCGACCCGGTCCATCACGTGTACGTCCAGTTCACGCTGCTTGCCGAGCAACGCCGCCAGCAGCCCCACCGGTCCGGCACCGGTGACCAGCACCCGGCGTGGTGCGAAGTAGGAGCGCTTGGCGACGAACTCGGCCTGCTCCCACGCCTTCTCCACGATCGAGGTCGGTTCGGTCAACACCCCCAGCTCGCCCAGTCGGTGGGGCACCGGTACGGCGAACCTGGGCTCGACGGTCCAGCGTTGCGAACCGAATCCGTCGAGTCCCCTGATCCCGCACTCGGTGTACTCGTTGTTGCGGCAGAAGTCCCACTGCCCGGC
Source organism: Actinopolyspora lacussalsi (assembly GCA_030803735.1). Classification (NCBI taxonomy): domain Bacteria; kingdom Bacillati; phylum Actinomycetota; class Actinomycetes; order Actinopolysporales; family Actinopolysporaceae; genus Actinopolyspora; species Actinopolyspora lacussalsi. Next base: position 3,245,175 of record JAURUC010000001.1, on the reverse strand, counting down.
GGCGCACGCCGGGCACGGCCGGGGATCGGGTCTGCGGACCACTCCCACGACGTGATCGCCCTCCCGGAAGCCGCTGATCGCGGGTGCGTGACTCACCCTGCCCAGCGACTCGTGGAACAGCACCATTCGCTCCCTACCCGCGGGAGAAGTGCCGTGCTCGGACTCCACGACGTCCTCGTCGGTCGAACACACCCCCGCCAGTAGCCCCTCGACCAGCAGCTCCCCCGGTTTCGGTGAAGGATCGGGCAGCTCGTCGACGGCCGAGGAGCCCGGTTTTCCCGGAATCACGGTCGCCGCTCTCAACGTCGGCTCCCTCCGTCGCGTCGACTGGACTCCTCGCGAGTGTGCCCGCCGTAGAGCATCGCCGCCGAGTTGACCAGGGCGAGATGGCTGAACGCCTGCGGGAAGTTGCCGGTGAACCGGTCCGCGTGGGGGTCGTACTCCTCGGCGAACAGGCCCACATCGTTGCGCAGCCCCAGCAGTTCGTCGAACATCCGCTCGGCCTCCTCGCGCCTGTCGCACAGTGCGAGCGCGTCGACCAGCCAGAACGAGCAGGCCAGGAACGAGCCCTCACGCCCCGTCAGGCCGTCCACGGAGTTCGTGCCCGGCTCGGTGCTGTAGCGGTCCACCAGCACGCCGTGCCGCAGTTCCCGCTCCACCGCGCGCACGGTGCCGCGGACCCGCTCGTCGTCGCCCGGCAGGAATCCCAACGCCGGGATGAGCAGCGTCGCGGCGTCCAGCGTGTCGCCGCCGTAGTACTGGGTGAACGCGCCGAACTCGGTGTTGAATCCCTCGCGCAGCACTTCCTCGTGCACCGAGTCCCGGATCTCGCGCCAGCGTTCCACCGGTCCGGGGAGGTCGTCCTCCTCCACGGCCCGGACCGCGCGGTCGAACGCCACCCACACCATCACCCTGGAGTGGGTGAAGTGCCGGTCCGGCCCGCGTACCTCCCAGAGTCCCTTGTCCGGCAGCTGCCAGATGGTCTCCAGGTGTTTGAGCATCCCCCGCTGCAGCGCCCACGAGTCCGGAGTCTCCGTGACGCCCCGCTCGCGAGCGAGGTGCAGCGCGTCCATCACCTCGCCGAACACGTCCAGCTGCAACTGGTCGTAGGCGGCGTTGCCGATCCGCACCGGCGAGACGTCCTGATAACCGGGCAGCCACTCCGGCTCCCACTCCAGCAGGTGCCGTTCCCCACCGACGCCGTACATGATCTGCAGATCCGCCGGATCCCCGGCAACGGCCCGTAACAGCCACCGTCGCCACGACGCCGCCTCCGCCGAGCACCCGAAGTTGTCCAGCGCCAGCAGTACCAGCGTGGCGTCCCGTAGCCAGCAGTAGCGGTAGTCCCAGTTGCGGTTCCCGTCCAGCGCCTCCGGCAGCGAGGTCGTCGGAGCCGCGATGATGCCGCCGGTCGGGGCGTAGGTCAGCGCCTTCAGGGTGGCCAGCGAACGGTACACCGGTTCGCGGTGCGGTCCGGTGTAGTTGATCCGGCGCGACCAGTCCCGCCAGAAGTCCTCGCTGTCCCGCACCTCCTGCACCGGATCCATCGGGGCGGGCAGATCGTCCGGATCCGAGGACCACTGCAGTACCCAGGAGTAGCGTTGCCCACCGCTCACGGTGATCTTGATCTCGTGCGCGCGCTCGTCGTCCTTGCGGGCGGGAAGCACGTCGCCGCGCAGCACCACGGTGTGCGGCCCGGCGAGCGCGAACAGGTACTCGTCCGGTACCGGTTCCCGCTCGCGGATGGTGCGGACCCACGGCATCGAGTGGCCGTAGGCGAACCGCACCACCCAGCGAATTCCGATCTCCACCTCGCCGGAGATCCCCTCGACGGTCCGCACCACGCACGGCTCGTCGTTGTGGTTCTTCTCGTGCGGGGGCATGCTGTCGATCAGTCGCACCACGCCGGTGTCGGTGTGGAAGTCCGTTTCCAGCACCAGCGAGTTGTCCCGGTAGCGCCGCTCCACCCGCCGCACGGTGCCGGTCGGTGCGATCCGCCAGTGACCGTGGTGGTCGTCGCCCAACAGCCGGGTGAAGCAGGACGGGGAGTCGAACCTGGGCAGGCAGAGCCAGTCGATCGAGCCGTCCCTGCCCACCAGGGCGGCGGTACGCAGGTCGGACAGCAGCGCGTAGTGCTCGATCGGTCCGGGACCGCCGCGTCGTTGATCCTCACTCACGGTTTCGAGGCTAACCGCGTCGGTCACGACTCCCCGGTTGTGGCGCGGGACACGTGCTCATCCCGGCCGGGTGCCGATGTGGTCGTCTCGCCCGATCGTGGCGAGGCTCCCTGTGCAGGTGATCCTCTGGGCAGACACCCCCCGGGAAGACGGGCCGCCGAGGCGGATCGGCTCAATCCGAGGCGGGCGACTGAGTCAGCATGTCGTGGGGAATCACCGCGCGCACCGGGTCGTCCAGGTTCAGCCCCAGATCCAGTCCGTCGAGCAGCTCGGGCAACCGCGCACCCGCGACGGTGCGGTAGCTCGGCCAGTCCTCCGGAACCCGGTTCACGGAGGTGCAGGCGGGCACGAGCCTGCTCCCGTCGTCCAGCTCCGCCTCGTAGAGCGCGTCCTCGTCGTCCTCCTCGGCGTAGAGCAGCAGCTCCCCCGCCAGTACGGCGGCCGGTAACTCGGACTCCGAGGCGTGGCCGGTGGCGATCAGCTGCAGCACCCGTTCCAGCTCGTTGCTGGGTTCGAACGTGCTGGTGCCCGGTTCGTACTCGTCGTTGGGGTGGAACCGCTCGTCGATCTCGCCGGACTCGTCGATCCGGAACGCGCCGACCACACCTTCGGGCGGAACGTTCTCACCGGAGGCCTCGTAGGCCGGGTCCACGATGTAGAGCCAGCTGTTGGGGGTCTGTTTCGCCTGTTCCCGCATCTCCTCGGTGATCTGTGGCGCGTAGGGGGGTAGCGATTCGTCGGCTGCCATTTCGGTTCACGGCCCTTTCGGATGCGGTGGTCGGTTCGAACGGATCCCGCACGGCAGTATGCGCCCCGGTCGTCGGGCCCGGGGGTCTCGGTCCGGTCCGACGCGTGGTTTCGATATGACAACGGCTCTGTGCCGCACGGATGATCGGGATGCTTCGTGCGGGGGTAGGCGTGCAGACTAAACAGTCGATGCTCGTGTCGGGGCGAGCAGGTGGGTGGGAGGTGGTTGCTCTTGATCGGACAACGAGAGGCGTTGCGGTTGACCGGTTGTGAGGCGTTCGATCCCCGCGGTAGCCGGATCGGCGTCGTCGGCCGGATGTTCGTGGATGATGGCACCGAGCAGCCCGCTTGGATAACGGTGCAGACCGGGTTGTTCGGCACCAATGAGAGTTTCGTTCCGCTGGCCGGTGCCGCGTTCGACGGTGACACGCTCACCGTGGCCGTCGATCGGGAAACGGTTCGGCGAGCGCCGCGCGTCGCACTCGAGGACGGCGATCTGGAACCGGAGCAGGAAACGAAGCTGTACGCGCACTACGGGATGCGCTACGGAGTGAACACGCCGGAACCGGTGCTGCCCTTCGAGGAGACGCCACGACGCTCCACCGCGATGGAGGGTCGCCAGGTGCGGGCCGTCCGCACCCGGTTGCGGCGTTGGGCGGCGGCCCCCCAGTAGGAGGTCGCCAGTAGGAGTTCGCCCGCCCGTGCGTCACGCGGGTGGTGCCGTCGCGGAATCTTCCGCCGGCTCTCGCTTCGGGCGGCCCGGCACGAGTGGCGAGTCACGCCACGTCGGGTGAGCCCCGGCGAGAGCGCGGGAGACCCGCCGCGCCCGACCGAAGTGATTCGATTTCCCGCGAGAGTCGGAGAATCGCGTTAAGATGTTTTTCGGTCCGGTTACGGAGAGCACTTGTCCTGGCCCACGCTTGTCTCCCCGGGATGGGTGAAAAATCCGTCCTGTCCGATTTCTCCGTAATGATTCGATCTTCGTGTTCGCACTTCGGAATGCTTGAGTCCGTCGTTCGTTCTAAGCCCTACGGCTGGTTGGGCTCCCCCTAAAGTGGGTTCCGCGACATGTTCGGCTCGGATACTTTGCCGCGCAGGAGAGGACAACGGTCCGCTCCTGGCCGGGCACCCACTGAGAGGGGTAATCGTGCCGAGTATCCAAGCCGGAATGCCGCGACCCGCGGATCCGACACCCCGGAACCCGACCGTGAACAGCACCGCGGCCGGACACGACGCGCACACCAGAGCGCGGAAAACCGTGGAATCCGTGAGCCGCTCGACCGTGGGAGCGGCCGGCGTACTACGGGTCGTACACGGTGCCGAGCGGATCGGCAGCACCGCACACCGCCTGCAGCGTGGTGCGAACAGTCTCGTGCGTGGCGTGGTCAAACCGCCCTACGCCGCCACCGAACCGCTGGACACCCTGGAGTGCCACAAACTCGCCGAGGGCGTCGAGTACCGAGTGCTCTACGACCGTGCCGCGTTGGCCCGTCCACCGCAGCTCGACACGACCACCCGCATGATGCACCGGGGCGAGCAGGCGCGGGTGGTGCAATTCGCCCCCACGAAACTGCTGATCGTCGACGACGAGTTCGGGCTGCTGCCGCTGACAGGTGGGCCCGACGAGCTGGAGAGCGCGGTGCTGCTGCGCGATTCGGCGATGCTCACCGCCCTGATCCGCGTCTTCGACGACCTGTGGCGACCGGCGGCTCCGCTGCGGGAGTCCGTGGCGTCCGCCGAACCGGACGTCCCCACCGACGAGGAGCGCTGGATCCTGTCGCTGCTGGCCTCGGGAGCCACCGACGACGCCATCGGAAGGCTGATGGGATTCAGTTCCCGCACGGCCCATCGCAGGGTGCGCGAGCTCGTCACCAGGCTGGGAGTGGAGACCCGGTTCCAGGCCGGAGTTCGGGCGGTGAAGCTGGGCTGGCTCTGATCCGGGCCGTTTCGTGTCCGAGGCGTCGAGGGGCGCTCGGTCGGCGGCCGGTGTCGTGCCGCTCCCGGCGGGCTCGTAGGCTGCCGGACATGCCGGCCCGACGAGACGTCGATCCCGCTGAGCTGCGTACCGCCGTGGCCGCCACGCTGCCGTGGCTGGACGACCGAGCGCCGCGCCCCGGGCGAAGCGAACTGGCCCGGGCGGTGCGGCTGAGCCTGCGCACCCTCGAACAGCTGGCCCCCGGGCACACGGTGGAGGTCCGGGTGCCTCCTTTCTCGGCAGTGCAGTGCGTCTCCGGTCCGCGGCACACCAGGGGGACACCGCCCAACGTCGTCGAGACCGATCCGCACACCTGGCTGTCCCTCGCCACGGGAAAACTCGGCTGGGACCGAGCGATCCGTCAGGAGTTGATCGTCGCCTCCGGATCCCGAGCCGATCTCTCGTGGTGGCTCCCGTTGCTGCGCATCGCCGATCCCGAGGGGCGGGCTCCGGAGAAGTGACCGGCCCCACCCTCGGGAGGTGGATACGGCGGGATGACACACGGTTTACACTGAGGTGTAACTCCGACTCCGTCCTTCAGGGAGTTTTCGGTGGTCACCGACCTGCCATATCCGGGCAGTGCCGAGGCGGTCGAGCAGGACACCCCACGCGAGGAATGTGGTGTCTTCGGCGTTTGGGCGCCCGGCGAGGAAGTCGCCAAGCTCGCCTTCTACGGACTGTTCGCACTACAGCACCGGGGCCAGGAAGCCGCGGGCATATCCGTCGGCGACGGCTCGCAGATGCTCGTCTACAAGGACCTCGGGCTGGTCAGCCAGGTCTTCGACGAGCAGGTTCTGGCCTCCCTGCGGGGACACGTGGCCGTGGGACACGCCAGGTACTCCACCACCGGTGGCAGCACCTGGGAGAACGCCCAGCCCACCTTCCGGACCACGGTCACCGGCCGCGGTCTCGCGCTGGGGCACAACGGCAACCTCGTCAACACCGCGGAGCTGTTCGACCGCGCCGTGGAGCAGGGTGCCGACACGGCCGTGGGCAACGCCTCGTCCGCCTCCAGCGCCTGCCAACGCGCCACCTCCGATTCCGACCTGGTGTGCGGGCTGCTGGCGGTCAACGCCGCCGACAAGGGTGTGGAACAGGCCGCGATGGAACTGCTGCCGACGGTTCGCGGCGCGTTCAGCATGGTCTTCTCCGACGAGTCGACGCTCTACGCCGCCAGGGACGCGCACGGTGTCCGCCCGCTGGTGCTCGGCCGCCTGGAGCGCGGCTGGGTGGTGGCCAGCGAGACGGCCGCGCTGGACATCATCGGCGCTTCCTTCGTGCGCGAGGTCGAGCCGGGCGAACTGCTGGCCATCGACTCCGAGGGGTTGCGTTCCCAGCGCTTCGCCAATCCCGAGCCCAAGGGGTGCGTGTTCGAGTACGTCTACCTGGCGCGGCCGGACACCACGATCGCGGGGCGCTCGGTGCACAGCACCAGGGTGGAGATCGGGCGCAGGCTGGCTCGGGAGCACCCCGTCGAGGCCGACCTGGTGATGCCGGTACCGGAGTCCGGAACCCCGGCGGCCATCGGGTACGCCCAGGAAGCCGACATCGCCTACGGCAACGGCCTGGTCAAGAACGCCTACGTGGGCCGTACTTTCATCGAACCGTCCCAGACCATCCGTCAGCTCGGCATCCGACTCAAGCTCAACCCGCTGCGAGAGGTGATCCGGGGCAAGCGGCTGGTCGTGGTCGACGACTCCATCGTGCGCGGCAACACCCAGCGTGCCCTGGTGAAGATGCTGCGCGAGGCCGGAGCGCTCGAGGTCCACGTCAGGATCGCCTCGCCGCCCGTGCGCTGGCCCTGCTTCTACGGGATCGACTTCGCCTCCCGGGCCGAGCTCGTCGCCAACGGACTCGACCTCGACGGGGTCCGGCAGTCGATCGCTGCCGACTCGCTGGGCTACGTCTCGCTGGACGGGTTGGTGGCCGCTTCCGAGCAGCCCCGCAACCGGTTGTGCGCGGCCTGTTTCGACGGGAACTACCCGATCCCGATCCCCGAGGAGGACCGGATCGGCAAACACCTGCTGGAGAACCCCGAGCCCAAGGGTGGGGAGACCGCGGGTTCGTCCGACCCGGTGTTACCGAGCGGCTACGGAGCCGAGGACGCCGTGAGCAGACCGTGACGCTTCGGCGTAGGGAGAGGGCCGTCGGGTGGGACGAAGGTCCGGCGCCGGAGCTCTTCTCTCTTCGAAACCTCCTCGCAACTTTCGCGGCGCCGTGCTCGTTACCTCGGTCGCCCATGTTCACGCGTAGCGTGGGCGTGCGGCACACGGCTACGCACATCGCATCCGAAACGCGCACCAGATCTGGAGCAAGACGTGTCCGAAGACCTGCTGGCAGGGTCGAATTCCGGTCCCTCCGATCCGGAGGGCCCCGCAGCCACCTATGCCGATGCCGGGGTCAGTATCGAAGCGGGCGATGAGGCCGTCGAGCGGATGCGTCCCCTGGCGGCCCGTGCCACGCGCCCCGAGGTGCTCGGCTCCATCGGTGGCTTCGCCGGCTTGTTCCAGCTCAAACTCGACCGTTGGACCGAACCGGTGCTCGCCTCCTCGACCGACGGGGTGGGCACGAAGCTCGCGATCGCGCAGGCCATGGACATCCACGACACCGTGGGTGTCGACCTGGTGGCGATGGTGGTCGACGATCTGGTGGTCTGCGGCGCCGAGCCCATGTTCCTGCAGGACTACATCGCCACCGAGTCGGTCGATCCGGACCGGATAAGCAGTCTGGTCAAAGGGGTCTCCGACGGCTGCGTCCAGGCGGGATGCGCGCTGCTCGGCGGTGAGACCGCCGAGCACCCCGGCATGATGGCCCCCGGTGAGTACGACATCTCGGCCACCGGCGTCGGCGTGGTCGAGGCCGACGACATGCTGGGGCCGGACCGGGTTCGCCCCGGGGACGTGCTGATCGGGATGCGTTCGTCCGGGCTGCACTCCAACGGGTTCTCGCTGGTTCGCCGCGTACTGCTCGAACAGGCCAGGATGCCGCTCAACGGGCACGTCGAGGAGTTCGGGCGCACGCTCGGTGAGGAGCTGCTGGAACCGACGCGCATCTATGCCAAGGAGTGCCTGTCGCTGGCGGCCGAAGCCGAGGTGCGTGCCTTCGCGCACATCACCGGTGGCGGGCTCGCCGCCAACCTCGAACGCGTGTTGCCTAGCGGGCTCAGCGCCGTGATCGACCGGGGGACCTGGACGCCGGATCCGGTTTTCGGGTTGATCGGGCAGCGCGGCAGGTTGGACAACGCCGAGATGGAGCGCACCTTCAACATGGGGGTGGGCATGGTGGCCGTGGTGGCCGCCGAGGACGTGGACCGTGCGCTGGCCGTCTCCACCGCCAGGCATCTGCCCGCCTGGGTGCTGGGTGAGGTGGCCAAGGACTCCACGGGCTCCGAGACCGGGGAGCGGGTCGTGCTGCGGGGGAACCACCCCAGGTTCTGAACTCGGCGTACGCATCCGCCGGCTCCCTGCGGCTGGACCCCTGCGGCTGGTTCCCCGTAGTCGGCTCTTCGTAGTCGACTCCCCGCCGCGAGTACCGGTGGGAGCGTCCGGTGGCGACTCCGCACGCGTGGAATATACCCCTCTGGGGTACTCGTTGGGTGGAATGAGTCGCGATCAAGGAGGAGCCGATGTCGACACCAGGAGCTTCCTGGGCCATGGCCGCTTCGGCGACGCTGCACTGTCTGACCGGCTGCGCCATCGGCGAGGTACTCGGGATGGTGATCGGAACCGCGCTGGGGCTGCACAACGCCGCGACCGTCGCTCTCGCCGTCGTGCTGGCGTTCGTGTTCGGCTACAGCCTCACCATGCGCGGTGTGCTGCGTGCCGGGGTGGGGTTCAAGCGCGCGCTGCGGTTGGCCCTCGCCGCCGACACCCTCTCGATCGCGGTGATGGAGCTGGTGGACAACCTGGTGATGGTGGGCATCCCCGGGGCGATGCACGCCGGGCTGGCCGGCTGGTTCTTCTGGGCGGCGCTGGCGTTCGCGCTGGCGATGGCTTTCCTGCTGGCGTTGCCGGTGAACAAGTGGATGATCGGTCGTGGTCTGGGGCACGCCGTGGTGCACGGCGCGCACGCGCACTGAGCCGTTCGTGCCCGGGCCCGACGCAGGCTTCCTCCGGAGAATTTCGTCCGGACAATACGGAACCCACCGAGCCGCATCACCGAAAACGGTGACACAACTCGGTGGGATCTCCGAACAATCGGTCGCGTAACCGGCGCATCAGTCCCGGTCGGTCGTGATGCCGGCCGTTGACTCGCCCGCCGACAGGAACCCGAAACCCGTTCGACGAATGAACCCGTCACTCGTCGACGTGGCCGCGTTCAGCTTCGGTGGTCGTCGTCCCTGTCATCGTCGTAGTAATCTTCCTCTTCGTACCACTCAGGGGTGTAGTCAGAGGAAAGTTCACGCTCCAACGCCCCGAGGTCAACACTGGGGGAATTGTACTTCAGCTCGCGGGCCACTTTCGTCTGCTTGGCCTTGGCACGGCCGCGCCCCATGGCTCGACCCCCTCGCGCAGGGTTTGCGGGGCGGCCAGGGGAACGGCGGCCCCGCATGAATCTCGACAACCTTTTCCTGTAACTACCGTACCGTGCCGATGCGGTTCTTCGCGACGTGGTAGGCCAACCCGCTCCACCTGCGGCGGGTGATGTGGGCCGCAGCGGTTCCCGGCGGTTGTCACACGGGACGGGCAATGCCGATCCCGTTCCAGCGGCATGGCAACATACACGCTGTGCCGGAGCCGTTCGTCGCCTACATGAGGGTGTACGAGCCCCTGTCGTCATTCGAGTCGCCCCGACGTGAACAGCTCTCCGAAGCGCTGGATCAGGGTGCTGTGGATCCGGTCGGAGTGGGATCTCGGGAACAGAACAGGTGGCTGCGTACCCAACTGTCCATCCGTCCGCGCCTGCTTCCGGGTGAAGCGGTCGACGGTACCGCCCAGGGGCCGGACGAGGTGCTGGCCCTCGACGTCGAGGAGGTTCCCACGGGGGAGTCCTCCGCCGTGGGGCCGGGACCGCTCGTCTGCCCGCTGGACCTGCGCGGTCGCGCCGCCGCCGCGCTGGTCGGTTTCATCGGCGCGGCGGACCCGCCGCTGCGAACAGCCGCCCTGAACGTTCCCGAGGACACCGCCAAGTCCAAGGCCTCCGCCGTGGTGCAGGAGCTCTCCGACAGCGCGGTCCACGTGATCTCCTCGACCTGGACCATCCCGCTGCCGTGGTTCGCCGTGGTGGATCCGGAGCAGCGCACCGTGCTCCACGACGAGCACGGGCGGATCAAGCGGCTCTACTGGCTGACCTCGATGGCGGACGCCCGCAGGCGGGTCTCCCGGGCGCACACCGTCACGAGGAACACCCTCGGTGACGAGGGGCCACCGAAGATCCTGCGGGAGACCGGGCGCTGGCTGGAACGGTTCCACCCCCACGCGGCCGTCGAACTGGACTACGGCGGTCTGGTGCAGATGATGTCCGACGCGGATCTGGAAGCGGACTCCTCCGCCGAGGACGTGCACGCGATCGTCGACGCCATGGAGCTCGGTCACACCACCGAAGTGGGGGAGCGCTACGAGGCGTTGCGCGAGTTCTGGGCCGAGCTGGCCGCGCACGAACGCTACAACTGATCGCGGCAACTGATCGGAGCCTTCCCACCGGCTCGACGTGGGCGCTCGACCGACGGGCCGGGCGGCCTCCGCCACTTCGGTGACCGCCCGGACCCCGCACGTCCGGGCCCCGCTCGTCAGGACAGGACAACGCCGGTCGGAATCAGTCGAACAGTCCCTTGAGCGCGCGGACGGTGCCCATCCGGCGACCTCCGCCCAGCACGCCGCTCTCCGCCAGTTCCGCCAGGTTCTCGTCGTCGACCCCCACCGCGCGCAGCGCGGCCACCGCCACCGGCAGCCTGGCCCGCGCCGAGCCGTCCGCGATCTTCAGGGCGATCGCGTGCCCGTCGGGCAGTGCCAGCGCCAGCACGCCCTCGACCCCCGACTTGCTCAACAGGCCCGGGACCGCGCGCATCAGCAGCGTGTCCTCGCGCTCGGTCCCCGCCACGAACCACGGGTTCGCCCGCATGGCGTCGGCCACCCGCCGTTCGGGCGTATCGGTGGCCGCGGTGACCATGTTCCGGAACGTACGGGCGAGCCCGGTCAGCGAGAGCGCGAACAGCGGAGCCCCGCAGCCGTCCACCGAGACCGAGTCGATCGGTTCGCCCGCCAGGTCGGACACGGCCTCGTGCAGGTCGATCTGCAGCGGATGCTTGGGATCCAGGTAGTCCTCGGTGGCCCAACCCCGCTGCGTGCAGGTGGCCAGCATCGCGGCGTGCTTGCCCGAGCAGTTCATGGTGATGCGCTGCTTGCCGAATCCCTCGGAGGCACGCCGGTCCCGCTCGTCCTCCCGCAGCGGCCAGTCGGTGGGGCAGCTCAGCGCGTCCTCGGTCAGGTCGTGGCGGTGCAGCACCTCCCTGGTGCGCAGCACGTGTTCCGGCTCCCCGTTGTGGGACGCCGCCGCCATGGCGAGATCGACCTCCTCGTCCAGCCGCAGCCCGGCCCGCAGCATTCCCACCGCCTGCGCCGGTTTGTTCGCCGAACGCGGGTACATCGGGCGGTTGACCTCACCCGCGAAGTGCGACACCCGCCCGTCCGGCGCCAGTACCACCACGGATCCGTGGTGCAGCCCTTCCCGGATCTCGCCACGAACCAGCTCCACCAGCGGAGTCAGCTCGACCTGCTCGTTCAATGCCCGTCCCTTTCCGCGGCCAGTAATTCGTCCACCGAGGCGACGCCCTCGCGATACCGTCGGGCGATCTCGTCGTTGAGTGCGTCGACCACCGCCTGCACCTGCTTGCGCCTGGTGGAGACGGACTCCTCCTCCGACTCGAAGGCCCGCAGCGCGGCGTCGAGCTTCGCGGCCGACAGCGACATCACGTCGGACAGGTCCACATCCGAGACCAGTGCCTCCACGTGCCTGCGGTGCGCCTCGACCCGCGAGGGTTCCACAGTCTGGTACCGCCCCGAACCGGTGGCCGGTCCGACGGCGTTGTCCGAGAGGATGCCGACCAGTTCCTCCACCACCGTGGCGGAACCGTTCTCGGCGCGTCTGCGCTGTTCCGCCCGCACGATGTCGATCCGCGCGTGCAGCATCCGGCGCAGATAGGACAGGTCGGTCTCCTCCTGTGCGGCTTCGTCCCGCAACGAGCGGACTTCATCGAGATCACGTTGTTCCAGACCGCCCGCGAACTCCGGGTCCAGAACCCGGTCGATGCGTCGGCGGCCCCCGGGGCGCACTTCGATCACGGCTAAATCCTCTGCATCCAGGCGCTGACTTCGCCGGAGCCGGCACTTCGGCGCTCGATTACCCACATCCTAGGGGAGGCGATCCACCACTTGGGGTGTTCGGAGGTGTACCGCCCGGTTGAATCACCCGGACAGGCCGAACACTCCACGAACGTGGGATACCGACAGCGGCAATCGCTGCGCTATCTTCGCCACGCCAGCCGCACGTGCCACCAGTTGTGCGTTGTCCCGCACCGGTTCTCCCGGCGAGTACTCCAGTGTGTCCGCCATTCCCACCCGGACGTGCCCGTTCGTCGCCAACGTGGCCAGCAGCATCGGCACTGCCGTGTCGTCCAGACCGGTGACCGTGTAGCTCGCCCCCGCCGGCAGCCGTGCCACGGCCCTGCTCAACGTCTCCGGGTCACCGTGCATACCGGAGTCGGCGGCCGAACCGAAGACCAGAACCGCGTGCACCGGCCCGGTTTCCGCCGCGCAACGCACTCGCAGCGTATCCAGCTGTTCCAGCTCCCGTACCTCGTGGTGCACCGCGATCCCCCGTGCCCGCGCTCCTTCCCGCAGTGCGGCGACGAAGTCCTCCGGTGCGTCCACCGGACAGGTCAGCACTTCGGCGCCGGAGTCCAGCAGGGTGGTCAGGGTTTCCGACCGGGCGTAGGCGGCCACCCGCACCACCAGGTCCGTCCGGTTGTGGACAGCGGCCACCACGTCCGGAACCGAGGTGTCGTGTCGTGGCTCCAGGTCGATGACGGAAGCACCCACCCGTGCACAGGAAGCCGCCGCCGCGGCGACCTCCTCGCTGCCCACCGGCAGTGCGGGGACATCGGCTTTCGCGTGGGCTCCCGTCACCGCGACCGTGATGATCGTTCCCGGTCGCGCCCGCGAGCTGGCTGGATCGGTTGACGGCGCTGTCATGCTTCGATCTTGGCACAACCGCACCTCGCGGTGCCCCCGGTGGCGAGCACCGTTCCCGGATTTCACCGACGCGGCTCGACGGCTCTCGCACGGTGGTCGTACGGCGGCCTCATCCGAACGGCGTCGACAGGCGACCCGTCGTTCGGAATGACCGTGGCGCACGATCCGCCGATCCGCCGATCCGACGGCTGCGGGGACGCGTCACTCGATCAGTGCCCGCGGACCCGCTGCGCGGCGATCCTGCCCGGCGGCTCCCCGGTGTCCGGGGGCACCGACTCCGGGTCCACCGCCGCGGCCACCTGGCGTTCCTGCTCGGCATCGCCGGCCAGCAGCTCCTCGTCCACGGGGGCCGAGCGCTTCAACAGCGCCAGCGCCACCGGACCGAGCTCGTGGTGCAGCACCACGCTGCCCACCCGCCCCACGGTGCGCTCGCCGTGCAGCACCGGATCACCGGTCTCGGGACGTATCTCCACCGAACCGTCCAGGTGCAGCAGCAGCATCCTGCGCGGCGGCTTGCCCACGTTGTGCACCTTGGCCACGGTCTCCTGGCCGCGGTAGCAGCCCTTGGCCACGTGAGCCGCGGTGTGGATCCAGCCCAACTCGTGCGGGATGGCGCGGTCGTCGGTGTCCAGTCCCACTCGGGGGCGCAGCGCCTCCACGCGCAGCGCCTCGTAGGTCATGCTGCCCGTTCTGCGCGCGCCGTTCCCGGTCAACCGCATCCACCAGTCGACCATCGAATCCCGAGGCACCAGCAGGTCCACGGTGAAGATCTGCCGGAACGGCACGTGCCGCACCAGGCCACCGCCGGGCAGTCCGCTCACCCCGTAGGGTTCGGCGGGCACCGTCACGCCGGACTCCTCGAGCACCTCGCCGGCCCGTGGCCCGATCACGGTGAACACGGCGAACTCCTCGGTGGCCTCGCGCGGCTGGACGTCGGACCAGAAGCGCATCGCCTCCAGGTACTCCGGCAGCGACTGGGTGCCGTCGGTGCCCATGGTGGGCAGTGCGCTGGTCGCCCTGGAGCCTGCCTCGCAGTCCAGGTAGACCACCTCGTCGTGGTGGGCCACCATCATGTGGCTGTCCACCCGGCCCTGGTTGTCCAGCACCAGCGCCTCGGTGCCCCGGTCCTCCGCCAGTTCGGTGAGGTGCTGGGACAGCACCAGGTGCAGCCAGCTCAGACGCTCCCCGCCCGGCACCGCGATCACCTGCCGGTGCGAACGATCCACGATCGCGGCGCCACGCGCGGCCGCGCGCTGCTCCCCGAACGGGTCGCCGAAGTGCCACGGCACCCCGAAATCGGGGGAGTCCTCGGGTGCGGGCACCGCACCGGGAAGTTCGAGCAGCGGTGAGTTCATCCTTCTCCCATCGGGGGATCCCCGGCGGTTCGGTCGCGGGGCCGTCCGGTCGGGTGCTGTTCGGTGTTCACGTGGCGACTCAGTCGCTCTCGACAGGGTCGCTCTCGACAGGGTCAGCTCCGTGCGGAGCTTCGATATTCCCGTCCTGGTCCGCCTCCTCGGCCAGGCAGGTGGCGCAGGTCCCGGACAGCGCGAGATGGGTGGCGTCCAGCGCGAAGCCGCGTTCGCTGCGCAGCAGCCCACCGAGCTCTTCGAACCACTCGCAGGGGACCTCGTCGATCCCGCCGCAGCTGTGGCAGACCAGGTGCACGTGTTCGTGCTCCTCCACGGAGTATGTGGGAGCCCCGTGTCCCAGGTGGGTGTGCCGCACCAGCCCGAGCTGCTCCAGCAGGTCGAGGGCACGGTAGACGGTGGTGATGTTGACCGTCGGCGTCGTGCGCTGGACGTGTCGGCACACCTGCTCCGGGGTCGCGTGGGCCAGTTCCCGCACGGCGTCCAGCACCAGCTGGCGTTGCGGGGTCATGCGCCTGCCCCGCCGGTGCAGCGTGCTGCGCAGCGCGGGTTTCGTGGCACTCCGCGCCGGACCCGCGCCCGACGGTGTCGTGTTCGTGCCCCGTTCGTCGTCCTGCCTCATCCGAGCTCCCCGCGGGTAACGGTCCGCGCAACGTTCTCCAGCGCTTCGGCCGACTCTCGGTCCCGATCGTACGACCGGGTGAGCCGGCGCGGCCCGCTCGGGCACCCGGGTGCGTAGGTTCTAGGCTGCGAGTATGCGCATGCTGGCTCTGCTGGACGGCACCCTGGCCGACCCCGAGGTCCCGCTGCTGCGTTCCGACGATCTCGGGGTGCAGCGTGGTGACGGGATCTTCGAGACGATCCTCGCGGTCGACGGTAATCCACGGGAGATCGAGGCCCACCTGGACCGGTTGGAGCGTTCCGCCCGACTGATGGAGCTGTCGCTGCCCGAGCGGGCGAGTTGGCACCGTGCCGTGCGGGCGGTGCTCGCGGAGTGGCCGTGGGACAGCGTGCCGGAGAGCGCGATCAAACTCGTGTGCACCAGGGGTCCGGACGGCGGGGACGGCACCCCGACCGCCTTCGTCTCGGGGCAGTCGCTGTCGGCGGAGCTGATGCGCAAGCGTGCCGAGGGCATTTCCGTGGTGACCCTGGAGCGCGGCATCGACCCCGGGATGATGGAGCGCGCCCCCTGGTTGCTGCTCTCGGCGAAGACGCTGTCCTACGCGGTCAACATGGCCGCCCTGCGCGAGGCGGAGCGACGCGGCGCCGACGAGGTCGTGTTCACGGCGACCGACGGTTCGCTGCTGGAGGGACCTACCTCCAACGTGGTGCTGGCGGAGGGCGGCAGGCTGGCGACCCCACCGCCGAGCTCCGGCATCCTGCGGGGGACCACCCAGGGTGCGTTGTTCCGGGCCGCCGAGGAGGCCGGCTGGTCGACCGCCGTGGAGCCGATCACCGCCGAGCGGTTGGGGCACGCCGACGGTGTCTGGCTGGCGTCGAGCATCCGCAAGATCACCCAGGTGCACACCGTGGACGGCACACCCGTGGTCACCGACCCGGGGCTGCACGAGCGGATCTGCAAGCTCTACGAGTCGCAGTACTGACGGTGACCTCGGTGGGCCGGTAGTGACCCGCGCGGTACCGGAGCGTCATCCGCTACGACGGACTTCGGCGGTTTCGCCGGGCGATCCGCGCGGCCTTCGCCGCCGCCGCGCAGACGAGCGCGGCGGTCAGGAACGCGTACAGGAGTGGGGCCACGTGGCCCGGAACCAGATCGGAGGTGTTTCCGCTTCCCCACACGCATTTCGCGCTCGGCGGGAATATTCCGTAATCGATCCGCTCCAAACCACCCCAGCGAGATCCTTCTCGCGGGGAGAGCGAACAGGTGTCCCTGGGGTCGGGGAAAGTGAACGTGTGCAGGGCTCCCCAAAGATACTCCAGAGACGCGAGGAAAATGAAAATCGTGGCCGCGCACGACCAGATTCCGGCGGATCCTCGCTGGTCGATGGAAATCAGCAGCTTCACCACCGCCGCGAACACGCCGAGCACGAGCAGCGGCGACAGGAGGAAAGCCAGGAAAAGCACGCCCGCAATTTACATCATTCCCAGTTTTCTGGTGCGATGCTGAGCGTTTTCCTTTTCGACTGTTTTCGAATGGCGCCGCATCTCTCGGGGAGAGGTTTCGATTTGTGGCCGGAAGCGTCTTTCGCGGCGTCGGACGTGCATGCCGTAGGAGCGGGCGGCGAACTGCTACGTTCTGCGGGACCGGTCGTCCTTCACCCCGTGCGAGTCGGCTCGGCACTCGCCGCGCCGGGGAGCGGCAACGAGCGCCGAGCCGAACGGGCCACACCGAGTCCGAACGGGGCCGGCTGAGTTGTTCGCCGCGTTCTCGCCACCCGCCCCGAGGATCGAGGTCAGCCGACCACGCGTTCCAGCTTGGCTGAGAGGCGGGGCTGCAGCTCGTGCTCCGAGGTGGCGCGTTCCTCGACGTAGGCCAGCGAGCCGTCCACCACGCCGTACAGCCTGGTCGTGGCGGTCACGTCCTCCGAGGTCGGGGTGCGCAGCACCGCGTCGGTGGACAACTGCCAGCTGGTCTGGTTGAGGGGGTTGCCGAAGAACATCTCCGCGATGCCGGAGGAGTGCACCAGCAGCAGCTCGATGCTGTCGTCGGGCTGCGGCCGCCACCAGCCCAGCTCGCGGAAGGCGGGCTCCACGATCTCGCCGCCCTCGCCGTCCAGCTTCCAGGCGCGGCTCTCGTAGTACAGGAACGGCCTGCCGTCGTGGGCGAAGGTCACCTGCTGCAGGAAGCGGTACTTCTCGTCCAGCGTGGGGTGGTTGGCCTCGCCCTCGCCCCGCCAGACACCGACCAGCGGCAGCAGCCCCAGGCAGGCGCCGTTGAGCTCCGGGCCCATGCGCAGGTTCGCGGTGTCCCCGATTCCCGGCAGGTCGTCGAACTCGGGAATGTTGCGCCCGCGGGTCTTCTCCGCGCGCTCGGCCTGGGCGCGCACCGCCGCGTCACCGCTGCCGGGCTGCGGTTGACCGTTGGACGGGTCGGACTGTTCGGACGGCTGGTTGGGCGTGGCAGACATCGCCTTCGAGGTTACCTCGAAGGCTCGCCGCGTTCGTCGCCGCTCCCCCGTCCAGTGGTGGGTGGATCAGTCGCTGTGCAGGCGATACACCACGTAGAAGGCGAACCAGACCGTCGCCAGGGCGGCGATCCCCACCAGAGTGACCAGGCCGTAGTGCAGGAAGTCGATGAGTGTCACGGCCGTAAGCATAACCACCACCCGGCTCGAGTGGGATGTGGTCTCAGGCATGATCTGCTCGGACCAGAGGGTTGCCAAGCCGCGTTTCGGTGCTCAGCGGGTCTGGGGCCGGCGCCGAGGAGACGGGTATCACATGGAGTTCGCGACGCTGCGGGACAAGGCGATGAACTACCGGGAGTGGCTACTCGGGCGCAAGTCCGAGATCGATCCGGAGTTCCCCTGGTACCCCTTCGACACCATCGCCAACATGCTTCATCTGGACGGGTTGCTGTCCGGGGACAACCGGGCCGTGTTCGACCGGTTGGCGGGGCAGCGGATCGCCGATATCGGCGCCGCCGACGGTGATCTGGGCTTCTTCCTGGAATCCCAGCTGGGATGCCGACTGGACGTGGTCGACACCTCGGCTCCCAACTACAACGGACTGCGTGGCGCGCGGCTGCTCGCCGAGCGGCTGGGCTCCGAGGCGGGCATCCACGACGTGGATCTGGACAGCCAGTTCCGGCTACCGGCCGAGCACTACCGCGCCGTGTTGTTCCTCGGTCTGCTGTACCACCTGAAGAACCCGTTCTACGTGTTGGAGACGTTGGCCCGGCACAGCGAACTCTGCTTCGTCTCCACCCGGATCGCGCAGCTGAGCCCGGACCACGGGACCCGGTTCGCCGAGCAGCCGGTGGCCTATCTGCTTCACCCGACCGAGGCGAACAACGACGCCACGAATTTCTGGATCTTCTCGGAGGCCGGGCTGCGAAGGTTGTTCGACCGCACGGGGTGGGAGGTACTCGACTTCACCACCGTCGGCAACACCACGGACTCCGATCCGGCGGCACAGGACCGCGATGAGCGGGCGTTCGCCCTGCTGCGTTCCCGCCACGTCGGGGAGTGAGACCGAGTTCGGGGGTGGTGTCGGCGCTGGAGCGCCGACACCGACCTCCGGCGTCACGCCACGGCGATCTCCACCTCGTGCAGCCCCGGCCCGTTCGCGACCACCTCGGACTCGCCGCTGCCGTCGCGGTGCAGCGCACGGACGGTCCAGGTTCCCTCGGCCGCGTAGAACCGGAAATCGCCGCTCTCGGCGGAGACGACCTCGGCGGTGAACTCGCCCGCCGGGTTCAGCAGTCGGACGAAGGCACCGCCCACCGGCTGACCACCGGAACGCACCTTGCCCGCCACGACGGTCTGGTCACCGGTGTCCGCGCCCGCGGTCGACTGATCCGGTGCTCCGCATCCACTGCTCACGATCATGCCTCCTGCTCACTCGGGTTCTCGATCGGCACGCCGACCAGCGAGCCGTACTCGGTCCAGGAACCGTCGTAGTTCTTCACGTTCTGGTGCCCCAGCAGCTCGTGCAGCACGAACCAGGTGTGCGAGGAACGCTCGCCGATCCTGCAGTAGGCGATCGTGTTCCTGGACTCGTCGAGCCCGGCCTCGTTGTAGACCTTGCGCAGCTCGTCGTCCGACTTGAAGGTGCCGTCCTCGTTGGCCGCGCGGCTCCAGGGCACGTTGATCGCCGAGGGGATGTGACCGCCGCGCTGCGCGGACTCCTGTGGCAGGTGCGCGGGGGCGAGCAGCTTCCCGGAGAACTCGTCGGGCGAGCGCACGTCGACCAGGTTGCGCTCACCGATCGAATCCACGACCTCGTCGCGGAACGCGCGGATCGAGCTGTCCGGCTCACCCGCGACGTAGTTGGTGGCGGGGCGCTCCGGGACCTCCTTGGTCAGTTCCCGGCCGTCCAGCTCCCACTTCTTACGGCCGCCGTCGAGCAGCCGCACGTCGCGGTGCCCGTAGAGCTTGAAGTACCAGTAGGCGTAGGCGGCGAACCAGTTGTTGTTGCCGCCGTAGAGGATCACCGTGTCGTCGTTCGAGATCCCCTTGGCGGAGAGAAGCTTGCCGAAGTCCTCCCGGCCCACGAAGTCACGCCGCACGTGGTCCTGCAGTTCGTTGCGCCAGTCGAGCTTGACCGCGCCGCGGATGTGTCCACCGTCGTAGGCTGTGGTGTCCTCGTCCACCTCGGCGAACACGACCCCGTCGGTGTTCAGGTTCTGTTCGGCCCAGTCGGTGGTTACCAGGACCTGTTCACGACTCATCGAGCGACTCCTTTGCTCGTATCGGCGAAGTGAATTCTCAGCGGATTTGGGAGGTCGAGCCCGCGGGAATCAACCTCCGGATCAACGGATACAACCGGCAACCGAGGCAGTAGCCGAAGGCGGCGTTGAGCAGCGCGGCGACCAGTGCCAGCGCGTTCGCCGTCACCCCCAAGAGGAGCCACTCTCCGGCGTATCCGACGGTTGCCACCAGGGTGCAGGCGAATCCGATTCCCTGGGCGAAACGAACCGGTTCGGGGTCCTCGTACGACTGCTCGTCACCCTCGGGCAGCCGAGGGCGCACCGTTTGCCGGTAGAGATGTCCCCACGGATTGACGCGTAGCCCCACGAACGCGCACAGCGCGAACAGCGCGGTCTGCGCGGCCAGTATCCGCCAGCTCCCGGTCAGCAGCCCCAGGACGAGGATGCCGCTGGTGATCCATGCCGTGAAACGGACACCGCGCGGATCGAGGCGGTCATCACTGGGCATGGTGTCTCCTGGCTGGTGGAACAGGGTGCCGAATCCGCCGGGACGGGTAAGGCCGCCACGTCGGTGTGAGAACCGATCGCATTCGGTGCCGCCGCCCGGGTCGTCACCCGCGACACAGGCTGCTTCCGACGCGGCACAGATCCACAGCGCGCCTGGAGGTCAGCAGTACATGCACACTTCGGAGATTACCCGTCACGAGCGGCGAGCGGAAAGATTGTTCACCTGTTGGGATGGATGTATCCGAACGACCCGATCGGAAAACTTCGATCAGGGAAGGTACGGGCGCAGTGCCTCGGTGAGCCCTTCGCGGCGCGGCACCCCCGAGAGCCGGAACAGTTCCCGCCCGTCGGTGTCCAGCGCGAGCGTGGTGGGTGTGGTGTGCACGCCCAACGGCGCCGACCACTCCGGACGGTTGGTCAGGTCGATCTCCACGTGGCGCAGTCCCGTGGTCCGTTCGGCCATCGTCGACAGCAGGATGCGGGCGTGTCTGCACGGGGCGCAGAACGTGGTGGACAGTTGCAGCAGAGTGACCCCGGGCATGGTGCTCCCGGGCGTGGCGTCTCGTGTGGCGGAGCCGGCCACCGAACCGGTTGTGCGCCCGGTTCCGGTCACCCCGTCGCCGGTCACCCCGTCGCCGGTCACCTCGCCGCCGGTACCGGTCACCTCGCGACGCAGTACCTCGGCGATCTCCGCGGGAAGCTGATCGAACACTTCCCGGGAAACTCCACTGCCGCGGCGGTTATTCCGCGTGGTGATCCGACCCTCCCGCGCGCGAAGCGCCGAGCCGAGCACCAGCGTCGCGATCAGCGAGAGCAGCAGCGCCCACCACTCCGGCGGCATCAGCCACCGCTCCCGTTCCCGTTGATGACCACGTTGTCGGCGCTGCCCGCGACCACCAGAGCGCCGCGTTCCACCTCGACGGCCGTGGGGCGTACGTCGAACGGCAGTCCTCCCGGATCGAGCGTGGTGTCGAATTGCCGCAGGATCATCTTCTCGAAGGTGCCCGCCAGGTCCACCCGGCCGACGGCGCTGTTCTCCAGATCCAGTTCGTTCGGCACGATCCGCAGCTTGCCGTTCTCCAGCCGCAGCGTGCCGGTGACGGTGACCCGGTTGGTCGTCCCCGCGATGTCGACCTTTCCGCGCAGCCGTACACCCGTCGAGGAGTCGTTGCCCGCGCCGCCGGACGCGGCCGCCGAGGCCGCGGGCGTCTCCACCGGATTGATGCGCAGGTCCTCGACCGGCACCGCCTTGTCCAGATCTGATTCGCCGATTCGGAGCTCGCCGGTCACCTCGTCGACCGCTATCCGGTTGTTCTCACCGGTCAACATGCCGAGGGTGGAGATCCGCGCGTGATGCAGCTCCGCCCGGACGTCGACGTCGCGCAGCGGACCGACGTCCACACCCGGTACGCGTAACCGCACGTCGCGGAAGTCACCCCGCACCGCCTGGGTCAGGAACGGAAAGCCGGTTATCCGGACTCCCGGGTCGCGCCCGAGCTCGAGTTTCCTCCCCAGTTTCTTGGACACCTGGTACTCGGCGAGGGCCGCGCCGCCGAAGTCGGCCGCCAGGAACAGACCGAGCAGCACGACCAGCGTGATCGTGAGCTTCTTGAACGGGAAGGCACGTCGCACCGGTAGGTTTCCGTTTCTGTCTGGTGTATCCGCCGCGGGAGACACGGTGTTTTCACTCTAGTAGGAGTTCGTCGCCCACCTCTCGTGGCGGAATCCCTCGGGCCGCGCCGCGTCAGGTGCGCTGGGTCAGGTGCGCGGCCGTTCCGTGCTCGCCGCGCGAATTCCCGCCACCGGACGGTTCGAGACCGATCGCTCTTCGGACTGGCAGCCCTTCGTGCCGGCAGCGCTGCCGCGCTCGTGTGACCTGTGTTGCGTTACCCGTGCTTTTCCGACGTGTTATGGGTATTCTCACCGTCATCGGAGGCAACGGAGCCTCGCAGCCCGGTTACGGCGCATTTTCCGTATCGCCCACTTCCGGCGTTCGCGCCGGTTCACGGAGGCATTGTATGAGCTCCGATCTGCTGCTGTTGAGTAACGAGTCCGACTGCGAGGCCGTGCTGCCCGCGTTGTCCCTGCTGCCGCACCGGGTGCGGGTGATCGCTCCGGACAGCTCCGCGATGGTCACTGCCAGCGGATACGAACTCGTGGTCGTCGACGCCCGCGACAACCTCGCCAACGCCAGGAACCTGTGCCGGATGCTGTCCTCGGGAGGCGCCGGGGTACCGGTGTTCGCCGTGGTCAACGAGGGCGGCCTCGTGGTGGTCAACGCCGAGTGGGGTGTGGACGACGTGCTGCTGCCCACGGCTGGCCCGGCCGAGGTCGATGCGCGGATCAGGCTGCGCACCGCGCAGCGTGGGGCCGAATCCGTCGCCGGTGGGCCGGTGACCGTGGGCGACCTGGTCATCGAGGACGAGACCTACACGGCCAGGCTCAAGGGCAAGGCCCTCGAACTGACCTACAAGGAGTTCGAGCTGCTAAAGCACCTCGCCACCCACGCGGGCAGGGTCTTCACGCGGGTGCAGCTGCTGCAGGAGGTCTGGGGCTACGACTTCTTCGGCGGTACCCGGACGGTGGACGTGCACATCAGGCGACTGCGCGCGAAGCTGGGCCCCGAGCACGAGGCCATGATCGGAACGGTCCGGAGCGTGGGCTACAAGTTCGTGCGGCCCTCGCGGACGAACCGGGACGCGACCGGTTCACGACGTGCCGACTCGGCCGCGCAGGAGGGAGCGGATCTTCCGCCGCTCGCGGAACAGGATCCCGACGCCGAAGCAGCCGAGCCCGGCCACGACGGCCTGCCACGGCAGGCTGAACGCGAGTACAGCGCACCCCAGTAGGCCCACGACGGGCAGCGCCCTGGGGAACCACCGTTGTTCCCCGGGTAGGGTCCACGCTGCCGCGTTGGTGATCGCGTAGTAGATCAGCACACCGAACGAGGAGAAGCCGATCACCGCGCGCAGGTCACCCGCCGCGATCAGCAGCACCACCGCGGCGGCTACTCCGAGCTCGGCGTGGTGCGGGGTGCCGAACCGGGGGTGAACGCGGTCCAGCGGGCCCGGCAGGTCTCGCTCGCGGGCCATCGCCATCGCGGTTCTTCCCACTCCCGCGAGCAGGGCGAGCAGCGCGCCCAGCGCGGCCGTACCCGCGGCCAGTCGTGCGGCCGGTGCCAGCCACGGAAGGGGGCCCTCCCTTACCGCCTCGGCGAGCGGTGCGGTGGATTCGGCCAGCCCGGACGGCCCCAGCGAGCCGAGCAGCGTCACTCCGACCACCAGGTACAGCAGCACCACGATGCCCAGGGCGATCGGAATGGCCCGCGGGATGGTCCGTTCCGGATCGCGGACCTCCTCACCGAGGGTGGCTATCCGCGCGTACCCCGCGAAGGCGAAGAACAGCAGCCCCGCTGCGCCGGTCGTCCCCCACAGGCCACCCCAGCGCGACCCGGTCTCCGACGAGACGGCCCCGCTGCCGGGCAGCAGCGGTGGATCCGAGTCCGGGAGCCATGTCGCGACGAGCGCCACCGCCAACCCGGCCAGCGTGATCACCAACAGCACTCGGGCCAGCCGTGCCGTGCGGGTGATCCCGATGTAGTTGGTCCCGGCGAGCAGCAGCACGAACACCACCGCCACGGCCTCGCGGTGCGACGGCGAGAGATAGTTCGCCGCAGTCAGCGCCATCGCGGCGCACGAAGCCGTCTTACCGGTGACGAATCCCCAACCGGCCAGGTAGCCCCAGAGCGGACCGAGCCGTTCGCGGCCGTAGACGTAGGTACCTCCCGCGGTGGGGTAGCGGGCCGCCAGTGCCGCCGAGCTCGACGCGTTGCAGAACGCCACGAACGCCGCCAGCAACAGTGCCGGGACGAGGTTCCAGCCCGCCAGCGAGGCCGCGGGGGCGAACGCCGCGAAGAGCCCGGCGCCGATCATCGAACCGAGTCCGATCGTAACCGCGTCGGCGGTACCGAGGCGGGCGTTCAAACGCATGACCACTTCTTTCGTTCGTGCGGGGCTTGTGTTGCGTGGCGGTGCTGGTGGCGGAACCTCTGGCACGGCTCTCGCTGCGGGTGCCCCGACATCGGGTAGCGGCTACACAACGTCGGGGCCGTTCTCGCGAGAGCCGCACCGGAGAACCCGCGGCGGTGCCGACCGCGAGGGTGGTCGGAGTGCGGCCTGCGTCGAAGTGGCGCGGCGATTTCGCGAGAAATTGACGCTGCCTCGGAGCCGGGGGCGGCGTGTTGCGCCGCGTTCGTCGTTCCACTCGCTGCGACTCCGGTGTTCGTGACCGTCCTTCCTTCGGTTTCATAGTCGAGTGGAGTGCACGCGGGCAACCAACGCTGGTTGAACATCGGTAATCTCGGTCGTGTGGTGCATCTGACGTGGCGAAACGGACTTGACGAGACCGAGACCGCCGAGGTCTTCGACCTGCTGACCGCGGCCGAGCGAGCCGACGGGGTGGCGCCCGTCGGCGAGCACGTGATCCTGCGGTTGCGCTCCCACCGGGGGGTCAGTGAACAGATCGAGCCGGTGCAGGCCGATGTCGCGGGTTCGGAACACTTCGTGATCCGTGCCGACGGCGGCGAACTGGCGGGTTACGCCCATATGGACACCGAGGGCGAATCCCGGGGGGAACCCCTGGTCGCCGAACTCGCGGTACATCCCCGCTTCCGCGAGAACGGGATCGGTACCCAGCTGGTGGCGGCGTTGTTGGAACGTGCCGAGATACCCGTCGAACCCGACGACGAAGGGGATTCGTACCGGCTGCGCATCTGGTCGCACGGCCTGCTCGCGGCCGCGGTCCGGCTGGCTGACCGGTTCGGTTTCACCCGGGTTCGCGAACTGTGGCGGATGGGGCGTGAGTTGAGCGGTGCCGAACTCGACGAGCCGGTCCTGCCGGAGGGAGTGACGGTACGTGGTTTCCGGGTCGGCGAGGACGAACCGGAGCTGGTCCGGGTCAATCACCTCGCGTTCTCCTGGCACCCCGAGCAGGGCGGGATGACCGAGGCGGAGCTTCGGGAGAAGGAGGGACTTGACTGGTTCGATCCGGCGGGGTTCCTGCTGGCCGTGGACGATGCCGACCGGTTGCTCGGATTCCACTGGACCAAGATTCATCCGGACGGGAGCGGCGAGGTCTACGTGGTCGGAGTCGACCCGAACACGCAGGGTAGTGGACTCGGGAGAGCTCTGACGCTCGCCGGGTTGCGCTACCTGCGCGACGTCGGATGTCCGACGGTGCTGCTCTACGTGGAGGCGGACAACGGTCCCGCCGTCAGTGTTTACCGCCGTCTCGGGTTCGAGCGCTGGGATGTCGACGCGCAGCTCGGCCGATGAGCAACGCTGAACACTGAGGGTGTTCAAGATTGTGGTGCGGGTGAGCAGTTTTCGGGTGTGCTCACCCGCTTAGCTGTGTGCTTGCTTACTTAGCGTGCCGTGTTCATTTTCTGTTCACCTGGATGGCGGTCGATGGCTACCGAGTCGGCTTAGGGTCGCTCTCGGAACGGCACACGCCGTCAACTCCGTTGTCTTGGAGGAGCGACGTGCACTTCGGGCGGCACAGGTTCGCGCTCGGGTTTCTCGCGGTCGGTGTTCTCGCGCTGACCTCCTGCGGAACCGATCGCAACGTCACCACGGCCGATCTGAACACCGAGTTGCGGCAACTCGAGGTCGACTGCGGAGACGCCTCCGTGGTCGCCGAGGGCTCTTCCGCGCAGAAGAACGCGATGGATGTCTTCGCCAGGGACTTCGGCGTCAAGTGCGAGGGCAGGCAGCTCAACTACACGGCCTCCGGCTCGGGCAAGGGCATATCCGCCTTCACCGCCGGGCAGGTCGACTTCGCCGGGTCGGACGAGGCGCTCAACAGTGCCGAGGCCGCGAAGGCCAGGAAACGCTGTGAGGGCAATCCCGCCTGGAACATCCCCATGGTGTTCGGGCCGCTCGCGATCACCTACAACCTTCCGGGGGTCGACGACCTCAACCTCAGCCCGGAGACGATCGCCAAGATCTACCAGGGCGAGATCACCAGGTGGAACGACCCGGCCATCCAGCGGCTCAACCAGGGGGCCGACCTGCCGGGAACCGAGATCGTGCCGTTCTACCGCTCCGACGAGTCCGGCACCTCGGCCAACTTCCAGGAATACCTGTCCATCGCCACCCACGGGATGTGGAACGGCTCGGGCAAGACGTTCCGCCCCGGATCCGGTGTGGGCCAGGGCAGGGCAGGTACCGACGGAGTCACCTCCTCGGTCGAGCAGACCGAGGGCGGGATCGCCTACGCGGCCTGGGCTTTCCCGAAGAACGCCGGACTCGGCATCGCCGCCATCGACAGCGGCAACGGTCCGGTCGAACTCACCAGCCGATCCGCGGGCAAGGCCATCGACGGTGCCGAGATAGCCGGTACCGGGCACGACCTCCGGCTGAATCTGGAGTCGATCTACGGCAACGACTCGCCGGGGGTCTACCCGCTGGTGCTGGCCACCTACGAGGTCGTGTGCTCGGCGGGCTACGACAAGCAGACCGCGAAGTCCGTGACCGCCGCGCTGCGGATCGCGGCACACGCGGGCCAGGAGAACCTGGAGCAGGCTGGTTACGTGCCGCTGCCTCCGAAGTTCCGCGAGAAGGTCCTCGACGCGGTCGAGGCGATCCGGACCTGAGCCCGGCAGTGCCGAGCCAGGTCGCCACCAACCCGACGTCCTCCCGGGCTAGTGCGTGCTCGTGCCGTGCGGCAGCCACGGCACACGAGTACGACCGGGAAATCCGGAAACTGAGAGGTCGCGAACAACTGTGACCGAGTCGACGAATTCCGAGTGGCGGTCCGCACCGTCGGGCGAAGCAGTCACACCGCCGGGCCAAGCAGTCACACCGCCGGGCCAAGCAGTCACACCGCCGGGCGAGGCCGGCAGCACTCTCGTGGGAAGCCCCGAAGAGCCGGTGTCGTCGGAGCCACCCACACCGCCGGAGCAACCGGGCGGGAAGAAGAAGGTGGTACGCCTCGGGGACCGGCTGTTCCAGGCCGTGGCGACCGGATCCGGGATCTTCGTCGTCACCATCATCGCGGCCATCGGGCTGTTCCTGCTCGTCAGGGCCATCCCCGCGTTGCACGCCAACGAGGCCAACTTCCTACTCTCGGGGCAGTGGCGGACCGGCGATCCGGAGAACATGGCCTTCGGCATCGTCGATCTCGCCTGGATCACCGTCGCGAGCTCGCTGGTGGCGCTCATCATCGCGATGCCCGTGGCGGGCGGAATCGCGCTGTTCCTCACCCAGTACGCCCCGAAGGTGCTGGCCCGCCCGTTCGCCTACGTGGTGGACCTGCTCGCCGCTGTCCCCTCCGTGATCTACGGCCTCTGGGGAGCACTGGTGCTGGCGCCGGTGCTCAAACCCGTCGCGCTCTGGATCAACGGGACGCTGGGTTGGATACCGATCTTCGCCGACGGCAACGTGCCCGCCAACAGCGGTTCGAACGTCTTCACGGCGGGCATCGTGCTGGCGGTGATGATCCTTCCGATCATCACCGGAGTCGCGCGCGAGGTGTTCGAGCGAACCCCCTCGGCGCAGATCGAGGGAGCCCTGGCGCTGGGGGCGACCAAGTGGGAAGTGGTGCGCACCACCGTCTGGCCGTTCGGCCGCAGCGGGTTCGTCGGCGGAGCCATGCTCGGCCTCGGCAGGGCGCTCGGTGAGACCGTCGCGCTGACGGTCATTCTCAGCTACACCTTCGAGGGGCCGCACTACAGCATCTTCGACGCGGGGGCCACCTTCGCTTCGCGGATCGCGCTCGGCTCGGCCGAGTTCAACAACCACCTCACCGTCGGTGCCTACATCGCGGCCGGGCTGGTGCTGTTCATCAGCACCTTCGCCGTCAACGCGCTCGCCCGCTGGATCGAGAGCGGCAGCGGTAAGGGGAAGAAATGAGAACGGACACCGCTGACCTCGAGCGGCCCGCCAGCGCCCCCGCCTTCCAACAGCTCGGGCTGGGGCGCAAGATCAAGAATCACACCGCCACGGTGCTGTTCGGCCTGGCGTTTTTGGTCGCGGTGATTCCGCTGCTGTGGGTGCTGTTCACCCTGGTGCAGCGCGGCCTGGCCCCGATGCTCAACGCGGATTGGTGGAACCACTCGTTCTACGGGTTGCTGCCGAACGATTCCGGTGGCGGTATCTACCACGCGTTGGTGGGAACCCTGGAGCAGACACTCGTCTGCGCCCTGATCGCGGTTCCGCTCGGCGTGACGGTCGGAATCTTCCTCATCGAGTACGGCAGGAACTCCAAACTGGCCCGGACCACCACCTTCATGGTGGACATCCTCAGCGGCCTTCCCTCGATCGTGGCAGGGCTGTTCATCTACGCGCTGTGGATCACCACGTTCGGTTTCGACCGCAGCGGATTCGCGGTCTCGCTCTCGCTGGTGCTGCTGATGCTGCCGGTGGTGGTGCGGGTGACCGAGACGATGCTGACGATCGTTCCCGACGAGCTGCGGGAGGCTTCCTACGCCCTGGGCGTCCCCAAGTGGAAGACGATCGTGAAGGTGGTGCTGCCTACCTCGTTCTCCGGCATCATCACCGGCATCATCCTCGGGCTCGCCAGGGTGATGGGCGAGACCGCGCCCCTGCTCATCCTGGTCGGTTATTCCAGGGCGATCAATTACAACCTGTTCGACGGTCCGATGGCCTCGCTGCCCCTAACGGTCTACACGGCGCGCAAGACGTCCACGGAGGCGGGCGAGTACCGGATGTGGGGAGCGGCGCTCACCCTCGTGCTGCTGATCATGCTGATCAATCTGCTGGCAACACTGTTGTCCAAACTGTTCGCGGTAAAGACCAGGTAGGGCGGTAGCCGAATCATGGCCAAACGTCTCGACATCAACGATCTCAACCTCTACTACAACAAGTTCCACGCGGTGCAGGACGTCACGCTGCAGGTGCACGCCCGGAGCGTCACCGCCTTCATCGGCCCCTCCGGTTGCGGCAAGTCCACCGTGCTGCGAGCGCTGAACCGCATGCACGAGGTGATTCCCGGCTCCAGGGTCGAGGGCAGTGTGCTGCTCGACGGTGAGAACGTCTACGCACCAGGGGTCGACCCCGTCCAGGTTCGCCGCACCATCGGGATGGTGTTCCAGCGGGCCAACCCGTTCCCCACGATGTCGATCAGGGACAACGTGGTGGCCGGCCTGAAGCTGGCCGGAGTCAAGGACAAGAAGCGCCTCGAGGAGATCACCGAACGTTCGCTGCGCGGGGCCAATCTCTGGGAAGAGGTCAAGGACCGGCTCAACAAGCCCGGCGGTGGGCTCTCCGGTGGCCAGCAGCAGCGGCTGTGCATCGCCCGCGCCATCGCGGTGCAGCCCGACGTGCTGTTGATGGACGAGCCCTGCTCGGCACTCGATCCCATCTCGACGCTGGCGATTGAGGATCTCATCGCCGAGCTGAAGAAGGACTACACGATCGTCATCGTCACGCACAACATGCAGCAGGCCGCGCGGGTGAGTGACCAGACGGCGTTCTTCAACCTGCCCGAGGTGGGGCAGCCCGGCCAGTTGGTCGAGATCGGCGAGACCGGGAAGATCTTCTCGAATCCGAGTCAGAAGGCCACCGAGGGCTACATCTCCGGCCGCTTCGGCTGAGGGGACCGTGTCGGGTCGGCCTGCCTGGCGGTGCTGGTGGCGGAACCTCTGACACGGCTCTCGCTGCGGGTGCCCCGACATCGGGTAGCGACCTACACAACGTCGGGGCCGTCCTCGCGAGAGCCGCACCGGAGAACCCGCGGCGGTGCCGACTGCGAGGGTGGCCGGAGTACGGCCCGCGGGCATGGTGGGATCCCGAAACCGTACCGAAGGCGCGGCGATTTCGTGGGAAATCGACGCCGGCCGAGTGAGGGGATCATCCGGCCGGAGACCGCGGGGCCTTCGGGGGCCGGATCACTCGCGGTGCTCGTCCGCGATGCTCGATATCAGCATCGTCGAATCCTTGGCCGACAGCGCCAGCGCGCACACCCGCTCCAACGCTGCCAGGTACGGAGCGGTTTCAGCCGGTTTCTCCCAGAAGCGCGAGTTCGTGGAGTCACCCACGTGCACCACCTGCGGGTCACCCGTCTCCCGGAACGAGAAGGCGGTGACGCGGTCGCCGAGCAGCGGATGCGCCCCGCTGCCGAACGGCAGCACCCGCAGCGTCACGTTGCGTCGGTAGCTCATCAGCACCAGGTGTTCCAGCTGGGCGCGCATCACCCGAGGACCCCCCACACCGCGCCGCAGCGCGGACTCGTCCAGCACCGAGTACAGCTCCAGCGAATGCTCACCCAGCAGACGCTGTTGGCGGGTCGCCGTGATGGTCAGCCGTTCGGAGACCTCGTCCTCGGTTATCGCCTCGCGCTCCGTCGCCAGCAGTGCCGAGCAGTACTCCTCGGTCTGCAGTAATTCGGGGATGGGATCCGCTCCGAACGTGCTCACCGCTCCTGCGGCGGTCTCCAGACCGAGGTAGGTGTCGAAACCGTTGCGCCGCGCGGTGCTGGCGTACGCCTGCCACCAACCGCGTTTCTTGGAGCCCTCGGCGAGTTCGAGCAGTGTGGTGACCTGCTCACTGCTCGATCCGTAGAGCTCGGCCATGAGCCGGACATCCGCGGTGCGGACCGGGACACGGCCGAGCTCGATCTGGCTTATCTTCCCCTGTGAGCAATCCAGATGAGCCGCGACTTCGCGGTGTGTGCGTTGCGCTGCCTCACGCAGCTTGCGTAGTTCGCTGCCAAGACGTCGGCGGTGCACGGTAGGACTCTTACTCACGTCGGCAGGCTCGCACACCGCGGCGGCGAACAGCCGTCGTCAACGCCGACTAATAATAGCGTTCATTCGATCGAATGAGTGCCGTACGGAATCGACGACGCTGAGACGTCAACAGCGTTCCGTTTGCCCGCCCGTTCCGGTGAGGAAAAGACGCCTACCCGGAAATTCGGTCACGAATTGTCGCTGCTCGGCATGGTTCCCGTCACCACGTAGATGATCCGACGTGCCACCGAGACCGCGTGGTCCGCGAAACGCTCGTAGAACCTGCCCAGCAGGGTGATGTCCACCGCCGCCGACACGCCGTGCGACCACTCGGAGCCCATGACCACGCTGAACAAGTGGCGGTGCAGGTCGTCCATCTCGTCGTCGTCGCCTTCGAGATCCCGCGCCTGCTGCACGTCCTGGGTGCGCAGGATCTGGTTCAGCCGGTTCGCGAGCTTGACCGCGACCTGACCCATCTGTGAGAAGTAAGTCTTCACGTCCTCCGGGAGCACGGGCTGCGGGTGCCTGCGCCGTGCCGCCTTGGCCACGTGCAGCGCGAGATCTCCCATCCGCTCCAGGCTCTCGGCGGCGTGGATCGTCGAGATCACGGTACGCAGATCCCCCGCGACCGGTGCCTGCAGCGCGAGCAGGCCGAAGGCGTGCTCTTCGCAGCGTGCCCGCGCCTCGTCGACCTTCAAGTCGTCGTCGATGACCTGCTCGGCCAGCGACAGGTCAGCTCCGAGCAGCGCGGTGGTTGCCTGCTCCATCGCGTTGCCGACCATGGTCGACATCGCGGCGAGCTCGTCGGCGAGCTTGTCGAGCTGTTCCTGGTAGACCTCACGCATGGTCCCTACCCTACTTCGTGGGGGTATTGCGCAGGGTTCCCGCCGGTTAACCTGCGGTGAACACGATTTGAGTTCTCACTCGAAAAGACCAGTGCGGGCGCGGTGGGGCATCACGGTGGGTGAGAATCCGCGAGTCCGGAACGGGATTTCCGGGCCCGAAGCCGTCACCAGCGTTGGTTCCGACACTCGGCCCTCACCCGAACGCCCCGCGGGGGAGGCGGCGAGCCGGTGTGTGAGCCGCACGTCCGCCGCGTCCCTGATCCCGCCGTATCACTGTGACCGCCGCGTTCCCGTTGCCGATCGCTCGGTCCGCACCGAGCGATCGGCAACGGGACGACGACCGCTCCGGTCAGCCGCTGACACCGCCGCACTTGTCCTCACCCGCGTTGACGGTCGAGAGGTTCTCCGGAACATCCACGTCACCGCTGTCCGGCTTGCGAACCCGGTTGTCGTAGTCAGTCCCCAGTTCCAGCCGCAGCGTTTCACCGACCGAGGAATCGGCCACGATCTCGGCCGAGGGCACGGCGGAGGCAAGCAGCTGCGCCCGCTGTTTGTTGCCCTCCGAGTACCGGATGACCGTCTGATCGAGCGGGGACTCCAGGTTGCCGACGTTGCCGACCGCGAAGTCGAACTCACGCAGACCACTGGCGGTGTTGCCTGCCAGGCCGCTGCGTTCGGTGCTGTTGAACACCGAAACATTCACCTCGGAGGGGTCGGGCTTCGCCGAACTGTTCCCCTGCTCCTGCTGGGTGAAGGCCATGGGCGAGGTGTCCGACGTGGCGCCCTCCGAAGCCTGCCCGTTCTGCTGTCCGGACGAGGAGTCCAGCGGCACGTCCTCGATGATGGCGCGGAACAACGAGTGTGCCTCGGACTCCACCATCACCTCGTTGCCCCGTGAGTTCTGGATTCCGGTGGTGGGGATGGTCACGAAGGTGACCTTCTCCGGATCGAGCCCGTCCAGCGATTTACCGAGCGAGATCAGCTTGTCGCTGTTGACGTTGTCGCCGAAGGTGTTGGCGATGACGGCGTTGGCCAGATTCCCGAGTTTGCTGGGGTTGAGCAGCACGTTCGCCGAGGTCATCTTGCGCAGCAACGCGCCGAGGAACAGCTGCTGCCGTTCCATCCGCCCGTAGTCCGAGGTGGGGTCGTTGGTGAGCTTGCGCGCCCTGACGTAGCGCAGCGCCTGCTGCGGGCCGAGCTTGTGCGTGCCCGCCGTTTCGAGGATGGTGCCCAGCTCCTGGTCGATCATCGGCTTGTTGGTGCAGACCTGCACACCACCCACCGCGTCGACCATGGATTTGAACCCCTGGAAGTTGACCCCGAGGAAACTGTTGATCTCGAGTCCGGAGAGCTGCTGCACCTGTTTGGTGACGCAGGCGGGCCCGCCTGTCCCGAAGGCGGTGTTGAACTTGACGTTCTGCTGGGCCGCCACCGTCTCTTCGCTGTACTTCCCGGTGGCGGAGTCCCACTTCCTGCAGGTATCGGCCTGAATGTCGATCTCCAGGTCACGTGGGATCGACACGATCACCACTCGGCTCCGGTCCGCTGGAATGTGCGCGATCATCGTCGTGTCCGAACGGGCGCCCGGCACTCCCTTGACCGTACCGATGTTGTCCGACGCCTCGGCGCCCTTGCGGGTGTCCGAACCGATCAGCAGGAAGTTCTGGTCCCCCTCCTGCAGGTGTGCGTCCTGGATGGCATCGGAGTTCTCGTTGAGCGCGTTGATGTGGTTGAAGCTCGCGTCCAACCAGGTCTTGCTGCCCCAGCCGATCCCCGTGGTGACGAACACCAGAGCCGCGACGGCGACGGCCGCGCCGCGTCCCAGCATCCGCAGCCGCCTTCGCTGCTTTCCCTTGCGCCATTCCACACGCGAGGAGTTCGCGTCGCGGTCCTCGGCGAAGTCGAACGGCATGTCCTGACCGGGTTCGGGCTCCTTGCGGCTTCCCCACAGCCAGGCGTACTTCTTGCGCCGCTTCTCTTCCTCGGCCGCGAGCTCGTCGTGTACCGCCGAGAACCTCGCCAGCGTCGCGTCGATGGCGGCACTGGCCTCGTTGTCGTCGTCCTGCTCGTCCGCTGACCCGTCGCCGTCCGGGGCGGCCTCGTGGGACGTGGTTGAGTCGGCAGTGCCGGACGAGTCGTTCCTGGGGGCGATGGCTGTGGTGTCGGGGTCGTGCTCCGCACCGGAGGTTCTGCCGCCGGCCGCGGTGTCGGGCTTCCGCTCCGGCTGCGCGCCCTCGTGGTGTGTCGTGGTTTCCGGTACGGGACTCCCGGACCGGGGCGAGCCGTTCAACATCTCTTCCGCGGCCGACGGAGCGCTCGATTCCGGGGCGGCGGTTCCCTCCCGACGCGCGGGCTGCGGTGATGGCTCCTCGGGCGGGAAACCTCCTGCTCGCGGCGGCATCTCGCCGCGTACCGCGGGCTGTTGCGCGGTGGGTTCCTCGGAGGGAACCTGCTGGTGCCCGCCTTCTCGGGAACCGGTTTCCAGGGGCGGAGGCGGTGGAGCCGGAGTACGGCGGTGCTGGTTCAGCGCCGCGCTGATCGGTTGGTTCGGGCGGGTGCGATCGCTCGTGTCGGTTCCGGCGTCGCCCTCGGGCCGTTGTGGTGCTCCCGACTCCGGGTTTCCCGCGCCTCGGTCCGCCGAGGGGGGAGCCAACGGTGAGGTGTGTGGGGAGCTCTGCTCCGCGGGCTGCTGCGCGTTGCCACCACTCCTGGCGGCGTTCGGCCTGCGCGACGCACCGAGGAACGGCGTCATCCGCGTCGTGTCGTCACTCTCGGCGGGCGGAGTGCTGGTGGCTCCGATCCCACCGGCGGGTTGTGGTGGGGAACCCGCCCCATTGGGGATCTGCCACTGTGTCTGTTCGGACTGGCCCCGCTCGGTTCCCCCGGGCTGTTCCTGTTCCGGTTCCTGCTGCCTGCGGCGAGCGCGGCGGCCACGAGACCGTCGTCCTTCAGCCTGGGGCGGGTTGTCGTGTTGCGGCGGGGTTTCCGGCACGGCCTCGGTGGTGTGCGTGGGCTGCTCGGGCGATTCCTCCCGCGGCCCGCTCCGGGGGGACTGGGGTCCGGATTGTTCCTCGGGCGGGACGAATTCCGATTCGTCCGCTTCGACCTTTCGGTGCGAACCGGTGTTCTGGGTCTGCCCCTTGCCGTGCCTGGACAGCAAATCTCCGACACGTGTACCGCCCGTGCCGTCGTCCCCGAGAGCTCTTCTGCGCCTGCGCGAAGTGGCCCGGCTGTCCGTTTCGGAGTCGTTTCCGGTTTCGTCCTCGGGATACGCCCACTCCGAGTGGGAACTCTGGTGCCCCGAACTGCCTCGACGGGGATTATCCGGCACCTGCGTTCCCTCCCACCTTGCTGCCATTGGTCTTCATTCGAACGGTTGGCGATCCCCCACCCCCGAAGCTGTATCGCCAGACTCGGCCAAGATGCTACGGCTGATCGCTCGAACTGACGATAGCGGCGCCGGATTCTTCACAATCAGTGCACGACACAACCGTGTTATGTAGGATAAATCACATCTTTCGTTCGTCCAAGCGGGGCAGTGCTCTGGTTCTTGACGCCCACGTGTCCGAGTTGATCGCGTTCAGTAGTCCTGTGATGACGATTCGGGTCTCCTGGTGATTCCTGTCAAGCGGACTTCACCGTGCTCCCGGTAGGCGACGGCGTTTCGCCCCGATTGCTTGGCCGCGTAGAGCAACACATCCGCGCCGAGAATTTTCTCTTCCGTTCCGGACGTGGCGGCTTCCTCGGTCGTCGCGTCGTACGTCAATCCGATACTCACCGTTATAAGCAGTCCACGCGCCACTCGCTTCCACGGAAAGTCCGCTATCCGCGACCGAGCACGTTCGCACAGCGAAATAGCCCCCGCTTCGTCGATGCCGGGCAGCACCAGTACGAATTCCTCGCCGCCGTATCGCGCACAGAATCCCCCATTGGGTAGTTCTTCCTGTAGTAATTCGGCGACACGCTGCAACACGCGATCTCCGAGTACGTGTCCGAAGGTGTCGTTCACCTGCTTGAACCAGTCCAGGTCCACCAGAGCTATACCGAGCCCCTCGGGGGTTTCCTGCGGCAGGCTCGCGAGTCGTTCGTCCAGATAGCGACGGTTGTAACCGCCCGTCAGCGTGTCGCGCAGACTCTGTTCCCTGACGCGTGCGTGTTCGCGCCGCAGCCAGTTCACCTCGTGCCGCAGTTGTTCCGGCACCGGAGGGGTTAGCTCGCTGTTCCGTAGATCCAGTGCGGCCCGCAGGTGGTGGTAGGCCTGCTGCCAGCGTCCCCGTGAGGCGAGCAGCTCCGCTATGGCCTCGTGCAGCTCGGCCAGCCCGGCGGCGGTGGCCGAGTCGGTCGCGTAGTGCCTGCCGGTGCTGTGCTCGGTGCACGGGAGGTCGTGCAGCCGGGCCCTGGCGGCTTCCTCCCGCCAGGTCTCCGACCTGGCAATGCCGTCGCGAAGTCCGGACATCGCACTCACCTCCCGTAGTGGTGTCGTCCGGTGAGCCACCGGGCTTGAGCCAGTTCCGCTCAACCGGAACCGAATTCGCTCAACCGGCGTACCGCGTCACCGGCGTGTCCGGACAACGCGTCCGCTCGATCCTTCGGCCTCCGTCCTGTCGCTGCGGCCGAGGGGCCGATCCCCGTCTCGATTCCCGCCTCGGACCACTACCGGTCCTACGTCGCCGCACCCCATTCAACCCGGTTTCACGTAATCACGCATAGTGGCGTTACGAAAACTCAGCGTTGTTTATTCCCGGGGCGCTGTTAGCGCTCTGTCGGCTCGTGTCGGGCCCGCTCGGGTGGGGCATCGGTTTCACCGGGGAGGCAGGGCCCTTTACCCGGGACAGGGAGCGAAGCCGTACCAACGGCCGTCGATCGCTACCAGGTGCTGCGAACCGAGTTGTCTACCCACCACGACCCCGCCGCGGCGCACCGTGATCTCCACGCCCACGACCCAGACCCGCCCGACGGGATGCCGTCCGGCCACCGTGAACTCCTCGTCGGGGCGCAGCGTCCCGAGCGCGGGCTCCGCCGTGACGGTCATTCCGTCCAACGAGCAGCGCTGATCCCGATAGTCGGGGTGCTGGGTACGGCGCAGGAAGGTCCGTTGTGCGTCCGGGCCACGCCGTGCCGCCGTGTTGTTGGTGTGGAAGTAGGCCGTGACCGAGCGAACGGCTCCCGATTCCGGTGAGGGTGGAGCGGGCGCGGGGCTGCCCGAGAGCAGGCAGCCCAACAGCAGCACCAGCAGCGGCGGAGCCATGAGCGCCCGCGAGCGACGCGGGGAGGGAATCATCCTCCACTGTGGTCCAGATCGGCACCCACCGGGACGGAGTTGTCCTCCGGATCATCCAACCAGCCCTCCGGCAGTGCCACCTTGCCCGGCGATCCCTGCCTGCCTCGTGGCCCCTCCGCCTCGGCGGGGAAGGGGACGTCCGGATCGAGCTCGCCCAGCATCTCCGCCAGCTCGCCGAGCGTGGACACGACACCCAGCCTGCGGCGCAGTTCCGAACCGACCGGAAAGCCCATGAAGTACCACGACATGTGCTTGCGCAGGTCACGCATGGCCTTTTCCTCACCCATGAGTTCGGCCAGCAGGCAGGCGTGGCGGTACACGATGCCGCGGATCTCGCCGAGATCCGGCGGCTCCGGAATCGGTTCACCCCGCAGCTCGGCGTGCAGCTCCCGGAACAACCACGGCCGGCCCAGGCAGCCGCGTCCGACCACGACACCGTCGCAACCGGTGCTGTCCATCATCCGCCGGGCATCCGAGGCCGTGAAGATGTCACCGTTGCCCAGCACCGGAATGCTCCGCACGGTTTCCTTCAGGCGGGCGATCCGTTCCCAGTCGGCCGTTCCCGAGTAACGCTGCGCGGCTGTGCGGCCGTGCAGCGCGACAGCGGACGCCCCCGCTTCCTCGGCGATGCGACCCGCGTCGAGGTAGGTGGTGTGCTCGTCGTCGATTCCCACCCGGAACTTGGCCGTGACCGGAACACCCGCCGGTTCGGCCGCCCGCACGGCGGACGAGATGATCTCCTCGAACAGCCTGCGCTTGTAGGGCAGCGCAGCCCCACCGCCCTTGCGGGTGACTTTCGCGACTGGGCATCCCCAATTCGTGTCTATGTGGTCGGCCCAGCCCTCGCCCACGACGATCTTGACCGCCTCGGCCATGGTCGCCGGGTCCACACCGTAGAGCTGCATCGAACGCGGGTGCTCACCCTCGTCGAAACTCATCATCCGCAGCGTCTTGGCGTTGCGTTCGACGACCGCGCGGGCGGTGATCATCTCGCAGACGTAGAGCGAGTCGCGACTGCCGTACTCCCGGCACAGCTTCCGGAAGGCCAGGTTCGTGATGCCCGCCATCGGAGCGAGCACCACGGGCGGATCGACCGCGTACGGTCCGATCCGGAGTGGTTCGGTGGCTGGCGCGAGCGACATACCTCCATTGTCGGTGCTCGTTCCCACCGATCAGTACCGGGCGGCCGCCGACCGTTCAGAAGGGCACGTTCAGACAGGCGAGCCGGTCCCCGGCCTCGCCCGCCACGCCGGGCGCCGTGCGGGTGCGGTGCTCGTGGATCACCACCGACGAGGCGTCACCCCGGTGCGGGTTCCATTTCCCGAAGGCACCGCTCACCGCGTTACCGGCCGCGTCGGTACGGAAGTCCAGCCAGATCTCGTTGCTCGGGTTGGCGTAGGTCGGATCACCGGACACGCCCTCCGGTGCGGGTACCCGCTGGAAGTGCGGCCCCGCGTCGGCCCCCTCGTCCCCGCAGGGGCGGGTGTGCACGTGAGCACCGTAGGTGCGGTTCGGGCGCAACCCCTCGAGGACAGCGGCCACGGACGTGCCTTTGCCGGGCGAGTTCTCGGCGAAGACCCCCATCCGCGCGCCCGGCGGTACCAGCTCGGGAGCGTAGGTGACGGCCGTCGCGGATTCCTGGTAACCGGTGAAAACTCCCCGCGCCACCGTCCGGTTGTGACCCTCGTCCGAGGAGTCCGCCTGCGCGGTGGCGGGAACCGCGAGGACCAGGGCTGTCACGGCCAGCACGACGCTCGATACGGATCGCATGCGTCCGGTTCTACGTGGTGCGCGGCCCTCACCGGTGAATGATCGCCGGAAAGAGTGAAACGGCGTGTCCGGTGGTGAGTGTGACGAGGATCGTCGTCCTCGCGGACGCGTACCGGTGCGTAGGCGCGCTACGTTGATCGAATGACTGATTCGGGGCGCGATCGGACCTGGTTGGTCGCGATCGCCACCGCGATGTGGGGGACGGACGCGCTGTGGCGGATGCCGCTGGCGACCAGCTTACCGAGCACCACGGTGGTGCTGTGCGAACATCTGATCGTCACGGTGCTGCTGGCGCCGCTGCTGCCCAGGGCGTGGCGGGCGTTCGCCCGGTGCGGCGGCAAGCAGCGGGCGGCGGCACTGGTGGTCGGCGCGGGTACCTCCGCGCTGGCCACGCTGATGTTCACCGCCGCCTTCGGATACGGCGATCCGGTCACTCCCGTGGTGCTGCAGAAACTGCAACCGGTGTTCGCCGCGGTGGCCTCGTTCCTGCTGTTGCGGGAGGGCTTCCGCCGTGGCTATCTCGCCTTCGCCGTTCCCGCGCTGGCAGGCGCCTGGCTGCTGGCGTTTCCGGATCCGACGCAGGTGAGTGTCTCCCGACTGATGCCCGCGTTGCTGGCGCTGGGAGCGGCGGCGCTGTGGGCCGCGGGGACCGTGCTGGGGAGGATGTTGAGCAGGGAGCTGGCTCCGATGGAGGTGACCACGCTGCGATACTCGGTGGGTCTGCCCACCGTGGCGCTGGTGCTGCTGCTGCGCGACGGTTCGATCACCGAGGGGCTGTCGAACATCGGTGGGGCGCTGGCCGTGGGGTGGGCGAACCTCGGAGGACTGCTGCTGCTCGCGCTGATCCCCGGTCTGCTGGCGCTGAGCCTGTACTACCTGGGACTGCGCACCACGCCCGCGGCGCGGGCCACCTTGGCGGAGCTGTCGTTTCCGGCGACCGCCGCCATCGTCGGTGTCGGTGTGCTGGGTGAGAACCTCACCGTCACCCAGTGGGTCGGGTTCGTGCTGCTCGTCGTGATGATCACCGCGCTGGGCTGGAACGAACGCGCCGGTAGCCGGAAGGTCGTCCAACCGGAAGCCGCACTCGTGCGTGGCTGAACCGACACGCCGGGCGGGTGGTCGGCCCGCCCGGCGATGTACCAGATCAACGGCTGCCTGTAAGATGTATCTCGCGGGCCGTTAGCTCAATGGGCAGAGCAGTGGACTTTTAATCCACGGGTTCAGGGTTCGAGTCCCTGGCGGCCCACCAGAAGGCCAGGTCAGAGTTTTACGCAGTGATCAATTCAAGATCACCGCCACACTTTACCCACACAAAACTACTCTGACTCGCTATCGAAGACCGTTTCCAGTGCTGTGGCCGCGTCCTCGGTGACCGCCTTACGCCCCATGTACACGTCCTGAGTCAGCGACGGCCGCGCGTGCCCCAGCTGGTCGGCCACCACCCGCGCCGACAAGCCCGCTTCGTCCAGGATCGTGGCCGCCGTCTTCCGGAACACGTGCGAGGTCACCCAGGAGAACTCTTCGGCACCACGTGCCTTGCGCAGATCTCGCCGGGTATTCGACGGATCGCGCAAGCCGCCCAGACTGTCCGGGAAGACAGGTTCCTCCCGGTCGCCCCGCTCGTTCTCGCGCCGTCGAAGCATCTCCACCGCCCAGGAGGGGAGCGGCAAGGTCCGTTCCCCGGAGCTGGACTTGGTCGACTTCCTGACCAGTCCCTCGCCCTTGACCCGGACCACCGTGAAGTTCACCGAGACCAAACCGGCTTCACAGTCCACCTCGGGCCAACACACGGCCAGCGCCTCACCGATCCGTACCCCGGTGGCCAGCATGAAGCGAACGAGATCAGGAATGTCCCTACCGCTTGCCGCCTCGTCCGATTCGAGGGCGGCCCCTGCCGGGACCGCCGAACGTGAACGGGGAACGCGCATCCGTGCGTCCTGGCATCGTGGGCGACCCCTCCCTCATCCGCCGTTGGCGGATGGTGGTCAATCCGGTGAGTCAAGAGAGTCGATCGGCTCCTATCGACACGAGGCGGTGAGCACGGGGTCGGGCACTCTTGACTAACCGGCTTGTCCGCTGAGGCGGCTTGGTGTCGGATGAGGGAGGGGTCTGGCGGGGCGCACTCCACCGCCATCAACGGTTCACCCCGTGGGGCACACGCCACCGATCAGCGACGACAAACGACGACAACCAACCGGCACTACACGACACGCTCACCAGCGACGCACGCCGGAAGTCCGAGGCAGCGAAGCCAACCGGAACGCCCTCCGGAGGCGAGTCTCTACGAGTCCCAAGCGTACGGGTCTCTCATGCCGTAGGGTCCCGATATTCAGGACGCGTGCACAGCGGAGGAAGGCCATGTGTCACCGTCGGCGAAGTGTTGGCCCCAGTAGAACGGGTTGAGTTCCCGGAGAGTCCGCACGTTCCAGCCGGACGCGGCTTCCAGATCCGCCACGCCCACCTGAACATCCGGTCCCCACAGCGCGAGGCGTTCTTGGCAGATCCCACAGGGCGCGAGGACGGAGAAGCCCCTGCCACCCTCCCATCTACTGACGCACACCGAAGCGGTAATCGAGGCACCAAGTGTGTAGGCCTGGCAGATCGCCCCGGTCTCCGCGCACAACGTGGCCGCGGCGTTGAGGTTATCGAGACACACACTGGTGAGGATCCGACCATCCTGCAGGTAAACCGCCGCAGCCGCTGTTCGAGCCCGATAATCCATCTGACTGACAGCCGCATCCACGAGATGTTGGTCCAAGTTCATCCAGCCAGTCTGAACGCGTGGAGTGCGGGCGAGGCCAATGCGGGGCGTTCGAAGCTGAAACGTAACCTGAAGAGAGGGGAGGACGCGCCCAAAAAAGGCACGGGGCCGCTGCTGAATTTGCCCCACTTTACCCCCTACGAATCAACGGCAAACGTCCACTGCTCCGCCTTGTAACAAGTCCCCGTCTACGCGCTCCGCCCCAGCACACACCAAGGACTGACCGACGGCAGACGATGCGAGGCCTCATCCCATAAAGCGGGTGTCGCAGAGGCACAGCGGATCCGTGCCGGTCGATGCCAGACTTGACAGAACTCTGTCTTTCGCGTGGACGCTGTGTCATCGTGTGCTTACGTGACTGATGATCGCCGGAGCGAACCGCTCGCAGCGAAGACCCCGTTTCCCGTCGAGCTGGACGAACGCCTGCGTGACCAGCTGACCTTCTTGATCGAGGTTGACCACCTCAAAGCGATCCTTCGCCAATCCCCGCTCGTGGCCACTGAACGACGCGAGAACGACGCCGAGCACTCCTGGCACCTGGCCATGATGGTGGTCCTGCTGGCCGAGTACTCCGACGAGCCCATCGACACCGGGCACACCGTGCAACTGGTGCTTGTCCACGATCTCGTCGAGATCTACGCCGGTGACACACCGCTGTACGCGGCCAACGGCAGGGACGACCAGTACGAGCGCGAAGCTCGCGCGGCCACCGAGTTGTTCGGCTTGTTGCCCGAGGACCAGGCTTCGCGGCTCCGCACGCTGTGGGACGAGTTCGAAGAACGCGACACGCCCGAGGCCCGCTTCGCCAAGGCCATGGACCGTTTCCAGCCGCTCCTGCTCAACTGGATGGCTCGCGGTGGTACCTGGCGTACGCCAGGTACCACCGCCGACGACGTCCGCAGGCGGAAAGCCGTGATCGGCGACGGTTCGACGTATCTCTGGGAAGTGGGGCAGCGCCTCATCACCGAAGGAGAATTCCGCGGCTGGGCCCGCCCCGGACAATCCGCTGAGTGATCTTGTCGGAGCTGCCTGGTGTGTCCACACATCCGACTGGGGTTATTCGTTCGACGCTCTGATCACTGATTTCCTTGACGAGATCCCAAAGGGGTTAACCCTTTGGTATCCCTTTTGCGGTTAGGTGTGGAGCAATGTCGGACGATATTCGTCTGCCCGTAGGAGCAGGGGTGGAGCTCACGATGTCGCGGGAGCGTGCGATGGAGTTAATGAGCACTTTGAGCAGCCGACTGAACGTTCAGCCTGTGAACGACGAGGTAGACAGCAGACGCGTGCTGCCCGATGACCATCGACTGTGGAGCTATCATGCCCTGCGGGAGGATGATCGTTACTACCCCAAGTGGGACGTCGATGCTGATAGCGCCGTTGCCGAAGCCTTTTACCAGCCCGTCAGCGGCAAGGCGAAAGTGTTTCTGGACCTGCTGATCGATCATCCGGGACAACTGCTCAGTGTGGACGAAATCTGCTACCTCGCTGGTGAGGACGTTTTCTCCGGGTCACGCTCGATCG
Source organism: Actinopolyspora lacussalsi (assembly GCA_030803735.1). NCBI lineage: Bacteria > Bacillati > Actinomycetota > Actinomycetes > Actinopolysporales > Actinopolysporaceae > Actinopolyspora > Actinopolyspora lacussalsi. The sequence continues at coordinate 3,201,956 of JAURUC010000001.1, read as the reverse complement.
CTGGGTCGATCAAGGGGCTCAACCACTCCTGCGAGCTAACCGGTCGAAATTACCCGTTCTACTGGTGGGGAGGCGACAAGACGAAGTACACGGATTACGCGATGAAATCGCGTGTAGCCGACCTGTTCCGTCATGCGCGGGCCAATCTTGACCAGTAACGACAGCTGACGTCGTCCGGGCCCGGAACTGGTTACCTCAAGCAACGGGCGTGTTGGCTGAAAGCCCTGCCATCCTCCGTCGCTGGACGGTGGCGGCCACGCCGGGGGTAAGAGAGTCCTACGGCTCTCATGCCAACGTCACGTGAGTTCGGTGGTTACTCTTGGCTCCCTGGCTTGCCCGCTGAAAACGACCGGGTGTCGGAGGAGTGAGGGGGTAGGCAGCTAGTTGTCGCCTTCCGTCGTGCTTCGAATCGGCCAGCACGCTCATCCGGCTTGTCGCAGCGGTTCATCGGAATTCTGGCTCATCAGGGACGCGCGACCGGAGCCGATGCCGCTCCCTCAGTGCGCGTCGCCGTCGTTGTAGTGCGGTTCCCGGGATTCCTGGTAGGTGCGGCGGTAGGCGTTGGGGCTGGTGTGAGCGTCGCGAGCGAGTTGCGTGCGCAGATTGGCAGCGGTGCCCAGTCCGACGCTGCGGGCGATGTCGGCCACCGTGCGGTCGGTGTGCTCCAGCAGTCTGCGGGCCTGGTGGATACGCTGAGCTGTCAGCCACCGCAAGGGGGTGGTGCCGGTTTGAGCTCGGAAGTGCCGGGCGAAAGTGCGGGGTGCGTGCCCGGCGTGCCGGGCAAGGTCGGCCACGGTCAGTCGCTGGTCCAGATGCTCGCGCGCCCAGGCGCAGGTCTCGGCCAGGGTATCCCCGCTGGGAGGCAGTGGCCGGTCCAGCAGCTGGGCCTGGCCGCCACGGCGGTGGGGAGGCACGACCATGCGGCGAGCGATGTCGGTGGCAGCGTCGGCCCCGTGGTCCCGGCGTACGAGATGCAGGCACAGGTCGATCCCGGCGGCCATTCCGGCGCTGGTGGCGATGTCGTCGTGATCTATGTAGAGCACGTCCGGGTCGACCTGGATCCGTGGGTAACGCTGGGAGAGCTCTTCGGTGTAGTACCAGTGGGTGGTCGCGGATCGCTGGTCGAGCAGGCCGGTGGGAGCCAGGGCGAACGCGCCGGTACAGATCGAGACTATTCGCGCGCCCCGCTCGGCTGCGTCGTGCAGCGCCGTGAGCACTTCTCGCGCGGGAACGTCCCGCGGATCGAAGCCGGGAACGATCACCGTGTCGGCTTCGGCCAGTGATGTGAGCCCCCTCCCGGCGTGGACGGGGACTCCCCTGGTGCCGGGCACCGGGCCAGGGGTGGCGGCACACACCGTGGTGGTGTAGCGGTGCGGCTGGCTGCCGAAGACCTCCAGCGGAATCGCCAGATCGAACAGCACGACCTCGGGTAGTGCGAGCACACTGATCTGATGCATCGGCAGCATTCTTGCGCATCTCGTCGTTTCTGCCACTCACGCTACACGTGAGCGTCACGGCAGGGTCGGGACGTACGTATCGGTGGCGTCGACCGGATCGATGACCACCCACGGCCAGTAACCCACCCGACGGAGCGCGCCGCTTCCCGGATCCGGGAAGCGGCACGCGGAGGACGCTCACCATGCACGTCATCGCCGGTATTCGCATTCCCGACAGCACGCTCACCCGTGAGGCGCACGCACTGGCCGCGCGGCACAGCCCCGAGTTTCTGCTGCGTCACTGCGAACGCACCTACGTCTTCGGTCGGCTGGCTACCGCGGCGGCGGGACTCCGGGTACGTGAAGAGCTCGCCTACGTCGCGGCGCTGCTGCACGACCTGGGGCTCACCGAGCGTCACGGGGGACAGCGGCGGTTCGAGGTCGAGGGCGCCGAAGCCGCGTACGACTGGGCGAGATCCAGCGGCCTGGTGGACGAGGAAGCGCGCGCGATCTGGGATGCCATCGCGCTGCACACGTCGATGGGCATCGCGGACCACAAGTCGCCGGAATGCGCCCTGGTGCACTGGGGTGCGGGAACCGACATCGACGGCAGCGGACTCGACCGGCTCGACCCCGCGCGGGTCGACGAGGTTCTCACCGCGTTCCCACGGGACGGGTTCGCCGACCGGATGACCGACACCGTCGAGGCAGCCGCTCGCCGCGCTCCCACCGCCTACGCGCTGACCTGGCTCACCGAGACCGCTGACCGCTATCACGACACCGCGCTTCCGACCTCCGAGGACATGCTCGGACGCGATCCGTTTTCCTCCTGAGAGGCCCGCGTGGCTTCGAGCAACCGATTCCGCGACCGCACCGGATCGGAGACCGCGCTGAGAGCACGGGAATTCGAGTCACACCGTGGGATCCGGTCGGTTCAACCAGCCACAGTCACACTTCGCTCGAAACGGAGCTGACTCGTTGGCGAGGACCGTTCGGGCGCCGCGTCCCGCTCCCTCGGTGCTCGCCGCGTGCCCAGAGCGCGGATGGGCGGGGCGAATGCGCGGCACTCGGCACGTTGCTGCCGGAAAGTCGAGCACACCAAGCGAGGGCGGGAAGCCCGCGTTTCCCGCCCTCGCTCCGAGTCACGTGGCACCTGACCGAGTGCCGTACACCAGAATTCCACCGCGCGACGCACGTTCGACGTGCCCAGTACGATCGATCCGACCGGCAGTGTCACGACCGCGCGGTTCACGAGTCGCTTCGGGGCGGTGGAACCGCGAGAGCCGGTTGCCCGAATGACCCGTCGCTGCCGTCGTGCACGGCCTTCTTCCCACTTCCGGGAGCCGATTGCCACTCGAACCGGGCCGGTCTCGCGGCGCTCCGTCCGATGCCTAGCCGCGCCCACGGCGAGTTTTCGGAACATCACTTTTCGTATCTGGATCACCCACTGGGTGAGATGACGTTAAAGTCACTCTTTGAGGTGAGAACTCGTTGTTCGATCGGACAACGAAAAGGGCGAAATCATGTGACATAGCACGAATACGCCGTTGCGAATACCACTTACTATCCTTCGAACACTTACCGCGAACACATGCCGACCTCGATCCGCGACCACTGTCGGTGATCCGCTTCGGCGGAGCGCATGTGTCGTCCCGGCTGAAGGAGTATCAGTGTTTGAGATCAGTCCAGTGGTACTGACGACCTTCGCCGCGTATCTGGTCGTCATGCTCGTGATCGGAGTGTGGGTGTACAGGCGCACCAACACTCTCGCCGACTTCGCGCTCGGCGGTCGAAACCTCAACGCGCCGACCGCGGCACTGTCGGCGCAGGCCAGCGACATGTCCGGGTGGTTGCTGCTCGGACTCCCGGGAGCTGTCTACGCCCAGGGCATCGGGGCCACCTGGATCGCGATAGGCCTGGCCCTCGGTACGTACCTCAACTGGCTGTTCGTGGCTCCCCGGCTGCGCACCTACACCGAGCGGGCCAACAACGCCGTCAGCCTGTCGGCCTACCTCGAATCGCGCTTCGAGGACCGCAGCCGTTCGCTCCGGCTGGTCTCCGCGCTGGTGATCGTGGTGTTCTTCACTGTCTACGTGGCCAGCGGTCTCGTCGCCGGGGGAGTGCTGTTCGAGGACGTCTTCGGCGTGGACTCGACGACGGCGATCTCCATTTCGGTGGCGGTCATCGTGATGTACGCCTTCCTCGGTGGGTTCCTCGCGGTGAGCTTCACCGACGTGGTGCAGGGGACGATGATGTTCCTGGCCCTGGTGGTGCTCCCGCTGATCGGTATAGCCCTGCTGGGTGGTTTCGGCGGCCTGGGCGGGGCGCTCACCGAGCAGTCCCCGGCGTTGCTGGACATGGGGCAGGAGGCGAGCTTCACCGACGGGAGCTGGTCGAGCGGAAGCGGCCTGAGCTTCGTCGCGATCGTGTCATTGCTGGCCTGGGGGCCGGGTTACTTCGGGCAGCCGCACATCCTGGCGCGGTTCATGGGAATCCGCAGTGCGCGGCACATTCCCGTCGCCCGCCGGATCAGCACCACCTGGGTGCTGGTGACCCTCCTCGGCGCCTCGCTGGTCGGCCTGGTCGGTATCGGCGTGCTCGATCAGCCGCTGGACGACCCGGAGCAGGTGTTCATCGCGCTGGCACAGCAGTTGCTCAACCCGTGGATCGCCGGCATCCTGCTCGCCGCGGTGCTGGCAGCGGTCATGTCCACCGCCGACAGTCAGCTGCTCGTCGCCTCCACCGCGCTGACCGAGGACTTCTACCGCGCCTTCGTGCACAAGGCCGCCTCGGAGCGGCTGCTGGTGTGGGTCGGGCGTGCCACCGTGGTCCTGGTGGCGCTCGTGGCCTACGTGATCGCACTCGGCGGCGGAGCCGTGCTGGACATCGTCTCCTACGCGTGGGCCGGCTTCGGATCCGCGTTCGGCCCGGTGATCCTGCTCTCGCTGTTCTGGTCCCGCATGACCTGGACCGGTGCCCTCGGTGGTGTCGTCGGTGGTGCGATCACAGTGCTGGTCTGGAAGAACGTGGACGCGCTCAGCGGCACCGGGGTCTACGAGATGATCCCGGGCTGGATCGTGGCCCTGCTGGCGATCGTGGCGTGCAACAGTCTCGGCAAGCGTCCCGAGCGTGACTGGTCCGGGGACATGGTCGAACCGGTCGAGGGCGCCGAACCGGCCAAGTCCTGAGCCTCGCTGCTTCACGGCACGGAGGGGCGGTGCATGCCGGGTGCACCGCCCCTCGTGTGTCGCCGCCTCGTGCGCCGTCCGCCGCCCGGCGATTTCGCGAGAATTCGACGGCCAGCTCCGCGGTGTCGCCCCACCGGCCCGGCGATTTCGCGAGAAATCGACGGCAACGGGTTCCGGGATGCTCGGTCGGCTTTCCGCGTTTGGCCGCTTCGCGAATCGAAATCGATCAGGAGTCCCGGCCGTGCCACTCCTCGGCGAGTACCGCCCAGATCTGCATGTCGTGGCGCCTGCCGTTGAGGGGAAACAAACTGCGCAGCGTCCCCTCGTGGGTCATTCCCAGCCGTTTCGCCACCGCGATGCTGCGGTGGTTCTCGGCCGAGACTCGGTACTCCACCCGTGCCATGCCGCGAACCCGCACAGCCCAGTCGATCAGGTGCTCGCAGGTCCGAGTGATCAATCCGCCGCCCTGCGCGGACTCGGAGAGCCAGACCCCCAGTTCGCAGCAACCGCTGTGAGTGTCGAACACCCGGAACAGCGCACCGCCGACGAGCTCCTCCCCGCGCCAGATCCCCATGATCCGTCCGGAGTCGTCGGCCTGCTTGTCCGCGTAGTTCCGCAGGAACCGCCGTGCCGATTCCTCGTCGAGGACGATGCCCGCCCAGGGCATCCAGGGCTCCAAGTGTTTTCGGTTGGCATCGGTGAACTCGGCGAACTCCGCCGCCTGCCAGGGCTCCAACGGCCGCAACTCGGCGTCGGCACCCAACGGATGTGCGAACACGGCGGCTCCTCTCGAACGACTGTCCGTGACCTTCCTACCGGTACGCGCAACCGGATTTCCGGAAACCGCGCGAGTCCGGGCCGTGCCACCGTCAGTCCTTGGCAGCTCCGTCGAGCTGCTCCACGGTGGCGATCGACGGGCTCTCGGTGCGCCGCAGCCGCTCGGCCACGTTCTCCGCCTCGCGCAGCGCGCGCAGCGGGTTGTGCCAGGTGAGCTTGGCCAGCTCCTCCTCGGACCAGTTCCGGTCCAGCAGCTCGGCGAGCAGGTTGGGATATCCGGCGACGTCGTCGAGCCCCCTGGTGGTGAACGGGGTGCCGTCGAAGTCACCACCGAGTCCGATGTGGTCTGTCCCGGCCAGCTCGCGCATGTGGTCCAGATGATCGGCCACATTGGACACTGTCGCCACGGGGCGCGGGTTCTCCCGCTCGAACTCGATGCGTGCCCGGTGGCCCTGTTCGGTGCCGTCCAGCGGGTGCAGCCCCAGCCCGGTCAGGTGCGCGTCGACCGCCCTGTCCCACTCGGCCGCCTCCGGCAGCACGAACTTCGGCACGAAGGTCGCCATCGCCACACCGCCGTTGTCGGGCAGCGCACGCAGCACGTCGTCCCGCACGTTGCGCGGATGGTCGCAGACCGCCCGCGCGCTGGAGTGCGAGAAGATCACCGGAGCGCGGCTGACCCGCAGCGCGTCCCGCATGGTCCCGGCCGAGGTGTGCGAGAGGTCTACCAGCATGCCCAGCCGGTTCATCTCCCGTACCACCGCCTCGCCGAAACGGGTGAGACCCCCGGCGGCGGGTTCGTCGGTCGCCGAGTCCGCCCAGGGCACGTTGTCGTTGTGCGTGAGGGTCATGTAGCGCACGCCCAGCTCGTACAGCGCGCGCAGCGTGCCCATTGAGCAGTTGATCGAGTGACCGCCCTCGGCACCCATGAGTGAGGCGAGTCCGCCCGATTCGCGGCAGCGCTCCACGTCCGCGGCCGAGTAGGCGGGGATCAGCCGATCCGAGTACCGCTCGGTCAGCCCGCGCACGCAGTCGATCTGCTCCAGGGTGGCCGAGACCGCGGCGTCGCCGGTGAGGTCCGTGCGCACGTAGACCGACCAGAACTGCGCGCCCACACCGCCGGAACGCAGCCGGGCCAGGTCGGTGTGCAGCACCGCCGACTGGTCCGTCGCGATGTCGGCGCGGTCGGTGTCGTAACCGACCGCCTCGCGAAGCGCCCAGGGCAGGTCGTTGTGACCGTCGAAGACGGGGTGCTCGTGCAGTAGCCGCGCGGCACGCCGCCGCGACTCGGCCTCGGTGGGTTCGGTCAAGGGGTCCGCCTTCTTCTCGTCGAGTTGTGTTGCTCGATGCCGGGGTCTGCCCGGTGACGTCCGGCTGGGACGTTTCACCGGTGAGGCCGTGCTCGGAGTTCGCTCCGGCCTCGAAGTGTGCCGGACAGCTGATCGACGTGTTGCGGGCGTTCCTCCGGTGCGCGCGACGGGAGCGGCGGAACGACGCCCGCGTACCTCGAAAAACCGAGCACGCGCCGCGGGAGTCGAGCACCCGGCTGAAAATCCGCGTCACGCGCCGAGGCCGCGTCCCAATCCGTCGGACGCCCCTTCCCAGCGAGATCGACTCCGGCTAGCATGCTGCTGCCCGAACGGGTGATCCGCACTGCAACGGACAGGGGAGGCCGCCCATGACCGAGCAGCCCATGAGTGAGCCGCCCGTGAGTGAGCAGCAGGGCTCCGGAGCGCGAGCGCGCTTCGGAACCGACCGCTCACCGTGGAACCTGCTGCTGCTCGTCCCGCTGCTGATGCTCGTAACTCCACTGTGGAACCACGACGAGCCCAGGCTGTTCGGGCTGCCGATGTTCTACTGGTCGCAGTTCCTGTTCGTACCACTCGGCGTGGTGTGCGTGGGACTGGTCGTCCGCGCCGCGAACCGCAGGGAACGCGCCGCGACGGGCTCCGCCCCCGACGGCAACGAGCGGAAGCACTGACCGATGCTTTCCCGATTCGTCGTCCGCCCCGGCGATGATTTCGGCGCGCGAGCGCCGAATCACCACCTACGCGACTCGCACCGCTGCGGGTTCTCTCGTGGTGTTCTCGCGAGGAAGGCCCGACGTGGCGTAGTGACTACTCGATGTCGGGCCTCCCGGAGCGAGAGCCCGCGAGAGGTTCCGCCACCCGAGCACCCCGGAAACTCGAACGGAAGATCTCAATAGAATGCAGTGGATCGAATTCGGCGTTTTTACCGCGCTCTTCCTGTTCGTCTCGGTGCTGGGGTTCCTCGCCACGCACTGGCGCCGAGCCGAGTCCATGCAGCACCTCGACGAGTGGGGGCTCGGCGGGCGCAAGTTCGGCTCCTGGATCACCTGGTTCCTGGTCGGCGGTGATCTCTACACCGCTTACACCTTCGTCGCGGTCCCCGCACTGGTCTTCGGGGCCGGTGCGATGGGTTTCTTCGCGCTGCCCTACACCGTCGTGCTCTACCCGCTGGTGCTGCTGCCGCTGCTGCGCATGTGGTCGGTGTCCAGAGTGCACGGTTACGTCACTCCCGCCGACTACGTGCGCGGCCGTTACGGCTCGCCGCTGCTGGCCACGCTGATCGCGGTGACCGGCATCGTCGCCACGATGCCCTACATCGCGCTGCAGCTGGCCGGGTTGGAGGCTGTGCTGCGCACGATGGGGCTCAACGCGGGTGGGCTGGCCGGGCACGCGCCGCTGTTCATCGCCTTCCTGGTGCTGGCGCTGTACACCTACCAGTCCGGACTCCGCGCGCCCGCGCTGATCGCGTTCGTCAAGGACCTGCTGATCTACGTGGTCATCCTGGTGGCCGTGTTCTACCTGCCCAGCCAGCTCGGCGGCTGGGGGTCGATCATCGACCAGTCCACCGCGGCGTGGTCCGCTTCGGACTCCGGCGGGTCCATCCTGCTCGGGGAGCACAACCAGCTGCAGTACGCCACTCTCGCACTGGGGTCGGCGCTCGCGCTCTTCCTCTACCCGCACTCGCTGACCGGTATCCTCGCTTCCTCCGGTCGCAAGGTCATCCGGCGCAACATGGTCGCGCTGCCCGCCTACTCGTTCTTGCTCGGAATGCTGGCGCTGCTGGGCTACGCCGCACTGGCCGCGGGGGTCGAGCCCATCGTCAACGGCGCCACCGGCGAGCCGGACTCCAACACGATCGTACCGGTGCTGTTCGACCGGATGTTCTCCGACTGGTTCGCGGGGCTGGCCTACGCCGCCATCGGGATCGGCGCGCTGGTCCCCGCCGCGATCATGTCCATCGCGGCGGCCAACCTGTGGACCCGCAACATCTACAAGGAGCACCTGCGCCCCGGTGCCACCCCGGCCCAGGAGGCCAAGCAGGCCAAGCTCGCCTCGCTGGTGGTCAAGTTCGGCGCGGTGCTGAGCATCGTGTTCATCGACCCGCAGTTCTCCATCGACATGCAGCTGATCGGCGGCGTCATCGTGCTGCAGACCCTGCCCGCCGTCGCGATCGCCCTCTACACCAGGTGGCTGCATCGCTGGGCGCTGGTGGCGGGTTGGACGGTCGGTATGGCCTGGGGACTCTGGCAGCTGTACCTGATCCCGAAGGACCCGGCCACCGGTGAGGGGCACTTCGGCGGTTCCGCTATGCCGTTGTCGGACTTCAGCCTCTTCGGCTGGCAGCCGTTGCCGGACATCCGGACCCAGATCTACGTGGGTGCGGTGGCGCTGCTGCTCAACCTGCTGGTCGCGGTGGTGCTCACTCCGCTGCTGCGGTGGTTCGGCGCCGCCGAGGGCAGCGACGCCACCGCCGAGGCCGACTACCACGCTACCGAGGCGCCCTCCGCCGCCACCGAGTCGACGGAGGCGGAGACATCCGGTGAGACCGCGTCGCGGTGACGCACGGTTCGGGAAGCGGCATCCGTGAATGCTGTTTCCGGTTCCGGCATGTATCGGATAATGTTTCGTGGCTCACGCCTCGCTCGCGGGAGGGCTCGGAGAACTGATCGCGAGGGCGTGTGATCGGTCCCGAGACTGACGGGAGGCGTGGCAATGGCATCGGACGCGGACGTCATCGTGGTCGGCGCGGGACTCGCCGGGCTGGTGACCACCTACGAGCTCACCCGCGCGGGCAGATCCGTACTGCTGGTCGAGCAGGAGAACGCCGACAACCTCGGCGGGCAGGCCCACTGGTCCCTCGGCGGACTGTTCCTCGTGGACAGCCCGGAGCAGCGCAGGCTCGGCGTGCGGGACAGCTACGAGCTGGCGCTGCGGGACTGGAACAGCAGCGCGGCCTTCGACCGCCCGGAAACGGATCATTGGCCGCGACGCTGGGCACAGGCCTACGTCGAGTTCGCCGCGGGGGAGAAACGCTCCTACCTGCGCGGCCTCGGGATGCGGTTCATGCCCTTCGTCGGATGGGCCGAGCGCGGCGGCGGCACCGCGAGCTCCCACGGCAACTCGGTGCCGCGGTTCCACTTCGGTTGGGGAACCGGCCCCGAGATCGTGCGGGTCTTCGCCGACCGGGTGCGAGAAGCCGAGCGTGCCGGTCTGGTTCGTGTCCGGTACCGCCACCGAGTGGACGAGCTGCTCACCTCCGACGGCGTCGCGCACGGCGTGCGGGGCAGCGTGCTGCGGCCCAGCTCGGAACGCAGGGGAGTGGCCTCCTCGCGCGAGGTGGTGGGGGATTTCGAGCACCACGCGCAGGCCGTGGTGGTCACCTCCGGCGGGATCGGCGGTGACCAGGAGCTGGTGCGGCGGAACTGGCCCGCCTGGCTGGGACGGAAACCGGAGCACATGCTGACCGGCGTCCCCGCCCACGTGGACGGCAGGATGCTCGACATCGGTGAGCGGGCCGGGGCGAGTGTGGTCAACCGCGACCGGATGTGGCACTACACCGAGGGCATCACCAACTGGGACCCGGTCTGGCCGGGCCACGGTATCCGGATTCTGCCCGGACCGTCCTCGATGTGGCTGGACGCCACCGGCGAGCGGCTGCCGGCCCCCTACTTCCCCGGTTTCGACAACATGGGGACGCTGCGCCACATCCTCGGCACCGGCCACGACTACACCTGGTTCCTGCTGGACCAGAGCATCCTGGAGAAGGAGTTCGCGCTGTCGGGTTCGGAGCAGAACCCCGACCTGACGGACAAGAGCCCGCGTAAGCTGCTGTCCAGGGTACGCAAGGGAGCTCCCGGTCCGGTCGAGGCGTTCAAGCGCCACGGCGTCGACTTCGTGGTGCGGGACAACCTGCGTGACCTGGTCGACGGCATGAACGAGCTCACCGGTGAGTCGCTGCTGGATCCCCGTGCCGTGCGGGAGCGGGTGGTGGCCCGCGACGCCGAGATGAGCCGCCCCTACGGCAAGGACATGCAGGTCTCGGCGATCCGCGCCGCACGGAGGTTCATCAGCGACAGGGCGATCCGCGTTGCCACACCGCACGGGCTGCTGGACAGCGGCAACGGGCCGCTGATCGCGGTGCGGCTCCGGTTGCTCACCCGCAAGACGCTGGGCGGGCTGGAGACCGATTTGGACTCCCAGGTGATGCGACCCGACGGCTCCGCGTTCGAGGGGCTCTACGCCGCCGGTGAGGTCGCGGGATTCGGCGGCGGCGGGGTGCACGGTTACAACGCGCTGGAGGGGACCTTCCTCGGTGGCTGCGTGTTCTCGGGCCGTAGCGCCGGACGGGCACTCGCCCGCGACCTTGGTTAGTCGAGAGATGCCCCGGCGATTTCGCGAGAAATTGACGCCCACCTGGCCACACCGCCGTACCGGCTCGACAATTTCGTGGGAAATCGACGCCCACTGGGCCGACACCCGAAAATCCGAGAACTTCTCGTCGGCTCTTGGCCGAGGACGGGGGTTTCATGACCGAGTCGCTCCAACCCATGCCGACCGACTGGCAGCGTGCGCTAGTGATCGTGGCGCATCCGGACGACGTGGAGTTCGCCGCCTGTGCGGCGGTGGCGAGCTGGACCGATGCGGGGCACGAGGTCAGCTACCTGCTGGCCTCCCGGGGCGAGGCCGGGATCGACGGAGTTCTTCCCGAAGAGGCCGGGCCGCTGCGCGAACGGGAACAGCGCGAGAGCGCCGCCCTGGTCGGAGTGCACGACGTGCGTTTCCTCGATCACCGGGACGGCGTCATCGAGTCGGGTACCGCGCTGCGGCGAGACCTGGCGCGCGGGATACGTGAAGTGCGTCCGGACCTGGTGATCACGTTCAACCACTACGACCGCTGGGGATTCGGTGGTTGGAACAGTCCGGACCACCGCGCCGTGGGGCGTGCCGCGCTGGATGCCGTCGGCGATGCCGGCAACCGCTGGATCTTTCCCGAGCTCGTCACCGAGGTGGGGCTGCACCCCTGGAAGGGGGTGCGTCGGATCGCGGTGGCCGGATCACCGCACCCCACGCACGCTGTCGACGTCGGCCCGACCCTCGACCGGGCGGTGGGGTCGCTGGCCGCGCACGCCAACTATCTGGCGGCACTGACCGAGCAGGCACCGGAGGACATGGCCCGCGACTTCCTGCACCGCACCACCGCCGAGGCGGGCGCCTCTTTCGGCACCGAACACGCCGTCGCCTTCGAACTCGTCAGTTGAGGGTTGTTGGCGCGGTTCGCGGGGCGGTGCGGGTGGCGGAACCTCTCGCACGGCTCTCGCTGCGGGAGGCCCGACATCGGGTAGCGACCTACACAACGTCGGGCCTTCCTCGCGAGAGCCGCACGGGAGAACCCGCGGTCGGTCCCGTTGCGAGGGTGGTCGGAGTCCGGCCTGTGGGGGTGGTCGGAGTTTGGTTGCTCGTCGGCACCGGCGGCGCGGCGATTTCGTGGGAAATCGACGCTGCTAGGTCTCAACACCGGAGCGTCCTATTCGGACTCACCTTGGTCGGCCCGTTCGAACTCCGGTGCCCAGACGTGCCAGCTCGACAACTCGATCGGGCACTGGTAGGCGACCAACCTGCCCCCGGTGGAGTTGACCAGGGTCTGTGCCTGCTGTTTGGTGATGATCGCGCGGTGTGCGCACACCGTGCATCGCGGGGCGTTGCTGTAGTTCCACATCGTCAACGGCGGTTGTTCCTCACCGGTATGTCGTGGGGCGGGAGTACGGCGTGTGGTCGTGCGGACCGAACGCGGTTCCGGAACGTCGAAACCGCTGCTTTCGGGACCGTGCGACTCGCCCGTCCTCACCCACCGTCCACCCAGTCCTGCGGCACGACCACGTGCAGTGCGTTCCGAGCCACCGAGAAGTCCCTCGGCGTTCCCGCGACGAGTTCACCGTCGATGTTGATCGGCATGTTCGGAGTCGTCTCCAGCCGCATTCGCCTGGTGCGGATGTGCTCCGCCTGATCGGTTTCCAGCAGCTTCGTGCTCTTGAAGTTCCGTGCCACAGTGGCCAGCTCGCGGATGTTGCCGTGTTTGATCACCGTCACGTCCAGCGTACTGTCATCGATGCCGGAGTCGAACACGGCGAGCTGGCCCCCGCCGAAGTAGCGACCGTTGGCCACGGAGACCTGCAGCAGGCTGTTGAACTCCTTCGTCGGGTGATCCCCGTCCGGAAAGGTGAGCCGTGCGGGGAACGGCCGGTGTCGCATGAAACCCCGAGCCGATGCCACCGGATAGGCCAGTGAACCCACGAGCTTCTTCAGCTTGGGGGACATGGTGGTGGCGACGTTCGAGCCGATGCCGACCGAGGCCCGGTTCGCGTAGTAGTTGTTGCCGCACAGTCCGAGGTCGATGTCGACGATCTTGCCTCGTGCGATGGTCTCGCACGCCTTCTCGATCTCGGTCGGGATCTCCAGGGTGCGGGCGAAATCGTTCGCCGTGCCCAGCGGTAGCAGTCCCATCGGAACACCTGTGTGGGCGAGCACGTCGACCACCGAGCTGATCGTGCCGTCACCACCACCGATGATCACGAAGTCGTGCTCGTCGTCGATGGCGGCCCGTACCGTCTCCACCAGCCGCGCCGGGTCCCGGAGCGGATAGGTGATACCCAACGGGACTCCCAGTTCCGTCAGGCTCCGCACGGCCTGCGTGTAAGCGATGCTTCCGGTCCGGGACAGCGTGTTGACCACGACCGCAACCCGGTTCAATCCGCCGCTGGTGGACACCACTGCTCCCGTCTGCCTGCTGCGCCTACACCCCGAAGGGCCTACACCCCGAAGGGCCTACAACCGAAGTGTATGCGGGGTGTCGTGATGCTTCGTCGGTGTGTGGTGTGTGCTACTCCACCGGCGGATCCCGTGTCGCCCACGAGCGGAGGCACGCGTGCGGTGACCGGAGGCACGTACGCGGGAACTCACCGGAACGAGAACGGGGCGGGACCACGCGGTCCCGCCCCGGTTGTGATCTCGCCGTTTCCGGACCTCGCGGTCCGAACTCGGTCGGCGACGCCTCAGCCCGCTGTCGTGGGCGCGTCGGTCGGCGTCTTCTCGATGTAGGCTGCGGCGCGCCGCGCGGGCAGTCGTACCGCTATCGCGTAGAAGTACATCGCCACGCTCCACACTGCGACCACGAGCGAGCCCGTGCCGATGCCGAGGAACCCGTCGCCACCGTTGAGCAGACTGGCTGCCGCCTCGGCGTTGGCGTCCATCTCACCGAAGTAGCTGAAGACCATCAGTCCGGCGAGCCAGATCGGGAACCAGGAGCCGGCCTTGAAGTCGACCGGCGGCGTGTCGTGCTTGGTGGTGACGTGGTAGATCACGAACACCACATAGCCGACCAGCAGGCCGATGAGCATCTTCTCGTTGATCGACCAACCCGACCAGAACACCAGCAGGCCGGAGGCGATGAACGCCAGCACCGGGATCAGGTCTCCGCCGGGGAGCCGGAAGGGGCGGTCCTGGTCGGGCAGCTGCCTGCGCAGCGCACCCACCACCAGGCAACCCGGCGCGAAGGAGACGGCGAAGGCGGAGCTGATGAAGCCGATGAACTTCGACCACGCGGGGAAGGGCAGGAAGAAGAAGCACCCGACCACGAACATCAGCAGGATGGACACCCACGGCACGCCCTGCCGGTTGAGCTTGGTCAGCACCTGCGGTGCGTTGTCGTTGCGGGCGTTGGCGTAGGAGAGCCTGGTGGTCACACCCGCGTAGATCAGCCCGGTGTCGGCCGGGGAGATCACGGCGTCGACGCGCAGCAGGAACGCCATCCACGCCACGCCCAGCGTCAGCGCCAGCCCGGCCAGCGGACCGGCGTTCTCGGCGAACTCGAGGTTCTCCCAGCCGCTGCCCAACAGTCGTTCCGGCAGCCCCGTGATGAAGGAGATCTGCAGCAGCACGTAGATGATCGCGGTGATCACTACCGAGCCGATCAGGGCGAACGGCACGTTGCGCTGCGGGTTGTCGGTCTCGCCCGCGAACTCGACACCGTTGCGGAAGCCCAGGTAGGAGAAGGCGATACCCGCCGCCGGGATGGCGGTGAAGATGGCCCCCGCCCCGCTGGGCATGAAGCCGCCGAAGTTGGTGAGGTTGCCCGGGTTGAACTCGGCGGCGAACAGCACGACGATGACCAGCACGATCACCGCGAGTTTCCACCACACCAGTATGTTGTTCAGGTAGGCGAACAGCCGGACACCGAGCACGTTGATGGCGCTGTACAGCGCCATGAGCCCGATGGCCACGAACCATCCCGCTCCGTTGACCAGGTACTCGCCGTCGGACTCGACCATGAGCCAGCTCGCGTAGGGATACGCGTACTGCATGGTGGCCAGCACCTCGATGGGGGTGACCGCGGCGGCGGCCAGCCAGCTGATCCAACCGGAACTGAAGCTGGCGAAGGAGCCGAAGGAGTAGTGCGGGAAGCGGATGATCCCGCCGACGACCGGGAACATCACCGACAGCTCGGCGTAGACGAACCCGATCAGCATGATCATGATCGCGCCGATGATCCAGGACAGGATCGCTGCCGGACCGGCGATCTGTGAAGCGTAGAGGGCGCCGAACAGCCACCCGGAACCGATGATCGCGCCGACCCCGGTGAACAGCAGGCTGATCCGGTTCACATCCCTGCGTACCCCGTGATCGAGCTGCACCTTGGCCTGCGTCGGTGGCGCAGTTGGTGTCGCCATCTATTCGCCCTTTCCGTACCTTTGTGAGGTCGATAACTACTTTGAGCGTGGACTCTCTAGGATTCGGGCGGTCTCGTCAACACGAAACGGTTAACCTGTCGCGCAAATAAGTAACATTTTGTGTACGAAACAGTGCGCAGACCGTGCGATCGTGTCGCATCTCGGGCGATTCGTGGCTTTTCGTGTGATCAGAATCGCGCGAAGATCAGGAGCGCGCTGACCGGCAAGCTCCCACTATATGGGAAGATCTCGTGTGCCTGTGTACGTGCTCCGCACGATCGCGGTTCCCGCGGTATGGGAGCGGTGGTAACCGGCGGTAGGTCTCCTCGAAGCGGCCGTGTGGCAGCCGTGGCGGGGGTGGAACGCGGCAGTGACTCGACCCCAGGCGGGAAGTGAGCTCCGGTCAGCCCGCCGTGTTGGGGGCGTCGGTGGGAGTTTTCTCGACGTAGGAAGCCACCCGCCGGGAGGGCAGGCGCACCGCCATGGCGTAGTAGTAGATCAGCACGCTCCACACCACGATGATCAACGCACCGAGCCCCACCCCTATCGGGCCGTCACCGCCCTGCAACACCAGCCCCGCATCGGCGGGCTGGTTCGGGGTCACCTCCCCGAAGTAGCTCAGTGCCAGCATGCCGGCCAGCCATACGGGGAACCAGGAGCCGGCCTTGAAGTCGATCGGCGGCGTGTCGTGCTTGGTGGTGACGTGGTAGATCACGAACACCACATAGCCGACCAGCAACCCGATGAGCATCTTCTCGTTGATCGACCAGGTGGACCAGAACACCAGCAGATTGGACGAGAAGAACGCCAGCAGCGGAATCGTGTCCCCGCCGGGGAGCCGGAAGGGGCGGTCCTGGTCGGGCAGCTGGCGGCGCATGGCGCCGACCACCAGGCAACCCGGCGCGAAGGAGACGGCGAAGGCCGAGGTGATGAAGCCGATGAACTTCGACCACGCGGGGAAGGGCAGGAAGAAGAAGCACCCGACCACGAACATCAGCAGCACCGAGATCCAGGGGACGCCCCGTCGGTTCAGCCTGGTGAGTGCTTGTGGTGCGTTGTCGTTGCGGGCGTTGGCGTAGGAGAGCCTGGTGGTCACACCCGCGTAGATCAGCCCGGTGTCGGCCGGGGAGACGATCGCGTCCACTCGCAGCAGCCAGGCCATCCAGACCACGCCGAGCACCAACGCCAGTCCGGCGAGCGGTCCCGCGCTCTCGGCGAAGGTCAGCTCGCCCCATCCATCGTCGAGAAGTCCCTGGGGCAGTCCGGTGACGAAGGCGATCTGCAGCAGCACGTAGATGATCGCGGTGATCACCACCGAGCCGATCAGGGCGAACGGCACGTTGCGCTGCGGGTTGTCGGTCTCGCCCGCGAACTCGACACCGTTGCGGAACCCCAGGTAGGAGAACGCAACCCCGGCCGCCGGGATGGCGGTGAAGATGGTCCCGGCACCCTCCGGGGTGAACCCGCCGAATTCGGTGAGGTTGCCGGGATTGAACGACACGGCGAAGAAAACCACGATGACCAGCACGATCACCGCGAGCTTCCACCACACCAGTATGTTGTTCAGTCGGGCGAACACACCGACCCCCAACGCGTTGATCGTGCTGTACAGCGCCATCAGCGCGATCGCGATCAGCCAGCCGTAGCCGCTGACCAGGTACTCTCCCTCCACCGGAGTCATCAACCAGCCCGCGTACGGGTAGGCGTACTGCATGGTGGCCAGCACCTCGATGGGGGTCACCGCGGCGGCGGCCAGCCAGCTGATCCAGCCCGCGCTGTAACTCGCGAAGGAGCCGAAGGAGTAGTGCGGGAAGCGGATGATCCCGCCGACGACCGGGAACATCACCGACAGCTCGGCGTAGACGAAGCCGATGAACAGCACCATGATCGCGCCGATGATCCAAGACAGGATCGCTGCCGGACCGGCGATCTGGGAAGCGTAGAGGGCGCCGAACAGCCACCCGGAACCGATGATCGCGCCGACCCCGGTGAACAGCAGGCTGATCCGGTTCACATCCCTGCGTACCCCGTGATCGAGCTGCACTGTGGCACGGGTCGGTGAACCAGCCGGTGTGCCCATAATCGGCCCCATTCGAGTGATAGGGATCACTTCGGTGTTCCCATAGCACTCTCAGGCAGACACGGGAGTTCGGCAACACGAACACGCCTGCGGCGCTGACACGGTCGGCGCAGCGGGGCCGATCCAGCCCCGTCGTCCGGTCCGCCGCGGGGCTCGGCGGTGTCGATTTCTCGCGAAATCGCGGGTCCTGCGGCGCGCCCAGAGCCGAACCCCGACCACCCTCGTAACCGGCGCCGCCGCGGGTTCTCTCGTGGTGCTCTCGCGAGGAAGGCCCGACGTGGCGTAGTACCTACTCGATGTCGGGCCTCGCCGCAGCGAGAGCCCGCGAGAGGTTCCGCCACGGAACCCGCAGAGCAACCCGAACGGAGAACCTCGTCATCGCTTCAGCCCCTCGAAGGCGATCGTGGTCACGGCCTCGGCGATCTCCTCCTTGGTAAGCCCCTGCCTGGGGCGGTACCACTCGATCACCGAGTTCACCATCCCGAACAGCAGCCTGCTGGTCAGTGCCGGGTCCAGATCCAGCCGCAGGCTGCCCGCCCGTTCCGCCTCGGCGACGAGCTCGCCCACCAGGTGGTCGAACTCCCGACGTCGGGCGAGTGCCTGGCGTTCCACCTTGCTGTTGCCGCGCACCCGCAGCAGCAGGGTTACGAACGGCAGCTCGTCGACCAGCACCTCGACGCTGCGCCGCACCACGTGGTGCAGCCGGTCGATGGCGGGCCCTTCCAGCGACTCGGGCTCGTCCAGCACCGCGAACAGCGCGTCCAGCGCCCGGTCCACGCTCATCCGCAGCAGTTCCTGCTTGCTGGAGACGTGGTAGTAGATGGCCGATTTGGTGATGCCGAGCCGTTTGGCCAGGTCCTCCATGCTCGTGCCGTCGTAGCCGCGCTCGTGGAAGACCTTGACGGCGGTGCGCAGCAGCGAATCGAGGTCGTAGCCCGGTCTGCCCCGCCCCGCACCGTTGTTCGTAGCCGCACCCGCCATGGTCTTCAGTCTCGCAGTATCAGCCGGGGAGCGCGGTCACCGGCCCGCGCGGCCCCGGCGATGGTCTCCACCGGGTATCGCCGCCTCCGGCGAGGATTTCCACCGGCGATCCGGTCGGGACGGTTCGATCAGCTCTCGCGCAGATCGACGATCCGGCGCAGTTTGCCGACCGAACGCGGCAGCGTGTCGGGCTCGACGATCTCCACGCCAGCGCTCACCCCTATCGCGTCCTTGATCGCCGCGGTCAGCGCGCCCGGCGCCTCCGAACGCTGTGCGTCGGTGGTGGTCTCGTCCGCCTCGATGCGGACGCGCAGCTCGTCGAGTCGTCCCTGTCGGGTGAGTTCGAGCTGGAAGTGCGGCGAGAGGCCGTCCTGCCGCAGCACGAGTTCCTCGATCTGGCTGGGGAAGACGTTCACGCCGCGCAGGATGATCATGTCGTCGCTGCGTCCGGTGATCTTCTCCATCCTGCGCATCCCCGGTCGTGCGGTGCCGGGCAGCAGCCTGGTCAGGTCCCGGGTGCGGTACCGGATCACCGGCATGGCCTCCTTGGTCAGCGAGGTGAACGCCAGTTCGCCGTGCTCGCCGTCGGGCAGCGGCTCCTCGGTGACCGGGTCGATGATCTCCGGGTAGAAGTGGTCCTCCCAGATGTGCGGGCCGTCCTTGGTGGTCACGCACTCGTTCGCCACGCCGGGGCCCATCACCTCGGAGAGTCCGTAGATGTCCACCGCGTCGATCCCGGCAGCTTCCTCGATCTCGCGGCGCATCTCGGCCGTCCAGGGTTCGGCGCCGAAGATGCCGATCCGCAGTGAGCTCCTCCTGGGGTCGAGGCCCTGCCTGCGGAACTCGTCGAGCAGCGTGAGCATGTAGGAGGGCGTGATCATGATGATCTCGGGTTCGAGGTCGTGGATGAGCTTCACCTGTCGCTCGGTCATCCCCCCGGAAGCGGGGATCACGGTGCAGCCGAGCCGTTCGGCGCCGTAGTGCGCGCCGAGTCCGCCGGTGAACAGCCCGTAGCCGTAGGCCACGTGCACCTTCTGGCCGGGGCGTCCGCCCGCCGCCCGGATGGATCGCGCGACCACCTCGGCCCAGGTGTCCAGGTCCCGCTGGGTGTAGCCGACCACGGTGGGGGTACCGGTGGTGCCGCTGGAGGCGTGCACCCGCCGCAGCTGGTCCTGCCTGACCGCGAACATGCCGAACGGGTAGTTCTCCCGCAGGTCGTTCTTGGTGGTGGTGGGGAACTTCGCCAGGTCGGCGAGGGTCTCGCAGTCCTCGGGCCGCACCCCGGCCTCGTCGAACTTCCTCCGGTAGCAGGGCACGTTCTCGTAGGCGTGCCGCAGGGTTTCGCGGAGCCGTCGCAGTTGCAGTTCGGCCAGCTCGGCGCGGCTCGCGTGTTCCGCGGCGTCCGGTTCGGCCGCCGAGGTGCCGTGCGGTGGGGTGCCGGAGGGTGCCGGTTCGGTGTGCGCGGCGAGTTCGGTCATGGTCGTGGATCCCTTCAACTCTTGATGCTGCGGCTGTGCCCGCGGAACTCGGCGATGGTTTCCCCGTCGGCGTCGTCGCGGAACACCGTGGTGTCGTAGATGCCGCTGCGTCCTCTGGTGTGGCGTTCGACCGCCCTGGCGTGCAGCAGCTCCCCCTCGTGCGCGGGAGCCAGGAACGTGATCTGCGCGCCAGCGGCGACGGTGACCGGCCCGTGGCTGTTGCAGGCACAGGCGAAGGCCGTGTCCGCCAGCAGGAACACGTAACCGCCGTGGGCGATGGCGTGCCCGTTGACCATTTCCGGGGTCACGCGCATCCGCACGTGCGCGTGCCCCTCCGAGGCTTCGAGCAGCTCTATGCCGAGCGCTTTCGAGGCGTGGTCCTCGTCGAACATGGCCGCTGTGGGAGCGGCTATCGGCGGGTGCTCGGCGTCCAAATCGGTTTCACCACCTCGGAATACTGACCGAACAGTCGGTTTCCTACCCGGGGTCGCCGTGGTTACCTCGCGCGCCGCGCTGCCGGTCTTCGATGGTTTTTCGTGGGCAACTGTCGGTCAGGTGATTGTGCACGAGCTTGTTCTGCGTCACAATGCTTTACCGACCGATTGGTCAGTAATAAGCGAACTCGGTTGCCCGAGCGCGCCACGGCGGGCGGTACGGGCACTCGGACAGCAGGCGGACTAACCCAGGGAGATCGCGACGATGGAGCCATTGCGCAGCTACCTCGCGGGACGGTGGCAGCGACCCGACGCGGCCGGAACGCCGTTGCACGACGCCGCGACCGGGCAGGAGGTCACGCGGATCTCCACCTCCGGGCTGGACCCCGCCGCCGCGCTCGCCTACGGCAGGGAGAGCGTCGGTCCCGCGTTGCGCGAGCTCACCTTCCACCAGCGGGCCGCGCTGCTCAAAACTCTGGCCTCGCACCTGCGCGAACACCGCCACGAGCTCTACTCGCTCTCGGCCCGGACCGGCGCCACCAAGGGCGACTCCAAGTTCGACATCGACGGCGGCATCGGCGTGCTGTTCAGCTACTCCAGCAAGGGCAGGCGCGAGATGCCCGACGACACCGTCTACGTGGAAGGTGCCACGGAACCGCTGAGCAAGCAGGGGACCTTCCTCGGTCAGCACATCGCCACCCCGCTGCGAGGGGTGGCGGTGCAGATCAACGCGTTCAACTTCCCGGTCTGGGGACCGCTGGAGAAGCTCGCCCCCGCGTTCGTCGCCGGGATGCCGACCCTGATCAAACCAGCTCCGCAGACCGCCTACCTGACACACCGCCTGGTGGAGCTGATCGTCGAGTCCGGCATCCTGCCGGAGGGATCGGTCCAGCTGTTGTGCGGCGATCCCGGCGATCTGCTCGACCACCTGACGGAGCAGGACACGCTCTCGTTCACCGGCTCGGCCGCCACGGCACGGCGCCTCCGCGCGCACGAGAACGTGGTTCGGTGCGGCGTGCGGTTCAACGCCGAGGCCGACTCGCTGAACTGCTCGATCCTCGGGCCGGACGCCACCCCGGAGAGCCCGGAGTTCCAGCTGTTCGTGCGCGAGCTGGTCACCGAGATGACCGTCAAGGCGGGCCAGAAGTGCACCGCCGTTCGCAGGGCGTTCGTCCCGGCGGAGCTCGCCGACGAGGTGACCGAGGCCGTCCGGCGGCGACTCGCCGACATCAGGGTCGGCGACCCCTCCTCCGGCGAGGTCGACATGGGGGCGCTGGCGGATCCGGAACAGCGCGAGGAGGTCCGCCGCTCGCTGAAGGCGTTGTTGGAGTCGTGCCGACTGGTGCACGGGGACCCGAACACGCCGTTCGAACTCGTCGACGCCGACTACGAGCAGGGCGCCTTCGTGCCGCCCATGCTGCTGCGCTGCGACGATCCGGAGCTGCCGCAGCCGCACGAGGTGGAGGCGTTCGGCCCGGTGAGCACGATCATGCCCTACCGCGACGCCGAGCACGCCGTGGAGCTGGCACGTCGTGGCCACGGCAGCCTGGTCGGTTCGGTCGTCTCCGCAGACCCCGACTTCGTCCGCACCGTCGTGACCGGTGCCGCCTCCCAGCACGGTCGCATGCTCGTGCTCAACCGCCACGATTCCGCGGAGTCCACCGGTCACGGTTCACCGCTGCCGCAGCTGGCGCACGGCGGTCCCGGCCGGGCCGGTGGTGGCGAGGAGATGGCCGGGTTGCGCGGCGTGCTGCACCACATGCAGCGCACCGCCGTGCAGGCGGACCCGGACACCCTCACCTCGCTGACCCGGCAGTGGATGCCGGGCAGCGCCCGCGAGACCACGGCGGTTCACCCGTTCCGCAAGCACCTGGAGCGGTTGCGCGTCGGGGACAGCGTGGTCGGCGGCCCCCGCACCGTCACCCGGGAGGACGTGCGGCGCTTCGCCGAGTTCACCGGGGACGAGTTCTACGCGCACACCGACGAGGAGGCGGCCGCCGCCAACCCGTTCTTCGGAGGGCTGGTGGCGCACGGTTACCTCGTCGTCTCGTTCGCCGCGGGGTTGTTCGTCGCTCCCGAGTCCGGGCCGGTGCTGGCCAACTACGGCCTGGAGAACCTGCGCTTCCTGACTCCCACCTATCCGGGCGACGAGATCACGGTCACGCTGACCGCCAAGCGCATCACACCCCGGCACAACGCCGACTACGGCGAGGTGCGCTGGGACGCGGACGTGACCAACCAGGACGGTGAGTCCGTCGCCAAGTACGACGTCCTCACGCTCGTGGCGAAGGAGAACCCACCGGAATGAGGCGTCATCCAACGGAAGCGGGGCCCGCCGGGGTGAGAGCCCCCGGGAGGTTCCGCCGAGCGAGCGTCCCGGCAGCGCGAAACGGAAGAATTCGGGGAGGAGGTGAGTGGCGTGAGCACCGATGAAGCCACGATCACCGACGAGGAGCGGTTATACGAGCGGTTCGAGGCGACCGTCGAGCACGACCAGCGCGTCGAGCCGAGGGACTGGATGCCCGAGGGCTACCGCAAGACTTTGGTGCGCCAGATCGCCCAGCACGCGCACTCCGAGATCATCGGAATGCAGCCGGAGGGCAACTGGCTGACCCGCGCTCCGAGCCTGCGCCGCAAGGCGATCCTGCTCGCCAAGGTGCAGGACGAAGCCGGGCACGGGCTCTACCTGTACTCGGCGGCCGAGACGCTCGGCGTCGAGCGCTCCGACCTGACCGAGAAACTCGTCGCACGACGCCAGAAGTACTCCTCCATCTTCAACTACCCGGCGCTGACCTTCGCCGACATCGGGGTGATCGGTTGGCTGGTGGACGGAGCCGCGATCGTGAACCAGGTGCCGCTGTGCCGGTGCTCCTACGGGCCCTACGCCCGGGCGATGATCCGCATCTGCAAGGAGGAGTCCTTCCACCAGCGGCAGGGCTACGAACTGCTGCTGACCATGATGAACGGTTCCGAGCGGCAGCGGCGGGACGTGCGGGACGCCGTCGACCGCTGGTGGTGGCCCTCGCTGATGATGTTCGGGCCGCCGGACGGGGACTCGCCCAACACCCAGCAGTCGATGGCCTGGGGAATCAAGCGGCACACCAACGACCAGCTGCGGCAGAAGTTCGTGGACATGACCGTGCCGCAGGCGGATGCGCTGGGAGTAACTCTGCCCGACGCCGGGCTGAGCTACAACGCCGAGCGCGAGCACTACGACTTCTCCGAACCGGACTGGGAGGAGTTCCACCGGGTGTTGGCGGGCGAGGGGCCGTGCAACACGCAGCGCGTCGAACGGCGGCGCGCCGCGCACGAGGGCGGCTCCTGGGTACGCGAGGCAGCGGCGGCGCACGCGGCGAAGCAGGCGGAACGCGGGAGGGCCGCGGTATGAGCACACCATCCGGAACCGGCGAGAACGGCCGGGACGCGACGGGCGAGGTGGAACGGCCCAGCACGGCATGGCCGTTGTTCGAGGTCTTCGTCAGGGGAAAGCGGGGGCTCAACCACGTGCACGTGGGCTCGCTGCACGCCGCCGACGAGGAGATGGCGCTGCACAACGCGCGCAACCTCTACACCCGGCGCAACGAGGGCGTGAGCATCTGGGTGGTGCGTGCGGCCGACATCACCGCCTCCAGCCCGGACGAGAAGGACCCGTTCTTCGCACCGAACGGGGACAAGGTCTATCGGCACCCCACGTTCTACGAGATCCCCGACGATGTCCCACATATTTAGAATTCCGCACAGCACGGCTTGCCTGGGTGGTTGCTTGGCGGAACCTCTGGCACGGCTCCCGCTCCGGGAGGCCCGACATCGGGTAGGTACTACACAACGTCGGGCCTTCCTCACGAGAGCCGCACCAGAGAACCCGCGGCGGTGCCGACCGCGGGCGTGGTGGGAGTTCCGCGCAGCACGGTTGCCCGGCTTGGCAGGGCTGAGCACCCGGGTCAACAACGGGACTGCGGGGACGCCCGAACCGTCGAGCTACCGGGGTGGTCCGGTGGCGGAACCTGTCGTGGAGTCCCCGCACTCGACAAGTCGTGCCGCGGCGGTTCGGCGGCCACATTCGCAACCGGTGAGGTAATTCCCATGTCGTTCGACAACGCCTACGAGGCAATCGCCGAGACACATCCCGAGGGGGACGCGCGCTGGGCGTTCGGCACCGGATTCGACGATCCGCTGTCCGGAGTGGACACAACGGTGCCCGCCGGTGTCGACACCGCCGACCTCGCGGCCTACTGCCTGATGCTCGGCGACGACGCGCTGATCCTCTCGCAACGGCTCACCGAGTGGGTGACGTGCGCTCACGAGCTGGAGGACGAGGTGGCGCTGGCCAACATCGCCCTGGACCTGCTCGGGCAGGCGAGGATGCTGCTCTCCCGCGCGGGTTCGGTCGAGGGCCTCGGCCGTGACGAGGACACGCTGGCCTACTTCCGGTCCGAACCGGAGTTCCGCAACGTGCGGCTGGTCGAGCTGCCCGGCGGTGACTTCGGCAGGACCATCGCCGCGCTGCTGGTGTTGTCCACCTGGCGGTTGGCGCTGCTCAACCGGCTGGTCGCCTCGGCGGATCCGGTGCTCTCCGCGATCGCCGCGAAAGCGGTCAAGGAGGTCACCTACCACCGCGAGTACGCCGCACGCTGGGCCGTCCGGCTCGGTGACGGCACCGACTACTCCGCCGAGCGGCTGCGGAACGGGTTCGCCGACGTGCTGCCACTGGTCGACGAACTGTTCACCGGGCACGCCGTGGAGCGGCGACTGGCCGCGGCGGGAGTGGCCGTGGACAGCACCGAGCTGCGGGAGGAGTTCGACGGCGTGTTGGCCCAGGTCGTCGAGCAGGCGCTGCTGCGGCTGCCCGAGGTGAACCGGGTGGGCTCGGTCGGTGGCCTCGCGGGCCGCGACGGCGTCCACACCGAACACTTCGGCTACCTGCTCGCGGAGATGCAGAGCCTGGCGCGCGCTGATCCGGAGGCGACATGGTGACCCGTACCGAACGCGATCGGACCGTGGCCGCCGAGGTCGCGGAGTCGGTGACCGATCCGGAACTCCCCATGCTCACCCTCGCCGACCTCGGGGTGCTGCGCGAGGTGACCGTCACCGGTACCGGCGGCGTGGTCGTCACGATCACGCCCACCTACTCCGGCTGCCCGGCGCTGACCGAGATGCGTACCGATCTGCACCGCGGGCTGACCGAGGCGGGCTACACCGACGTGCGGATCCGCACCGAGCTCTCCCCGCCGTGGAGCAGTTCGTGGATCACCGAGCGCGGCAGGCGCAGACTCGCCGAACACGGCATACACCCACCTGACGAGCGGGCCGGTGAGTGGGCCCCCGGAAACGGTGGTGACGGCCCGGTCCCGCTGACCCTGGAACCGCCGCGCCGGGAGATCCGCTGCCCGCGGTGCGATTCCACCGCCACCGAACGGACCTCCGAGTTCAGCGCCACCGCGTGCAAGGCGTTGTATCGCTGCCTGGACTGCCGGGAGCCCTTCGAGTACTTCAAGGAGATCTGACGTGTCCACCCCGACGGCTACCGCGCCGAGGCGCCGCGCGGACAACTCCTTCCACACCCTCCGGGTGGCCGAGGTCGAGCGGCTGTGCGACGACGCGGTCGCGGTGACTCTCGACGTCCCCTCGGAGCTGGCCGCCGAGTTCGACTTCCTGCCCGGCCAGTCGCTGACCCTGCGGCGGTGCGAGGACGACGGTGAGCACCGGCGTTCCTACTCGATCTGTTCCGCGCGGGGAACCCCGCCCCGCATCGGAGTGCGGCTGGTGCCGGAGGGGTTGTTCTCCGGGTGGTTGACCGGGGGGCTCGAGGTCGGTGACGAGATCGAGGTGATGCCGCCCACCGGACGGTTCACCCCGGATCTGACGGTCGGGGGCAGGCACGTGCTGATCGCGGCTGGGTCGGGGATCACCCCGGTGCTGTCCATCGCGGCCACGCTGCTGGCCGAGACGGATTCGGCGGTCACGGTGATCTACGGCAACCGGCGCAGCGACACCGTGATGTTCGCCGACGAGCTCGCCGACCTCAAGGATCGTCATCCGAGCCGCTTCGAACTGGTGCACGTGCTCTCCAGGGAACCCCGCGAGTCCGAACTCGTCAGCGGGCGGTTGGACGCCGAGCGGCTGCGCGGCCTGCTGGGTACGCTGGTGCCGCTCGACGGTTCGGAACAGTGGTGGTTGTGCGGCCCGTACGGCATGGTCGAGGACGCCGGGGCGGTGCTGGCCGAACTCGGTGTGCCGGGTGAGCGGGTGCACCGCGAGCTGTTCTACGTCGACGACGTTCCTCCCGAGCCGGTGCGGCACGAGGAGGGCGACTACGAGGGCGAGGTGAGCCGGGGACGGGTGACGCTGGACGGTCGCACCACCGAGGTCGCGCTGCCCACCGACACCCCGGTGCTCGACGCGGCCCAGCGGGTTCGTTCGGATCTGCCGTTCGCCTGCAAGGGCGGGGTCTGCGGCACCTGCCGTGCCAGGATCACCGAGGGACAGGTGCGGATGCGCCGCAATTTCGCGCTGGAGGACTCCGAGGTGGAGTCCGGGTTCGTGCTCACCTGCCAGTCGATCCCGGTCACCGAGGAGGTCGCGGTGGACTACGACGTCTGAGCTCTCTTCCCCGAGCGTCGATTTCTCGCGAAATGTACGAGCGGGGCGGCCGAATGCATCCCTCCGACCGCCCCACGGCAACGACCCGAACCGGTTCGGGTGGCGTCCGACCGGTCAGCGCTGGGTGGCTGTCCACGAACCCCGTCCCCGCGCCACGGTAGTTCTTCGGAACCGGCCCGGAAGCACCGAACACGGAGCTGGAGAGATCAGCCTTCCTCGTCTTCCCCCTCCTCGTCTTCGCCCTCCAGCATCTCGCCGAGCATCATGCCGCCGAGAACGCCTGCCGCGGCGCCCGCCACTCCACCGGCGACCGCACCGCCCAGGCCGGAACCGGAGTGCTTCGAACCGTGACCGTGGTGACCGTGCCCACCGCCGAAGAAGCCGCCCGAGGACCGCGACACCGCCTGCAACCAGTTCTGGATCTCGGAGGTCCAGTCGGTGTGCAGCGCTTCCTCATGGCTACGGTGGATGCGCCCCAGCACGTCGCCACCGGACGTGAACAGGCCACCCCGCTTGTCCGCCTCCAGCACCACGTCCAAGCTGTCGGGACGCGCCACGAAGGTCAGCTCGATCTCGTTGATACCGCCCGCGAACTGCGGCGGCGCGAAGAACTCGATCTCCTGGTAGAAGGGGTACTGCTGTGCGATGCCGTGCAGCGCTCCGTGCTCGACATCGGCGCTTTTCAGCGGTGCGCCCATGTTCAGCAGTGCCTCGATCACCGGCTGCTGTGACGGCAGTGGTTCGACGTGCAGCGGGTCCATGTCGCCGGTGTCCACCGCCTTGGCCACCGCGACCTCGGTGCGGACGCCGAGCCGCATGCCGTGCAGTGGCTGGCCGCGCAGTGCCGTGATCGGTAGTTCCCACGGCAGCGGCAGTTCGAACGGAATCGTGGAGTACTGCTCGGCCTCCAGCGTGAACTCCCCGCTCACCGTGTGACGCTGGAACTCCATCGCCCCTTTGCGGTCGTCGGAGGTTTCCACCTCGGCCACCAGGATCAGGTCGATCCGCTGGATCTCGGCGGTCCCGCTCGCTCCTCCGATGCGGACCTCCCCCGCGACCTGACCGCCCGGTTGGCAAGCCTCCCCCTGCAGCACTGTGTCCACCGAGGGGCCACCGATTCCCACTGCCTGCAACATGCGTTTGAACACCGCGCGATCCCTTCATCGCCGACCGTTTCCGCGACTCCCGCCGGTTCGGGGGGTGCCACGTGCTCTCGCCCGTGCGACGATGCTGCCGCCGATGTGGTTTCCGTGTTGGCGTTGTCCGGTTCGATCGTTACCGCATCTTGACTGGAAAGTCCCGTAAGTCCGGAGTCGCCGACGGCGGGCCGACTGTCGATTTCTCGCGAAATCGCCGCGCGGGGTTGAGTGCGAACGCGCTTCGAAGACTCCGCGCCGAGCCGGCTCCCGGTGGGCATGGCGGGGGGACAACTGAGCCTCCGAGCGGGGCTCCCGGAACGCGCCGGGAGCCCCGTGTCGCCGCGACACCGTTCACAGTGTTCGCGACAGTGGAGTCCGGTGAACTCCGAATCACTCGGCGAGCTGGTTGATCGCCTGCGCCCAGCGGAAGTACTTGTTGTTGCCCAGGTCCCTGATCGTGCGGATGCCGAAGGCCTGCTCCAGCTGTTCGGCGTCGCTTTCGCTGACTCCCTGCAGTGCCGCCACGGGAGCATCGGGAAGCTCGCTGAGCGGCTTGCCCTCGTAAGCCTTGACGAGCTTGTCTTCGATGTCGGTCATCCGGTTCCTTTCGGCGCGTCGTGTTGCGTGTGCCAACTCCCCTCGTGGGTGTGCTTATCACGCAGCGGATCCGGGTGAACACGGCAATGTTGATCTTCTCACTGACGCTTTCGCCCGATATGGGGTTTTCGCTATGCTCTCCCGGAAGTCGGGGGGACCGTCACTCCGCCACTTCAAGGAAGGTTCGTTCCCCAGGGCTGACGCGGGCGTCGCCGCCAGCCGCTTCGCCGATCCAGCGCTCGAAGGCGGCGGTGTCCGGTTCCGGCACCGCCACGTCGAACTCCACGAGAGCCCCGTAACGCGTGTCCGCGGGTTCGTACCCGGCAGCGCGCAGCTCGTTGTCCAGCCTTCCAGCGGTGGAGTGATCCACGGCGATCGAAACCATCCGGGCGGGCTCCCGCCGGACCAGCCCGACCTCTTCCAGTGCTCGGCCGGTGGCCGTGCCGTACGCGCGGATCAGGCCACCCGACCCCAGCAGTACGCCGCCGAAATAGCGCACCACCACGGCCGCGGTGTTGGTCAGCTCGTTGTGGTGCAGCGCCCGCAGGATCGGCATCCCGGCGGTTCCGGACGGTTCCCCGTCGTCGTTGGACTTCTGCACCTCGGCGTCGTCGCCCACCACGTAGGCGTAGCAGTGGTGCCTGGCGTTCGGGTGCTCCTTGCGGCATCGCGCCACGAACTCCCGTGCCCGCGACTCGGAATCGACGCGTCGCAGCACACACAGAAAGCGGGATTTCTTCGCCACGAGCTCTGCCGAACCCGCCTGTCGGATCGTGCGCATGCCCTCCTTCCTACCGGAGAAGGGGCGGTGCGGCCCTCCCGCGCCCGAAGCGCCGTGCGGGCCGTCACCGTGAGCCCCAGCAGTGGCGAACCGACTCCGCACGGTGGCTCCGGTTCCGACGGCAGTGGTGACAACGCTCACCCGAAAACCGGTGTGATCTCGGGCACGCCCGGTAACCGGCGTTGATAGCACCTGCACACGCTTTCGTGGGTGGATACCGGTGGGAGTGATTTTTCGTGCCGCCAGCCGGGCACGTACCGTCCACTCTCATGGAGCAGTCATCGAGTCCGTTGGAACCAGGCACGAGGGTGCGCGCTTCCTTCGGCCGTTTTCAGGATCAGACGGGAACCGTGGTCGAGGCCGCGACCGGTCTGCCGGACGTCTTCGACGGTCCCGTGCTGTGGGTCCGTTTCGACGGAGACGAGGAGCCCGGCCTGGTCGCGGGCCGCTTCCTCGAACGCGCGGCCTGACCGGGGTAATGGTCGGCCCGTGCGTGCCGGGGCTTTCGGTCGATGATCGTGCTGGTCAACGGATGATCCCGATGTGAGTAATCGTAAGTCCCGTTCCGGTTGAGTTCCGGATAAAATGCACCCGAGGTGCAGCGTCGTAGCGAGGACGGTTCTGCTGGTCGCGCTCCCGCACGTGGGGCGCCGGTGACGAAACGGACGGAGACATGCGGGTTCTGGTCATCGGGGGAGGCTTGGGAGGACTCGCCGTGGCCAAGGGCCTGCTCGACAACGGTCACCGGGTAAGGATCTACGAGCACGCCGAGCGACTTCGGGACGGCGGTGCCGGGGTCACGGTGTGGAGCAACGGAACCGCCGCGTTGCGCGGGCTGGGGATCCCGCTGCAAGGCGTCGGACGCCAGCTGCACAGTCTGCGTGCGATGACCGCGACCGGCAGGCTGCTCTGGGAAGCGGATCTGGACGAGGTGACGGAACGCCTCGGATCTCCCACTGTCGAGATCCCTCGGCAGGAGCTGCTGTATCGCATGGCCGAAGCGCTGCCGAGTGACATCTTCCGGTTCGGTAAGCGGTGCGTCGGTGTCCGGGAGTTCGCCGATCACGCCGTGGCCGACTTCGCCGATGGCAGCTCGGAAACCGGTGATGTCGTCGTCGGAGCGGACGGGCAGCGCTCGATGGTGCGCCGCACGGTGCTGGGGGGCGAACCGGCGCGGCCGACGGGCTGGGCGAGCTGGCAGGGTCTGACCCGCAGCGATCTACCGATCGCCTACGGGTACCAGACGCTCAACATCGCGGGACGTGACGGCCACTGCGGGCTCATACCGGCGGGTGAAGGACTGCTGCACTGGTGGTTCGACATGCCGTGGCGGGAGGACCAGGCCGAGTTGACCGTGGCGGACCTGCGGTCCGTTTTCACGGGCTGGCCGGAACCCGTCGAGGAGCTGCTGGCATCGGTGTCCGATGAGGACCTGGGGTTCTTCCCGCACATCCGGCACCAGGTGCCGAAGGTCTGGGGTGGGCCGCGAACCACCCTGATCGGTGACGCCGCGCACGCGATGCCGCCTGCTGTGGCGCAGGCCGCCAACCAGACGATGGAAGACGCCTGGCTGCTCTCCTGCTCACTCGCCCATGACGAAGGAAGACACCCCGAACCGATGTTGCGGGACTACGAACAGCAGCGCAGGCCCCGGGTCGCCAAGGTTTCGCGCACCGCGGCGCTGACCTCGGCGCAGCGTCGTACCCCGCTGCAGCGCATCGGCAAGTTTCCACGCTGGATCGCCACTCGCAGCCAGGTGATCTCGCTGCGCTCCGGCAGCAACATACTCCGCGGTCTTACCCCACCCGCGGTCTCCGTAGGCATCGCGTGATCGCTGTCGGCCGCGTGGGCTGCGTGGACGGTCGAGCGGCGGAACCTCTCGCGGGCTCTCGCTCCGGGAGGCCCGACATCGGGTAGCCGACCTACACAACGTCGGGACCGTCCTCGCGAGAGCACCACGAGAGAACCCACGGCGGTGCGGCCTGCGAGGGTGCTCGGAGTGCGGCCTGCGGGAGTGGTGGGAGCTCGGCCCTGCGAGCAGCCCAGAACACACCCGCGAATTTGACGGAGCCCGAGGACACACCGCCGCACCGGCGCGGCGATTTCGCGGGAAATCGACGGAGTCCGTCGCCCCGGACGGGGCGGTGTGGGAGGCACACCCGGTGCCTCCCACCCACGGCGGCGGCGCCTCAACCAGGGTGAGCGGCGACTCACCGCTCGGTCACGCGCCGAAGACGTCCGGGTTGGGACCGACCCGGCCACCGTTGTCCAGCTCGCCGATGGACTTCATGTCGTCCTCGCTGAGTTCGAAGTCGAACAGTTCGAGGTTCTCCCGAACACGCGACGGCGTGGCGGACTTCGGGATGGTCACGTTGCCCAGCTGGATCTGCCAGCGCAGCACCACCTGTGCCGGGGACTTGCCGTACTTCTCGGCCAGTCCCTGCAGCCGGGAGTCCTCCAGCAGCCCCTTACCCTGCCCGATCGGGCTCCACGCCTCGGTGGCGATGCCGTGCTCGGCGTGGAACGCCCGCAGCTCGGCCTGGGGCAGGTTGGGGTGCAGCTCGATCTGGTTCACCGCGGGGACCACGTTGGTCTCCTCGAACAGCCTGCGCAGGTGCGCGGTGTGGAAGTTCGACACCCCGATGGACTTGGCCCTGCCCTCGGAGTGGAGCTTCTCGAACGCCTGCCAGGTCTGCACGTAGGTGTCCTGACCGGGCATCGGCCAGTGGATCAGGTAGAGATCCACGTAGTCCAGCCCCAGCTTGTTGAGGCTCTCGTCGAACGCGCGGAACGTCTCGTCGTAGCCCTGCCTGTCGTTCCACAGCTTGGTGGTGACGAACAGTTCCTCACGCGGGATGCCCGACTCCGCGATCGCCTTGCCGACGCCTTCCTCGTTGCCGTAGACGGCCGCGGTGTCGATACTGCGATAGCCCGCTTCCAGGGCGGCCCTGACCGGCTCCACGACCTCCTCGGAGGGGATCTGGAAGACGCCGAAACCCAGCTGCGGCATCTTCGCGCCGGTGTTGAGCGTGATGTTCGGAACCTGGCTCATCTGGTGTTCCCTTCACGAATGTCGACTCGTAACACGGCCACCAATCGGACGGCGTCTCATCCCCTTTTCAGGGGAAGCACGCCGTTCCGTGCAACCAGTGGAATCGATCAAGCATTCCCGACCGGGGAGATTGCATCACGAGCGGGGCGGACTCGCCAGGCGCGGCCTCGGCACCCGGCGAGGTGCCCTCGGATCAGTGCGCGTGCGCGGCCCTCGAACCCGTCGAGTCCGCCACTCCCGCTGGCGCTGTTTCTCCGGTGGCGGTCCCTGAGCCACCGGAGCGGGTCCTGCCCTCGGAACGATCCTCGCCATCGGAACGATCCCTGCCACCGGAATGATCCCCGCCATCGGAACGATTGTTGTCGCCGGAGCCGTCCCAGGAACCACGACGGTCGAGCCTGCCGGAGAGCACCGCGAAGCCCAGCCCCACCAGGGCCAGCACCGCTCCGACCCAGCTCGGCGAGATCAGACCGAATCCGGCGGCGATGACCAGCCCGCCCAGATAGGCGCCCAGGGAGTTGGCGATGTTGAAAGTGGACTGGATGCTGGCCGAGCCCAGCGAGGGCGCCTCCTTGGCCTGGTCCAGGATCCTGGCCTGGATGCTCGGGATGGCGGCGAAACCGGTGACGCCGACCAGGAACACGTTGACCGCCACCAGCACCGTGTTGTGCGCGGTGAAGGTGAACATCGTCAGCACCACGGCCAGCGCGGTCAGGAAGACGTAGAGCGTACGCATCGGGGAGCGGTCCGCCAGCCTCCCGCCGATCACGGTGCCCAGGGTCATGCCGGTGCCGAACAGCGCGAGCAGCACGGTGGCGGCCAGCGGTGTGTAGCCGCTCACCTGGACGAGCAGCGGCTTGATGTAGCTGTAGAACGAGAACGTGGCAGCGAAACCGAACACCACCACCGCGAAGGCCAGCCACACCTGCGGGCGCCGGAAGGCCGACAGCTCGCCCCGCACGCTGACCTCGGTCGGTTTGGCCTGGCGCGGGACCAGCGCGCTCACCGCGGCCAGCGCCACCGCTCCGATCAGTGCCACCAGTCCGAAGGTCCAGCGCCAGTCGATCGCCTGGCCGAGCAGCGTGCCCACCGGCACACCGACGATGTTGGCCACGGTCAGCCCCACGAACATCATCGAGATCGCCCGACCGCGCTTGTCCCGGCTCACCAGGCTCGCGGCCACGACGGCACCGATGCCGAAGAACGTGCCGTGCGGCAGCCCCGCCACGAACCGGGCCGCCAGCAGCGACTCGTGTGTCGGCGCGATCGCGGACAGCAGGTTGCCCGCGATGAACAACCCCAGCATGCTCAGCAGCATGGTTTTTCTGCGTACGCGCATCCCCGCGATCGTCAGCAGCGGCGCGCCGATGACGACCCCCAGTGCGTACAGCGAGATGTAGCCGCCCGCGGCCGAGATCGACACGTTCATGTCGGTGGCGACCTCGGGCAGCAGCCCCATCATCACGAATTCCGTGGTACCGATTCCGAATGCCGCGATGGCGAGTGCCAACAGGGCAACAGGCAACGCTTTCTCCTTGCGGTGTAGCGCGGACACGCCGTCAAGTTTCCGGTGGACGCGAGCCGGTGTTCCGGCTTCGCGGACGGTCAAGAGTTCGGGAACGGTCGATCGATGCGTGGGCTTCGTTGCCCGGTCGGGTGGCGCCTGTTCAAGCGACCCGCACCGCACAACGTTACAGTTCGCGGGCTCTGTTCCTGCATCGATTATGAAAGGCGCCACTTCGGGGCGACGGTGGTTCCACCCGAAAAGAGCAGGCGGGTCACTCGGTGTGTCCGCAATCCTCCCGAAACTACGCCCACGTGACCGGCTCGGCGGTTCCGCGCGGGGGGCGGCGCACGCTGTCCGGGTGCGCCGTCGGGCGGTATAGCCTTGTCCGGGCACGGCGTGTGACACCGATGGAGGAGTCGTTCGATGGATGGTGCGCTGTCTGCCGGCTGGGACGGGTGGATAGCGGTCCCGGCCGAACTGGCTCAGGACAACTCCATGAGCCTGCAGGCCAGAGCGGCCTTCACACTCATCCAGGCCAAGGGGCGGGTGCGGTTGAGTGACCTGGCCTCCGCGGGGGCCTCGGATCCCATCGAGGTGATCGCCGAGCTGGAGCGCTACGGCTGGTTGACCGGTTCCTCGGCGGAGGCCGGGGTGCAGTGGACCCTGCACGCCCGTGCCGTCGCCCCCGCCGAACGGACCACGTTGGCGAAGGAGGCCACGGCCCCGGTTTCCAGGTCGACGGCCTCGCGGGAAACCGAACGCCCCTCGGCGGCGAACACGGGTTCCGGCTCCAACAACGGGTCGGGTTCCGGCGGCGGGGCCGGCTCGAACGGCGGGTCCGGCAACACCATGAACACGGAAACCCTGGTTCGGCAGTGGGCCGAGCAGCAGAAGAACCCGATACCCGACCGGATCCTGGAGCGACTGGCGGGCGAGATCAGGGCCAAGCGCGAGATGTCGCCGCTGGCCAACACCGGAGACCTCATCGCGGCGCTCAACATCTGGCGCGACAAGAAGACCTCGCCGAGCAGGTTCTCCGAGTGCTACGGGGAAGCGCTGCAGCGGTCGGCGCGGGACGTCTACGACGGCTCCTCGCCGAACACCGCCGTCGCCAAGGAACCACCGGCCGAGCGTGCGAGCCCGCGGCCGCGGCACCTCTCACTGCCGGAGTCCAAGGAGAAGGCGGTCGGCGCGTCCACCCGCCCCCTGCCGGGGCACTGTGGTAATGCCGGGTGCGACAGCGGTTACATCGAACAGAGCGACGGGAAGCTGCGCAAGTGCCCCGACTGTCTGCCGGAACCGGCCTTCGGTCGTCGAGCCTTCGATCTGCCCAGGCAGGCGCACTACGTCGCCGCCCAGAACAAGCGGCGGATGCGAGAGAAGGTCGAGCACGACCAACCCGAGAACGGCTCGGTCATCGACATCGACGGCCCGCAGGACGAGGAGGAAGCCTGATGGAAACCTACGAACTCCCCGAGCTGTTCCAACTCGCCGCGAGTTACGACAGGTCGTTCGAGGGGTTCGCCTACCCCAAGACCGAGCAGCAGCAGGGCAAGGCCGATCTGACCGCGGAGTCGTGGGCGGCGGCGCTGGGAGACGTCCCCGCCGACTTCGCCAAGTCCGTCGTGGTGGAGCACTACCGCAGGAACTCGGTGTCGATTTCCACCAGCGTGATCCACCGGGAGTGGGTGGAGTACCGCAACCAGCAGATCCAGAAGGCCGAGAGCGCGGAGATCAAGTCCAAGCCCCGTCCCTCCGCGGCCGAGTCGTTGCGTGGTTGGGAACGGGCCACCGCCGCACTGCTGGAGGCGAAGGGGCAGGATCCCGACGAGGCGATTCAGGACATCAAGGCCCGGCGGCAGGTGCTGCAGGTCAAGTGTCCGGTGTGCCGGGCTTCGCCGGGTAAGGGCTGTGTCTCCAGCACCGGCAACAAGGTGCAGCCGTTGTCCAACAACAGGTCGCACCCCTCCCGTTTCGAGGAAGCCGGGGTGGAGATGCCGGCGCCGAGCGCGGTGGGCGAGGAGCAGGAGCCCGAGGAGGCGGCACCGGAACGCGGTTGACCAGCGGGAACAGCGGATGCGGCGATGTCTGGCTGTTCGCGGCGCTCATTCCTCGCGGCGCCCGGACTTGGAGCCGGTGACGTGGGCCTCCAGCTCCATGCGCTCCGACATGTGCGGGTAGTGCAGTTCGAAGGCGGGCCGGTTGGAGCGGATCCGGGGCAGCTCGTAGAAGTTGTGCCGCGGCGGCGGGCAGGAGGTCGCCCATTCCAGCGAGTTGCCGTGCCCCCAGGGATCGTCCACGTGGACCCGCGCGCCGTACCGGTAGCTCTTGAACACGTTGTACAGGAACGGCAGCATCGAGGCTCCCAGCAGGAACGCCCCGGCGCTGGAGATCACGTTGAGCGTGGTGAACCCGTCGGTCGGCAGGTAGTCGGCGTAGCGCCGGGGCATCCCCTCGTTGCCCAGCCAGTGCTGCACCAGGAACGTGACGTGGAAGCCGATGAAGGTCAGCCAGAAGTGCGCCTTCGCCAGCCGTTCGTCCATCATCCGGCCGGCCATCTTGGGGAACCAGAAGTAGATGCCCGCGAACACCGCGAACACGATCGTGCCGAACAGCACGTAGTGGAAGTGCGCCACCACGAAGTAGGTGTCCGAGACGTGGAAGTCCAGTGGTGGTGAGGCCAGCAGCACACCGGTCAGCCCACCGAACAGGAAAGTGATCAGGAAGCCGACGCTGAACAGCATCGGTGACTCGAAGGTCAGCTGTCCGCGCCACATGGTGCCGATCCAGTTGAAGAACTTGATTCCGGTGGGCACCGCGATCAGGAACGTGGTGAAGGAGAAGAACGGCAGCAGCACCGCCCCGGTGACGAACATGTGGTGGGCCCAGACGACCACGGACAGGAACCCGATGGTCCAGGTGGCGTACACCAGCCCGGTGTAGCCGAACAGCGGCTTGCGGGAGAACACCGGCAGGATCTCCGTGATGATCCCGAAGAACGGCAGCGCGACGATGTAGACCTCGGGGTGGCCGAAGAACCAGAACAGATGCTGCCACAGCACCGCGCCGCCGTTGGCCGGGTCGAACACGTGGGCACCGAGGTGCCGGTCGGCCAGCAGCCCGAACAGCGCGGCGGTCAGGATCGGGAACGCCATCAGGATCAGCACGCTGGTGACCAGGATGTTCCACGTGAAGATCGGCATCCGCCACATCGTCATGCCGGGCGCGCGCATGCAGACCACCGAAGTGATCATGTTGACCGCGCCGAGGATCGTGCCCAGGCCGGAGACGATCAGCCCGGTGATCCACAGGTTGCCACCGATTCCTTCGTTGAACTCCGAAAGCGGTGGATAGCCGGTCCAGCCGAAGTCGGCCGCGCCGTCCGGGGCGACGAACCCCGCGATCACGGTTATCCCGCCGAACAGGAACAACCAGTAGGACAGCGCGTTCAGCCTGGGAAAGGCCACGTCGGGCGCGCCGATCTGCAGTGGAAGTATCACGTTGGCGAACCCGAACAGGATCGGTGTGGCGAACAGCAGCAGCATGATCGTGCCGTGCATGGTGAACAGCTGGTTGTACTGCTCCTGCGAGATCACCTGGATACCGGGTGCGGCGAGTTCGGCGCGGATGAACATCGCCATCAGCCCGCCGATCAGGAAGAAGGCGAAGGCCGTGGCGAGGTAGAGCATGCCGATCCGCTTCGGATCGGTGGTGTGGGTCAGCGCGACCAGCACCGAACCCTTCCTGGCCCGCTGTCGGCCGGATGCGCGCGTCGGGACGGGTGTGGGCTGTGTCTCGGGCGTAGCCATCCTGCCTGCCTCCCTCGGCTCGGCGGCCGAACCCGTCCAGTCTTGCGCCGCTGTCGTCACCTCGCAAAACGTGTTCTTAACCCGATGGGTTGATGTTGGTGCGTTCCGGGAGCATGCTGCGAGTGGGGGAGTGTTGTCACCGGTGTGTGAGCGACGGGTGGGCCGCCACGGGTTCACGCCGTGGGGCACGGGAGGCGACGGATCGGAACGGGGCCGTGGCTCGACTCGGCGGTGTCCTGTTCCGGCGAGTCCGTGACTCGTGTGAGGTCGGGTCCACACGGGGCCGGGCACCGGTTGCGAAACGAATTCCGAGAAAGGGCGAGGTTATCGCAGTGGCTCTGACCCTGGGCGACGGTCCGCTCACCAGCAGGCCGCCGGAAACGGTGAACTACCGCATCGACGGTCCCGCACACCGACTGCTCTGGCAGGACTTCCCGCGGCGCGTGCGGGCGCGGTTCGCGGGCGAGACCGTGCTGGACAGCTCGCGGGGCAAGTTGTTGCACGAGAGCAACCTGCTGCCGCAGCTCTACGTGCCGGTCGAGGACGTCCGCGCGGAACTGCTCGAACCGAGCACGCGGCACACGCACTGCCCGTTCAAGGGTGATGCCGAGTACCAGTCGGTGCGGGTGGGCGACCGGGTCGCGGAGAGCGCGGTGTGGCGGTATCCCGCTCCCGTCGAGGACGCGTCCTGGCTGGCCGGGCACCTGTCCGTCAGCTGGGAGGCGATGGACCAGTGGCTGGACGAGGAAGAGGAGGTGCTCGGGCACCTCCGCGATCCCTACCACCGGGTGGACGTCCGGGACACCGCTCGTCACGTCCGGGTGAGCAGTGGCGGCGTGGTGCTGGCCGAGAGCGGCCGGGCCAAGCTGCTGTCCGAGACGGGTCTGCCCAACCGGTTCTACCTGCCCGCCGAGGACGTGCGCACCGAGCTGCTGGAGACCAGCGCCACGACCACGGTCTGCCCCTACAAGGGGACCGCCACTTATCGTTCGGTGCGTGGCGAGGGCCTGGACCTGCCGGACGCGGTGTTCCGCTACGAGGATCCGTTGCCGGAGTCGGCCGGGATAGCGGGACGGTACTGCTTCCTGGCGGAAGGTGTGACGACCACGGTGGACGGCACCCCGGTCTCCTGAGATCCGGTCTCCTGAGATCCGGTCTCCCGAAGTCCGATCCCCGAGGCCGGGTCCATCGGGATCCGGCCAACCGGGATCCGGTCGACCGGATCCCCGAGGCCGGATCCCGGAGCGCCGCCGTCACGCCCTGTCGGCTTCGTCTCCGTCCCGCCGGTCGACCAGCAGTGCGTTCATCGCCATCCGGTGCAGCAGCTCCGACATCCTCGTGGGGTCGAGTCGCGCGCTGTGCGGGGTGGAGTTGATCAGCCCGAGCACCGCGTGGGCCGATGCGCGCGCGGTGTGCTCGGAGAGGTCGGGGCGGCACTGCAGCAGGGTCTCGACCCAGACCTCGACGTAGCCGCGCTGCAACTCCCGGACCCGGTGGCGGTCGGGCTCGGCGAGGCTGTCCAGGTCGCGCAGGTGCACCGTGATCAGTGCCGAGTTCGTCAGCGCGAACTCCACGTGCCAGGCGACCAGGGCTTCGAGCGCGGTGATCGGGTCGGGGGTGTTCACCGTTCTGGCCCGTCCGCCGTGGAGCAGCCGTTCGCTGATGCCGGTCAGCATCTCGCCGAGCATCGCGTCCTTGCCCCGGAAGTGCCGATACAGCGCGGGTCCGGAGATTCCTACAGCCGCGCCGATGTCGTCTATGCCGACCCCGTGGAACCCGTATCTGGCGAACAGTTCCGCGGCCGCGCTCAGGAGCTGTTCGCGTCTGGACGGGGCATTGCCACGTCCGGTTCCGTCGGGGACATCGTTCGTCATCGGCTCCGATACTAGACGAATCTGGTTAGTCAGCGTTAACATCGCTACGTTAACGATCATTAACTACATTGGTCGTGCCGGTGGTGCCGATCGGCGTCTCCCGGCGCGGCCGCGCCCGAACGGAAGGTACGGGTAGCGAGATGGATGCACCGGTGCTGTCCACCAACGTGGACCCCGCGGCCGAGTCCTACGAGCGTTACGCCTCGGAACACACCGCACTCGTGGCTGACCTCAACACCCGCCTCGAACAGGTCCGGGCGGGCGGTCCGGAGAAGACCAGGCGCCGTCACGTCGAACGCGGCAAACTGCTGCCGCGCGACCGGGTGGAAACGCTGCTGGACCGCGGTTCCCCGTTGCTGGAGCTGTCCCCGATGGCCGCCCACGGGCTCTACGACGACGAGGCTCCCGCGGCGGGAATCATCACCGGCATCGGAAGGATATCCGGCCGGGAATGCGTGATCGTCGCCAACGACGCCACGGTCAAGGGCGGTACCTACTACCCGATCACCGTCAAGAAGCACCTGCGTGCCCAGGAAGTGGCACTGCACAACAACCTGCCCTGCGTCTACCTGGTCGACTCCGGCGGTGCCTTCCTGCCGAAGCAGGACGAGGTCTTCCCGGACCGGGAGCACTTCGGCCGGATCTTCTACAACCAGGCGACTATGTCCGCACGCGGCATCCCCCAGATCGCTGCGGTGCTCGGCTCCTGCACCGCCGGTGGCGCCTATGTTCCCGCCATGAGCGACGAGGCCGTGATCGTCCGTGAGCAGGGGACCATCTTCCTGGGCGGTCCCCCGCTGGTGAAGGCCGCGACCGGTGCCGAGGTGACCGCCGAGGAGCTCGGCGGCGGCAGGCTGCACGCCCAGACCTCCGGCGTCACCGACCACCTCGCGGCCGACGACGCCGACGCGCTGCGCATGGTGCGCTCCATCGTCAGCACTCTGCCGCCCGCGCCCGAGCGGCCGTGGCGGGTCGCCGAGGTGGAGGCACC
The DNA here is from genome assembly GCA_030803735.1 of Actinopolyspora lacussalsi. Classification (NCBI taxonomy): domain Bacteria; kingdom Bacillati; phylum Actinomycetota; class Actinomycetes; order Actinopolysporales; family Actinopolysporaceae; genus Actinopolyspora; species Actinopolyspora lacussalsi. The sequence goes on along the minus strand of JAURUC010000001.1, from coordinate 3,161,202 downwards.
CGCCGCCGATCCCGAGCAGCTCTACGGCGTGGTGCCCACCGACAGCCGCACCCCGTACGACGTGCGCGAGGTCATCGCCCGCGTGGTCGACGGCAGCAGGTTCTCGGAGTTCAAGGCCGAGTACGGCACAACGCTGGTGACCGGCTTCGCCCGGATCCACGGTCACCCCGTGGGGATCGTGGCCAACAACGGCATCCTGTTCGGCGAGTCGGCACTCAAGGGCGCCCACTTCGTGCAGCTCTGCGACCGGCGCCGGATACCGCTGGTCTTCCTGCAGAACATCTCGGGGTTCATGGTGGGCAAGGAGTACGAGGCCGGTGGTATCGCCAAGCACGGCGCCAAGATGGTCACCGCCGTTGCCTGCGCCCGCGTCCCCAAGCTGACCGTGGTCATCGGGGGTTCGTTCGGTGCGGGCAACTATTCCATGTGCGGCCGGGCCTACTCCCCGCGGTTCCTGTGGATGTGGCCGAACGCCCGGATCTCGGTGATGGGCGGCGAGCAGGCCGCCTCGGTGCTGGCCACCGTCCGTCGCGACCAGTTCGAGGAACGCGGCGAGCACTGGTCGGCGGCCGACGAGGAGGAGTTCAAGCAGCCGGTGCGGGAGCAGTACGAGCAGCAGGGGCACCCCTACTACTCCACGGCCAGGCTGTGGGACGACGGTGTGATCGACCCGAAGCAGACCAGGGACGTGCTCGGGCTTTCGCTGTCGGTGGCGGCGAACGCGCCGCTGGAGCAGGTGGACAACGGCGTGTTCCGCATGTGACCGCGACCACCCGGAAGGCGTGCCGACCGGCGGAGATCCCGCCGACACGACCACGGCCACCCGAACCCCGGTGGCCCCTCGGAGGCAAGGACATGGCCGACAACCAGCCGTCACCAACCCGGCGGGCAGTGAACTCACAGGCAGCGACCCCACAGGCAGCGACCCCACAGGCAGGGACGAACCAGCAGCCGGCGACGAACCAGCAGGCAGCGAGCCCACCGGTACGACCCGGGCGGCCGGAGAGCGACTCGTCGGGGGTGCGGCGCTTCGACACCGTGCTGGTCGCCAACCGAGGCGAGATCGCGGTGCGCGTCATCCGCACCCTGCGCGAACTGGGCATCCGCGCGGTCGCGGTCCACAGCGACGCCGACACCACCGCCCGGCACGTCGCCGAGGCCGACGCCGCCGTGCGCATCGGCCCACGTGCGGCGGCAGAAAGCTACCTGAACATCGACCGTGTCATCGAAGCCGCCGTCTCCTGCGGTGCCCAGGCCGTTCACCCCGGCTACGGGTTCCTGTCCGAGAGCGCGGCCTTCGCCGCCGCCTGCGCCGAGGCGGGGCTGGTGTTCATCGGCCCCTCGGCGAGCGCCATCGAGTCCATGGGCGACAAGATCAGCGCCAAGCGCACGGTCGCCGAGGCCGGTGTTCCGCTGGTGCCGGGCAGCGCCGAAGAAGGGGCCACGGACGAGGGGCTCCGCCGCGCGGCGCTGGAGACCGGGCTGCCGGTGCTGTTCAAACCCTCGGCCGGGGGCGGCGGCAAGGGGATGCGGCTGGTGCACCACGAGCACGAGCTCGACCAGGCCATCACCGCGGCCCGCCGGGAGTCCCGCGCCGCCTTCGGCGACGACACCATGTTCGTGGAGCGGTTCGTGACGCGCCCGCGCCACATCGAGGTGCAGATCCTGGGCGATTCCCACGGCCACGTGGTGCACCTCGGCGAGCGGGAGTGCAGCCTGCAGCGCCGCCACCAGAAGATCATCGAGGAGGCCCCCTCCCCGCTGCTGGACGCCGGGACAAGAGCGCGCATCGGCGGCGCGGCAGTGGACGCCGCCAAAGCGGTCGGATACGTGGGCGCCGGCACGGTGGAGTTCATCGTCTCGGCCGACCGCCCGGACGAGTTCTTCTTCATGGAGATGAACACCCGGCTGCAGGTGGAGCACCCGGTAACCGAACTGGTCACCGTGCTGCCCGAGCGCTCCGGAACCCGACCGGCCGAGGACGGGGCGGGAATCGACCTGGTGGCGTGGCAGGTCCGCGTCGCCGAGGGCGAGCCGTTCCCCTACGAGCAGCACGAGCTGGGCATGACTGGGCACGCCGTCGAGGCCCGCGTCTACGCCGAGGACCCGGCACGCGGCTTCCTGCCCACAGGTGGCGAGATCCTGCACCTCCGCGAACCGGGCGGCACCGGTGTCCGGGTGGACTCCGGCATCGCCACGGGCAGCGTTGTCGGCTCCGACTACGACCCGATGCTGGCCAAGGTGATAACCCACGCCTCGAACAGGTCCGAGGCGCTGCGCCGACTCGACGGCGCGCTGGCCGGGACCTCGCTGCTGGGGCCGGTCAGCAACCTGGTCTTCCTGCGCGCCCTGCTGAATCGGCCCGAGGTGCGCTCCGGCGAGCTGGACACCGGGCTGGTCGACCGGGAGCTGGCGAACCTCGTCGGCACCGAAGGGACGCGCGAGCGCCCACCGGAAGACGTGCTGATCGCCGCCGCCGCGGCGCTGCTGCTGGCCAAGGAGACCGCTGCCGAGTCCGGCGATCCCTGGGACACGCTGGCCGGTTGGCGGCTCGGCGGGCCGGGTTGGATGAACTGGCGGTTCGCGGTGGACGGTGACCGCACCACGGTGTGGATCCGGGGTGGTTCCGGCGCGGCCGAGGTGGTGGTCGACCCCGGCGGGGAGCTCTCGCCCCGCCACCGGCTGCGCGCCGACCGCAACGGGCGGGTCCTCACGGTCACGTTGGACGACCGAACCCGCAGCTACGACCACGTGGTGCACGAGGGCACCGTGCACCTGGCCGCCGGCGGTGCCTACTGGGCGCTGACCGAGCACACCCTGCTGGCCGACGCGGCCCGCGACACCGGCGCCTCCGACGGCGCGGTGGTCAGCCCGATGCCGGGAACCGTGCTGGTCAGCAACGTCGAGCCGGAGCAGCGGGTGGCGAGCGGGCAGCCGCTGTTCGTGGTCGAGGCGATGAAGATGGAGCACACCGTCGTTTCCCCGGTCGACGGCACCGTCACCGAGGTGCGCGTCACGGCTGGACAGACCGTCGATCTGGAACAGTCGCTCGCGGTGGTGACCGCGGACGAGGACACCTCGCGCGGGGAGTGATCCTCCCCCGCGAGTCGAATCGACACGGCACTACCTGCCGTGTCCCGCCCCCAGGAGGTCGGCATGGTGGACTATCGACTCAACGACGAGCACGAACAGCTGCGGCTGGCCGCGCGCTCCTTCGCCCAGAAGGAAGTGGCACCGGTCATCGGTGAGCACTACGAACGCGAGGAGTTCCCCTACTCCATCGTGGCCGGTATGGGGCGGATGGGGCTGTTCGGGCTGCCCGTGCCCGAGGAGTACGGCGGCATGGGCGGCGACTACCTCGCGCTGTGCGTCGTGCTGGAGGAACTGGCCCGCGTGGACTCCTCGGTGGCGGTGACCCTGGAAGCCGGGGTCTCGCTCGGGGTGATGCCGATCTACCGGTTCGGCGACCAGCGGCAGCGGGAGCAATGGCTGCCCAGGCTGGCCTCCGGCGAGATCCTCGGTGCGTTCGGCCTCACCGAACCGGGCGGCGGTTCCGACGCGGGGGCCACCCGCACCACCGCCGAGCTGCAGGGGTCGGAATGGGTGATCAACGGTTCCAAGGCGTTCATCACCAACTCGGGGACCGACATAACCGGACTCATCACCGTCACCGCCGTCACCGGCACCAAACCCGACGGCCGCAACGAGATCTCCACCATCATCGTGCCCGCCGGAACGCCGGGACTGACCGTGGCGCCCAAGTACTCCAAAGTGGGCTGGAACGCCTCGGACACCCACGAGCTCGCGTTCGACGACTGCCGGGTCCCGGCGGAGAACTTGCTGGGGGAGCGCGGTCGCGGCTACGCGCAGTTCCTGGCCACGCTGACCGAGGGGCGCGTCGCCATCGCCGCGCTCGGCGTGGGGCTGGCGCAGGGCTGCGTGGACGAGTGCCTGCGCTACGTCGAGGAGCGCAGCGCCTTCGGCCGCAGGATCGGTGAGAACCAGGCGATCCAGTTCAAGCTCGCCGACATGGAGCTGCGCACCCACACCGCCAGGCTGGCCTACTACGACGCCGCCGCCCGGATGCTGCGCGGCGAGCCGTACCAGAAGCAGGCGGCGATCGCGAAGCTCGCCTCGTCCAACGCGGCGATGGACAACTCCCGCGACGCCACCCAGATCTTCGGCGGGTACGGCTTCATGAACGAGAGCCCGGTCGGCCGGTTCTACCGGGACGCCAAGATCCTGGAGATCGGGGAGGGAACCAGCGAGGTGCAGCGGATGCTGATCGCGCGGGAGCTCGGGCTGCCCGCCGAGTGAACCCGGGGCCGGGTGGGAAACCCGGACACCACGAAACACGGTCCTCGGGGTGTCCGTTGCTTTCGGGTGGACTCGCTGTCTCCGAGAGGAACTGAACACCCCGGCGCGCACCGATTCGGGCACGTCCAGCGGTCGAACGCGGGACTCGACGTGTGAACTCCGCCGCGAGTGGGTATCGCCGGAGCATACCCGGTGCGCGATACCAGGACCCGCTTCGTCCCTCGGCCTCGGCGGCAGCACGCGAAGCGCACCCCGAAACGACCCTGTCGCCGGGTGCGAGTTCGGACGTTCCAGCGCCGACCCGGCCACCCGCGTGATGTGAGGGGGGAAGAGGGAAGCTGCCATCATATTCAGCCTCACGGCGCCGACGACGTCGGCCACACGAGCGAAGAGACCACAACAAGGCCCCATGCTCCTGCGGCGTGTCGTCCTGACACGAGCGCGCCTGCTGCTGTGACTCGGGCCAGGACCAGCGGCACGATGGCGTTCCCCTCGGTGTTCGGGCGTGCCGCGTTGGTCGTCCGATTCTGCCCACTCCTGTGCGACAGGAGTCCGGCAACCTCATCGGCCGGTTCCCCAGCAGCGGCGTAGCCGCACCGGAGTGACACCGGCCGCCGAGCCCGACCGGCCCGCTATCACGAAAGAGCTTTTCTCACCATGACCGCATCCCCAGCACACTCTTCGGACGACAAGCTCGGCAGCGACTTCGCGAAACTGGCCCGGTCGGCCAAACGTGCCGGGCTGCTCCAACGGCGCTACACCTACTACGCGGTGCGTATCACGGTCAACGTCCTGTTGCTCGCCGCGGGAGCCGTCGCGTTCGTGCTCCTCGGCGACTCCTGGTGGCAGTTGTTCACCGCCGCGTTCCTCGCCGTGATGTTCACCCAGTCCGCGTTCATCGGTCACGACGCCGGACACCGGCAGATCCTCAACAGTCGGCGTGGTAACAATCTCGTCGGGCAGGCGCACAGCGCCATCACCGGGATCAGCTACGAGTGGTGGGTCGGCAAGCACAACCGGCACCACGCCAACCCCAACCACGAGGAGGAAGACCCCGACATCGAGATCGCCGCGCTCGCGTTCAGCCACGAGCAGTCCCAAACCAAGCGCGGACTGTTCCGGTACGTGGCCAAGTACCAGGCGTTCCTGTTCTTTCCGATGCTGCTGGTCGAGGCGGTGATGCTGCGTGTCCGCAGCGTCCAGGCCGTACTGCGACGCGAGATCGATTCCGTCAAGCTGGAAGCGGGGCTGCTCACCGCCCACATACTCGGATACCTGGTCGCGGTGTTCCTCGTGCTCTCCCCGGGCAAAGCGGTGGTGTTCATCGTCGTGCACCAGGGGCTGATGGGCGTGTACCTGGGATGTTCCTTCGCTCCCAATCACAAGGGCATGCCCGTCCTGGAGGAGGGCGAAAAGCTGGACTACCTGCGCAAACAGGTGCTCACCTCCCGCAACGTGATCGGAGGACGCGGGGTGGACTTCCTGCTCGGGGGCCTGAACTACCAGATCGAACACCATCTGTTCCCCGGTATGCCGCGTCCCAACCTGCGCCGCGCCCAACCGCTCATCCGCGAGTTCTGCATCCAACGAGGCATCTCCTACAGCCAGTGCGGCCTGCTGCACTCCTACGCCGAGGTCCTGCGCCACCTGCACGCCGTCGGCGCACCACTTCGACACTCCCGCTGAACAGGTATCGGCGTCCCTGAGAACCACGCGGGCGAGTGAGTGTCGAGGGGCGACCGCCGCTCGTGCCCGAGCACGTCATGGAGCGCCACAGTGCGGATATCCGCGAAGCGGCTGGTTCTCCGTGAGTGCTCGGGGACGATGTCGATAAGCTCACCGATCGGTTCGTCCCGACCTCACGAGACAGAACAGCCGGTCGGCCTATCGTTTCCGATACGTCAGGTGCAGCACGCCGCTGTCGTAGCGTTGCGTTTCCGACAGCGTGAATCGCTGCGGGGAGAACTCACCGTCGAACAGGGGAATCCCCGCCCCGGCCACCACGGGGTGGAGCTTCACGATCAGTTCGTCGATTTCCGAACGCAGGGTGGCGGCGAGTCGCGCTCCACCGCACAGCCAGATCCTCTTCCCGTCCTCGCGTTTGAGTTCGCGGACCGTCTCGACCGGGTCGGTCGAGACGATCGCCACGCCCGGATCGGGAGCTTGGGGCATGGTGCGGGAGAAGACGTAGTGCCGCAGGTGTGGATAGGCATTCGTGACTCCGGCTCGCAGCCCTACCTCGTAGGAGCCGCGTCCTTCGAGGACGGTGTCGAACACCTTGTTCGCGGGATGCGTGTTCAGGGCGGTGCGTACCGGTGCCGGGACGATGTCCGGGTAGTCGGCGAAGATCGCCTCCATGTGGCCGCCCTCGGCCACGAAGAAACCGTCCGGGCCCGACGGATCCGATCCGTCCGGGCCGGCGATGAACCCGTCGATCGTTGCTGCCACGAAATAGGTCAGCTGACGCAACCGCACCTTCCCCGGAACAGTGGATTCGGGTCGATCCTACGATCACGGCCGCTGCCGTCGCCTGTCGCACCAGCCGTCACGAGGCGACCCTACACTCCACAGCCACGTGCGAAAGTGCTTTTTACCGCCGATGGGTTTTTGGATTCAGCTGTTGGAGGCCGGTGGTTACGTTGGCCGCGAGCCATTCCGGCAACGTCGTTACTACGATGCGACATTGTGACGGCCGGCACCGCGCCATGCGTTCCCGAACTCGACGGCTATCCGTGGCGAGTCGCATGCGGTCGCGCACCGAATCCGCGCGTAGCGCGACCGAATCTCGCATCGCGGCCCATTATTTGCGGAGTGCGCGTACCGGAAAATATCATGACGAAAATGTTCGAAATGTGATAAGATCATTTCTGAATTGACTTGGAGATAATCCTCGAACGGTGAACAGTGACCGGGATGCCGCGCGGCGAGTCATCAGCGATTTGAGGAACGCGTTGGAAGGAATGTGATGTCGATTTCGCGGCTGTGGGACGAACTGCCCGGTATCAGTTCCGAGCTGGCCGCCGCGGACAGGGCGGCCGTGGACGCCTGGCACGCGGGTGGAGGGGATGGTGATTCGGAGAGCTCTGACGGGGAGGAGGCCTGGCTCGCGGATGAGGCGGACGGTGCTTCGGAGGAGACCGACGCGGAGGACGAATACCCGGTGCTGTTGCGGCTGGCCGCGTTGGGGTCCTCGTTCGCCGCTCGGGCGGACCGGATGAGCGCCCGGCAGCGGGAGCGGTTGCTCGGACTCCTGGAGGAGGTGCTCGTTTCCGGCGCCGAAGACGAGCAGAATGCTGTGGCCACCGGCTTCCTCGAAGCCCTTGTCAGTGCCTACGATTACCGTGACTTCGACCTGGCGGCCGTCTGGCACGAGCTCGGCGAGGAGTCGCGGCACTACATCAAGCTCTGGAACACGCAAACGAGAGCGGCGGTCCCCTACTGGATGACGTTACGGGCTCCTCCCGAGCCACAACCCGCGGGTGCCGCCGTGGCGCTGCTGCGGGAATCCTGCGATCGCCTGGCGAACGCCGACGACCGACTGCTGGACACGTCAACGGAAACGAGGAGCGCCGAACCCGACTACGACCTGCAGCACCGGGTCGAGAACATGGCCGCCGAGTTCGTCCGCGACTTCCGCGAGATCGACCGATCGAGCCGGGCGAAGGTCTTCGAAGCGTTGGAGAAAGTCGTCCTCGGCGCTCCGGAAGACGACGTCACGGCCATCGCGGAGCGGTTCGTTCCCGCGCTCGTCACGGGCTGCCGGCTGGGAGTTTTCCACCCCATGCTGATCCTGAGTGGACTGGGGGCGCACACGGCTCACTACTTCAACAAAGTCAATGAAGAAATGGAATGGGAGCTGGAGTGATCAGCTGATTTCCATGTAGTGGTCCTTGCTGGTTTCACTGCTCGGGCCGTCCTCGCGAGAGCACGGCGCGGGAGAGCCCGCGGGCGGTCGTGCGGGGACGTGGATTCGACGTGTCCAGTACCGGAAGCCCCGGCCGAAAACCCCCGCAGCGGTCCCCGTTGCCGGTTCGGAACCTGACGTGCGGGACCGGACGGCGGCTCGCGTCCGGGGCCGGCAGCGGCTGTCGGGGGTTGCCGTCCGGAACTCAGTAGTAGCGGTACTGCCCGTGCGGGATGGTGATCTCGGTCTCGGTTTCCGAGGTGTTGCCGTCCCCGCCACCGTGCTTCGGGCCTTCGGAGAAGGCCGTGGTGGGGTACTCGTCCGGCGGGCCGTCCTGGAACTCGGTGGGAAAGCCCTCGTCGCCGTACTCGGTGCCGTACAGCTCACCCCCGTAGAGTCCCGGGTCCCGCACGTCGTCGGTCTCCTCCTCGGGGCGTGCGTGCGCGGGCCGCTGCTCCTCGCCGCTCGGCCACTCCGGCCGAGGTGATTCCGCGGGCCGCGGCGGTTCCTCCGGGATCTCCTGCAGGTGTTGCAGCACCCAGTCCCGCGCCAGCGCGCTCGGCGACGTGCCCTGCTCGGCCGCCAGCTCCTTGAGCCGTTCGTTGGCCATCAGCGGCAGCCGCAGCTGATGCACCTCGGAGCCGCCGAAGCTGCGTCCGGTCCCGGTCGTCTCCGGATCCGCGTCCGGTGAGAGCGCCGCCAGGTAGGAGTCCAGCTCCTGGTCCGACTCGGCCGGCCGCTGTTCCGCGTCGTCCGTACGTTGCCTGCGTCCGCTCTTCGCCCGTCCTAGCACCACCCGGACACGATAACGGTTCCACACCGCAGTGACGGCGGATGTGGGGGCGATCACGGCGTGCCGAGCCGATCGGGGAGCGACGGGCCCCGTCGCACGGCTGGTGGAGAGTTCGTGAGGCCTCGGCGGCTTTTTCGTGGGGCCGGTTCTCGGCGGGACGAACGAACACCGCGAAGGACTCCGGGGAGGGATTCCAAGAGTCGGCCCCCGCGTCGGGGGAAGAGCGCGGGGGCCAACGCAATGCCGATCTCCACAGCTGCTGACCGGGGGTGTGTCAGCGATTCGATTGTGGCACGCCGAGGTGCCCGTTGGGGAGTGTCGCGAGGGTTTTTCGTTTTTGTCCGTTAGGTCCGGGACCACTCGGCCACGGTGTAGCCGGCCTCCTGCACGGCGGCGTCGGCGGCCTCCTTGCTGATCCCGTTCTCCGAGGTGACGGTCACGTCCCCGCTGTCCAGGGAGACCTCGACGTTCGTCACCTCGGGCAGCTCCCCCAGCTCCTCCTGGACCGAGGCGACGCAGTGCTGGCAGGTCATTCCGGCGACCTTGAAGGTTTGCGTGGACATCGCGGCTCCTTCGTGGCGAGTGTCGTTGTCCTCGACCCCGAAAATACCCCAGGGGGGTAAGTGCTCGGGGATGAGCCGGGTCACTGTTGTCCGGTTTCGGATTGCCGCTGTCCGCGATCGGGAATCCGGTGGGCGCGTTCGGAGTTGTGTCGGATGTGTTTCCCCTCGGTTGTATAGCAAACACTCTTCGTGTTCGCGAATCACTCCGCAGGGGGCTATGTTTGAAGCCGATGGGTGGATAACCTGCGGCGACACCCTAGTCGGGGAGGGGTTATGGACGGGTCACTCGACGTACGCAAGTTCCTGGCGTTGCAGGACAGAGCTTCCCCCAGGTCCGCGGCCGCCGCGGTTCCGGCGCAGCGCGACGGAGACACCGGCGGGCTCTCTCCCGAGCAGCTGCACCGGGCGCGTCTCGCGGTCGCACGTGGCGCGCGGAATCATGAGGACTGCCGGATGCTGCTGGCGATGCTCGGACTCACCGACGACAACGAGGAGTCCGCGCGGGAGGACTGACCACCGCGCTGATCCACTCGGACACGGCCGGAACGCGCTGCTCGTTCCGGTGAGGCCCGCGCGTCCTGGCGCGCGGAGACCACGCCGCTCTCTCCCCGGAATTACGCCGAACGTGCCCCGGGCTCTCGTGAATCCGACCCCGCGAGACGCACACCCCCCGGTGGAGCGTCTCGCGGGGCATCGGCGGGCGGCCGTGCGGCCACACCGAAAACCTACCCGTGAGTCTCTTTTGGGTGTTCACCAGGTCTCCCCTGTCGTTCGGTCGGCCATCGGGTTCGGTGCGGGTTGGGCCGATGGGATGAAATTTGCCCACGCGCGGTAACTTCAACTCGTAAAGTTGATCATCCGTTCGTGGGTGGCAGCTGTTCGCTCTGTTACTGAGCGTGCTGACTGTTCGTCCGCCGGCACCCGTTGGAGCCGCGTACACATGCCTCAGCAACGTCGTGCCCAACTGACTCGTCACGCGATCGTGGTCGCGGCAGCCGAGGAGTTCGACAGAACGGGTTATGACGCCACCCCGTTGAGCGCGATCCTGCGTCGCGGCGGAATCACCAAGGGGGCGTTCTACTTCCACTTCGCCTCCAAGGAGGAGCTGGCCCTGGCGCTCGTCGAATCGCAGGCGCGGCGCTGGCCCAGAGTGCGTGGCGACTGGCTGCGGCGCGAGCTCGACCCGCTGTCGATCGCGGTGGGGATGCTCAACGAGGCGGCGCGGCTGCTCGAGCACGACGTCGTGCTCCGCGCCGGGACGGGGCTCGCTCGGCACCGGATCGCCGAGGGCGAGGACATCGACTCCGAGCCGGACTGGGAAGCTCTGCTGCTCGATCTGCTCCGCAGGGCCTCGGCGGGCGGGATGCTGCGGCCCGGAGTGGATCCGGAGGCGGTCGCCCGCGTCGCCTACGCCGGGCTGGTCGGTGCGCGGGTGCTCGGTCCCGGGGCGGGGCCGGGGACTGCCGTGCGTATGGAGGAGACCTGGCGGATCACCTTGCAGGGGGCCGCCAGTCCCGAGTGGTTGAGCAACCGGAAGGCTCGCTGAGCCGTTCGGGATTCCCCGCGGAGCGGCACGTCCGATTTCCGGTCGATGTTGAGACCGGCGTCACAAAATCACCTCGGGTGGGTGATCGGGGGCTCGATGGGGGTGTTCGGCACTGGTGCGGGGTGGCCCCGGCGTGTCGGACGTCGTGGCTTCGTCGGTCGAAGCAGCAGCTCAACGGTGTAACGTCGGTGTGGGTGGCCGGGTTCGCTCGGCCGCGTGGGGAGGGTTCGTGTCGATAGGGACCCCCCGTTTACGACTCTCCGAAGGCATGACGTAAGCTTTTAATCGTTCCCAACGGGGCATCCGACAACGGAAAGCCGGTTGGAGGCAAGGCCGAGCAGGCATCTGGTCGACCAAGCCCCCATCGTCTAGAGGCCTAGGACGCCGCCCTTTCAAGGCGGTAACGCGGGTTCGAATCCCGTTGGGGGTACCACCGGACTCGTCCGGTGACAACAACACATGGCCCAGTGGCGCAGTTGGTTAGCGCGCCGCCCTGTCACGGCGGAGGTCGCGGGTTCGAGTCCCGTCTGGGTCGCCAGCGCGATCGGCCATGAGCCGGGTTGCACGGCCAGGTAGCTCAGTTGGTACGAGCGTCCGCCTGAAAAGCGGAAGGTCGGCGGTTCGACCCCGCCCCTGGCCACGCGGAACGACCAGCGAGAACGGCCCCCACCGGGAACGGTGGGGGCCGTTCTCGTGCGTGGTTAGTCTCAGTTCCGGTCTCGGTTGTTGGTCCGGTGGCTTCCGGCCCCGCCTCGCTGTGGGGGTGATCACTGAGACGGTCGTGGGCCAAGCAAGTCCCAGCGGTTGCCCGCGATGTCGAGGAAGACCGCGACATCGCCGTAGGGTTCCCGGCGCGGCTCGGTGACGAACTCGACCCCCGCCGCGCGCATCCGGGCGTAGGACTCCTGGAAGTCGTCGACGCGCAGGAACAGGCCGACCCGAGCCGCGAACTGTTCGCCCACCACTCGCTCCTGCCGCTCACCGTCAGCTCGTGCGAGCAGTAGGCCCGTGGCGACGCCGGGCGGTCGTACGACGACCCACCGCTTCTCGCGCCCGTCGTTGGTCAAGGACGGCGAATCCTCGACGAGCTCGAACTCCAGTGCGTCCAGGAAGAACCGGATCGCCTCGTCGTAGTCGTCGATGATCAGAGTCAGCTGCTCAAGACGCACAACGCCAGGCAACCATGAGGACCAGCGTTTGTCTGGAAGTGCGGTTGCTTCGGAATCCCCAGCTCATGTGTGATCTCCTCGATCGACGCACCGTGCGGCCCCCGATTCGCGCAGCCATAGCCGCTAAGTTGCTGGTTACAAACTGGATACCGTGGGGCGATGGATGGGAACACGTGGGAAGGCACCGACCTGGCCGACCACTATGCCGAAGATGCCTTCGCCTCGGCGAAGGGCTACGTGCGTAGTTACGTGCTGCATCAGCAACTGCTGGATCACCTACCACCGGCTCCGGCGACGGTTCTCGACGTCGGCGGTGGTGCGGGGCATCACTCGTTCCCGCTGGTCCGAGCCGGTTACGAAGTTACGTTGCTCGAGCCTTCGCAGGCGATGTTGGACAAGGCGGAGCAGCGACTCGAGCGGTTGACCGAGCAGGAGCGGCGGCGGGTGACGTTCGTGCGGGCCGATGGTGAGCGCGCGCACGAGGCGGTGAACGGCGGACGATTCGCCGCTGTGTTGTGCCACGGCGTACTCGGATACCTGGAGCGGCCGGAGCCGCTCGTCGATCAGCTGTGCCGGTGCACTGCCGCCGACGGCGTGCTTTCGATCATGACCGGCAACGCCGGGGCTATGGCGGTACGCCCCGCGTTGGAACGTCGGTGGGATGACGCCCTGGCGGCGTTCGACGACCGGACCGAGACGAACGTGCTGGGAGTGCGGAGCCGAGCAGACACAGTGGAGGAGCTCAGCGAGCTCGTGCGGAACCGCAGCTTGGAACCACTGTGCTGGTACGGGGTGTGGCTGTTCGTCGATTGGTTGGAATTCAGTGGAGTCGAGCTGGATCCCAACGACTCGCGGGAGATGGCAAAGGCGGTTGCGGTCGAACTCGAAGCCAGTCGACGAGACCCCTACCGTCAACTCAGTCGCGCCTTTCATCTCGTGGCGCACAAAGATCCGAGCTGACGGGAAAGCAGCAGTAATGGTCGCGCGGTGAAAAGTACGGTCGACTTTCCGCGATGTCCTGGATATCGACTCGCACCGCTCGTACTCTCCGGAGCCGTAACGACCATGTTTGCCTCGGTGCGGGCAGCAGAACCGGGAAGGGAGCGATCTCTTGGGGTACCGCCATCGTCTCGCCACGCGTGCGGATCTGCCCGCTATTGTGGACATCTACAACGCCGCGATCCTGGAGAAGGCGAGCACCTGCGACCTGGAATCCGTCAGCGTCGCTTCCCGCGAGGGGTGGTTCGAGTCCTCGGGGCCGGATTTTCGCCCGATCTGGGTCGGCTACGAGGCGGACGAGCCGCGTGCCGTGACCGGCTATCTGAGCTTCGACCCCTTTCTGAACGGTCGGCCGGGATACGACGTGACCTCGGACGTGGCGCTGTACCTGCATCCCGAGCACCGTGGTCGGGGGCAGGGAACTTACCTGCTGGGTGAGGCCGTGGCCCATGCTCCGAAGCTCGGCGTGCGCACGCTGGCCACCACGATCTTCGGCAGCAACCGGGCCAGTCTGCGCCTGTTCCGCTCGCACGGCTTCCAGGAGTGGGGTCGGTTGCCCGCCGTGGCCGATCTGGGTGGCGGCGTGGTTCAGGACGTGGTGTTCGTCGGGCGCAAAGTGGACGGTTCCGCTGGCTAGAGCTGCCCGGTTCTCCGGGCGACGAGAAGCGGTCGTTCGACCAGGGCATCGGGGACGTGCTGTTGGTGTCGTTTCGCGGCGATTCGGGGTCGCCTTACGATCTTCGGACCGCGCTCGGATGCGGCACCGGCGAGCGGAACCGCGATTTGAAATCCGGCGTGTTCCGAGTACGGAGTCATCTTCAGAGGACGAGGTATCCCTGCTGCCACCGCACGGTGGTGGGGCGTGTGCCGGTCTCGGCGTATTCGTACAGGGCGTGGTGTATCCGTTCGAGCGGCAGGGACGCGGAGTTGGGGAGGTAGCTGGGCTCGTCGGCGGCGAACACCAGGGCGGGACGGTCGTCCGGCCCGGCCGGGTCGAAGGTGTCGAGCACTTCGCCCGCAGTGAGGTCGATCCAGGTCATCGCGCCCCAACCCGTGTCGGGATCGACGGCGACTCGGAGGTAGGCGGGTGGGTACTCGGGTTGACCGTCGTCGTGATGGGAGCGGGCCGGTCGGTCCCACACGGTGACCAGCGTGGTGCGGTTTCCCTCGGTGGATTCGGTGAGGTGACCACGTGGTCGAGAAGAGTAGCGATTTCCTCAGCTGTGTAGGCGTGATGTGACCGGCGGTACTGGTCGAACATGATCGTGAGCACGGTCGTGGTGTCGCTGATTTCACGTTGCTGGACACTCACTTCGTAAAGCATCGGTCGCTTCCTTACGAACCAAATGGAAGTGGGTAAATGCCGCCCGGTCGGGCGAGTGGGGATAGGTGCTCAACCGGGCGGCCGGTTCGTTGTCGGTGTAGGCCGTGAGCGGTGCTCGGGTGAATCCTCTGGCCCCAGATGTTCGGGCAGTGCCTGGGCGAGTCGACTGCCGATGCGCTCGCCCCAAACGTGCGGAGCGACGCCCAGATAGCGAACCTCGGCTTCGTCGCTCGGACAGCCGTTGCCTCGTGGTTTGGCGGCGAGGAATCCGACCGTTTCGGTGGTCGTGCTCGCTACGAGCAGGGTGCCCCCGGCGCCCCGACGACCTGTTGGATGAGTGGCCGCGCTTCTTCCAGGGGGAGGGGGTGTCGCGTCGCCGTCGCGGGTGGCGATGGTCCAGACTTGGGCCGCGGCATCGACATGGGTTCGCGTGCCATCGATGATCTCGATCGAATTCATAGTCCCTCCTGAGCTGTTCCAGTCGCCCCGGACTTGCCGGCGGTGCCGTAGAGCCGGGTGGTGATCGTGCGCAGTGCCTGGGTGGTACGGGCTTCGTGCGTGCCGGGTTTCTGCTGGTTCATCTCGTCGCGAGCGGCGGCTATGGCGTTTCCGCCTTCGGCGAGTAGCTTTTCCAGCACCATCTCGTGGACGAGGTATTCGTCGTCCAGTGCGGAGAGTTCGAGTCCGTCGCGTAGGGCGAGCCACAGTGCGGCCGTGGCGTCTTCGAGGCTGATTTCCAGTCGCATCGACAGGTTCACTGTGGCCGGTTGTTCGGCGTCCTCACGCAGTGTCGGGATGAACTCCACGGGGCCGGAAGTGCCGATTTCACCGGTGGCGGTGACTGTGGGAGTGAGCATGATCAGATCACCTCTCCCGGGATGTCTTCCTCGACCGCGGAGGCGTCGCCGGTCATGTACATCTCGTGCGTGGCCTGTTCACAGGGGTCTTCGTAGGTGGCAAGAGTCGACTCGGGACTTCCCGACGTGCCCTTACCGGTACCGATCCTCAAGGTCCGCAGATCGCCGGAATCGGTAGCTCGACAGGTCGTGTGCACCGAGACGTCGAATCGTTCGGTTACTGCCTCGACCCGCGACATTCCGATAGGCTGCTCTCGCATCGAGAGTTCCAATACTTCGATGTCCCGCCCCGGCCGGTGCGCCAACTTCGCTTTCGGCCGGTCCCGTGCAGAGCTCCCTGAAAGTGCTCCGCGAAGAGATACTGATCGTGAGTGCCCACGGTGAGGGCTCCTGGGTGCACAGCCATCCGGTCGAGCGGGCAAGTTCACCGGGAGGGGAGGCGGATCTCCTCTTTGTTCCCGCCGAAGTTCTCGACGGCTCCCAGGCGTTCGAGAACCTTCCTGCGGAGATGTCCAGCGAGCAGGTGTCTTCGCTGGTTCAGGAGTCTCCAGGACCGTACTGATTTCCGTTCTCGTGGCCATGTCTCCAACACTGATCACCATGAGACTCGGTTCATAGTGTCGTTGTTGGTGTTGCCTGGGTGGTGCGGTGATACGGGCGTATCACCTACTTCACATCTCTCGTATCACCTCTTTTCGGTGCCACACTGGTGTTCGAGGGGGCAACGAGTTGGAGGCAGCATGGGTAAGGATCTACCGACGTGGGCGCGTCGTATCCGATCGATGCGTGAGGCCCGCGGATGGTCACAGGCGGAAGCCGCCGAGAACATGCGACACCACTCGGAGAAGCAACTGCCGGACGCTACCCATCTATTGCGGCGGTGGAAGTCATGGGAGCTGGGGGAGAACAAGCCCAGCGATTTCTACACGAAGATCATCGCATCGACCCTCGGAACGGTGAGCGATTCGCTGTTTCCGCCGGAGCGAACGAACAACGATCTGGAGTTGTTGAACGCCACGGGGATGAACACGCTTGAAATCGTTGGTCGTCTCCAAGCCTCAGACGTGAACGATGCGACTCTTGAAGCCGTTCGTATCACCGTTGACAAGCTCTGCTCCGACTATTCGCGGCTTCCGGCGCAAGGGTTGATCTTCGAAAGCCGTCAGTGGCTTCGACGCTTGGTCGAGATGCAAGAACAGCGCCTCAGCTTTCGCCAGCGGCGGGAGACGCTTGAACTCGCCGGATGGCTTACGCTCCTGGTTGGCTGTCTCGAATACGATCTTGGTGACCAGCGGTCGGCGGAGGCAACACGGCGTTCTGCTCTGAGTCTCGGCCAAGAGGTGGGGAACCCGGGAATCGTCGGATGGGCTCACGAAATGCGTGCCTGGTTCGCGCTGACATCGGGTTACTATCGGGGAGTGGTAGCGGCTACTGAAGCAGGGCGTGAGGCTTCAGGGAGTCACAGTGTCGCCGTACAGATCATCGCTCAGGAAGCCAAGGCGTGGGCGCGCATGGGCAAGAAGAACGAAATGCAAAACGCCTTGGAAAAAGGGCGCGTTCTTCTTGAAGGAATGCCTTATCCTGAAAACGTGGACAATCATTTCGTGGTTGACCCTTCCAAGTATGATTTCTACGTGATGGACTGCTACCGTCACATCGGAGAGAGTCGGCTTGCGCGAGAGCTTTCCGACGAAGTGATCCGGGCGAGTACCGACTTCAACGGCTACGAACGCTGGCCGATGCGGATAGCCGAAGCGCAGATCACGCTCGGCGTAGTAGCTGCTCGTGAAGGTGACCTTGAGAGCGCTGTCACGTACGGCCGCCGAGCCATCACAGGCGACCGTAAATCACTGCCATCGCTGGCGATGGTCTCTCAAGATCTGGCGCAAGTACTGAACAGTCAGTACGCGGGAGAGGAAGAAACCGAGTCTTACCTGGAACAACTCCGCGACCTTCGCCAGTGAGGTTGCTGGACCTCTTTTTCGCTGTTCCCAGCGGTTCCGTGGTGGTTCCGGTGGTGGTGTCGAACTGTGTCCACAGGAGTAGAGGGTTGCTTCCGCTGATTGACCCATCGAGCATGTCTGCGTTGCGATCATGGGCGTGTGGGCATCAGAGTTACGGTCGATCCGCGCGTGGACAAGGATCAACAGGAGTGGAAGGACACTCGCGCGGTGCTGGGCACGTTCCGGCGGGGGTTGGCCGTCGAAGCCGAGCGGCTCTATCCGGATTCGACGGTGCCGGGCTCCGAAGGGAGCGGCGTGATTGCCGGAACGGATTGGCTCCCGAGCGTCCCGGTGCCGTTGTCGGAGCTGGGGCTCGAACTCGACACGGACGACTCCGCGGTTCCGGCTGTCGATGGTTCGGAGCGGCAGAGCGCGGGCGTACGCCCCCTGGCGTCGGCCGAGCAGCGCTACCACCGCTACAGCCACGCGGTGCGGGACCTGGCCGCGCCACGCCTGTTCGAGAACCGCCTGTGCTTCCGCCTGACCGCTCTCGATCGCTCGCAACCGAACCTGCGGTTGCAGTTTGGCACGATGGGGTTTTTCGACTCGATCGACACGAACGAAGCCCTGGCGCACGAGATGGCCGCACATCATCTCGTTCGCGACCGGCACGGCGAGCTCGGTGTCGGTCGTGCGTCGTGGCGGCGGCTGACCTTCCGCAAGCACGTCGGTGATCCGTTCGACCTCTCCCAGCGGCCCTTGATGGGCGCGATCGGCACGTTGACGATTCGGGCGGGGGAGAGCCCGAGCATGGTGCTGCACCAGCGGGACGGCGGCCGCGTGGCCGGTGGCGGCGGGATGGCGCACCTGCTGCCCGCGGGCATCTTCCAGCCGTCGAGCGTCATCCCCGAAGCCGTGCAGAACGACTTCTCGATCTGGCGGAACATGCAACGCGAGTTCGCCGAGGAGCTACTCGGGCACGTCGAGTACGACGGCAGCGGCAGGCCGATCGACTACGAGAACCGCGAACCGTTCGCGGGGATGGATCGCGCTCGTGGCGAGGGGCGGATTCGGGTCTACTACCTCGGCGTCACGCTCGACGCGCTCACGCTGTCCGGCGACATCCTCACCGTGGCGGTGATCGAGCCCGACACCTACGACGAGCTGTTCGGTGCGGCCGTCACCACCAACGACGAGGGCCGCATTCCCGCCCGGCACCTGCCGTTCGAGGCCAACACCATCAGCCGTCTTCACGAACTGGGCCAACTCTCGCCCGGAGCCTCGGCCGCGATGAACCTGGCCTGGCAGCACC
Source organism: Actinopolyspora lacussalsi (assembly GCA_030803735.1). Taxonomy (NCBI): domain Bacteria; kingdom Bacillati; phylum Actinomycetota; class Actinomycetes; order Actinopolysporales; family Actinopolysporaceae; genus Actinopolyspora; species Actinopolyspora lacussalsi. Next base: position 3,142,475 of record JAURUC010000001.1, on the reverse strand, counting down.
GAAGGGCATTGCTCGACCGGAACTGAATTGTTCGCCTCGTCGAGGTGTTCGGACGGGTTCGTCGTGGTTTCATGGCAGGCTGGAGTTGACGCGGTGTGGCTGCGTCTTTATCACGGTGGCCCTGTCGTCTCCACGGTTCCTCCCGGCTCGGTCATACGCGAGCGTTCGAACGCGCTGTTTCTCGTGAATCACCCGGTTGGACAGTGGTAGCGAGATTCACATTGAATGATTAGGTGATTTCATGCTACATGTCATGGTCATGTGGATAGTTGGCCTCATTGTACTGCTGGGAAGTATTTTTCTCGCCGTGTCGGGAAATTATCTTATTGCCGGGTGCGTCCTGCTGGCGTGGACAGTAGTGGGATCCGTTGTTTCCTCGGTTCGTCGCCGAAAAATTCACGCCGAATTCCGCGATAGATTTCCGACGTCGGATGATGTGGCTCGGTCTCTGGATCGTGAGAAAATTCGAGAACTGCGTGACAACGAAGGAAAAGTGCGGGCCGTTCGTCAAGTGCGTCGGGATATCCCGGAGGTGCCGCTCGTGGAGGCTGCGAACCTGGTGGATAAGTTGTGACTGGTGAGCTGACTGGTCACGAACATCGTCGTAGCGACGACGCAGCCGGCGGAGAGAAGAAACTGACGCGAGAAGGTTGACTGTCACTGTCGGCAGTCCTGCCACCAGTAGAACGACCGCGAACGCCACCTACCCACCACGGCATCGAGACTGATTCAGCGCGTTCTGATCCGGCTGTGGTGCCCTGTCACGCTGACCGAATCGGAGGCGATCCCGCTTACTGGCCCAGCAGTGTGATCGCTTCTGCGATTATCATGGGGTGGCTGGGCAGACGGAGGAAAGCCGAATCGTGCGCGCACGGCGCGGGATCGATCGGCTTCGAGGGTCGAGCTGGACGATCGTCGGCATTGCCGTGGTGTTCGCCGCCGGGATACTGTCTTGGACTCCGGTGAACGCGCTGGGGTTGCTCGCGCACGCGGTGGGAACCCTGACCTCCTCGGGACTGTTCCGCCTGCCCGGACTAATCACTCTGGTCAGCGGGATCCTATTGATCGCGCTCGCTGCCTCCCGTCTACGGACCCGGCTTCGGCAGCGCAATCCGGCGGACAACGCTTCCGAACTGTCCGGTGCGCCGGTGCGGCCGATTCCGGGGTGGGCGATCTGGGTGGGATTGGCTGTCCTGGTGACGGTGGGGGCTGCTGCCGCCGTGCTGCTGGTGTCGGCTTTCGGTAGCGGTAGCGAGCAGGACAGGGTCCGGTTGGACGCGATCAAGCTGGCGGGCAGTATCGCGGTGGGGACCGGTGGGGCGGCGGCGCTGGTGTTGGCCGCTCGTAAGCAGCGCGCGACCGAGCTGGGGGTGATCCAGCAGGAACAGGCGCAGCGGTTGCAGGAGCGCAAGGCGGAGCAGGCCAAGCATGACGCCGACGAGCGGCGCGTCACCGAGCTCTACACCGCTGCCGCGCAGCAGTTGGCGTCCGAGAACGCGCCGGTGCGCATGGCCGGGCTGTATGCCCTGTCCCGGCTGGGCCAGAACAATCCGGATCATCGGCAGACGATCGTGAATCTGTTCTGCGCGTATCTGCGGATGCCCTACACCCCGCCCGATGTCGAAGAGACCAGCTCTCAACAAGAAAGCGGACAGGCCAGGCGATTGGGGCTGCGTAGTCCCGAACGAGTTCGGCAGGGCTCTTCACCATTGGCCACGTTGCTCACGCTCGCGCCTACTTTGGCGGCGGCGGGTAGTCAGCTCACCGATGACGATTACCAGCGGCAGGAGTTGCAGGTCCGCCTTACTGCTCAACGATTGTTGGTGCATCATTTACATCCCCAGCTAAGAAAAGAAGGGGAACGTGCCAACGGTGAATTTTGGGAGGGGATGATCGTCAATCTCGCAGATGCCGCACTGTTTGATTGGGATTTCAGTTACTGCCAGGTGTCTCGTGTTGAATTTGCAAGTGCCAATTTCTATGGAAGTGCCGATTTTTCAAGAGCGAAACTGGATGGAGCGGCCACTTTTTCGGGTGCTCGATTTCATGACGAGGCGGAATTTGTCGCAACACATTTCGATGGATCTGCTTCCTTTGAAGAGGTGCAATTTGACTCCTCGGCTGCATTTGTTGCTACACGATTTTACGATGTAGCTGTGTTTGATAGTGCAAAATTTTTCGGGCAGTCCATGTTTACGTTTGCGCAGTTTTATAAAAACGCAGGTTTTGTTGAGTCTCGGTTTTATCGTGATGCAGATTTTGTGGAGGCTTTTTTCTTGGGGTCGGCTAATTTTGCTCTTGGTTGGTTCCATGGCGCCGCTCTTTTTGGTAGGGATAAAAACGATAAATCAATTGATCCAGTCAAGGAAAAATTGCAAAATAATGTTGAGTTCAGCGAGACGTATGCACGACTCGATTACGATTCTTATTTTGAATCCGCATGGCCTACTGGTTGGGTAATACGAGAGTTTTATTTCGAGGACGGTAGTGGAGAGCGGTGGGGTGAAATCGTTCGCGAGTAGGAAGTAATAGCAGTCATTGAAGATGGCACTGATCCCGATTAAGCTCGCTCTTGCGAGTAGCCAAATCAATGGTGGAACCACCAGGAAGGCCTCAGCTCGGGGCTCAGTTCGCTCCCGTTCACACTGTCCCCCGATGTTCCGGCATTGCCGCTGATCTGCGTTGGAGGACTGCGACGGTCCTCGCTGAACCCGGTATTCGTGATCTGAAAAGCGGAAGGTCGGCGGTTCGACCCCGCCCCTGGCCGCACGGAACGACCAGCGAGCACGGCCCTCACCGGATGCGGCGGCACCGTTTGCGTGTGCCAGACCCGGAGACACCGCTATGTTGGGGCCATGACTGACAGCTCGGCGTCCTCGGTCTGGCCGATCCTGCACTACGACGACACGCGTGCCGCGCTGCGCTTCCTCGTCGATGTCCTGGGCTTCCACGAGGTGCTCGCGGTGCCGGACGAGGAGGGCGACATCGTGCACGCCGAGCTGCGCTGGCCCGGCGGTGGTGCGCTGGTCTTCGGATCGACGAAGCACACCGACGGTGTGCACGGCCGGATGCGAGCCGGAAGCAGCGCCGTCTACATCGCCACCGAGGAGGTGGACGCCGTCCACTTCCGAGTGAAGGAGGCAGGGGGCGACGTCGTCGAGGCGCCGCACCACACCGAGTTCGGCTCGGGAGCCGGTTCGTACGCGCTCATGGTGCGGGACCCGGAGGGCAACCTGTGGACATTCGGCACCTACCGGGGGATCGAGGCGTAGCGCGCCGACGTCGTGCCCGCTACCGCGCCGCGCCGGTAGTGGAGTCCGCGCCAGTCGCTGTTTCCGAGTGTCAGCCGAGGTGAACGGGCAGCTCCTCGTAGCGTGTCCAGAACGGCATCGGTTCGAGCGCGAGTTCGGAGCGGTCGACTGCCAGCCGCAGGTTCGGGTTGCGTCGTACGAGGGCTCGCAGTGCGACGCGGGTTTCCATGCGGGCCAGGTTGGCGCCGAGGCAGAAGTGCACTCCGTGGCCGAATCCGAGGTGGGCGTTGGGGCGGCGGTCGATGTCGAAGGTGTCCGGGTCGTCGAACGCGGCGGGATCCCGGTTGGCCGCGGCCAACACGGGAATCACCGTCGCACCGGCCGGGATCGTCGTGTCGTGCCAGGTGACGTCCTCGACTGTGGTGGATGGTTTGGTTCCGCCGATCGGCCCGCCGTAGCGCACGAGTTCCTCCACCGCGCTCCACCACAGCGCCTCGTCGTCGGGTGCGGCGCGCAGCCGCGCGAGCTGGTCGGGGTGATCCAACAGCGTGAGCACCGCGTTGGTGATCAGATTGTATGTGGTCTCGTAACCCGCGGTGACCAGCAGAAAGACCATCGCGACCAGTTCGTCTTCGGAGAGGCGCTCCCCGTCCTCCTCGGCCTGGATCAGACCGGTCAGGATGTCCTCGCCGGGTTCGGATCGCTTGTGCTCGATCAGCTCGCGCACGAGCTCGGTCAGGGCGTTCATCTCCCGGGCCCAACTCTCCTGGCCGAGCCGCGCCATGCCCGTCACGAGGGCATTCATCCCCCGACCGAAGCGCTCCCGGTCGACGTGCGGCACTCCGACCATCTCGTTGATCACCGTAGCGGGGACGGGCAGCGCGAACCGCTCGCGCAGCTCGACTCGACCAAGGGGTTCCAGCTCGTCGAGCAGCCCGTGCGACAGTTCGTCGACTCGCCCGCTGATGCGCTCGATCGCCCGGGGGGTGAAGGGTTTGGCAACCAGCTTGCGCAGGCGTCGATGCCCCGGGTCGTCCATCAGGATCATGTTGCTGGTCGTCATCAGTCGTATCGGTTCGCGGACCGAGTCCGGAAACCCCGCGAGCATCGCCGGGACCTGCCCTCCCGGAGAACGCAGGAACCGGTCATCGGCCAGCATCAGACGGCAATCCTCGTACCGGGAGACCAGCCACACGTCCTGTTCGCCCATGTAGGCCATCCGTCCTCTGTGGACCGGGGCGTTCGTACGCAGCCACGCGTAGTGCGCGTGCGGGTCGGCGAGGAACTCCGGGCTGCCGACGGTGATCGTGGTGTCTGGTGTGGTCATACAGGGCTCCTCGGCCAACTCTGCGCTGCCGCTCATCACGGAGGACTACGGAACCGTCGCTGTCTCCGACAGTCGTTTCGAGTGGTGGAATAGTTCGAGACCGGATTCGAGGGTGCGTCGCGACACGGCTGGTTGTCGTGGTTGCTCGCAGTGTAGTGAAATGCCCGGCTCGGTGTCGGAGATCGAGCCGGAAACGCCGCCGACATCGTCGCGGCTCTCGGCGAGGTATCGCTCGGCATCGGGCACGTCGGCTCCACGGCGGTGGCGGGGCTCGCGGCGAAGGACCTCGTCGACATCAACCTCACCGTGGCCGACCCACGGGACGAGCGAGCGTACGTCCCCGCGCTGGCGGAGCTGGGCCACGTCCGCACGGCCCGGCAGCCCTCCTTCCACGAGCACCGGTGCCTGCGGCTGTCGAATCCGCGCGTGAACCTGCACGTGTTCGGCCCGGACTGCCCCGAGACAGTCCGGCAGCGCATGTTCCGCGACTGGCTGCGCCAACACCCGGAGGACCGCGCCCGTTACGAGGCCGCGAAACGAGCCGCGATCCCCGGCGGCGGGCACGTCATGGACTACAACGTCCGCAAGGAGCGCGTCGTCCGCGAGATCTACGACCGGATCTTCCGTGCCGCCGGGTTGCGCTGACCGTTCTTCGGGACCGTTGACCGCAGGGAACCACTGCCGAACGGCCGAACCACTCCCGGTCCGTCACCGGGTGCGAAGGCCCCTCGCGCGTGAGACTGGGCGACGAGCCGCTTTTTCGCTCGAAAGGTGGGCATCATGACCGAGACATCGGTGCCTGCGGTGCTGCGCCCGTTCGTCCGGCAGGGGACGGTCCTACTGCGGACCAGGAAACGCGACGGGAGCTGGGTCGACACCCCTGTCAACATCGTCGTGCGCGGCGACCGCGCCTACATCCGTACCTACGGCAAGTCCGGCAAGCGCAACCGGCTGCGGAACTTCCCGGAGGTGTGGTTCTGTCCCTCGACGTGGCTGGGCAAGCCCACCGGCCCGAAGGTGTGGGCCCGCGCTCGGCGCCTGGACGGTGCCGAGGCCCGAACAGCGGCCCAACTCCTCACGCGCAAGTATCCCCTGCTGCACGGCGTCCTCGTGCCGATCCTCCACCGGCTCATGCGCACCAGGACCCTGCACTACGAGCTGACCGACGTACTCGCCCGCTGACGGCGGACGGCGCCCATCGGTGAACCGCGACCGTCACCGTTCGAGGTCGCACCCCGTGGATCGGCGCGCATGCGCCGCAGTCCGACCGTTTCCCGCCCCGCGTAGCGCGTTCCGTCGGTCGTGTCCACGACCGTGCCCTCTACCTGCGGCAGTTCCCCGGCGTCACCGCACGGCGACCACGAGGAGTCGTCCGGCACTCGGAAGGTCGACGGCAACCGCACGGAGCGGACCTCCCGGTAGTCCACCGTCCCCGCTGTCCGACACCGTTGTCCGACGCGGCGCCACGTCGCGGCCTCCGGCTCGCGAACGGTGTCCCCTGCGGCGAGCGTTCCCGGAGTCCGGCCCGGCGAAGCCCGGTCAGCCCGCCTGGGGGTGCTCCGCCGACTGCGAGTCGGCGTACTTGTAGACCCAGAATCCCCGCCCCATGTGCTGGTCCCGCTCGTACCAGGCGACGCCTTCGTTCTCCTCCGAGGCACGCGGTACGGGGAGTGGGGACAGCGGCTCACCCTCGCCGCTGACGGGAAGCGTGATCTCGCGGCCGTCTTCAGGACCGCCGTACAGCTCGATGCGGGCGTGCAGGTTCATGGCGTGCCTCCGTGTGAAAAACCTCCGGCTTTTATTACTGACGATTAGGTCTCGGGTTTGGTTCCGCTTTTTCACCCGAACGGAGCAATGAACGGGCACCGGTGCGGGTGGCCGTACCGGTGTTCGCCCCTGCTCCGATGCGTGGCGGTCCCTCGAATCGGAGCATCGCACGAGCCGTTCGGCCGCACTCGGCGAATCGGGAGCTCACGGCACGAGTCAGCCGGAAAGGTGACACACGAAAGAAAGGTGCGCCCCCGCTCTCAACCGGCCTGGGGGTCACCGGGAGTGCGGGGGCGCCAAGTCCACCCCTGGGGGTCAGGTGGACGTCGCCCAGGTTACTAAACAGTGCCGCAGATGTCTCTAGGGGAAGAGATCTTTTTTGGGCGGATTCGGTTGGTCACAACCAGTCGCGCCTCCGAAACACCGCGTACAGCGTTACCGCCACCAGCAGCATCAGCAGCAGCGACAGCGGGTATCCCGACGGCCAGTCCAGCTCCGGCATGTGCGTGAAGTTCATGCCGTAGACCGTTCCCACCAGCGTGGGAGTGAACAGGATCGCCGCCCACGAGGAGATGCGCTTCACCTGCTCGTTCTGCCGCAGGCTCGTCTCGGTGAGCCTGGTGGCCTGCTCGTTCTGGCGCTGCGAGTGCAGCGAGGAGTTCACCAGCAGGATGTTCGCCAGCAGTTGCCGGTGCGACTCGACGCGCTCCGCCACGTCCGCCGCGTGGTCCCGGACGTCCCGCAGGTGGCGTTTCAGCTCCACGCCGTCGCGCAACTCGTGGAACGTCTGCTCCATGCCGTCCAGCACTTCCATGAGCGGGCCGGTCGCCCGCTGGAACTCGATCACCTCGCGGGAGAGCCGGTAGATCCGCTTGGACACTGTGGACTCGCCGCCGAACACCTCGGTCTCGATCTCGTCCAGGTCGTTCTGCAACTCGCGCTCCACCGGCAGGAAGTCGTCCACCACCCGGTCCACGAGGGCGTAGAGCACGGCGGGCGGGCCGTGCGCCAGCAGCTCCGGCTGGTTCTCCAGCCGTTCTCGCACCGCGTCGAGGTCGGGCCGGTCACTCCGCCGCGAGGTGATGACGAAGTCCGTGCCGATGAACGCGTGCACCTCACCGAGCGCCACGTTCTCGGTCGCTTCCTCGTACAGCGCGGAACGCAGCACCATGAACAGCGTCTCGCCGTAGCGGTCGAGCTTCGGCCGCTGGTGCGCGACCGTGGCGTCCTCCAGCGCCAGGTGGTGCAGCTCGAACTCGGTTCCCAGCGTCGTCAGCTCGTCCCTGTCCGGTTCGGACAGGTCGATCCACCCGAACGTGCGGTCGGAGTCGGAGCCGCGCCGCAGTTCGCGCAGCGTCTGCTCGATCGTCCCGCAGCGCTGCCGCGATCTGCCGTTCACGTAGATGACGCTGTCTGCCAGCACCATGCCGGACACCTCCGCGGGAACGAGCGGTCGAGTGCTCTCAATCGTCCGACGCGAACTCCACGACGGCGAGTGCCTGGTCGTCGTGTCGCTTGGGGCGTGGCCAACGACTGCCGTCCGGATCGGCGTGTTCGGCCGCACGGACTCGATCCAGCACCGCCCGCGCCGATTCCGCACGGGCGTGTGCGAGCAGTTCCCGCCAGTCGCGGTAGCTGTCGTACTGCTCGACACCGCAGGAGACACCGTCGCTGGCCAGCAGTGCCGAGCGGACCTCCGACCTGGGCCAACTTCGTCGGATCGCACGGTGCGCGGCGGACGGATCGGCCTCGGCCACCCAGAAGCCGCCCTCGACGTTGCGCCAACGGCCGGTCGCGTCCACCGCGGCGCGCAGCTCGTCGTGGTGCCGTTCGTCGAAGCCGCCACCCCCGCGCAGCCGCTGCCGGTAGTCACCCTTGCCGGTGGTGCGCAGGGCGTGCAGCCGGTCGTCGGTCACCGCGTCGGTCACCGAATCGGTGAACACCACGACCGGGCTGTCGGCCAGCACGAGCGCCTCCACGGTCCGCTCGTCCCACCGCAGGATCGACACCGTGGTGGAGGGTGAGTCCCCCGGGCGCAGCTCGTGGGCCGTGCTCACCTCCTCGATCGCCGACGCCAGCGAGTCGGCCAGGTCCGGGGCGGCTCCGGAATCGGGGTGGGAACCCGGATCGGGGACGGGGCTCGGGTCGAGGCGGTGGCGCAGCGCCGTGGCGAGCTCGGCGGCGTACCAGCCGCCGGTGCGCTCGGTGGGGCGCAGCGAGGTGGCGCCGTCCAGCACCGCCACCGCGTTCGGCAGGGTGAGCACCACGTCCTCGCTGGGTTCGGTTCCCGCCTGTTCGGCTACCTCGACAGTGGGCATGTCCGGATTATCCTGCGTTCGGGGTCCGCACCGCCACAACGGGCATCGCGAGTTGCGCCGTCGGGCCGATCGCCAGCGCGTAGAGCGCCGTTCCGAATCCCACCGACCCGCCCAGCAGCCAGCCCGTCAGCAGTACCGACAGCTCGACGCAGGTGCGGACGGCGCGCAGCGAGAGCCCCGTCGTGCCGTGCAGACCGGTCATCAGCCCGTCGCGGGGGCCGGGGCCGAGCCGGGCCCCGACGTAGACCGCGGTGGCGAGACCGTTGCACAGCACGCCACCGAGCAGCAGCGCCACCCGGATCGGCAGGTTCTCGACCGGTGGGATGAGGTGCAGCGCGATGCTCACCGAGAGCGCCACCATGAAAACGTTCGCGACGGTGCCGATGCCGGGCCGCTGGCGCAGCGGTATCCAGCACAGCAGCACCAGAGCGCCGGTGATCGCGGTCACGGTGCCGAAGCCGAGGCCGGTGCGTTCCACCAGGCCGTCGTGCAGCACGTCCCACGGCGCGAGTCCGAGCTCCGCGCGCACCATCATCGCCATGCTCGTGCCGTAGCAGGCGAGTCCGGTGAACAGCCGTAGCAGTCGGGTGCCGGGGCGGTGCGTCACCGGTATCGGTTCGAGGTCCACTGTTGCGGTTCTTCGGGGCATACCCGATTGATATTCGGTTTTGGGCTGGTTGAACAGAGCCAATAGTGGAATATTGGTGCCCGTGATGACTTCGGAAGCGGGAAGAACGGGTGCCAATGCTCTGGCGCGGTTGTTGGGCAACTGGTCGCGGGATGGTCGTCCCAGCGCCGACGCGCTGTACTCGGCACTGCGCCAGCTGGTGCTGGAGGGGCAACTGCCGCCCGGTACGCGACTACCCGCCGAACGCGAGCTGGCCGACCGGATCGGAGCCAGCCGAAACCTGGTGACCGGTGCGCTCGACCGGCTCCGGGAGCAGGGGTTCGTGCGGAGCAGACGGGGAGCGGGCTCCTGGATCGGGTTGCCCGCCACGGCCGGCGGCACCGCCGAGTCGGGTGGTTGGTACCCGCCGGAGCGCGGCGAGAGCATCAACTTCGCCCAAGCCACTCCCGCAGCGTCTCCCGAGGTGTACGAGGCGTTCGAACGGGCGAGCGAACGGTTCACCACGCGGTTCCACGGGCACGGCTATCAGACGCAGGGCCTGCCGGAGCTGCGCGAGCGGATCGCGCGGCGCTTCGCCGAGCGCGGCCTGCCCACCGACCCCGAGCAGATACTGATCACCAACGGTGCGCAGCACGCCTTCGCCCTCGTACTGCGCACGGTGCTCACTCCCGGGCAGCGGGTGCTGCTGGAACACCCCACCTACCCGAACGCGCTGGAAGCCGTCCGCGGCGTACACGCGCGGCCGCTGCCGGTGCCCATGGTCGACGGCGGGTGGGATCCGGAACTGCTGGAGGCGACCCTGGCGCAGGCGGCGCCGCGGCTGGCGTATCTGATTCCCGACTTCCAGAACCCCACCGGCGCGCTGATGACCGCGGCCGAGCGGGAACGACTGGGTCACGCCCTGCGGCGCCACCGCACGACCGCCGTGGTGGACGAGACGCTGGTCGACATCAATCTCTCCGGGGAGCCGCTTCCGCTTCCCGCGGCTGCCTTCGCCGAGTCGCAGACGGTGACGGTGGGGTCGGCGAGCAAGTCGTTCTGGGGAGGTCTGCGGCTCGGCTGGATCCGTGCGCCGCACGAGTTCGTGCAGCGCATCGTCGTCGGTCGTGCCGCGATCGACCTCGGCAGCCCCGTTTTCGAGCAGCTCGTGCTGAGCGAGTTGCTGGACGACGCCGATCGCACACTGGACCGGCAGCGCACGAGACTGCTGCACCAGCGGGACAGGTTGGTGGCGGCGCTGCGCGAGCTTCGCCCACAGTGGACCTTCACTCCTCCGGGCGGTGGGCTCTCGCTGTGGTGCCACATCGGCTCCCGCCGAGCCGGACGGCTGGCCGTGGCCGCCGAACAACGAGGCGTGCGGCTGGCTTCCTCCGGGAGATTCGCGGTGGAAGGGGAGTTCGACGACCGTCTCCGACTGCCCTACAGCCTGCCGGAGGAAACGCTGCGGCGGGCCGTGGAGTTGATCGCCGAAGCCGACGACTCGATCGGGCCTGCCCACCCGCCCGACCTGGTTACTTAGGGTGCTGATGGCGGAGCTTTTTCGGGTGGGTCGGTTAGCCGTCACGTGAGTCGGCGCCTTGCCGCGTTGGGCCGGCTCTTGAGTAGCGACCTACGCGGCGAGCGGCCCGGCCTCGCAATGCATCCGACTCACGCACCGGGGTTCCGCGCGCTGCTGACGCCGCGTGGTCGCGTCACGAGGACGGTTTCGGGGGCCGTCAATTTCGCGAGAAATCGACGCCCACCCAGGCGGTGCTGACCGCGTGCCACGGCACCGGGCGCGGCGATTTCGTGGGAAATCGACGCCGTTCCGGAGGCGGGCGGCGGAACCTCCGGCACGGCTCTCGTGGGGATGGCTGTTCGGCCACCCGCCGGCACGGCCCCTCGACGTGCCGGTGGGTGGCCGCTCGACCCGGTGTCACAGGGGCAGTGCGACACCGGGGGCGGGGCTGTCTGCCGCTCTCGTGACGATTGGTTCGCCCCGATGCGGCGCCCCGACCGACCCGGTCGGGCGCAGGCAACCGGATCGGAAGTCTCGGCGTTCGGGCCGGGCGGGATAGCGGCGAACTCTCGCTGTGCGCTTTCGGCTTCTCGCCGCGCACTCTCGGAATCTCGCCGGACGCTCTCGGCCGCTCGCCGTGCGCCTTCGGTCAGCCGCCGTCCGCTGCCCGCGGTCTGGAGCGGAAACGCCCGGCGTGCTTCGGGAACCGGAGCGCGCCAACCGGCGATCGTCCGGTCTCGGTGAATGTGGACGTTCCCTCACCACTCGGGACTGTCCGTTGCATCAGAATCACCGCCCCGTGTCTCGCTGCCCGCGTTCGACCATCATCCTCCCGGGTAATCGGCGAATTGGCATCCGCAAACGCCGCCTATCACCCGGTTAGGCGGTGTTACGAACCAACAATCGCCCGTTGTGACTCGTTGGTTTTTCCCGAATGCCGCCCGGCGGTGAATGAGAACGGTCCGTGGTGGGACCGGTGGCTCCCCGGTGACTACGCGGCAGGTACGTAGTACTACTCGAACTCTTGCCCCGTTCGGGGGTTTACGGCCGCACCGCGAATCCAGCGGCGGCCGTGACGTCTCCTATTCGGCGAACCGGCCCGAGTCGTGTGCTCCGTTCGACGCCCACGGCTCCCGGGTCGGGACCGATCCCGAAGTAGGAAAGGTGTTCCAGTGACGGAACGGGAGCGATCCTGCGGTACCGCCGTGTTGCTCAGTCGGCTGGCCGTCGGTGACGAGCGCGCCTGGCGCGAGCTGGTGGACCGCAACAGCGGTGTGGTGTGGGGAGCCGTTCGCGCCTACTCGGCCAACCGGGCCGATGCCGAGGACGCGTGGCAGGCGACCTGGCTGCTGCTGGCCGAGAACCTGCACCGACTCCGCGACTCCGAGGGGGTGTCCGCGTGGCTGGTTACCACCGCCCGTCGCGAGTCGATGCGATTGGCGCGGGCACGACGCAGGGAATCGCCCAGCGGGCTGGCCGGACTGCTGGCCGAAACCGCCGACGGCACCGAGACTCCGGAGAACAGCGCGGTGCGTTCGTTGTCGGCCGCGCGGATGGCACAGGCGTTCGCGCAGTTGTCACACCGCTGCCAACAGCTGTTGCGGATCATGGCGGTGGCTCCGGACGCGAGTTACGAGCAGATCTGTACCGCGTTGGGGATGGCCCGCGGTTCCATCGGTCCCAAGAAGCAGCGATGCCTGCGAGCGCTGCGCCTGCGGATGCTCGCGTCCGGGAGCCCGGAGGCCGTGGAAGGGGTGGCGGTGTGAGCACGGGGATTGATGAGAGCACGGAGATCGATGAGAGCACGGGGATTCCCGAAGAGCTCCGATCGTTGGGCAGGCTGTTCCGTCGAACGGATCCCACCCCCGATCGGGCGATCAGCGCGGCCTACGGCGCCGCGCGGCGCCTGGTCCGCGAGCGTGACTCCGTCGGAGTGCTGGAACCACTCGGCGATTCCGCCGTCCGATGCCGCGCCCTCGGTGAGTCGCCCGGTGCCGTGGGTGAGTCGCCCGGCGCCGTCGAGGTGCGCACGTTGAGCTTCGCCGCACCGGGCAGACTCGTCGAGCTGGAACTGCGCCCCACGCGGCAGGGGCAGTTCCTCGCCCGCGGCATCGTGCTGAGCCGAGCAGGGCAGCCCAGCCCCTCGGGCGCGGTGATCGTGCGGCACGGCCAGGGGGAGTGCCGGGGCGAGTTGGACCTCTGCGGTGGGTTCGCCGTGCCCGACGTCCCCGCCGGGCCGATCTGTCTGCGGCTGCACACCCGGCGAGCGGACGGGCTCGTCACGCATCGCACGGGCAGCGACTGGTTCGTGTGCTGACGCGGGGAACGGTGCTTTCGCGAGCGCGCCGGGAGAGGCGTTCGGTTGGCCGGATTCGCCTGGATCCCGGCCAACCGGGGCGTCACCCGTGGTGCGGTGGCGACGCGGTGATCCCGTCGCCACCCGTGAAGTCGGGTATTCGCTGTTGAGCTCCGGTCGCTGCTGGTGAGGTCCGGCAAGGGGTACGCCGGAGGGAGCCGGGAACCCGCTCGGCGCGACTCACTCAGCCCAGCTTGTGCAGTCGCCGGACTCCCTCGTCGATCACCTCGTCGCGTTTGCAGCAGGCGAACCGGACGAGGTGGCGTACCGGCTCGGGGTCGTCGCAGAGTACCTGGAGCGGAATGGCCGCGACACCGGCCAGCTCGGGTAAGGCGCGGCAGAACTCGGCGCCGTCGGAATAGCCGAGCGGCCGGATGTCGGCACACAGGAAGTAGGTGCCCTCGCAGGCCAGCACCCCGAAACCCGCCGAGCGGAGCCCGGCCCCGAGACGGTCCCGCTTCCGCTGCAGCTGGCCGCGCAGTTCCGGCAGCCAGTCCCGCTCCTCACGTAGCGCGTGGGCCACGGCGGGTTGGAACGGGGCGCCACCGACGAAGGTCATGAACTGCTTCGCCGCGCGAACCGCCGCGACCAGTTCCGGGGGCCCGCAGACCCAGCCGATCTTCCATCCCGTGACGTTGAAGCTCTTGCCCGCGCTGGACACGGACAGGGTGCGCTCGGCCATTCCCGGGAACGTGGCCAGCGGCACGTGGCCGCGCCCGTCGTAAACCAGGTGTTCGTAGACCTCGTCGGTGACGGCGAGCAGATCGTTCTCCCGGCAGACCGCCGCGATCTCGGCCAGCTCCGCCTCGGTGAACACGGTGCCGGTCGGGTTGTGCGGCGAGTTCAGCACGATCGCGCGGGTGTTCGGACCGACCGCCGCTCGTAGGGCCGCGGCGTCGAGCTCGAACCGCTCCCCGGTCACCCGCAGTGGCACGGTGCGTCGCGTCCCGCCCGCCAGCGACACAGCCACGGGGTAGGCGTCGTAGTAGGGCTCCAGCAGCACCACCTCGTCACCGGGCTCGACGAGGCCGAGCATCGCCGCGCTGATCGCCTCGGTGGCACCGACGGTCACCAGGATCTCGGTCTCCGGATCGTGCTCGATGCCGTAGTCGGCGGCGCGCTGGGCACCGATGGCGGCGCGCAGCTCGGGCTCACCCGGTCCCGGCGGGTACTGGTTCGTGCCGTCCGCGATCGCCCGTTCGGCCTCGCGGAGCATGCCCGCTGGGCCGTCGGTGTCGGGGAACCCCTGTCCCAGGTTGACGGCTTCGTTGCGCCGGGCGAGCTCGGTGATCTCGGCGAAGATCGTCGAGGTGAACGGGCGCAGTCGACTGCTCAAGGGTGGAGTACGCACGGATCGCACCCTACTAGTGGAAGCTCGGATGACCAGGTTTCCGTGGTGCTCGCCCGACGAACTTCCGCCGGTTCCGGGTGCCTCCCGTCGGGGACGTGTACGGGTCGTGGGGAGTCCTCGCGGCGTTCGCCCCGGTGGGTCGAGGGGCGAGCGCGGTGGCGGCCGTGGTCGGCAGCGCTGCCACAATCGTGGGGTGTCGGATACTTCGGTGGCCGAGCTTTCCCGCAGGCGCGGGCTGCGCCGCATGAAGGGCGTCGCCACGGGGCTGTTCCTGCTGGCCGCGTTCGTTTACCTGTGGACCGGGTGGTTGGTGCCCGACGGCTCGGGCTGGGTCGGGTACGTCAACGCCGCCGCCGAGGCTGGGATGGTCGGCGCGCTGGCCGACTGGTTCGCGGTGACCGCGCTGTTCCGCAGACCGCTGGGGCTGCCCATCCCGCACACCGCGATCATCCCCAACCGCAAGAACGCGCTCGGTCAGAGCCTCGGTGACTTCGTCGGCACCAACTTCCTGTCCGAGCGGGTCGTGGTGGACAAGCTGGACCGTGCCGGGATAACCGGCAGGTTCGGCGAGTGGCTGTCGCGGCGGGAGCACGCGGAGCGCGTCACGGCGGAGTCGGCAGCGGTGTTGCGCGGTGCGCTGCGGGTGCTGCGGGACGAGGACGTGCGGCAGGTGCTGGAACAGACCGTGCTGCGCAAGGTCGTCGAACAGCCGTGGGGACCGCCGTTGGGGCGCGTTCTCGGCAGGGTCTTCGAGGACGGCTCGCATCGCGGGCTGGTCGATCTGGTCTGCGATCGTGCCTACGACTGGGTCCGGGACAACTACGAGACGGTTTCGCGGGTGGTGGACCAGCGTGCTCCCTCCTGGTCACCCAGGTTCTTCGACTCGCTGGTGGCGGACAAGATCTACAGCGAGATACTGGCTTTCGCCTGGGCCGTCAAGACCGACCCCGAGCACCAGATGCGCAAGGCGGTGGACCGGTTCCTGGTCGAGTTCGCGCGGGACCTGCGGGAGGACCCGGCCACGATGGCCAGAGCCGATCGCATCAAGTGGCAGGTACTGGAGCACCCCGAGGTGCGGAGCCTGATCGCCGACGCCTGGACGACGGCCAAGGGCATGCTGCTGGAAGCCGCCGAGGATCCCGACAGCGAGCTGCGGCAGCGGGTCCGCGACGGCCTGGTCTCACTTGGTGGCCGCCTCGCCGCCGAGCCGGAGTTGCGTGACAAGGTGGACGGCTGGCTGCGCGAGGCGGCCCGTTACGTCGTCAACCACTACCGTGCCGAGATAACCACGCTGATCACGGACACGGTCGACCGCTGGGACGCGGCCGACACCTCCCGCAGGATCGAGCTACAGGTGGGGCGCGACCTGCAGTTCATCCGCATCAACGGCACGGTGGTGGGTGCGCTGGCCGGACTGGCCATACACACGGTCACCGAGTTGTTGTTGTGACCACCCGCGGTGACCACGCGGCTGTGCCGAGCGGTGTCGTGGTGGTGCTCAATGTGGGGTGTGGCGTTCCCGCCAGGAACGTGCCTTCTCCCGGTTGCCGCAGACCCGCATCGAGCACCAGGTGCGCGATCGGTTTCTGGAGCGGTCGTAGAAGGCCCACAAACAGTTCGTCGCGGGACAGATCTTGATGCGGTGCCAGCGTCCCACCGTGGCGATGCGGGAGGCCGCCGCGAGGACGGCTCCGAGTGCATCGCTGCCGGAGGCGACCGGCACTCCTTCCTCGAGATGAATGCGCACCGGCCATTCCGCTGTCGCGGGAGGTATGGCCGTTGATTCGCCTGAACCGCAACTGATCGAATCGCGCATCAGGTCGCGAATCTCGCGTGCTGCTGCCGTGTCCACGGATGCCTGCCCGGTGTGCCGCAGGCACCACTGCTGCCATTGTTCCGTCTCCGCCAGCACATCAGTGCCGGTCTCGGCGTCGACGGTGTTGAGAAACGCCAGCAGAAGGTCGATGTCCTGTTCCGTGTCGGGCCCGACGGGCTCGGAGGGCGCCGCTGATAGCCCGTTCGGCGCGACGGCTGCGACGGCTTTGCTGTTCACGGTCCCATCGTAGGCCAGCGATTCCTTGCGGTAACGCGGTTGCGAGGTCATAATCATCGTCTGATAACCATTGAAACAGTTACGGTAGTTACGGAGAGCTTCGATGGCAGGAACCGAAAGCGCCACCTCGACCCCGCTGCGCGTGATCTCCTTCGTGCTGGACGGTCCCGATCCGCGCGGGCTGGCCGAGTTCTACGGCGAGCTGCTCGGCTGGTCGGTCGACGAGTCGGAGTCCGACGAGCGGTGGGTGGAACTGGCCGATCCCGAGGGCGGTGCGCGGATCTCCTGCCAGCTGGATCCGCACTACATTGCCCCGGGTTGGCCCGACTCGCCGCCGCAGCAGCAGGCTCACCTCGACGTCAGGGTGACCGATCTCGAGACCGTCGAGGCCCGTGCGCTGCGTGCCGGAGCCACTCGGCTGCCCCAGCCCGCGGACGAGGCCGACTCGAAGTTCCGGGTCTACGCGGATCCCGCCGGGCATCCGTTCTGCCTGTGCTGGGGACCGCCGCCCGCTTGATTTTCTCGGGAAATCGATGTCCCTCGAACGGGGCCGACGGTGCCCTGCGTGTCGATCGGTGGGACTACGCCGGTACCGGTGGTACAGGAGAGACCCACGGGCACCGGCGCCGCCCGCACCACGGTCGTCACGGAATCTTCGCGGTCACGGTTCCGAACAGTTCGTTCGCCTCGTCGAAGGCCCGTCGCAGCGTTTCGGGAGCAGGTCCCAGCCCGGCCACGATCCCGTCCACGCCTTCCAGGCCGGCCTGCCGCAGCAACCACTTCTCGTTGGTCACCCACTCGCCGCGAGCCGCCAGCACGGCGTGTGCCAGCTGCATGGCCGCGGTCGCCAGCGCGCCCGCGAATCCGGTGGCCCGTCCGGGCCGGACGAAGGCACCCTCGGCGTACCGGAGCGTGAGCATCGCTCGTTCGTGCCACACCGGGGGTGCCGCCGCACGCAGTGCCTCCGGATATTCGGGATCGGGCGGACTGCCGCGCAGCACCCGGTTCCGCGCCAGTTCCGCGAGCAGCAGGTAGCTGGGTATGCCTGCGAGGTGGAACATCAGCGGCTCCCAGTGGAAACGCCCCTGCCTCGCCTCGGCGACTTCGCGTTCCACGACGTCCAGGTCGCGGTAGTGGACGTCCACGTGTCTGCCCTCGATCGTCAGCCAGGCCCCACCGTTGAACACACCGCCCCAGTCACCGATTCCGGAGACCTCGCCGGGCCAGCCGAGTTCGCGCAACTCAGCCGGGTCGAAGTCACCGCGGTAGTACAGCGCGAAATCCCAGTCGCTCTCGGCGGTGTGGGTACCCAGCGCGCGCGAGCCGCCCAGCGTCACCGCGCACACGTCGGAGAGTGTCGCCAGCCGTTCGGCGACACGCTCGGGAAAGATCTCGTCGTCGTTCATCGGGAATCCGATCGGATGAAGTGGACAGGAAGGAATCCGCTCTCGGCGCGCGTGGCCGGAGCGCGTCGGAGGACACGGGACCGCGATGCGGTCCGCGACGGATCACCACTTCATCGCGTTCGATCTTAGCGAGCACCGAGCCCGCCACGGCGATTTCGCGAGAAATCGGCACCCGTCGATCCCGGGGTGCCGGCCACCGCTCCCTTCACCCGTTCGAGTGCGAGCACTGTGCTTGCAATAGTTAGCAACGCTGCTAGCGTGGAAGTGAGGGAAAGGTGGCGCGATCGTGGAACGGATGGATCGCCCGGTCAAAGCCGTGAACCGGGCTGTCAACGACCTGGGGGGCTACATCCGCGCGCAGCGTGCCACCGCCCAGATCTCGCTGCGACAGTTGGCGAAACGGGCCGGAGTCTCCAACCCGTACCTCAGCCAGGTGGAACGAGGACTGCGCAAGCCCAGCGCGGAGATCCTGCAGCAGATCGCCAACGCCCTGCGCATCTCGGCCGAGGCGCTGTACGTGCGGGCCGGGATCCTGGAAAGCCGTCCGGGTGGGCCGGTGGTCGACGCGATTCTGGCCGACACCGAGCTGAACGACCGGCAGAAACAGGTGTTGCTCGACGTCTACACCTCGTTCCGCGGCGAGAACGCGGCATCCGGGGCGGTGCCCGTGCGGGACCCGGAGCCGCGGGAAGAGCCGGAGCTACGGGACGAGACCGCCGTCCAAGAGGCAGTTCGATCCGAATCCGAGGAGTGAGCACCATGGCGACACGAACCGAGAACAGCGATACCGAGCAACCGGGCGGTCGTGCGGGCCAAGCCGCCGAAGGCCTCTACAAGCAGGCTCGGATGCCGCTGGTGGCGGCCCTCGGCGCGGGTGAGATCGCCGCGCACGCCGTGGCCGACAGCGTGCACCGGGTGCGGGAGCAGCTCAACGAGCACGCCGGATCGGCACGCGAGACCGTGAGCGAACTGCCCTCGGACCTCGGGGAGCTGCGCGAGCGGATCCGTTCCGGAGAGGTGCGCGAACTGCTCGACGGTTATCGCGATTCCGCCGCGAGGCTCTACGGTTACTTCAGCGAGCGCGGTGAGGACGCACTGCAGCGGCTTCGTGAGCAGCCGGGAGTGCGGCACGCCAAGAGCCAGGTCGAACACGCCCAGGAACGTTTCGAGGGAGCCGTCGGCGAGGCCCGCGAGCTGGCCGACGACGTGCTCGGCAGGGTCAGCACCACCACCCGCTCGTTCGGGGAGAAGGCGGCCCGCACCACCCGGACCGTGACCGAGGAGACCGCCGGGACGGTACGCGAGGCCGGTGCCGAGGCGGCCAGGGCCGCCGAGGAGACCGCCGAAACGGTACGTGGGACCGGGGAACGAGCCGCCTCGGAGGCCCGCGGCGCGACACGACGCACCGCCAACCGCGCCTCGGCGGCGAAGAGCGACGGCCGGGGTGGTTCCGCCAGTGGCGGCCGTAGTGGTTCCACCAGCGGTGGCTCCGGCAGCGGGAGCCGTTCCGGTGGGCAGCGTGGTTCGTCCGGCAGCAGGAACAACCCCTCGAAGCAGCCCAGGTCCGCCGCGCGGAACAAGGAACAGCGCTGACGGTGACCCGCCCGCCCGCGGGAACGACCGCGGACGGGCGCGGCCAACGTCCGAGACCGCCACCGCCGGCTGCGGCCCCGGCGCTCACGCGGCCGCGGCCGCGCCGGTTCGGCACACGACCGGCACTTCCGACACACGACCGGGACTTCCGTGAGGATTACCCGTATCCTGGCGGTGTGCTTCTGGCTCAGGTGATCGTGACGGCTCTCTGGATAGCGGGTATTCCGGTTGGGGTGTACGCGTTCGGGCACGCGCTGATGCAGCGCGCCGACGCGTTCACGGCTGCGGACAAGCAGTCCAAGCCGATTTGGCTCGGGATCACCGGCGCTGGTGCGCTGGTGCTCATACTCATGGCCAGGGGACCCATGACGATTATCTGGATCGCCGGTCTCGTCGCCGCGCTGGTCTACATCGTGGATGTGCGTCCCCGGGTTACCGAGGTGCAGAAGGGCAGTTCCTGGTAGTGACGATCGGTTCGACGGGAACTGTCGGCGGCGACCATCCGGAACTCGCGTCGGGAGCCACGTGGCGCGTGCACGGCAGCGGTGCGCCGGTGACGCTGGTGGTGCACGGCCTCGGCGCCACCGAGGGCGAGGCCCGCATCCCCGCCTCGGGACTGCGCGGTACCCGCGTGGTCCTCACGCTGCCCGGTCACGGTGGTGCCGCGAACCCGGCGGACGGTTACTGGAGTTACAAGCGCGTGGCCGACGACGTGCTCGAAGCGGCCGATCGGGTGGGTGCCGAACGGGCGGTCGGGGTCTCGCTCGGCGCCGGGGCGCTGACCCGGATAGCCGCGCGGAATCCCGCGCGTTTCGAGCGGCTCGTCCTGTTGCTTCCCGCCGCGCTGGACCAGCCGCGTGGTGGTGAGGTGACCGAGGTCTTCGACCGGCTCGCCGCCGGTGTGGCCGCCGCTGCCGAGGACGACGGCGAGTGGCTGCGCGCGATCGTGGGGTCCGGGCTCCCGGACGACGCCGACGTCGGCCACTACGTCGAGCAGCGCGCGGCCACACTGCGTCGCCTCGCTCCCGCCCTGCGTGCCCTGCCCCGGCAGGCTCCGCTGGACGACAGCGCCGAACTCTCCGCCGTTGCTTCCCCCGCCCTGGTGATAGGCGCCGCTTCCGATCCGCTGCACGATCGCTCGGTCGCCGAACGGCTCGCGGCCGTGCTGCCCGAGGCGCGGCTGGAGGTGTTCGACTCCGCCGCGCCCATGCTGGACAGGCGTGCCGAGTTGCGGAAACTGCTGACCGGTTTTCTCAACGACCGATAGTTGGATTCTGTCGATGTTGTTCGAGGGTGGTTCCGTGGCGGAACCTCTGGCACGGCTCTCGCTGTGTTGTTTGGCCGGTTGCTCTGGCGGGGTGGTCGGGTAGCCGGCACGTGAGTCGGCGCCTTGCTGTGTTGGGCCGGCTCTTGAGTAGCGACCTACGCGGCGAGCGGCCCGGCCTCGCAATGCATCCGACTCACGCACCGGGGTTCCCTGCGCTGCCTCGCTCACGGTCGCGTTTCGACGGGCGGTGACGGCGTCGTCAATTTCGCGGGCCGGGGCAGGGGGTGAGTTGTCGGCACCCCGCAGTGGTCACCTGCCGTTGACCAGCTCCGCCAGTCCGAGATCCCCGTTGGTCGTCGCTGTGTTGGGGCGTCCCCACACCCGGCGGTAGAGCGTGTCCGCGTCGCCCGCGACCGTCGCCTCCGGTTCGATGCCACCGAACGTGGTGTCACGTCGGCATTCGATCGTGGGGAACCGCCCGGCCTCGAACGTCACCAACCACGCCCGCTCCACATCCACCGCGTGGAGCAGCAGCTGTCCGGCGGACCGATCGGTCGACCAGTCCTGCCCGATCCCGAACAGCACGTTGAGGAACTCGTCGA
The DNA here is from genome assembly GCA_030803735.1 of Actinopolyspora lacussalsi. NCBI lineage: Bacteria > Bacillati > Actinomycetota > Actinomycetes > Actinopolysporales > Actinopolysporaceae > Actinopolyspora > Actinopolyspora lacussalsi. The sequence continues at coordinate 3,121,058 of JAURUC010000001.1, read as the reverse complement.
TCCCGTCCGCGGCGAATTCGGCGTCGAACAGCAGCCCGCCGCCGTCCGATCCACCGTCCGAGAGCGCGTACTCGGTGTCCAGCCGGTGAATGGCGGTTTCGTGCACCATTCGTCTCGCCCAGTTCCGTGGGGTGCCGCCGGGGAAGAACGACCAAACCGCGCGGTCCGGTGAGTCCGTGGCCAGCTGTGCGCTCAGGTCCGTCAACCGCTCGTCCATCCAGTTCAGCGCGGCGTCGAACTCGCGGGGAGCCGACTCGGGCCTGGGCTGGGAGTCATCGGGACTCAGCTTCAGTGCCCGGCCCACCATGTCGTAGACCTTGCCCAGGTGTCGGACCAGTTGCAGGATGTCCCATTCCGGGCAGGTGGGTACGGCCGCGTCGGCCCCCGCACCGGACGCCGCCTCGCGGAGCGCCGTCGCGTGTTCGCGTAACAGTGCGTGATTCGGGTCGTCGTTCATGGCACGGAGTTTAGAAGGAGATCGGCGGTTCGGTCGTCTCCCGTTCTCGATCGGCGGAACCTCTCGTGGGCTCCCCTCCGGGGGCGACATCGAGTGGGTACGGCAACCCACCTACCCGTCCTCGCGGCTCAGCCGGTCGGCCAGGAACTTCCGCTCCCGCGCGATCACGCGCCGCACCTGATCGGCCAGCAGTTCTTCCGCCCTGTCGGTCAGGAACGGCAACCGTACGCTCACCTCGCCGCGGAACACGAACTCACTGGCCCACGGTCGCTCCTCGGCCGTCGCGCCGGTGGTGTCCACCGCTTCACCGGGTGTGAGGTCACGCAGCCACAGTGAGCCGGTGACGGTGCTCGGAACTCCTCGCAGGGTGGCGGCCACCTCGCCCACGAAATGACCGTCTTCCCGCCGCCGCCAGGTCTCGGTGCGGTCCACGACCGGACTCCCGCCGAGCACACCGCGGATCACACCGGGCAGGTCCTGCTCGGGAAGCTGTTGCCGGAACTGGAACCGGACGTCGTGCTCGGTGACCGTGTGGGACACCAACAGCGCGGCCGCACCGCCCAGCTCGTCCAGTCGTTCGCGCAGACACGCCTCGTCGACCAGCGCCGCGTGGATCCGTGCCGCGGGCCAACGCGACATGCTGTGGTGCTCGATGCGGCGTGTCATGCGGCGCAGGTTACCGTGACGACCGTGACCTCCAGCTCGATGTCCGAAGGCGGTGCCGTGGAGGCCACGGCTTCCGCCGCCCCCAGCCGTTCGCTGGCCCGACACACCACCCTGCGGTTGGGTGGCCCCGCGGCCGAACTCGTCACCGCCACCGACTCCGAACAGCTGGTCGAGCTGGTGCGTACCGCCGATCGTGCCGGAACGCGGCTGCTCGTGCTCGGCGGTGGTTCCAATCTGGTCGTCTCCGACGAGGGGTTCGACGGCAAAGCGGTGCGCATCGCCACGAGCGGAGTCACCTACGACCGGTTGGGGGACGGTCTGGTGCGGCTCACCGCCGAAGCGGGCGAGGACTGGGACGACGTGGTCGCCGATACGGTCCGTCGCGGCCTGGGCGGTCTGGAGTGCCTCTCCGGGATTCCCGGCCTGACCGGTGCCACCCCGGTGCAGAACGTGGGGGCCTACGGGGTGGAGATCTCCGGACCGCTGATATCGGTGGATCTGCTCGATCGTCCCACCGGTGAGGTGCGCACGGTGCCCGCCGAGGAGCTGGGGCTGAGTTACCGCAGCAGCGTGCTCAAGCGCACGGATCGAGCGGTGGTGCTGCGAGTGCGGTTGCGGCTGCGGGAGGACGGTCTTTCCGAACCCGTCCGCTACGGCGAGCTGGCCGGTGAGCTGGGAGTGGACCCGGACGAGCGTGTCCCGGTGGAACGTGCCAGGCAGGCGGTGCTTCGGCTTCGCGGCGGCAAGGGGATGGTGCTCGATCGCGGTGATCACGACACCTGGAGCGCGGGCTCGTTCTTCACCAACCCGATCGTGGGAGCCGAGCACCTGCCCGGCGTGTTGGAACGCATCGAGGAACGGGTGGGGCAGCAGCGCATTCCGCGTTATCCCGCCGCGGACGGCGCGGCCAAGCTGTCGGCCGCCTGGCTGATCGAACGCGCGGGTTTCGCCAAGGGCTACGCCGGTCCCGGCGGGCGGGTGGGACTGTCCACCAAGCACACTCTGGCGTTGACCAACCGTGGTTCGGCCACCACCGTGGATCTGCTCAGCCTCGCGAGTGAAGTACGGGACGGAGTGTGGGACGCCTTCGGCGTGTTGCTGGCTCCGGAACCCGTATTGGTGGACTGTCTGCTCTGATGCGGACCCGACACACTCCACTGTGTTGACTTTAAGTGACTAATTATCACCCTGCGTGTTAAATGGTGGGCGGAGGCTGCCATGATTAGCGTCAGGGAAGCACACGACCGGGCGGTTATTCGTCCGATCAAGCGTGCCGTGGAGGATCAGCTGCTGGATCTTCCAGGCGTGGGGATAGTCGACATCGGCGAGAAGCGGACGTCCGGCCGTCCCACCGGACAGCAGGTGATCATCGTTTCCGTCGCACGCAAGAAACCGATGGAGCGGCTCGAGGTCGGCGAGTGCGTGCCGCCCATGATCCTCGGCATCCCCACCGATGTGGTGGAGGAACGGGTGTTTCCGCAGCACGCCCACTGTTCGCTCGACGAACTCGTTCCGGCGGTGGTCCCAACGCCGGCCGCCACGGTGTTCGGCGGGGTGGGGATAGCGCCATGCCGCCCGGTCGTACTCGGTCCGGCCAGTTCCGCCGCCGAAGGCCGGTACCGGGGTCGGGAGCAGTACCGGGGCGAGGGCGAGTACCGGCGGATCGGAACACTGGGAACCCTCGTGGCCGGACGGGGCTCGGCCGTGCTCACCATGGGACTGACCACTTTCGACGTGGCCTGCATGGACGATGCCTGGTCGGTGGGCGACGCGATGCTGGCTCCGCAGACCGGCCGCTGCTACGCCGAGCTCTCGCGCGCGGCGTTGTCCGGGAGGGTGGACGCGGCGGCGGTCATGATCGACGAAGCGTTCGACTGCTGTCGCATGATCCCGGGGGTGGGCTCGGTCACCGGTCAGGGGGTCGCGGCGGTCGGGGACACGGTGCGCAAGAGCGGGTTCGGCACCGGAATCACGCGGGGTTCGGTGGCTTCCACCGACGCCACGCTACGGATCGACCACGGCGACGCGCTGGGCGTTCGGACCAGCCGTGAGCAGCTCAGAGTGGTCACCGCCCGCGAGAAACCGTTCACCGGTGCCGGTGACGCGGGGGCCGTGGTGGTGAACGGCGAGGGCGGCGTGGTCGGCCTGCACACCGCAGGCAGTGCGGACGGCCGTACCGGATTCGCCTGCCCGATAGCCGATGTGCTCGCCGAACTGGACGTGAAGCTGGCGGTCACGTTCCGCAGACTGCGCGCCCACGACCGGCCCGCCCGCTGAAGTTCGGACGTCGATTGCGCCCAGGCGGTTCTTGGGCCACCGGGGCCGGAAATCACCAACGCGCAGCGCCGAATCACCACTCCCGCGGACCGCGCTCCGGCTGCTTAGCAGGCCAAACTCCCACCACCCTCGCAGCCAGAGCTCCCACCACCCTCGCAGTCGGCACCGCCGCGGGTTCTCGCGTGCGGCTCTCGCGAGGAAGGCCCGACGTTGTGTAGGTCGCTACCCGATGTCGGGCCTCCCCGCAGCGAGAGCCGTGCGCGAGGTTCCGCCAAGTGATCACCTCGGCAAACCGGGCAGCCGACTTCCTCCCGGTTCAGGTGCGGTGGGCACGCGTGGCGGATGCCTGGTCTCTCGGCTTCACCACGATCTGGTCGAGGTTGACGTGTGCCGGTCGCGTCGCCGCGAATGTGATCACGTCGGCCACGTCGTCGGCGACGAGCGGTGTCAGGCCGCGGTACACGGCTTTCGCCCGTTCGGTGTCGCCGTGATACCGCACCTCGGAGAACTCGGTTTCCACGAGTCCCGGGGCCACCTCCGTGAACCGGACGGGCTCGCCGAGGTGCTCACCGCGCAGGGTGCGGTGCAGCGCGGCCTCGGCGTGCTTGGCCGAGGTGTAGCCCGAACCGTTGTCGTAAACTTCCAGGGCCGCCACCGAGGTCACCGTGATCACGTGACCGTTCTCCGAGGCGACGAGCTTGGGCAGCAGCTCCTTGGTGAGTCGGAGCGTTCCCAGCACGTTCGTTTCCCACATCCAGCGCCAGTCGTTCTCGTCGGCCTCCGCGACCGGGGCCGATCCCTTCGCGCCGCCCGCGTTGTTGACGAGGATCCGGCAGGTGGATACCTGTTCGACGAAGGAGTTCACCGAGTCCTCGTCGGTGACGTCGAGCGGCAGGGCGGTGCCGCCTGTCTCCGCGGCCAGTTCGCGGAGCCGCTCCACTCGTCGTGCGCCCAGGATCACGTGGAACCCCTCGTTCGCCAGGCTGCGCGCGGTGGCCGCTCCGATCCCGGAACTCGCGCCGGTGATCACTGCCACCTCTCGATCACTGGCGATGACGGATCGGTTACTCGTTCCCGCTGTCGACTCTGTGCTCACGTTACGATTCTCCCGTACGCGGGATGTGTTTCGCCCGATACGGGGACAGTGTGATGCAGCACACTGTGCCGCGCGGGCATCCTGGGGAGGCAACCAGGCGTCCCAGGTAACGAGAAACGGAACACATGTCCATTCGCGATGGATCGAGGTAGGAGTGTCCACTAGGGGAGACGGTTCGCGTGGGTATTCGTCGAAGGGCGCGCTCGGTGCCGTGACGGCGGCGTTGTTGCTGCTCTCGGGCTGTGGCGGCGGTGCGGCGAATGTCACGGACTCCGGAGGCGACGCGCAGAGCTCCGCGCCGGAACCGCAAGTGTCACTGCGGCCCACCGACGGCGCGACCGGGGTCAACCCCAAGGACTCGATCAAGGTCTCGGCTGAGCACGGGAAGTTGCGTGACGTTTCACTGGTCAACTCTTCGGGTGAAGAAGTCGAGGGCAAGCTGGTGAACAACGACTCGGACTGGAAGGCCACCGAGCCGTTGGGCTACGGCAAGACCTACGAGTGGTCCGGCGAAGCGGTCGGTTCCGGTGACCAGAGCTCTCGGGTCGGCGGCGGTTTCCGCACGGTCGACCCGGGAAGTGTGGTGCGCGCCACGATCAATCCGATCGACGACAAGACCGTCGGTATCGCGATGCCGATCAGCATCAAGTTCGACGCTCCGGTGGAGAACAAGGCCGAGGTGCAGCGTGCGCTGAGCGTCGATCCGTCCGAGGACGTCGAGGGGTCGTGGGCCTGGTTGAACGACAAGCAGGTCGACTGGCGCCCCAAGGAGTACTGGCCCGCCCACACCACGGTCAAGGTCGACGCCCCGCTCTACGGTCTCGACTACGGCGGCGGCAAGTACGGCAAGGCCGACCTGACGACCGAGTTCGAGATCGGCAGGTCGCAGATCGTCAAGGCCGACGTGCGGGGGCACCGGCTGCGGGTGGTCCGCGACGGTGAGCGGATCGCCAGCTACCCGGCCAGCTACGGCCTCGACTCGGTCCCGGACCGGCACACCCACGACGGCACCTACATGGTCATGGCCAAGAACCCGGTCGAGATCATGGACAACCCGAAGTACGGCTACACCGATGTGAAGAAGAAGTGGGCCGTGCGCATCTCCAACCACGGTGAGTTCATCCACGAGAACGAGCAGAACCGTGCCAACATCGGCAGCCGCAACACTTCCCACGGTTGCGTGAACCTCACCAACGCCGACGCGAAGGACTACTTCGACAGCGCGATGATCGGGGATCCGGTGGAGGTCAGCGGCTCCGGGACCGACATGCCCGCGAAGTACGCGGTCTACGACTGGATGCTGAGCTGGGACCAGTGGCAGGACATGTCCGCGCTGTGAGCCGACTCCGCTCGCGTGGCGGGTGCCACATCCGCCACGCGGTCGGGCCGGAGCTGCTCGACCGGGGCGGTCCGACCGGTGCCCCCGGTCTCCGATGTGTCCTGAAGCACAGTAGCGTTGTTCGGCCCTACCGTGCCGCCGAGCCGAAAATCAGCGATTTTCGCCGGTCAGCTTCCTGCTGTTCGGCTCGCGGTGCCCGATCGGTCCGGAGTGGGGCGGCGAGCTCCCGCCCGGGTGCCGGAATGTTTCCGGCGGGTTGTGCGTCGTGACCGCACGGGCCCGAAGGTCTCGGGTGTGCACGACGAGCTTGCGATGAGCGTTAGATGACTTCCAGCAGACTTCAGACTCGCCCTCGGCGTGTCGCCGTGTTCTCGTTGCATACGTCACCGCTGGAGCAGCCCGGGACGGGTGATGCCGGTGGTATGAACGTCTATATCGCCCAGACGGCGACCAGAATGGCCCGATTGGGCACCGAGGTGGAGATATTCACGCGTGCCACATCCTCGGATGTTCCACCGGTCGCGGAACTGGCTCCCGGCGTCACCGTGCGCAACATCGTGGCGGGGCCGTTCGAGGGACTGGACAAGAACGATCTGCCCGCGCAGCTCTGCGCGTTCGGAGCGGGCGCGCTGCGCGTGGAGGCGCGACACGAACCGGGCCACTACGACATCGTGCACTCGCACTACTGGTTGTCCGGACAGGTCGGCTGGTTGGCGCGGGAACGCTGGGGCGTCCCGCTGGTTCACACCGCGCACACCCTGGCCAAGGTGAAGAACGCCTCGCTGGCCGAGGAAGACAAGCCCGAGCCCAGGGTGCGGGTGGTCGGCGAGGAACAGGTCGTCGCGGACGCCGACCGGCTGGTGGCCAACACCGACGCGGAGGCGCGGGAACTGGTTTCCCGCTACGACGCCGCTCCCGAGGAAGTGACGGTGGTGCCGCCGGGAGTGGACCTGGAACGCTTCACTCCGGGGGACGTCGGTGCGGCACGGGAATCGTTGGGGATCGAGCCCGACGCCCGCGTGCTCGCCTTCGTCGGCAGGGTCCAGCCGTTGAAGGGCCCGGACGTGCTGTTGCGCTCGGTCGCCGAACTACTGGCCCGTCACCCGGAGCTCCGCCCCCGGTTGTGCGTGCTGCTGGTGGGAGGCCCGTCGGGAAACGGGATGGAACGGCCCGAGGCCATGCACCGGCTGGCCGAGTCACTGGAGATCACCGACGTGGTGCGTTTCCTGCCCCCGCAGCGGGGCGGGGAGCTGACCGCCGTCTACCGTGCGGCGGATCTGGTGGCGGTGCCCAGCTACAACGAGTCGTTCGGGCTGGTGGCTCTCGAAGCGCAGGCTTGCGGCACACCGGTGATCGCCGCGGCGGTGGGAGGGTTGCCCTACGCGGTGGCGGACGGTGTCTCGGGGAGGTTGGTGGCAGGTCACGATCCGGTGGACTGGGCCGACGTGTTGGCCTCGTTGCTCCGTACCCCCGAGCTGCTGGCCCGGTTGGGCGAGGCGGCCCCCACCAACGCGGCGGGTTTCTCCTGGCAGCGGACCACCGAGTCGTTGCTGGACACCTACGCGCGTGCCCGGCGGGACTTCCGTGAAGCGCCCGTGCCGTTGACCGGGTTGTCGGCGTGACCGGAACCGCCGGAGTACCGTTCGGAACGACAGCGCACGGTGCCCCGGTGACCGGTTGGTCAGGACTCGACGAGGAGGACGATGAGCGCTACGACACGGGACTCGCTGGATCGGGTTATCAAAGCCACGCTCGACAGTGGCGAACTCGAGTACGAACACCCCGAGACCGGTCGGTTCTTCGTCGCCCTGCCGGGCAACAAGAAGCTGCGCACGAACTGCTGGCTGATCGTCACCGAGCACGCCCTGCTCGTCGAGGCATTCGTCTGCAGACAGCCGGACGAGGCCCACGAGGAGTTCTACCGCTACGTGCTGCGGCGCAACGCGCGGCTCTACGGGGTGCACTACACGGTGGACAGCGCCGGTGATCTCTACCTGGTCGGCAGGACCGCGCCGCACGCGGTCACGAGCGAGGAACTGGATCGGATACTCGGTCAGGTTCTCGACGCGGCCGACGGCGACTTCAACGCCCTGCTGGAGATCGGTTTCGCGACCGCGATCAGGCGGGAGTGGGGCTGGCGCGAATCCCGTGGCGAGTCCTTGGCGAACCTGCGTGCCTTCAGCTCGCTGGTGGAGCGGGAGGGAGCGCTTCCCCCGATGTCCGAGGGATAGGAAGTTCGTTTCCCGGAACGGGGTGATCGAGCCGTTCCGGCGGTTGCCCCTCGAACCGGATCCGAACCCGGCGCGGGGACGGCTCGGGAGAGAGGGGGAGTCACGAGCTCGAGCCGTCCCCACGCGGGGGTTTCGCTGTGCCGGGCGCAGTAGGCGGGGAGACCCTGGCCCGGCAGGCACGACCCGACGGGGGAAAGCGGGCCGTACTCCTACTCCGGCGGGATCGGGGAGTGCGTGGGAGCCGATCACGCCAGAGCGTTGCCAAACTTCGCAGAGTCGGGCTGATGACCACAAGGCCATTAACCTGCTCTATTCGAGTGAAGTTTGAATTGAAAAGTAACGCTGTGAAGCCCCTTTGTCGCTAGTTCACACTAAGATGTGATGAGTAACACTTTCGAGGGAACAAAAAGGTGGCAGAAAAATAACTGTCCGGTTTCGGTGGCCCTTTCGTTCCTCGTCAGGAGGTCGGACAGTGCGTTTTCGGGGAAGTCCCCGAAAGTGGATCGAAATTTTCCGTTCGTCTCGCGAACTGCCCCGTGGGGCTTTTCCGGACGTGCTGTCGACCGGTGGTGCCGTTCGATGTGCCCGCCTCGGCCCCCTAGCGGGGTCGCTTCCGAGTGGTGGATCCGACGAGCACGGGTCATCGCGGCCGCGCGCGACGGATAGCCTGGCGACATGACTGCTGTCGGGACTCTTGTACTGCTGCGCCACGGTGAGAGCACTTGGAACGCGCGGAACCTGTTCACCGGCTGGGTGGACGTTCCGCTGTCGGAGGACGGTGAAACCGAGGCACGACGTGGGGGTGAGCTGCTCGGCGAATCCGGCCTGCTGCCGGACGTGCTGCACACCTCGTTGCTGCGCCGAGCCATCAGCACCGCCAACATCGCGCTCGACGTCGCCGAACGCCACTGGATCCCGGTGCGCAGGCACTGGCGGCTCAACGAGCGTCACTACGGAGCTCTGCAGGGCAAGAACAAGAAACAGACCATGGAGACCTACGGCGAGGAGCAGTTCATGCTCTGGCGCCGTTCGTACGACACGCCTCCTCCCGAGATCGACCCGGCGGACCCCTACAGCCAGGAGGGGGACCCGCGCTACGCCGACCTCGGGGACGAGATGCCGCGCACCGAGTGCCTCAAGGACGTGGTGGCGCGGCTGCTGCCCTACTGGGAGTCCTCGATCGTCCCCGACCTGCGTGCCGGGCGGACCGTGCTGGTCGCCGCGCACGGCAATTCGCTGCGCGCCATGGTCAAGCACCTGGACGGGGTCTCCGACCAGGACATCGCCGCGCTCAACATCCCCACCGGCATCCCGCTGCGTTACGACCTGGACGAGAACCTGAACCCGGAGAACCCGGGCGGGACCTATCTGGATCCGACGGCGGCCGAGCAGGCGGCGGCCTCGGTGGCGAGCCAGGGGCGCTGAGCCCTCCGGGACCGCTGAACTCCAGGGGGCCCGAGCCCGGTGTCGTGGCTCGCACGGGGCGGTCGTTCCGACGTCCGTCATCCGGGGTGGCCCGCCACGGTCGGTCCGGGCGGTGATACGCCGAGTGAGCGGGATCGCCGCCCGGTTCGCCGACCGTGGCAGCGAGCCGGTTCTTCGCGCTTTCGATGTCATGCTTTCGAAGGGGAGCGGAAGCGGGCATAGCCGCGTGTGACTGACCGAGACACGCGCTGTCCTCGCGTTGAACAGCGGGCCACTCGAAAGTGACATGAGGATGAAAAACTTCACTTTCGAGTGTCACGGGCGTCACTGAATGGCCGCATACTATGGCCCACCCCTGCCCCCGCTTGCTTACGATGCGGTTGTGACCGCATTGGGCTATAGCGCCCTGTTGATCGGCGTGCTGGCGCTGGGCTTGGTGGCGGGGTACCGACTCGCCGCGGCCAACGGGCGTCCCCGGCGCAACCGGCCGACGGGGCCAACAGTCGCGGAACTACTCCAGCGCTTGGTGCACACCAGTGACAACGGCATCGTCGTGCTCAACAGCTTCGGTGACGTCGTGGTGCACAACCCACGTGCGGACGAGCTCGGTTTCGTCCGGGACAACCGCCCCGACGCGCGTGCCCGCAAGGCTTCCGAACAGGCACTGAAGACCGGCAGACCGGTGCCGGTGGACCTGTCCCCGCTCAACCGGGACGAGCCGCACGGGCGCTCTCCCGCCGCGGTTCTCGGGGACGTTCGTCCGCTGGGGGACGGCTTCACCGTCGTGGACGCCGCCGACGAGTCCGAGGCGGTCCGCCTGGAGGAGACCCGCCGTGACTTCGTCGCCAATGTCAGTCACGAACTCAAGACCCCCGTCGGCGCGCTGGCACTGCTGGCCGAGGCCGTGCTGGACGCCGCCGACGACGCCGAAGAGGTCAGGCGGTTCTCCAACAAGATCCTGCACGAGTCGACCAGGCTCGGGACCCTGGTGTCCGAACTGATCGCCCTGTCCAGGTTGCAGGGGGCCGAGCCGTTGCCCGAACTCTCCACCGTCGACGTCGACGACGTGGTCGAGGAGGCCCTCGGCCGCTGCCGCGTGTCCGCGGAAGCGGCCGGTATCGAGATCACGCTGGACGACTCCAGCGGGCTGCGGCTGGAAGGGGACCGCACGCTGCTGGTCACCGCCCTGAGCAACCTGATCAACAACGCGATCTCCTACTCGCCCGACGCGAGCCCCGTTTCGGTGAGCAGGCGGCTCCGGGACGGCTGGGTGGAGATCGCGGTCACCGATCGCGGCATCGGTATCGACCCCGCTGACCAGGAGCGAGTGTTCGAACGCTTCTACCGGGTCGACAGGGCGCGATCCAGGGCGACCGGGGGTACCGGCCTGGGACTGGCCATAGTCAAACACGTCGCCGCCAACCACGGCGGCGAGGTCAAGGTGTGGAGCAAACCGGGTACCGGTTCCACCTTCACACTGCGGGTACCCGGATCCCCGGAGGACGGGGCCGCCCGCACCACCGAAGACGCGTCAGCCGGGGACGACCGTCCCGAGGGCGATACCGATGACCGCGCGCAGCGCGGGTTGCAAGGGACGCGAACCGTCGAAACGGGAGGAGTCCGGTGACCAGGGTGCTGATCGTGGAGGACGAGGAGTCCTTCGCAGACCCGATGGCTTTCATGCTGCGCAAGGAGGGATTCACCGCATCCGTGGCCACCACGGGCCAGCAGGCTCTGGAGGATTTCGAGCGCAACGGTGCCGACATCGTGTTGCTCGACCTGATGCTTCCCGGCATGAGCGGCACGGACGTGTGCAAGGAGATCCGGCAGCGTTCCGCTGTCCCGGTCATCATGGTCACGGCCAGGGACGCCGAGATCGACAAGGTGGTCGGGCTGGAGCTGGGCGCCGACGACTACGTGACCAAGCCGTACTCGGCGCGTGAGCTCATCGCCCGGGTGCGTGCGGTGCTGCGGCGCGGCGGTGAGGCGGAGGAGCCGGCCCAGCCTGGGCAGGTGCTGGAGGCGGGACCGGTCCGGATGGATGTGGAACGCCACGTGGTCACCGTTTCCGGCGAGGAAGTCGGGCTGCCGCTCAAGGAGTTCGACCTGCTGGAGTACCTGCTGCGCAACATCGGGCGGGTGCTGACCCGTGCCCAGCTGATCGACCGGGTGTGGGGAGCCGATTACGTCGGCGACACCAAGACTCTCGACGTGCACATCAAGCGGCTGCGCGCCAAGCTCGAGCCCGATCCCACCGACCCCAAGCACTTACTGACCGTGCGCGGACTCGGCTACAAGTTCGAAACCTAGGAACGTTCGGCGGAACGGTTTTCGTAGCTGGTTACTTGGCGGAACCTCCGGCACGGCTCTCGCTGCGGGTCCGGCGACATCGGGTAGCGACCTACACAACGTCTCCGGCGTCCTCGCGAGAGCCACACCGGAGAACCCGCGGCGGTGCCGATTGTGAGGGCGGTGGGAGTTCGCCCTGCGTTGTTCCGACGCGGCGATTTCGCGAGAAATCGCCGTCCACCGGACGAAGAACCGTGCCCCACGTACACCGGGTTCTCTCGCCCCAGCAGTGCGTCGATTTCGCGAGAAATCGACGGCGCCACGAGCGGGGAGCCCGAGCTGGGAGCTGTCGGTTCGTGTCGGGAAATCCGGGTGAGTTCGACACACCACGCACCCGTGATCCCCTCGCGCACGGTAGGTTGGCCGCCATGCGCCTAGGGGTGCTCGACGTGGGTTCCAATACGGTTCACTTACTGGTGGTGGATGCGCACCGAGGTGCGCATCCCACCCCGATGACCTCTGAGAAGTCGGTGCTGCGCCTGTCCGAGCGGATCGGGGCGGGCGGAGCGTTGACCGATTCCGACATCGAGGAGCTGGTCAACACCGTCCAGGCCGCCAGGGACTCGGCCCGCGGACTCGGTTGTGCCGAGCTCATGGCCTTCGCCACCTCCGCCATCCGGCGGGCGGACAACGCCACCACCGTGCTCGAAACGGTGCGTGAGCGGACCGGGGTCTCGCTCGAAGTGCTCTCCGGGGAGCAGGAGGCCCGGTTGACCTTCCTCGCCGCACGACGCTGGTACGGCTGGTCCGCGGGCAACCTGCTGCTGCTCGACATCGGAGGCGGCTCGCTGGAGATGGCGCTGGGCATCGATGAGCAGCCCGACATCGCGGTTTCGCTTCCGCTCGGAGCGGGGTACGTGGCGCGTACCGCCCCGCTCGGGGACCCGCCGGAGCGCGAGGAAGTGAAGCATCTTCGGAACCGGCTGTCCGAACAGCTCTCGGACACCGTTGAGCGGTTCGCCGCGTTCGGCGCGCCCGACAAGGTGGCCGCGACGTCCAAGACCTTCCGATCGCTCGCCCGATTGGCCGGTGCCGCGCCGCCCGCCGCGGGGCCCAGGGTGCGTCGCACCCTCACCGACACGGCGCTGCGGCAGCTCCTGGCGTTCATCACCAGGATCTCGGCGCGGGACCTCGCTTCGCTCGACGGGGTGAGCGGAGCCAGAGCCCACCAGTTGGTCAGCGGCGGACTCGTGGCCGAGGCGACTATGAACGCCATGTCGCTGCGCGAACTGGACATCTGTCCGTGGGCGCTGCGCGAAGGTGTGATCCTGCGCCGTCTCGACCACGTCAACGGCGCCGAGAGTCCGGATGACGGCCTGGGCACACTCTCGCCGACCGGTACGGGCGATACTGGGTAACGGCCGCGCGATCGCGGAGTGAACTGGACGCGAGATCTAGCACGGGGCACGGTGGAGTCGATGAGTCGGGACAGTGGGTCCGGTGACCCTAGCCAGCGCACCGTCGCGGAACTGCTGGCCGAACACGGCGGCGGTGGGCAACGCGGCTCCCGCCGCAGGCGCAGGCGTGCTGAGGACCCGTCCGAAACGGCTCCGCAGGCGATCATCGAGCGGGTGAATTCGGACAGCGGGAGGATGCTCCCCGTCGACGCACCCGAGGCCGAGGACGCCTCGCCGTCCGAGCACGGGACGGCTTCCGGTGCGGAGCCCCCGGCTTCGTTCGGCACCGCGGCGCAACCGCCCCAGACCGCACCTCCACCGGCAGTCGGGGCGTCCCCGGAATCCTCCCCGGAACCTTCCCCGGCCCCACAACCGGGCCCCACCGTCGACCAGCCGACGCGCCCGTCGACCGACGATTCGTCGACCCCGTCGCGCAGGCGCGTCTCGGGGGCCGGGCCCCGTCGTCCCACGCGACCGGGGGCGCGCTCCGCCGAACCGGCCGCGCAACCGGATCCGGGGGACGAATCCGGCAAGTGGTCCACTCCCGCCGCCGAATCGGAAGCGACATCCTCCGCCGCCACACCACCCACAGCGGCCACACCACCCACAGCGGCCACTACGAACTCCGCGCCCCCCGCCGATGACACGGAGACGACCGCCCAGCAGCCCCCGCTGCCGGTGCGGACGCCCGGCACGAGCGGAATGAGCCGGAGAGGGCCGTCCGCTCCTTCTGACGACACGCCGCGGTTGCAGGGCACGTCCCGTGCCTCCGAGCCCGACACCTGGTCGGCCCCGGCGCAGGACGGGCCGCCCCCGGCCGGTGCCGTGCCGGACAACCCTGTGCCGGACAACCCCGTGCAGGACGGTGCCGTGCCGGACGCGGCGGCTCCGGGGCCCCCGGCTCCGAAGACCCCGGCTCCGGATACCTCGCCCGCACGGGAGGACGCCACCGAGCAGTTCCCACCTGTGCGGGGGAACGCTTCCACCGGTGACCCGGAAGTGACCGACGGTGACGGAACCGCGTTGCTGGAGTATCCGATCCCCGCGGGGTCCGTCGGGGCGGAGCCGACCGAGGCCGATCGGGACGAGACCGACGATCCCCACGGCACCGCCTACTTCGACCCCTACGAGGGCGTGGACTCGGAGTTCGGGGACTCCGACGCCTTCTACACCGGCATGGTGGACGACCCCTATGCCGATTCGGACGACTACGTCGAGGAGGAGGACGAGTACGCCGCGGAGCAGCCCCCCACCGGTATTCCGGCCGAGGACTACGAGGCCGATCGGGAGACCGAGTACGGCGGACGTTCCGCTCTCAGGGAATGGGCGATCCTCATCGCGCAGACGGTGGCCGGGCTGGTCGGCGGCGGCCTCGTGTGGATCGGGTTCCGCTGGTTGTGGAGCGAACTGCCGCTGCCCGCCCTGGCCGCGGCGCTGGCCTTCACCGGCACGCTCGTGCTGGTGGCGCGGAAAGTGCTGCGTACCGATGACCTGCAGACGATTCTGCTGTCCGTGCTTGTCGGTCTGGTCTGTACCGTTTCGCCGGTGGCGTTCCTGCTGCTCGGTTACTGACCGACCCCGAAACGTGACTCGCCGGGCCGGGGTCGTCGGGGAACCACTGGGCCCGACGGCCCCGGCGCCGGACTGGCCGCTGCCACGACGCGTTCCCGGCTACCGTGGTGACGCCGCGTACACCAGTCCGCGTCAGCACCCAGCCCTGACGGGGACACGACCAGTGAAACGGTTCCAGTGATGTCCGAACCACCACACCGGCCCGCCGTTCCAGTCGGTCTCTCCAGCGCGTCCGTCTGGCCACAGCCGGTCCGCGCCGCTTTCGAGATGGCCGCCGATCTGGGCTACGACGGGGTCGAGGTGATGGTCTGGGCCGACGCGACGAGCCAGGACGTCTCGGCGCTTCGGCGACTGGCCGAGCAGCACGGCGTGCCGGTACTGGCGGTGCACGCGCCCTGCCTGCTGATCACCCAGCGGGTGTGGTCGCCGGAGCCGGAGGAACGGTTGCGCAGGGCGGTGGTCGCCGCCAGTGACCTCGGTGCCACCACGGTCGTCGTGCATCCCCCGTTCCGCTGGCAGCGCAGGTACGCCGAGAACTTCGACGAGCTCGTCGCGGACCTGGAGGAGGCCAGCGGCATCCGGATAGCCGTGGAGAACATGTTCCCCATCCGTCCGCCGAACAGCTGGGACAGGCTGCGCGGCACCCGGGCCTCCGGGCTGTCGGCGTTCCGCCCCTCGCCCGATCCGACCGAGGTCGGGTTCCGCAACTACACCCTGGACGTCTCGCACGCCGCCGCGGCCCAGACCGACCCCCTGGAGCTGATGCGCCGCATGGGGGAACGGCTCGCGCACGTCCACCTCACCGACGGAACCGGAACTCCCAGTGACGAGCACCTGCTGCCGGGGCACGGCAGTCAGCCCTGCGCCGAGATCTGCACCGCGCTGGGGTCGGGGGGATACACCGGGACCGTCATCATCGAGGTCAACACCAGGAAGGCCAAAACCGTGGACCAGCGCGCCGCGCAGCTCGCAGAGGCGCTGCTGTTCGCCAGACTCCACCTGGAGCCGCTGCGGGACACTCCCGACTTCCAGCTGTGAACCACACCGTCCGCCGCCCCGAGACGTTCAGGATGTGGGAGAACTTCGACGTCACCGGGCCGGGAGCTGATCGAATCGCCTGCTCTGGCACCCTGACCGCATGTCGACGATCGCCGTACTCGGGGCAGGAAAGATCGGGGAGTCGTTACTCTCCGGCCTGCTCAACGCGGGATACTCCCCGGAGAACCTGTTGTTCACGGAGCGGTACCAGCAGCGTGCCGAGGAACTGACCAAGCGATACGGCGTGCGGGCGACCGACCTGCCGACCGCGGCGCGGCAGGCCGACGTGCTGGTCGTCTCGGTCAAACCGCAGGACATCGAGCCGCTGTTGGACGAGGTGGGCGAGCTCGTCACCCCGGACAAGCTGGTGGTAACCCTCTGCGCGGGGCTGCCGACCTCGATGTTCGAGCGCCGGTTCGCCTCCGGCACTCCCGTGGTGCGGGTGATGCCGAACACGCCGATGCTCGTCGGTGAGGCCATGAGCGCCGTCTCCGGGGGAACCCACGCCACCGAATCGCACCTGGACCTCGTGGAGGGGATGCTCGGCAGCGTCGGCCGGGTCGTGCGGATTCCGGAGGACCAGCAGGACGCGGTCACCGCGCTGTCCGGTTCCGGGCCCGCCTATTTCTTCTACCTGGTCGAGGCCATGATCGACGCCGGGATACTGCTCGGATTGCCCCGCTCGGTGGCGGCCGAGCTGGTAGTGCAGTCCGCCGTCGGCTCGGCCACGATGCTGCGCGAGGGGGAGGGGCACCCCGTGATCATGCGGGAAGGGGTGACCTCGCCCGCGGGTACCACCATCTCCGGGGTCCGCGAGCTGGAGAAGCACGGTGTCCGGGCGGCGTTGATCGACGCCGTCGAGGCGGCCCACTCCCGCTCGGTGGAGCTCGGTGCCAAGCACCGGCAGCGGACCGACTCGGACGGAGCCTGACCCGCCCGCCGTCCCGCCACGGTACGCGGGGCGGCGGCGAGAAGCGGAACCCCTCGTCGGAACGCGCTGCTCCGTCGTGATCCCGTTTTCGCTCGTCCATCGCGTGTCGTAACGGCACTGACACGCGGTGGTGACGCGATCGCGGTTACGATCGTCACCGGGAGCCGGTGCTCCGCGATGTTCCGAGACACCGGTCGCCCCGGTTCTCGTGCGTTCGGCGGTCTCACGGTGTGTTCTGAGATGTGTCGTGATCACCTCGCCGGGATGGTTCGACACGCTGCCGCGGTCAGGAGGCTCCATGGTTCCGAACGTCGTGCTCGTCACCGGAGTCAGCCGTTTCGTCGGTGCCCACCTGGCGGGCAGGCTGGCCGAGAATCCCGCGGTGGGGCGGGTGCTCGGTGTGGACAGCGAACACCCGCGCCGCGAGCTCTCCCACCGCATGGGGCGTGCGGAGTTCGTCCGGGCCGACATCCGGAACCCGCTGATAGCCAGGATCATCTCGGAGGCGGCGGTCGACACCGTGGTGCACGCCTCGTCGAACACCGACGAGATGCCCGTGGCCCGTGCCGCGATGAAGGAGATGAACGTTCTCGGCACGATGCGACTGCTGGCCGCGTGCCAGGAGTCCCCGCACGTCCGCAAGCTGGTGGTCAAGTCCACCAGCGCCGTCTACGGTGCCAGCTCCCGGGATCCGGCGGTCTTCGACGAGGAGATGGCGCCCAAGGATCTGCCCTCCTCCGGCTACGCGAAGGACGCCGTCGAGGTCGAGGGGTACGTGCGTGGCTTCGGCAGACGTCGTCCAGACGTCGACGTGACACTGCTTCGCTTCACCGATCTGATCGGGCCGCGCATCGACTCCGTGCTCACCAGGTACTTCTCGCTTCCCCTCGTGCCGACGGTGTTCGGCCACGACGCGCGCCTGCAGCTGCTGCACCCGGAGGACGCGCTGGCGGTGCTGCGCCGCGCGGCGCTGGAGGATCTTCCCGGCGTCTTCAACGTCGGGGCCGACGGGGTGCTCATGCTGGGGCAGGCCATTCGTCGCGCGGGCCGGATTCCCGTTCCCATCCCGGGAACGATGGTTTCACCGTTGGCCGGATTCTTCCGGGGAACCAATCTGGCGTCGCTGTCCGCGGAGCAGATGAGGTTTCTGAACTTCGGACGGGTGGTGGACACCGCGAAACTGCGTGACCGGTTCGGTTTCGCTCCGAGATGGACCACGCGGCAGGCGTTCGACGATTTCGTGCACGGGCGTGAGCTGCGTCCGGTGATCGATCCCGAAACGGTCGAGAGCGCCGAGCGGGAAATCAACAGGACGATCACCCGGCTACGTTGAGGAGAAGCGATGGCGGACGCACGAGTCATTCCGCTGCACCCGGAGGATGACGGGGGCGGCCGGGCCGAGTCGGACTCCCCGGGTCGATCGGTCGGGGGCGGTCGGTCCGCGATGTCCGGAACACCGGGCTCGGCTCGGGAACGTCCCGCTGCCGGGGAGGCCGCTGCCGGGGAAGACGGTGCCCGCGATGACGATGACGGCGACCACGGTGATGGCGGTGGCGAGGAGGCGGGGGCGGGGACGGATGGCGTTCCGGATTGGCACGAGACCCTCGCCGACCTGACGGCCTTCGCCCGCAGGCGGTTGCTCGGGCAGTACCGGGTGGACGAGTTCGGCTTCGACCGCGAACTGACCGAGCGGTTCTTCCTGCCGCTGTTGCGCACCGTCTACGACAACTGGTTCCGGGTCGAGGCGGTCGGGCTGCACAACGTGCCGCGTGATTCCGGTGCCCTGGTGGTGGCGAACCACTCCGGGACACTGCCGTGGGACGCGCTGATGACCACGGTGGCGCTGCACGACCACCACCCCACCGGGAGACAACTGCGGATGCTCGGGGCCGACGTCGTCTTCGGGACACCGCTGGTCGGTGCGCTGGCGCGGAAGACGGGGCAGACCCTGGCGTGCAATCCGGACGCGGAACGGCTGCTGCGCGGTGGTGAGGTCGTCGGTGTCTGGCCGGAGGGATTCAAGGGGATCGGCAAGCCCTTCCGCGACCGGTACAAACTGCAGCGGTTCGGCCGGGGAGGGTTCGTCTCGGCCGCGATGCGCAGCGGCGTGCCGATCGTGCCGTGCTCCATCGTCGGAGCGGAGGAGATATACCCCAAGATCGGCGACATTCGTCCGCTGGCCAGGCTGTTGGGGCTGCCGTACTTCCCGGTCACGCCGTTCTTCCCGCACCTGGGGCCGCTGGGTACCGTGCCGCTGCCGTCCAAGTGGTACATCGAGTTCGGCGAACCGATCGACACCGCCGAGCACGGTCCGGAGGCGGCCGAGGACCCCATGGTCGTTTTCAACCTGAGTGACCAGGTGCGGGAGACGATCCAGGAGACGATCTACCGGTTGCTGGCACAGCGGCGGACCGTCTTCTTCGGTTAGTGACCGCGCCGTCACTCCTGAATGCCGGTGCTGGGGTTCGGCTGGGAGTCGAGCAGCTCGCCGGGCCGAGTGGTGCGGGTGGTGAGGCTGTGGGCGAGGTCGGTGAGGTGGTGGCCGTGGACGCGGGCGTGCTCGCGCAGCAGTTGGAACGCCTGGTGCATGCTCAGGTTCCCGGCTTCGGCGAGGATGCCCTTGGCCTGCTCGATGACGACGCGGTGATGCAGGGTGGCCTGCAACTGTTCGGACAGGGTTTCCTCACGGCGCAGTGCGCGGTGGTGCAGGATGCCGACGGTTGCCTGGTCGGCCAGGGCCTGTCCCAGTTGAATGCTGTCGGTGTCCATAGCGGTGGGTGTGGTGTCCAGCAGCGTGAGGGCACCGATGGTCTGACGGCGAAGCCGCATCGGTACGGCGGCGGCGGTCCGGAATCCGGCGGCCACGGCCGCCTCGGTGAAGGTGGGCCAGCGGGCGTGCTCGGCGCTGAGGTCGTAGCTGGTGACCGGAGCCGCGGTGGTGATGCTGTCCTGGCAGGGTCCTTCGTGGGTCTGGGTGGCCAGCAGCTGCAACAGGTGGGCGTCCTCGCTGGATGCGGCGGTGGGATGCCAGCCACCGCGTTGATCGGACAGGATCACCCCGGCAGCGGTGACTTCGAGCAGTGCGGTGGCTCGTTCGGCCAGCAGGGTCAGGAAGTCGAGCACGTCGAAGTCGTCGACCAGTGTGTCCGACAGCGCCACGAAGGTCTGGGCCAGCCGTTGTTCGCGCCGGGTAGTCATCGCCGATCTCGTTTCCTTCTCGGTGTCGAATCCGTCGTGTCGACTCAGGCGGGTGTGCCCTGCTGATCGTCGTCGGGCTCGTCGGTGAAGCGCAGTTGTCTTTCGGTGACCCGGCGGGCCACGTCGAGCAGGGGCAGGGAATAGGTGTAGGCGTGGGCGCGGAGCCGCAGCAGCGCGTTCTCGGTGGTGGTGTTCAGCTGGGCCTGGATCATGCCGGTGGCCTGGTGTATCTCGGCGTGTGGGTCCGCCAACCAACCGGCGTCGCCGCTGGCGTGACCTTCGAGTTCGGTGACGACGGCGTGGGTGGCCAGATCGGCCAGGATCAACGCGTCGGAGATCTGGATGTCCGACATCCTGCCGGGACGGTCGTGGTACAAGTCCAGTGAGCCGAGTCGGGCGGCGCCGATGTGCAGCGGGAACGAGAACACCGCGGCCGCGCCCAAGGACAGCGCGCCGGGTGTGAAACCGGGCCACCGGGTACGGCTCTCCGCCAGGTCGGCTATGAGTACCGGTCCGCCGGTTGCGAAGGCGTCCAAGCACGGTCCTTCGCCGACGGTCAGCTGCAGGTCCTCCAGACCGGTGCTGATTTCGTTGGTGGCGTGCACCAACCCGCGACTCGGATCCTGTCCGTCACCGTCGGCCAGCGAGGCCAACACCGTGGCTCCGGCCCCGGACACGGCCAAGTGCTCGACTGCCAACGCACACAGCACACTCATCCGCGACGCCGTCTCCTCGGCGGCGTCGAGACTGCTTTCCAGCCGGGACAACAGCACGGTTCGCCGGTCCTGACTCATCACCATCTCCCACCGCGGGGGCGGTCTCGATGTACTGCGCGGTGGCCGTACCGCCTGCTGGACGGTGCACCGGCACGGCCTGCGGGGTCATCGTAGCCCGGCCCACGAGAACGACCCGCCCACCAGGGGTGTGCCCCGCCACGCCGGCGGGAAACCCTCACGTGTCCCGTTCGTCCGACGTCTCGGCTCGGGTCAACCACCGTGCCACCGCCACGAGTTTCATGTTGGCGTCCTGGGCGCTGCGGGCCAGCAGCTGAAAGGCCGTATCGGCATCCAGCTCGAAACGCTCCATGAGGATGCCCTTGGCCTGTCCGATCACGTCGCGGGTGGCCAGCGCCCGGTGCAGCTGAGCCACGTGGCGGGCCCCGCCCAGGGCGGCGGCGGCGTGCGCTGCGAACAGCCCACCCAACAGCTGCGATTCCGTCCCGAAACCGCGCGGGATCCCGGAATACAGATTCAACGCGCCCACGGTGTCGTCGCGGGTGAACAGGTGAAACGACAGCATGCTGGCCACTCGTAGTGCGGCCGCGTCGGGTGCGAAGCGGGGCCAGCGGTCCGTCTCGGCGGTCAGATCGTCGACCATGACCGTGTGCTGCTCCCGCAGGGCGGTCACACAGGGACCTTCCTGATAGTCGGCCTGTAGCTGATCCACCTCGTCGACGGTGGCATCGCTGGTCGCCGCCGAGGTGATCCCGCCATCGCGATGCAACAACGACACACCCGCCTGCTCGGCGCCCGGCACCGTGTCCACGGCCCCGGTCACGATCAATTGTAATGCTTCGGTCTCCGAGTCCGGCCGCTGCAACCGCCGCGCGGCCCGCGACAGCTCGACCACGAGGCCGTCGTCCCCGTCGCTCGTCTCGCTCATCATTACCACCTTGACTGATTTCCGAGGCACACACCGCCCGGTTCGTCGTGCTGTCCTCACCCGAGGTCGGCCGATCCGTCCGGTCGCGGCAAGTGTCACGCGGGTTAGGGCACACTCCTCCTCGTCCTGGCGGTCCGAGCCGTGGCCGCCGCGACGCCGGGCGATGAGATCAGTCACCGGAACTCGGTCGTGCCGCGGCGGTGCCGACCTCGCACGACGATGAGGGTCCCTTCATCGGGCGGGTCGCCCCAACGTGATCTCCGGCCGGGAGGGCGACAACGTCTCTTCCCCGCCGCCCCACACGTGTTGACGCTCTCGTCCGTACCCGCAATCAGCCGGCCGTGACGGGCGAACAATTCATACGTGGTCGCGGGGACCACGCCCCGAGGTATCCGAGAGCCCGTCGACGATCCGACGGTGCTACCCCCTCTCATCATTACGAGTGTATACAGCTGTACACCGTGTGGTGGAACCGGTCGGGCCGTTCCTCTGCTAAGATGAAGTCAGCTGGTTGAGCAAAAGCTGGCACGTTTTACTGATCCTGGCCACGACTGATCCTGGCCGCGAGCCCGCTTCGACGAATGAGAATTCCTGTGGCTCGACTTGTCTTGCTCGACCGCTCAGCGAGGGTGTCTTCCATCGCGCTCGGCCGTGACGATCCCGATACTCACACCGTCCGCACGGAGATGGCTCGGTCCTGCCGCTGGGGGGACTGATGGTTGATTCGGCTCATTTCCTGCGGCGGGACGCGTTGGTCAGCTTGCGGGAGCGGCTGAGCGACCCGGATGGGCACCACGACAGTGTGATAAGCCATCTGGACGCGCTCGAAGACGCCATCCGAGTGGCGGGGCGGCCGTCGTCATCGCGGCTGATACCGGGATTGTTCGACCTCGTGCCGGTGGCCCTGTTCATCGTCGGCGAGTCCGGCCGAGTGCTGGATGCCAACGACGCGGCCGGGAGGCTGATCGGTCGTGACCGTGCGGAACTGCTCGGCACGAGCGATTCCTCGTTGCTGGGCGGCATCGGCTCCGGACCGACGGCGACGCCGGCGAACCTGCACCACGGGGAACTCCTGCCCCACGGGGAGCTCCGGGCGTTGACCCACGCCGACGGGCACACCGTGTACTGCCAGATCCACACCGCTGCCTCGGCCCAGCACGACGGCACTCGTCTGTGGTTGAAGGTGGCTCAGGACGTCACCTCGCAGCAGCAGCGCATCGAACAACTGCACCACCGGGCCAACCACGACGAACTGACCGGACTGCCCAATCGTCAGGGACTGCACGCCCTGCTGGCCACTCACCTCGCTCAGGGGCCTTCGACAGGCTTCGCCGTGCTGTTCTGCGACATCGACAACTTCAAACGCGTCAACGACTCGTGGGGTCACGTCATCGGCGACGAACTGCTGATCACCGTGGCCCGGATGTTGGCCGACGCGTTGCCGCACGACTGTCGGGTGGGCCGCTTCTCCGGCGACGAGTTCCTGGTCACCTGTCCCGACGTGGCAGTCCACGGGGGCCTCGAGACATTCGCCGCCCGTGTGTCCGGAATCCTGCGGGCCAGCCTCCCCCTCGGAGGGCGCATCGTGCGAATCTCGGGCTCTGTCGGTGCCGCCGCCATCAACGGCAACGCGGCCACCTTCGGCGACCTCGTCCGCTTCGCCGATGCCGCGATGTTCGACGCCAAGCGACGCGGAACCGGCCGCGTCGCCATCGCCGACACCACCCCCGACAACACCAGCACCGGTCAGCTCGATCTCGAGGACCAACTCCGCGCCGCGCTGGCCAACGACGGGCTCGCGCTGCACTACCAACCCCTCGTCGACGCCCAGGGCCGGACCACCGGTGCCGAAGCGCTCCTGCGGTGGCCGCACCCGCAGCGGGGCGTGCTGGCTCCCGACGTGATACTCCCCCTGGCCGAACAGGGCGATCTGCTCGCCGAACTCGATCGCTGGGTCCTGCGCACCGCGCTGGCCGAGGCAGCCACCTGGCCCGAGATCGACATCGCCGTCAACCTGTCCGGACCGCCCACCAACGAACCGGGCCAGCTCGAAACCCTGTCGACGCTCGTCACGGACTCCGGCATCGATCCCCACCGGGTCATTCTCGAACTCACCGAAACCGCACTACTGGAACTGCCGCTGCTCCAGCGGCACGCGATGGGCCACCTGACCGAGCGCGGTGTGGCCTTCGCCATCGACGACTTCGGAACCGGCTACTCCTCACTGGCTCGTCTGCGGGAAATGCCGGCGCAGATCATCAAACTCGACCGCACTTTTCTACCCACCACCGATGCCGACGACACCAGCGTGGCCATCATCCGCGCCATCGTGGACCTGTGCCGAGCCACCGGGCACCACTGCATCGCGGAAGGCGTCGAAACCCGAGTCCAACGCGACCTGTTGGCTCACCTCGGTATCGACGCCTACCAGGGCTGGCTCTTCGGCCACCCGGTACCCGCAGCCGAATTCCGCCGGAACGTGACCACTGACCTCAGGGGGTAGTCGGGACGATCGAATCGGTCAGCCGGGCCTGTGGAGCGATCCCCGATACGCGCGGCCCGCTCGGTCTCCCGGGGCTCCCCCGGGAGACCGAAAACCGGAAGGGATCCGTCAGCCCCAGCCGTACTGGTAGCCGACGCAGTCGGCGCCCACGTGCCAGCTCATCGCGTTGCGGGTCTGAGGCCCGTACACGCCGTCCTGCGAGATCCCGGCCCGCCGCTGCACGTTCAACACCGCGTTTCGGGTAGCGGGACCGTAGATTCCGTCCACCGCGATGGACTGTCCCTCGCAGGCGCGCAGCGAACGCTGCAACGCGGTCACGGGCGAACCTCCGTTACCCACCCCCATCACGCAGTAGTGGGAGCCGCTGGAACTCGCCGGGATCACCCCGTCGGTGGTGGTGCAGCTCGGGATCGCCGTGCTCGCGGCAGTGGCGGTGAGTGGGAACGCCAGTGCGGCCGTGGCCGAGGCCGCGGCGAGGCCGAGCGCCTTGAGCGCTCGTTCAGTGCCGTTCGTCGCTCGTGGCATCGATTTCCTGCCAATCATGGGAGTCGGTGGATGGGAGCCGTGCGAGGCCCACCGGTGACGGAACCATCGGGTCCGGTTCGCGGTCAGCCGGTGGTTCCTCGCACGGCGCGAGGACACCTCGACCGGTTACGGGCTGGTGTAGCCGTAGATGTCGGCCGAGTACGGGTCCACGTTGTACTTGCGGCTGACGGCGTCGGAAACGTTGCCACCTATGAGGTTCAACGTGCCGTCCGCGTTGACCGACTCGACGAGGTCCACGTGATAGCTGGTCGAGGTGTTCGACGGCCCTGATCCCCAGAAGACCGCGTCACCCGGCTTGATGTTGGAGAAACCCTGCGAGGCGGGCACGGAGTGCCCGTTGCTCAGCCCCCAGCGGTACCAGTCCCCGGTGAACCAGTAGGTCGGTACGTCGACCCCCGCGTTCTGCCACACCCAGGTGCCGAACCGGGCGCACCACGCGGCGCACCAGTCGTCGTACTTCTGGCAGTTCGTGCCGTATTCCTGGTAGCCGTGCTCACCCGCGGCGATCGACACGATCCGGTCCCGCGTCGACCCGTCGGCCGGAGGAGTCGGATCTCCGGAGGACTGGTCGCACATCACCCGGGCGATGCCCATCTCGTTCATGGTGTTCGGTCCGGCCATGCCGTCCACGGCCAGGCCGTGAGCGCTCTGGTAGTCCTCGACCGCGGCGCGGGTGGTCGGGCCGTATGCACCGTCGACGGCGGTTCCCGCGGCCCGCTGGATCTCCGCGATCTGCTGGCTCAGGTGGTCACCGGTCACCGGGCCCGCGATCGCGTCGGTGGAGATGCAGGCGTCCCGCTGGAACTCCATGGTCGCCGAACGCGTCTGCGGCCCGACGATGCCGTCGATCCCGCTCCACGGCAGGTAACCCATTCCCGCCAGGTTCCACTGCACCTGATGGGTGTACGAGGAGGGGTAGGGCAACCCCTGGACGTCGTCGGAACAGCCCTTCCGCCGCTCGATCCCCATCGAGCTCATGGTCTGTGGCCCGGCGATGCCGTCGTAGGTGAGGTTGTGTTCGAGCTGATAACGCTCGACGCTCTGGAGCGTCCACAGTCCGTAGACACCGTCGGCGGTGGTCTGGGCCGCTCGCTGGACCTCCTTGACCTTGTCCATCAACGCGGTGGTCGTGTCGGGGCCGGCGATGCCGTCCACCGCGAGGCACTGCGAGGACTGGAACTTGGTGATGGCCCCGGAGGTCTGCGGACCGTCGATACCGTCCACACCCGCCCAGGGCAGGTAACCGAGCCCCGCGAGGTCCTGCTGGACCTCGCGAACCGACAGGCTGGGTGCCGCCGCCGACTGGCCGGGGGCCGCGACCGCGCCCGTGGCCGCTATGAGCAGCGCGAACAACCCGGCCAGCAGGTGCCGCACCCCCACCTTGGGTAAACCTGACTTGCGCATGGATTCCTTTCCGATCGAGCGGAAAGCCGGGCGTGTTCGCGGTGAGCACCGCGCCTCGGACGCGGGAGGTGGACCGATCCACCTCCGCTTGTCGGAAGGAGACGTGTCGGAACACGGTCGTCGCCCGGCGAAGTCGTCGTTCCGAAATCATCGCGGTGTCCCGTTCCCGCGACCAGGGCTGTGGGAACTGACGGGAATTTCCGGACCGTGCGGGACGGCGAACGAAGCCGGGGTGCTCGCCGCGCTGAAGCACTGTCGAAACGGGACACACCGTCTAGAGTCATCCGTGATCGCGGCAACCGCCGAACGGTTTGTCACACCGCGTCGATTCAGGTGCGTACGACCGTCACGAGAGGACCGGAGCATGTCACGACAGGGTGATCGGAGCGCTGAGACGGTGGGGACCGACGAGCTCGTGGCTCAGTTGCGAAGACTTCGGGCGCGCAGCGGACTCACGTTGGCGGCGCTGGGGGAACGGACGAACTACAGCAAGTCCTCGTGGGGGCGCTATCTCAGCGGTAGGAGTCTGCCGCCCTATCAGGCGGTGCTGGCCTTCTGCCGGGCGGTGGAGGCCGATCACGAAGGTGTGCTGGCGCTGTGGGAAGCGGCGCACCGGGAACGTGCGCGGTGGACGGTTTCGCGGCAGCACCGGCAGGTGCTCGAGTCCGGTTCGGACCGGGGAACCGGCGAGGGCGAGGTGCTCGGCCCGGAACCGGTGAATCCGCCGTCGTCGCCGACGAGCCGGGACCACTTGCCGATCGGTCTCGTGCTCGGCGGCATGCTCTGCGGCCTGGGCGTGGGCTGCCTGCTCGGGGTGTGGGCGGCGCACCGGAACTACCGGATGGGCCGGTGAACCACTCGCTCGGCCGGTCAGGAACGATCCCTGCGGCGGAACGCGAGTCCCGCGGCCAGCCCCGCTCCCAACGCCCCCATTCCCAGTACGGAACGGGCCCCGATCCGCGCGGCCTTGCGGCCGGTTCGGAAGTCACGGATGTCCCAGCCGCGCGCGCGTGCCGTCTCGCGCAGCCGCTGGTCCGGATTGACGGCCACGGCCGTTCCCACCACCGACAACATCGGAACGTCGTTGGCCGAGTCCGAGTACGCGGTGCAGCGGCGCAGATCCAGCCCCTCGCTGGCCGCCAGTGCCCGTACCGCGTGCGCCTTCGCGCCGCCGTGCAGCATCTCCCCCACGAGTTTGCCGGTGTAGACACCCCGCTCGTGTTCGGCGACGGTGCCGAGAGCGCCGGTCAGCCCGAGCCTGCGAGCCATTACCTGCGCCAGCTCCACCGGAGTCGCCGTCACCAGCCACACCCGCTGGCCCGCGTCGAGATGCATCTGGGCCAGTGCCCTGGTGCCCGCCCAGATCCGGTCGGCCATCAGCTCGTCGTAGATCTCCTCGCTGAGTCCTTCGAGGTCCGAGACGTCGCGGCCCGCGACGAACGAGAGCGCCTGCTCCCGGCTGGATTGCAGATCCGTCGCGTTCTCCGCGCCCCCGATGCGGAACTTGATCTGTTGCCAGGCGAACCCGACCAGATCCCCCGCTCGGACGAACTTCCGAGCCGCCAGCCCCCTGGCGAAGTGGAACAGTGACGCCCCCATCATCATCGTGTTGTCCACGTCGAAGAACGCGGCCGCGGTGAGATCCGGCGATGTCGCCGTCTTCTCGTCGTCCGAGGTCGTGGTGACAGCCGCCTCCGCCGAAGCGCGTCCCGCGACTTCGGCGCTGTCCGGGGCGTCCGCCAGTTCCGGCTCCCGTGGTTCGGACACGTTGTCGTGCTGGTCCCCGTCGTTGGTTTCCTCGGCTGAGCCTGGCCGTGTCGGCACCGCCGCGCCTCCCGGTCCCTCCGGAGTCGTCCGTTCGCTGCTGGTCCGCGAGCGGTGGGGTCCGCTCTCGTGCTGTTGCCCACCACCAGCATTCCTAGCTTAGATGTATTGTCCGTTTTCGGTGTTGACCCAGTCGGGGGCGGCGTCGTTCCAACGGTGGGAGTGATCGCGAGTTCGCGTCGTCCTGCCCAGTGGCCGTACGAGTGTGGCCGTTCGGGCTCGGTCGCGGTGGTGCTGGTGGGCAGTGGCGGGGTGTGTCTCGCTCCGCGGAGCGAGCTGGTCGTCCGCGATTTCCGCGGCCCTCGGGGTTCGCCTGCCGCCGTGTCGGCGGGGCGGTCTCAGCGCGGATCGTCCGGCAGCAGCTGCGCCAGTCTGCGTATCGCCCGGTGCTGCAGTGCCTTCACCGCTCCCTCGTTGCGATTCATGACACCGGCCGTCTCGGTCACCGACAGGCCCAGCAGGAACCGCAGCCTGATGCACTCCCGCTGATCCGGGTTGAGCCTGCGGACGCAGTCCATCAGTTCGTGGTGGGCCGCTTCGGCCAGCACGTGCTGTTCCGGTCCCGTCGGTTGTTGCGGGGTGCCGCCGCTGTTGGCCTCGCTCGGATCGGCGAGCGGGACCTCCAGCTTGTTGCGGCTGGACTTGATGTGGTCCAGCAGCAGGTTCTTGGCGATGGTGATGAACCAGGCGGCGACGTCGCGCCCCTGGTAGCTCACCGACGCTATCCGCCGCAACGCTCGTGCGAAGGTCTCGCTGGTGATGTCCTCCGCGAGGCAGTGGTCGCTGACCCGCAGCAGGACGTACCGGTAGACCAGGTGCGCGTACTGGTCGTAGAGCCTGCCGAACGCCTGGTTGTCACCGTCCTGCGCGGCGCGCACGTGGCTCCAGCCGTCGGGCTCACCGGACTCCGGCACGGCCGGGTGCGGTGACGGTGGTTCGGCGGGTAGCCGTGA
The DNA here is from genome assembly GCA_030803735.1 of Actinopolyspora lacussalsi. Taxonomy (NCBI): domain Bacteria; kingdom Bacillati; phylum Actinomycetota; class Actinomycetes; order Actinopolysporales; family Actinopolysporaceae; genus Actinopolyspora; species Actinopolyspora lacussalsi. The sequence goes on along the minus strand of JAURUC010000001.1, from coordinate 3,092,190 downwards.
TTCCTCGGCCGGTGTCGGCTCCCGTGCCACCGAGGGCTCCTCGCGTAACGGGGCTGCTGACGACTGCTGGCGCGCCTCGTGGCGTGCAGGGGGGAGTCGCGGCGTTCGCTGATGTTGCACCGTTGCCTGAAGCATTTCTGGTCCCTGGAGTCTTCGGTGTGATCGTGCGAGCCTCGTCGGGAATCGGTTGTCAGGATCGGCAGCATACGTCTTGTTACTGCCGGGTAGGTAGTGCATTCGGGGGTCGAATTGATACCGATCTCCCGGAGCCCCCTTCTGCCCTCGTCCTCCGCGCGCGAATTCCGGTGATTTCCACCACCCGCGATCCGCCGTTCTCCCCGCTCATCGGGTGAGCCGGAGCCGCTCGGATCGGCAGTGGGATGGACAATCACCCGTGACGGACGATCGTGTCCGCGAAACTTCGAGACGAGGGGGTACCGGTGTCCGAGACGGCCACGCACGAGGTGACGCTGCTCGTTCGGCGGGACTGTCCCGCCTGTGACGCCGCCGCGGCCGAGATCGACGGCGTGTGCTCCGAGATGGGGGTCTCCTGGAGCACCTCGGACGTCGACGCCGACGCCGAACTCAGGGCGGAGTACGGCGACAGGGTCCCGGTGATACTCGTCGACGGCGTCGAGCACGGATTCTGGAAGGTGGAGCCACAGCGACTGCGCGCCGCGCTGGCCCGCTGAGATCGGGACGGCCCGCTGAAACCGGATCGCCGCGACCCCTTCCGAACCACGTGCCACCGGCGTCGTCGGAGCTCCTCGTTCAGGCCCTCCCGGAGGCATCGCGGCCCGCAGACCACTCGTTTTGGCACCTCGGGGGGCTGTCGGGGAGGATGTGTTCAGTACCTGTTCCACAGCTCGGTCCGGTCGGACCGGATCCGGAACCGGTGCCCACCCGCGGGTCCTTCGGGAAGCCGGGGAAAGGACGATCGGGTCGGCGGGTCCACGACAGCACGGTCGAGCCCGGCGACAGCCCGAGAATTCGGCCCCGTGTCCGGTAGGGCGTTCGGATGGTTGTGGTGCTCGTTACTACGGGCCGGGTCGACTTTGTGCATGTGTTCACAAATAGCTACGGTGGGCGGTGTCGTGTTGCCGGACTCGTTCCGCGGAATCTCCGCACGCGATTACTGGTGGCGTCGGTACGCGCCCCCGGAAGTCACCCCTTCGTGGTCGGTGCTGCGTCCAACCGGTCGTCACGTTGTCCAATGGGGCGACCACCGGCTCGCGCTTCCTCCGGCCACCGACGAAAGCAACAGCAGGCAGCTCGAGGGAGATCCAGCGTGACGGCGCACGGAGACGACGTGCGAGACGGCGAAGCGAAAGCCGCGAGCACGGCGGAATCGCGGTCGTCGGAGTCGGAAGGGGTGAGCATCCCCGAGCCGCAGGATCGTGCCAGGTCGATCCCGGAAGCGGCCGTGGCACGGCTCGCGGTGTACCTGCGTGTGCTTTCCGGTCTCCACGAGCGGGAGGTGCACACCGTCTCCAGCGAGGAGCTGGCCGTCGCGGCCGGTGTGAACTCGGCGAAGCTCCGCAAGGATCTCTCCTACATAGGCTCCTACGGCACCAGGGGAGTCGGCTACGAGGTCGCCGTACTCATCGGGCAGATCGAACGCACCCTGGGGTTGACCCAGCAGAACAGGGTCGCGGTGATCGGTATCGGCAACCTGGGGCACGCACTGGCGAACTACGGTGGTTTTCCCAGCCGGGGCTTTCCCGTCGCGGCGCTGTTCGATCTCGATCCCGACCTGATGGGGGTTCCCGTCGGCGGCATCCCGGTCGACCACGTCGACGACATTCCCCGGGTGTGTGCCGAACGGGACGTGACCATCGGCGCCATAGCCACTCCCGCGAAAGGTGCCCAGGACGTCTGTGACCGGTTGGTCAAGGCGGGGGTTCGGTGCATCCTGAATTTCGCGCCCGTGGTTCTGCAGGTCCCCGAGGAGGTCGAGGTGCGCAAGGTCGATCTCGCCGTGGAGATGCAGATCCTCTCCTTCCACGTGGCCCGGCGGAGTCAGGAAACCCCCGACTCCACCGGCTCCGAGCACGCGGCGACCGGGGCGCCCCAGTCGGAAAATCGTGATGTGAACACCGGGATCAGCCCGGTGGACGGGATGGTGGTTCGGCCGTGAATCTGCTCACCGTCGGTCTGTCGCACAACAGCTCCCCGGTACGAATGCTCGAACGTATGGCGGTCGGTGCCGACGACGTCGGCAAGCTGCTGCACGAGCTGCTTCGCAGCGAGCACATCTGCGAGGCGATGCTGGTGGCCACGTGCAACCGCGTGGAGGTCTACGCGGTGACCGAAACCTTCCACGGTGGTCTCGACGACGTCACCTCGGTGCTTTCCAGGCACGCCGGGGTCGAGTTCAGCGAACTGGCCGACCACCTCTACGTGCACTACGCCGGAGCCGTCGTCGAGCACCTGTTCTCCGTCGCCGCCGGGCTGGACTCGATGGTCGTCGGCGAGGCCCAGATCCTCGGGCAGCTGCGGCAGGCGTACAGCGACGCCGATGAGGCCGAGACGGTCGGCAAGACGCTGCACGAGTTGGCGCAGCAGGCGCTCCGGGTCGGCAAACGGGTGCACTCCGAGACCGACATCGACGCCGCCGGAGCCTCGGTGGTCTCCGAGGCGCTGTCCGACGCCGAGAACGTGTTGACGAGCCTTTCGGGCCGTTCCGCCCTGCTGGTCGGTGCGGGATCGATGGGCGCGTTGGCCGCTTCGCAGCTCAAACGGCTCGGGGTCGCCGAGGTGGTGATCGCCAACCGCACTTCCGGCAACGGTGACCGGCTGGCCGAGTCGCTGCGTTCGGAGGGGCTGTCGGCCGACACGGTCGCGCTTTCCGAACTCAGCGGCGCCATCCGCGACGCGGACCTGGTGGTCACCTGCACCGGAGCCGTCGGGGCCGTGGTCGACACCGCCACCGTGTCGAGTGCTCTCGCGGAGAGGTCCTCGGACGCACCGCTGCTGTGCTGCGATCTCGGGCTGCCGCGGGACATCGAGCCCGAGGTGGCCGAGCTGGCGGGAGTCACCGTGGTGGACCTGGAGTCGCTGCAGCGCAGGCTGGCCGATCAGCACGGCGGCGGAGCCAGGCAGGAGGCGGGAGACCTCATCGCGGAGGAGGTCCGCTCCTACCTGGCCGCGCAGCGTTCGGCCGAGGTGACCCCCACCGTGACCGCGTTGCGCAAGCGCGCGGCGGAGGTCGTGGACTCCGAACTGCTCCGGTTGGACTCCCGGCTGCCCGAGCTCGACACGGACGTCCGCGGGGAGCTCGCCCGTACCGTCCGCCGCGTGGTGGACAAGCTGCTGCACGCTCCGACCGTCCGGGTCAAACAACTGGCGTCGGCCCCGGGTGGCTCCGGTTACGCCGACGCGCTTCGTGAGCTATTCGAACTCGATCCGCAAACCGCCGCGGCCATCGGCACCCCGCAGGCCGTCGAGGAGGGCGAGCACGCCGTGTCGGGCACGCGCACCTCGGTCTCGCACGCCCAGCCTCCCAGGGCCGCCGCGGTCTCGCGCGATCGTTCCGAACAGGACGGTGAGGACCGTTGACCAGAACCCTCCGGATCGGTACCAGGGGAAGCGCGCTGGCGATGGCGCAGAGTTCCATGGTCGCCGAGGAGTTGGAACGCGCCGGTTACACGACCGAACTGGTCCGGATCGCCACGTCCGGTGACCAGTCACAGGCCCCGGTCACCGAGATCGGTGTCGGTGTTTTCACCTCCGCGTTGCGCGAGGCACTCGCCGCCGGAGAGGTCGATGTGGCGGTGCACTCGTACAAGGATCTGCCCACCGCGCCCGATCCCCGACTGGCGCTGGCGGCCGTCCCACCGAGGGAGGACCCCCGGGACGCGCTGGTGGCACGGGACGATCTGACGTTGGGGGAACTGCCGCCGGGCTCCGTCGTGGGGACCGGTTCGCCGCGCCGCGCAAGCCAGCTGGAAGCCCTGGGACTGGGGCTGGAAACGCGCGGTATTCGTGGCAATGTGGACACCCGAATGCGCAAGGTGAGCGACGGCGAGCTGGACGCCGTCGTTCTGGCCCGCGCGGGCCTGGCCAGGGTGGGCCGGCTTGAGGTGATCACTGAATCGCTCGATCCACTGCAGATGCTGCCCGCACCCGCTCAGGGCGCGCTGGCGGTGGAATGTCGCGTCGACGACGTGGACACCGAGCACTTGCTGCAGTCCGTGTTGGACGATGAGGCCAGCCGCGTCGCGGTGGCCGCCGAGCGCGCCATGTTGGCAGCGCTCGAAGCCGGCTGTACTGCGCCCGTCGGCGCATTGGCCGGGGTGGTGGAGGACCTCGACGATGACGGCCGTGTGGTTTACCGGCTGTCCATGCGCGGGGTGGTGGCGACCGACGAGAACAGGTTGGTGCGCGCATCCGCCACTGGTGAGACGACCGCCGCTGAGCAGCTGGGCAGGGATGTCGCCGCCCAGCTGCTCGAAGCCAGGGCCGCGTCGCTCAGCGGCCCCGGCAGTAGTTGATGGGGAGTGCCCTGATGACCCGAGCACGCAATACCCCCGGACGAGTGGCTTTCGTGGGCTCCGGTCCCGGTGATTCGGGCCTGCTCACCGTCCGGGCCAGGCAGTTGCTTACACACGCTTCGCTCGTCGTCACCGATCCGGACGTGCCCGCCGAGGTGTCCGGACTCGCCGACGACGCCGCCGAGGTGCGTCCGGCCGTCGGTGATCCCGCCGACGTGGCGGGCAACCTGGCGGGCGAGGCCCAGACCGGCCGCCCCGTGGTGCGGCTGGTCGCCGGTGACCCGTTCACCGCCGACGCGGTGGTGCGCGAGGTGCAGGAGATCGCCAAGACCGACGTCTCCTTCGAAGTGGTTCCGGGAGTGTCCGCGGGGACGGCTGTTCCCGCCTACGCGGGCGTCGCGCTCGGTTCCGCACACGCGGAGGTAGACGTGCGCGGCGAGGTGGACTGGGCCGCGCTGGCCTCCACCAACGGCCCGGTCGTGCTGCACGCTTCCGGCAGTCACCTCGCGGAGGCCGCCTCCGCGCTGACCGAGCACGGCATGAGCCCGCAGACTCCGGCCGCGGTCACCGCCTCCGGAACCACCGTGTCCGAGCGCACCATCGACACCACCCTGGCCTCGCTGCCCGGCGACGCCGGTGAGCTCCAGGGACAGCTGGTGGTCACCGTCGGCACCGCCGCGGGCAACCGCGCGGCGCTGTCCTGGTGGGAGACCAGGGCGCTCTACGGCTGGAAGGTCCTGGTGCCGCGCACCAAGGATCAGGCCGGGGCGATGAGTGACCGGCTGTGGTCGCACGGTGCCGTCGCGCACGAGGTTCCCACCATCTCGGTGGAGCCGCCGCGCAGTCCGGCCCAGATGGAGCGGGCCGTCAAGGGGCTGGTGGACGGCCGCTACCAGTGGGTCGTGTTCACCTCCGCCAACGCGGTCCGCGCGGTGTGGGAGAAGTTCCACGAGTTCGGCCTCGACGCACGCGCGTTCTCCGGCGTCAAGATCGCCTGCGTCGGGGAGGCCACGGCCGAGAAGGTGCGTTCCTTCGGGATCAACCCCGAGCTGTTGCCCTCCGGTGACCAGTCGAGCGAGGGGCTGCTGCAGGACTTCCCGCCGCACGACGAGGTGCTCGACCCCGTCGCCAGGGTGCTGCTGCCGCGCGCCGACATCGCCACCGAGACGCTGTCGGCCGGGCTGACCGAGCGCGGTTGGGAGGTGGACGACGTCACGGCCTACCGCACCGTCCGCGCCGCGCCGCCGCCCGCCGAGACCCGCGAGATGATCAAGACGGGTGGGTTCGACGCGGTGTGCTTCACCTCCTCGTCGACCGTGCGGAACCTGGTCGGCATCGCGGGTAAGCCGCACGCCAGGACGCTGGTGGCCTGCATCGGCCCCAAGACGGCCGAGACCGCCAAGGAGTTCGGGCTCCGGGTGGACGTGCGGCCGGACCAGGCCCAGGTGCCGTCCCTGGTCGACTCGCTGGCCGAGCACGCGGCCAAGCTGCGTGCCGAGGGGGCCCTGCCGCCGCCGAAGAAGGCCAAGCGCACCCGCCGTTCCTGATCGGAGTTTTCCTGTCAGATTGGCGCGGTGGTCGCTCAGCGGAACCTCTCGCACGGCTCTCGCTCCGGGGAGGCCCGACATCGGGTAGTTACTACACAACGTCGGGCCTTCCTCGCGAGAGCCGCACGAGAGAACCCGCGGCGGTGCCGACTGCGAGGGTGGTCGGGGCGCGACCCGCGGGAGTGCTCGGGTTTCGGCCTGCCGTGTCGAGGAGTGAGTACGGCAGGCGGTCCGAGCCCGCGAGAGGTTCCGCCACGCAACCAACTTCGACAACCGAAACCAGTCACATCGCTCATGCGAGGTGTTCGAGAGATGTATCCGTCGGTCCGCCCGCGCAGGCTGCGCCGCAACGCCGCGCTGCGGCGGCTGGTCTCCGAGACCGAGGTGCGGCCGCGGCACCTGGTGCTGCCGATGTTCGTCCGCGAGGGCGCGACGGAACCCGTCGAGATTCCCTCCATGCCGGGCGTGCCGCACCACACCAGGGAATCGCTGCGTGCCGCTGCCGTGGACGCGGTCGAGGCCGGGGTCGGCGGGCTGATGCTGTTCGGCGTCCCGAGTGAACGGGACGCCACCGGCTCGGCCGCCGCCGACCCGGACGGGATCCTCAACGTGGCGCTGCGCGACGTCGCGGCCGAGGTCGGCGACGACACCGTGCTCATGGCCGACACCTGCCTGGACGAGTTCACCGACCACGGGCACTGCGGTGTGCTGGACGACCAGGGCAACGTCGACAACGACCGCACGCTGCGGCTCTACGGCGAGATGGCGCTGGCGCAGGCCGAGGCGGGGGCGCACGTGCTCGGCCCCAGCGGCATGATGGACGGGCAGATCGGTGCCATCCGGGAGACGCTGGACGCCGCCGGATTCCACGACACCTCGCTGCTGGCCTACTCGGCCAAGTACTCCTCCGCCTTCTACGGCCCGTTCCGCGACGCCGTGGACTCCCAGCTGTCCGGGGACCGCAAGACCTACCAGCAGGACCCGGCCAACGGCAGGGAAGCGGCCCGCGAGGTCGGGCAGGACATCGCCGAGGGCGCGGACATGGTGATGGTCAAACCCGCCATGTCCTACACCGACGTCGTCAGGCAGACCGCCGAGATCTCCGAGGTCCCGGTCGCGGCCTACCAGGTCTCCGGGGAGTACTCGATGGTCGAGGCCGCCGTCGAACGCGGTTGGCTGGACCGGCAGCGGACGGTGCTGGAGACCCTGACCTCGATACGCCGTGCCGGGGCCGACATCGTGCTGACCTACTGGGCCGCGCGGGCGGCCCGCTGGCTGCGCGAGGAGTCCGGAGGGGATGCCGCGTGACCGCGCCGACCGACCCGCACGGCGGTGTGGACCACCGCGCTCCTTCCGCACCCACCGCACCGCCCCGCTCGGTGTGGTGGGCCAGGTGGCTGTGGATAACCGCCGCGCTCGTGGGGTTGGGGAACACGCTGCTGCGGTTGGCCGACCGCGAGATGCTCATCGGCGAGCTGCGGCGGGTCAACCCCGAGCTGTCACAGCGAGAGGTGGACGCGGCGGCCAACGGCGGGATCATGTTCGCGCTGTTGTTCATGGCCGGGCTGACGCTGTTGTACGTGTTCTTCGGCAACCGGATGGCGCGTGGTGCCAACTGGGCACGCGTGCTGGTGATGGTGCTCTGCGGGCTGTACGTCGGCGGCAGGTTGTTCGCGTGGTTCGTCATCAGCATGGCCCGATCGCTGCTGGATCCGCGGCTGATGCCCGACATGGCGGTCGGGCCGCTGACTGTGCTGTTCACCACTGTGATCGCGGCACTGAACATCGCGGTGTTCGTGCTGCTGCTGCGTGGTGAGTCCAGGCGTTTCTTCGCCGGGACCGGAGTTCCTCGCTCCGGCTGAGCGGGGTTTCCGGCGGGCTTTCCCGCTACCGTGGAAATTGGACATCTCGACGGCGGGTTTCTACGGTTTCGGCGTGACTTCCCCACAGAATCCTTGGGAACAGGATCCCGCTAATCAGGGTCAGTACCCGCAGCAGCCCGGGTACCAGCCCGACCCGCAGTCGGGTGGCTTCCAACAACCCGATCCGCAGTCCGGCGGATTCCAGCAGTCCGGCTACGGTCCCGCGCCTCACCCGCAGCAGGAATATCCCCAGCAGGGCTATCCGCAGCAGGGCTATCCGCAGCAGGGCTACCCGGCCGGTCCCGCACAGGGCGGCTATCCCAACCCCTACGCCGCGCCGCCGGTCTCGGCGCAAGAGATCGAAGGCCCACCACGGCCGAACACGATCGACATCGCCTTCTGGATCGCGATCGTGGTGCCCGTGCTGGCCACGGTGCTGTCGGTGATCTCCATGGTGCTGCAGCGGAACTACATGAACCGGATGCTGGAGGACATCTCCGACAGCTCCGGGGCCATGAGCGACGACATGCTGCGGTTCGCCATGATGTTCGGTGTCGTGTTCGGGCTGATCATCTCCGTTGTGCTCACCGGACTCTGGATCTTCTTCGCGTTCAAGCTGCGCGCCGGCCGCAACTGGGCCAGGGTCACGCTGACCGTTTTCGCCGGTGCCTGGATGCTCAACGCCCTCAGCGGCATGGTCACCGCCGCCATTCCGCAGACGGTGCAGCTCCCCGAAGGGAGCTACACCCTGGAAATCCCCACGGCACAGCTGGTGACCAGCTACACGCAGAGCATCATCACGCTGCTGGCGATGATCGCTTTCATCGTGCTGGTCTACCTCAAGCAGTCCAACGGGTTCTTCCGGGCGACGGCGCGACGGTGACCGGACTCCGATACCACGGCGAGCGGAACGGGCACGGATGACGAACACCTCCGAACCGGTACCCACTGGGGTGCCGCGGACGCTGCGAGCGGGACTGGGGCTCTGGGCGGCGCTCGGCGTTTTTCTGCTCGTCCGTGCCGTGATCTCGTGGACCGATCTCGGTGCGCTGCGCGGCAGGCTCGTCGCGGCCAGTGGGCTGCTCCCCGAGCGGGCCGAGCAGCTGGCCCGCGATCTTCTCGTGGCCAACACGATCCTGGCGGTCGTGTTGGCCCTGGGATACGCGGGGCTGGCGTGGCTGGTGCTGCGGCGGCACTCGTGGGCGCGGATCGCGGTCAGCCTGCTCGCCGTGGCACACGTGCTGTTGCTGCTGCTTTCCGGATCCTGGAGCGCCTCCAACCTGATCGTGCTCGTGCTGGCGGCGCTCGCGTGGGCGTGTTTCTGGCGCCGGGAAACCTCGGAATGGTTGGCCGGCGACCGTTGACCGAGGTCGCCGAGGTCCGCTATGCCGAGCCTGGGTCGAGTTGGTGGCCGCTGCTCTGGGGACCGGCGTTCGCCCTGCTCGGCCTGGTCGTCGAGCTGGCCACGCCGGGGCCGCTGCACCTGCCGCAGTGGCCGGTGCTGGCGGTCCTGCTGGCAGCGGCGGCGGTGCCGTGGGTCCGTGCGCGCAGGCGCTTCCACTCGATAACGCTGACCACAGTGGAGCTGACCGTGGGCGGGGAGTCCGTCCCGCTCGACCGTCTCGTGCTGCCCGAGGCGGAACCGGCGACGCGCGCCGCTCGCGTACTCGGTGCGGCGAGCACGGTGCCGAAGGGAATGACCGAGGTCCCGCTGCTGCTGCGGCGGCCCGCCGGTCCCGACAGCGCTGATAACTCCGACAGCGCTGGTGATCCCGAGAGCGTTGACGGTTCCGGTGCCGCTGTCGAGCCGGTGACCGCTGTCGACTCCGATGCCGGGGCCGAAACCGCGAGCGATCCGGTGAGCGGACTCGAATCCGACACCACGGCGGAAACCGAGACCGTGGTGCTGGCCTGGGCCCGCTCGCCGGAAGCGCTGCGTGCCGAACTCGCGACACTGCTGCGTTCGGAGTAGCTCACGGCATGCGATGCTGGTTCGGTGCATGATCCCCAATCCGAGCCGACCGCGTCCGAGCGGCCACCACGTCGGTTGCACCAGCCGTGGCGACTGGTCGTGTTCGGGGTCGAGGTGCTGCTGGCGGCGGTACTGATCGCGCTGGCCTTTCCGGCGTGGGAGAACTCGGTGGTCCGCATCGAGCTGCCCGAAGCCTCCGGCGGCACCGTCGTATCCCGCATGCTGGGCAGTTGGGTCGCGCTCGCGGTGCTCGCGGTAACGGTCGGCGGGCTGCTGTTGATCGACGCCCTCCGCCACCTGGCACTGGGAGTGCGCGCCGGTCGATCGGGCAAGCCGACCCGGGGCGGTCCCGAGCCGGAGCCCCGCTCCGGGGACGCGCCCGCGTCCGGGAGAACGGCGGAGTCCGGGACCACCTCCGACTCCGGGGACACCCGGGATTCGGACTCCCGGACGTGAACCGAACGTCCGCGCACTGATCGGTTCGGCCCACGACCCGGGATCGGCCGAGGGCACCCGTCGACCGATCACCGCTCGAACGAAAGCGGTTCGGCCGGAAAGCGCCTCGGAAGCGGTCGCGAGCTTCACCACCCCGGGTGGGGGATCCCCGGGTAGCATCCATCCGCTGCCTGGCAAACTGGGCGGCGTGACTGCCGATAATCCCGCCAACGCGACGACAGCAGCATCCGATCCGGCGCCCCGCTCCCGGCAGCTCTTCGAACGAGCGGAGGCGGTGACCCCGGGCGGGGTCAACTCCCCGGTGCGTGCGTTTCACTCGGTCGGCGGCACACCACGGTTCATGGTCCACGGTGAGGGCGCGTACCTCCGGGACGCCGACGGCAACAGCTACGTCGATCTCGTCTCCTCGTGGGGGCCGATGATCAACGGGCACGCGCACCCCGACGTGGTCGGCGCCGTGCGCGAGGCCGCCGTCGACGGGCTCTCGTTCGGTACTCCCGCCACCGGTGAGATCGACCTCGCGCAGGAGATCATCGACCGGGTCGACCCCGTCGAGCACGTGCGGCTGGTCAACTCCGGCACCGAGGCCACCATGACCTCCATCCGGCTGGCGCGCGCGTTCACCGGCCGCGACAAGGTCCTCAAGTTCACCGGCTGCTACCACGGTCACGTCGACTCGCTGCTCGCCGGAGCAGGATCCGGCGTGGCGACCCTCGGACTGCCCGGCACTCCCGGTGTCACGGAGGCGCAGGCCGCCGACACCATCGTGGTGCCCTACAACGACCTGGAGGCGGTGCGACGGGCATTCGCCGAGCACGGCGACCGGATCGCCTGCGTGATCACCGAGGCCGCCGCGGGCAACATGGGCGCGGTGCCGCCGCGCGAGGGCTTCAACGCCGCGCTGCGCGAGATCACCCGCGAAGCCGGTGCGCTGCTGGTGATGGACGAGGTCATGACCGGTTTCCGCGTCTCGCGCGCGGGCTGGTACGGCGTGGACGGCGTCGCCGGTGACCTCTACACCTTCGGCAAGGTGATGTCGGGCGGGCTGCCCGCCGCCGCCTTCGGTGGCCGGGCCGATGTGATGGACCTGCTGGCGCCGCGCGGTCCCGTCTACCAGGCGGGCACCCTCGCCGGTAATCCGGTGGCGGTGGCCGCCGGCCTGGCGAACCTGCGCGCCGCCGACGCCGACGTCTACGCCGCGCTGGACCGCAACGCGAGCCGCCTCGGGGAGCTGTTGGGCGATTCGCTGCGCGAGCGGGGAGTGCCGCACCGGATCTCCTTCGCGGGCAACATGCTCAGCGTCTTCTTCACCGAGAACCCGGTGCACGACTTCGCGGGTGCGCAGGCACAGCAGACCTGGCGGTTCCCCGCCTTCTTCCACGAGCTGCTGCGGCGCGGGGTCTACCCGCCGCCGAGCGCATTCGAGTGCTGGTTCGTCAACGCGGCCATGGACGACAACGCCTTCGAGATCATCGCCGAGGCGCTGCCGCACGCCGCCGCCGCGGCGGCAGCGGCCGAGCCGGGGGAGTCCAAGTGAGTGGCAGAACGACCGTGGTCCACTTCGTGCGGCACGGTGAGGTGCACAACCCGGAGGGCATCCTGTACGGGCGCTTACCCGGCTACCGGTTGTCCGAGGAGGGGCAGCGGCAGGCCAAGGTCGTCGCCGGTTTCCTGTCCGACCGCGACGTCCGGGTGGTGCACGCCTCCCCGATGCAGCGGGCGGCCGAGACCGCGAACCCGGTTGCCGAGCGGCACGAGCTGGACATCGACACCGACGAGCAGCTGATCGAGGCGGCCAACCGCTTCGAGGGCTGCCGGGTGTCGGTGGGTGACGGCGCGCTGCGCTCGCCGCGCCACTGGCCGAAGCTCTGGAACCCGGTTCGTCCTTCCTGGGGTGAGGCCTATCTCGGTATCGCGCACCGGATGCTCGCGGCGGCGCACCGCGCCCGGGAGGCGGCCGGGTCCGGGGAGGCGGTCTGCGTCTCCCATCAGCTGCCCATCTGGATCCTGCGCAGATTCATCGAGGGCAGGGCGCTCTGGCACGATCCGCGCAAGAGGCAGTGCTCGCTGGCCTCGGTGACCAGCCTGGTGTTCCGGGGTGAGAAGTTCGAACGCCTGGCCTACGCCGAGCCCGTGGGTGAGACCGACGCGAGAGCGAGCGGTGCATGAGATCCGATCGAACGCGGGGCCGCGGCAGCGGTCGCGGGGGCAGGCCTGTCGCCGCGTTGGCGCTGGTCGCGCTGTTCGCGTTGTTGTCCGGGTGCGCGGGCAGCGAGAACGCGGTCTCCGACAACGGTGAGTTCACGTTCGTCTCACCGGGCGGGCGGACGCGGCTGTTCTACTCGCCGGACGAGCGCGGACACGTCACGGGCCTGAAGGGCGAGTCGCTGGCCAACGCCGACAACACCATCCGGTTGTCGGACTTCAGCGGCGAAGTCGTGGTGCTCAACGTGTGGGGCTCCTGGTGCCCGCCCTGTCGTGCGGAGGCCGACGACCTGCAGGCGGTGCAGGACGAACTCGGTGACCAGGGTGTGCGGGTCCTCGGGATCAACGTGCGCGACAACCGCGACGCCGCCAACGACTTCGTGCACAACCTGGACGTCGACTACCCCTCGATCTACGACCCGTCCGGCCGCGCGATGCTGGCGCTGAACGGCTTTCCCCGCAGCACCACCCCGGCCACGGTGGTGCTGGACCGCGAACACCGCGTGGCGGCGATCTACCTGAGCGAGATCACCGAGAAGGGCCTGTTGCCGAAGGTTCGCGACATCGCGAACGAGAGCTCCGGTTCCGGTGGGACCGGAAACACGGGTGAGGCAGGCAACACGGACAAATCCGGCAACTCCGGTGACACGGGGGATTCCGGCAGCACGGGGGGAACGAGCCCGTCCGAGCAGCCGGAGTCCGGTCGGTAACGATCCGGCCGTTGCCGAACCGGCCGGTTGGAGGGGCTCCCCGGTGAGGACGTTCCCCATCGGTTCGGTGTGCCGCTGGCCGCTCTCCGAGGACGGTCAGCGCGGTACGGTCCGTTCCGGAGCGGGACCGCCAACCCCGATGTGGTTTCGGTCACCAGGGGCGCTGTGCCGACTCGTCAGTGGCTTACCTACCCTCGGGTTCGTGGATCCGACCGAGCTAGTCCAGACCGGGCCGCTGATTATGGCGGTCGGATTCGCTGTTCTCGCCGGGACGGTCAGCTTCGCCTCGCCCTGCGTGATTCCGCTGGTACCCGGCTATCTCGCCTATCTGGCCGGTCTCGTCGGTGCCGACGCGCCGGCCGTCGACACCGCGGAAACCACGGCGGGCCGTCGCCACGGGCGATGGCGGGTCGCGGGTGCGGCGCTGCTTTTCATGCTCGGGTTCACCGCTGTGTTCGTGATCGCCACGGTCGGGGTTCTCGGGCTCTCCGACGCGCTGGCTCTCAACGAGCCCGTACTGCGCAGGCTCGGCGGTGTGGTCACCGTGCTCATGGGCCTGGTCTTTCTCGGCGTGTTCCCCGCGTTGCAGCGTGACGTGCGCGTTCGACGGGTGCCGCGCGGCGGCTTATGGGGCGCTCCCGCCCTCGGTGCCGTCTTCGGCCTCGGCTGGACACCCTGCCTGAGCCCCACACTCACCGGAGTCGTCTCGCTGGCCTACAGCACCCAGTGGCAGAGCGGTGCCGCGCTGCGGGGTGTCGTGCTGGTGCTGGTCTACTGCCTCGGCCTCGGGATCCCGTTCGTGGTGCTCGCGCTCGGCGCGCGCTGGGCCGTACGCGGCACCGGCTGGCTGCGCAGGCACTCCCGCGCCATCCAGTGGGTCGGTGGGGTGCTGCTCATACTCGTCGGCCTGCTGCTGGTCACCGGCCTGTGGGGAAGCATGATCGCGTCGCTGCGCGCCCCCATCAACGGATTCGAGTTGCCCATCTGATGAACACTTCGGTTCCCCGGCGAGTCCTGGCCTTCCTGCGCAACACCTGGCGTGGGCTCACCTCGATGCGCACCGCACTGGTGCTGCTGTTCCTGCTGGCGCTCGCGGCGCTTCCCGGCGCGTTGCTGCCGCAGTGGTCGCTGAACCGCCAGAACGTCGAGACGTTCTACGACAACCACCCCACCTGGGCGAAGGTTCTCGACTCCATCGGCGCGTTCAACGTGTTCAGCTCGGTGTGGTTCGCCGCGATCTACGTGCTGCTGTTCGTCTCGCTGATCGGGTGTCTGGTCCCGCGCAGCGCGGAGTACCTGCGGCAGCTGCGTGCGCGTCCGGTGCGCACCCCGCGCAACCTCGAGCGGATGCCGCACCACGCCGCCGGTACCGTCTCACTCTCCCCGGACGAGATGTCCGACTTCACGCGCCGCAGGCTGCGGCGCTGGCGCGTGTCCGAGAACACGGCGGAGGACGGCACCCGCACGTTCAGCGCCGAGCGCGGCTACCTGCGCGAGGCGGGCAACCTCGTGTTCCACTTCGCGCTGGTGGGACTGCTGATCACCGTCGGCGGTGACCAGCTGATGCGTTACGAGGGCCAGGTGGTCGTACAGGCCGACGGCTCGGGGTTCTGCAACTCGGGAACCTTCAACTACGACTCCTTCGACGCGGGACTGACGGTCGACGGCACCAACCTGAGCCCGTTCTGCGTGCGGCTCAACGACTTCGACGTGCGCTACCTGCACTCCGGCCAGCCCGAGCGGTTCCACGCCGACATCGAGTACCAGTCCGGCGAGGCGCTCGACAACGGCGACTGGAAGTCCCACGACCTGCGGGTCAACAACCCGCTGCGCACGGCGGGCGACCGCGTCTACCTGACGGGCAACGGCTACACCCCGACCTTCACCGTCACCTTCCCGGACGGCACCCAGCGGACCAAGAAGACGCAGTGGCAGCCGGTCGACACCACCACCATGCTCTCGCAGGGCGCCACCAAGTTCGACCGTCCCGGCATGTCGAACGAACAGCGCAGGCACAACAACCAGCTGGCGATCACCGGGCTGTTCGCGCCCACCGCCAGCCTCGACGGCAAGGTGCTCAGCTCGCGCTTCCCCGCGCTGCGGGATCCGATGGTGGCCGTGGACGTGCTCAAGGGGCAGCTCGGACTCGCCGGTGACACCGGCCAGTCCATCTTCAGCGTGGACCAGTCCCTCATCGACTCCGGCAAGCTGAACCGGGTGGCCCGCGAGAACCTGGCCGTCGGGGACACGGTTCGGCTGGACGACGGCACCACCATCCGGTTCGACGGGGTGCAGCGCTGGGCGAACCTGCAGGTCTCGCACAACCCGTTCCAGCGTTACGTCCTGGTCTTCGCCGTCGCGATCGTTATCGGGCTCGGTGCCTCGCTGAGTATCAAGCGTCGCCGGATCTGGCTGCGGATCAAACCCCTCGCGGCCGGTTCGAACGACACCGATGAGAACGCTTCCGCCGCCGGTGGCACCACCGGTGGTGCCTCGGTCGAGATCGGTGGACTCGCGCGAACCGATCAGGCCGGTTACGGCGAGGAGTTCACCAAGCTGGCCGACGAGCTGCTCGGAAGTGGGGCGGAACCCACCGCGGACTCGTCGGGGACCGACTCCCCCGGAAGGAGCAGTTGATGGTCAACCAGACACTGTCCGATTTGAGTGACATGGCGTTCGCGACCTCGGTCGTGGTCTACATCCTCGCCATGTCGCTCTACTTCGCCGAGTTCGCATCCGGAAAGGCCACGGACAACGCCGCCGAGAACGCCGAACCGGCGCGGGCGACCGTCGGCGCGGGCGGGGTAGCCACCAAGGAACCGGGATCGGGGCCGGTCGTCGGGCGGTTGGAACCCGAGCCCCACAAACCGTGGTCGGAGCGGTTCGGCGGCATGGCCGTGGCCGTGACCGTGCTCGGCGTGCTCGTGCACGCCTTCTCGCTGATCACCCGTGGTGTCGCCGTGGGGCGCGTGCCGTGGGGCAATATGTACGAGTTCGGCTCGGCGATCTGCCTGGTCGCGGTCGTGGCCTGGCTGGTGGTGCTCTACCGGCAGTCCCGCGCCGTCCGCAAGCCCACCACCGCGCCCAAACTGCGGGGACTGGGCGGTTTCGTGCTGCTGCCCGCCACATTGCTGCTGTTCCTCTCCGGCACCGCGCTGTACGCCACCGCCTCGCAGCTGCAGCCCGCGCTGCGGTCCTACTGGATCTGGATCCACGTCTCCGCCGCGATCGTGTCCACCGGTGTGCTGATGTTCGCCGGTGTCGCCAGCGTGCTCTTCCTGGTTCGGCTCCGGAGCGAGGACAATCCGACCGAGCAGGGCCGCATCGGCGGGCGGCTGCCCAGCAGCCAGGTGCTCGACCGGTTCGCCTACCGCGCCACCGTGCTGATCATGCCGGTGTGGACCTTCGCGATCATCGCGGGCGCGATGTGGGCGGAGGCGGCTTGGGGGCGCTTCTGGGGCTGGGACCCCAAGGAGACCTGCTCGTTGATCGCCTGGATCGTCTACGCCGCCTACCTGCACGCACGGGCGACCTCGGGGTGGCGGGGGACCCGTGCCGCCTGGATCAACATCTTCGGCCTGGCGGTAATGATCTTCAACCTGTTCTTCATCAACATCGTGATATCCGGGCTGCACTCCTACGCGGGACTGTGACCGGCGGTTTCCTCCCTCGTCGGTGACCCTTCGGCGAACCGTGGCGGCGCGTTCGCGGTCGCGCGGCCCGGTGCTCGCGTGATCGTGGATATTGTCCGTAAGATCGCGGTTGTGGTATGGCCCGGTGATCCGGGTGGGCCCGCGGGAAACGGCGCGGGCCGGGGTCCCGCGTCGGCCGCCCGCCGTGAACCGGATGAGTTTCCGCCACTACCGTGCACACGGGCCGGGTAGGTCTCGATTCGTTCTTGGAGGATTCGAACGGTGACCGGAAGAAACGACGAGCCGGACGCCCGGCAGGATTCGGGACGGTTTCCCGCCGGGGAAGGAGCGGAACCGAACGCGGAGTCGGCCGAGAGCTCGTCCCAGTCGGGGCACGCCGCCCCCGACTACGGCGCTCCCGCCCCGCCCGCGGGAGGCCATCCCGAGCAGGCACAGCAGTACCCGGCGCCGGGGCAGTACCCCCAGTCCGGTCCGAACCCGGCGGTCAACCCGTACGCCAATCCCGCCGCTTCCGGACCCAGGCCGGTTCCCGGCGGTGACCCGAACCAGGCGCAGTCCGGTCCGTACCAGATGCCGCCCGGCGTTCCCTCCGGTCCGTATCCGGCTCCGGGGAGCACTTCCGGGCCGTACGCCGCCGCACAGGGGCAGCCACCCTATCCACCACAGGGGTACGCGCCCGCCCAGCAGGCGCCCAACCAGCAGGTACCCGGCCAGCCCCCCGCCCCGGGGCAGCAGTGGGTCCAGCCCCAACCCGGCCAGCAGCTCCAGCCGGGCCAGCAACCCCAGCCGGGACAGCAACCCCAGCCCGGTCAGGCCGTTCCCGGGGCGCAGCAGGTGCCGCCCGGACAGCAGGACCCCGCCGCGCAGGACCTGTCCTCGGCGCAGTTGCTGCGGCAGTCCAAGCGCCCGCCGCAGTCGGGTTGGCGGCGCGCGGTCTACCTCGCCAGCGGCAAGACCATCAACCCGGGCGAGAGCCCGGCGGACATGCACCGCAGGGAGCTGATCTCGCGCATCAACCAGCCGCTCTACGGCTGCTACAAGATCGCCATGCTCAGCCTCAAGGGTGGGGTCGGCAAGACCACGACCACCGCCACGCTCGGCTCCACGTTCTCCTCGCTGCGCGGTGATCGGGTGGTCGCGGTGGACGCCAACCCGGACCGGGGGACGCTGAGCCAGAAGATCCCGCTGGAGACCACCGCGACGGTGCGCCACCTGTTGCGGGACGCGCAGCGCATCCGCAAGTACAGCGACGTGCGCTCCTACACCTCGCAGGGGCCGAGCAGACTGGAGATCCTCGCCAGCGAGCAGGACCCCGCGGTTTCCGAGGCGTTCAGCGAGAACGACTACCGCACCGCCGTCGACCTGCTGGAGCACTTCTACAACGTGGTGCTCACCGACTGCGGGACCGGGCTGATGCACTCCGCGATGAAAGGCGTGCTGGACGTGGCGGACTCGCTCGTCATCGTCTCGCCGGGCTCCATCGACGGCGCGCGCAGTGCTTCGGCCACACTGGACTGGCTGGATGCCCACGGCTACGGCGAGCTGGTGTCGCGCTCGGTGGCGATCATCAACTCGGTGCGGCCGGGGTCCGGCAAGGTCGACGTCGACAAGCTGGCCGCGCACTTCGGTTCGCGCTGCCGCTCGGTGTCCAAGATCCCGTTCGATCCGCACCTGGAGGAGGGCGCGGAGGTCGATCTGGACCAGCTGGCCGCTCCCACCAGGCTGGCGCTGCTCGAACTGGCGGCCACCGTCGCCGACGATTTCCCGCACGCAGCCGGTAGGCAGCAGGCCGGCTGATTTCGGAGTTTTCCGGCCTCATCTGATCGTGCGCTCGCTTGGCGGAACCTCTCGCGGGCTCTCGCTGCGGGGAGGCCCGACATCGGGTAGCGACCTACACAACGTCGGGCCTTCCTCGCGAGAGCACCACGAGAGAACCCGCGGCGGTGCCGACTGCGTGAGTGGTCGGAGCTCGGCCTGCGAGGATGCTCGGAGCTCGGCCCGCGTCGATGGCGCGGCGATTTCGCGAGAAATTGACACCGCCGGTTGCGGTGCCGCACCCCACTCGCCCGGCGATTTCTTGGGAAATTGGCGCTGCCCGGGCCGCGTACCGCCGCACTGGAGCGATGATTTCGTGGGAAATTTACGGCTCCAGCGGCCGGAGCCCGACCACGGGCACCGGCCGGGGCCTCAGTTCTCGTCGCGGGGCTTGCGCTGCTGCTCGGAGATCCTGCGGAGGAAGTCGGGGTCGTCGTCCGGCGCGGTTGGGCGTTGGGGCTGCTCGGTGTGCTTCTCCAGCGTCTCCCGAATGGGACCGAAGCCCTGCCACAGCAGCACGACGAGCGTTATGGCACCGATTGCCGCCAGGATGTAGACCATCGTGGTCACCTCCGTTGTTCCGTCGGGGCAGCGGATCCGCCGGTTAAGGGGACTCGTCCCGCTGTTCGTTGCCGCATGCCGGATCGCTCGCCGTGGTGCGGGGATTTGTCCGATCCGTGTGGCGTGCGAAGTTCCATGATAACCGGTCGGCGAAACCGGTAGGAGTGCCGAGCATCGCGCGATGCGGTGAGGAGTGTCGCGCGGATGGGGGCGGTCGCCGCACGGGACCGCGCCGGTGGTCGGCCGTTGACGAATCCGGTCCTGCCACCGACCCGCCGGGGCGGAGTGGCCTCGGTGGTCAGGGGCGACGGTGGGTGTGGTTCCGGCCGGGGCCGAGCCGGTCGCATTGCCGGACGGCAGGGTTCGTGACCTCGAAGGTTCGTGCCTCGCGGTCCCCGTGCCCTGCCACACAGCAAGGCGTCGGCTCGGCCGGGCCGTGGTTCCCCGTTCACTCGGAGTCGGGTGAGCACCCGGTGGAGGGTGCGCGGAGAACTCCGATCATTCGGGAACATCGATCAACCGGGAACTCCGGTCAACTGGGAACTCCGGTCAGCGGGCGGTGCCGATTCCGTTGACCATGTCCGCGTCGTTGGTCAGCTCGGCGAGCATCGTGCGGACCTCGGACTCGCGGAACCGACGGTGTCCGCCCGGCGTGCGGATCGAGCCGATCCGGCCCGCGGTGGCCCAACGGGTCACGGTTTTCGGGTCAACCCGGAACATAGCGGCGACCTCTCCTGGGGTGAGCAGATGGTCCTGGCCGTTCTGCGGGATCTGTTGGGTCGACGCTGTCACTGGTGACCTCCACGGTCGAATGGATGGTATCCGGGCATTCCGGTCGCATCCTGGCACTGATGGGGGCAGGTACTCGAACCGTTGGGTCCAGGTAAAGGGAAAGTAAGGGACGAAAGGTGCGGTTCGGGCGGAGCGTGGTGCCTTGGGGCTGTCCTCTACCCTGGCTGACGTGCAGCAACAGCAGCAGGGAACGCCCGAGGGCCCGGAGGAGCCGCGCGACCGGGAGACCTCCGGCGCGGACCGGCCACCGCGCGGTGGCAACCTCGCGCGGGACATCACGCTCTACACCGTCGCCAGGTTCGGACTGCTCGCCGTGCTGGCTGCCGTACTCATGCTTTTCGACGTTCCGCTGCTGGTGGCGCTGGCCGTGGCCGTGGTGGTGGCCATGCCGCTTTCCCTGGTGGTCTTCGCGGGACTGCGCCGCAGGGTCGCCACGGGCATGGCCGAGCGGGCCGCCGAACGCTCGGAACGTAAAGAACAGTTGCGGGCGCAGCTGCGCGGTGAGGCCGACAGCGTCGAATCCGACCCCCCGGTGGACGACGAGCCCTCGGACTCCGACCCGCATCGTGACTGAACTCACCTTCCGAATCGGTGCTCGCCCCCCACCCGCCCGGCGATTTCGCGAGAAATCGACGCTGTCCGAGGCCGGGCGAAAGTGGCGAGGCAGCGATCCTCCCGCCGTTTCCCGGGGACGGGGTAGCGCGGGGCGAAGTCGGGTAGCGCGGGGCGAAGCGGTGGCGGAAGCTTCTAGAGCCGGTGCAGTCCGTCGAGTACGCGGCGCAGGAGCGCGAGATCGGGATGCTCGGCTCCGGGACTCTCCGTGGCACCGGTGGGGTTTCCGTCCCCGATGGTCGCGCCGGAGATCGGTTGTACGGGCTCCGGAATCGCCGGGCCGGGCGGCGGAACCGGTTGCGGTGCCGCGAGGTCGAACAGCCGCGGATATCGGTCCGGGTCGTACAGCGGCCAGTCGATGACTTCGGCGGCGGGTCGCTCGGTCCGGAAGTAGGACTCCAGCCGCAGCGCGGCCAGCCGTCGGGCAGCGGGACCACTGCCACCCGCGTGGCGGGGTCGGTAGCTGACGCGGTTTCCCCAGGCGCTGAGCACGATCGCGGTGCCCACCAGCAGCACCCCCGTGCCCAGCAGCATGACCGGATGGGTGTTCATTCGGAATCCTCTCGCTTCCGTGGTTCCTCGGTAGTTGGCCCGGTGGTGGGTGGCTGCTCGCTCGGTGGCGGGCCGCCGAAGGCGAGTACGGCGGCGTGGTCGCTCAGTTCGTGGGAGAGGTGCCGCAGCGCCGAGGCGGTCTCGGCGCACTGCCGGGCGGTCGCCCGACCGGCCGCTATGTCGTGGATGGTGCGGTTCAGCCGTTCGGGGTCGTGGTTCAGGGCGATGTTCGGCCGCGTCGGGTGACCGGTCACGAGGCATCACCGGCGCGCGGCGCCGTGTCCGGCTCGATCTCCCGCGTGCGGGGAGCCCCGTGTTCGGGGATTGTCATTCCGGTTGTCCTTTCCGCGTAGCTGTGTCGTCTCGGGAGATCGTCGTGTCGTTCCGGGGACTCGTTGGCGTTTCGGTGGTCGGGGCGCGCGGTTCTCGCGTGCGATTTGGAACCGCCCGGCCGGGACGGGGAAGGGGAGCGGCCCGGCCGGGCGGCGGACGGTCCGGCTCCGGAGGTCGGGGCTCACGGGACCGGGCCGTGGTTCAAAGGGCGCGTAAGCCGGTGAGGATGCGGGCGAGCAGCTGTGGGTGTGGCGGGTCGAGGGGTGTCGGCGCGTTGGTCTCGGTGGGCCGAGCGGGTAGGCCGCTGCTGCCCGGTCGGCGCTTCGTGATCGCGGTCAGTGGCAGCGTGCCGCGCCAGCGGGACCAGCGCCCCGCCCGCAGGGCGGGCATGATCTCCGTGGGTGCCGCGTCGGCCCGGAGCTGCTCCGGCGTTGCGCCGGGTGGCGCTTCCGGGGGCGGTGCCTCAGGCATCCGATTCGTTCGCGTCGTCGCTGGGAGTGCTGTCAGCGGGAGTGCTGTCGGTGGGAAGTTCGCCGGTTGGGAGCTCGCCGCTCGGCAGTGCGGTGGCGTGTTGGCGCAGTGCGGCGGCGAGCTCGTCGAGCACGGTGGCGGTGTCGTGGCACTGCGTCGCGGTGTAGCGCTGCCCGCCGATCTCGAAGGCGGCGTCACTGAGCATCCACTCGCCGCGTCGCAGGAAGACGGAAAGCTGGGTGTGCGGATGGCTCATGACCGCTCGCCCGCCCGGATCGCGTCGTCGAGCACGTCCCGCAGCAGCTTCGCCTGCTCGACCGTCCACTCGGTCCGGTTGTAAACGGTCGGCGTGTCGATCCGGATCACCCTCGGCGTCCACTGTGACCGCCAGATCCGCAGCGACGACGAGCCGGACTCGTCCCTGCACCGCAGCCGTATGCCCGGGTGCGATACGTCGTAGATGTGTGGCATTGCGTATCATTCCTTTGACGTTTCGTATCCGATCCTGTGGCTAGGAACCACTTTGATGGTTCGGATCCACCATCGCAATGCCTCGATCGAGTGATCCAGTAAGCGCGAAGGTTGTTCTACGATTGGTTCATGACGGGAACCAGGCCAGGAAGCCCGAAAGCGCGCACACTTGGAGCTGAACTGCGAAAAGCGCGTGAATCAACCGGTACCGGAGTACGCGAACTGGCTCGCAAGCTCAATATCGGGCATGCGTGGATTACCCGAACGGAAACCGGAGTCCGAACAGCAACCCCGGAGGATGTCGCTGGTATAACCGTCGCACTCGGACTCCCGGCCTCCGAACGAGACCGGCTCACGGAATTGGCGCGTGAGAGCGACGGTCCGGACTGGCTGCGTGCTGGTATCCCCGGTGTCCATCAAGAGCTCGTGACTTTGATTGAGTACGAGCGCACCGCCTCGGCGATCACGGAGGTAGCGCCGCTGCTCGTTCCGGGATTGCTTCAGACGGCCGACTACGCTCGCACCGTCATGGCGACTTCGCAGGGGCCGGAGCAGGAAACACGGATCGCGATGCGTTCCAGTCGTCGCGATATTCTCACCAGTCGGCAGGCTCCCACCTTCGAGGCGATCCTCATGGAGCGCGCGCTCACCGAACGCATCGCAGCGCCGGAAATCATGGCCGACCAGCTACGGCATGTCGGAAAGATCGCGGACCTGCCGAATGTGACACTGCGAATCATTCCATCGAACCCCGGCGCATGGACTTCCGCGCACAGTGGCCAGTTCATGCTGATCGAGTTCCCTCGCGCCGCGCCGATCGTGCACCTCGAACACCTCGGGTCCGCTGCGTTCCTCACAGCTCCCCACGCCGTAGAGATTTACAAGGACGCTGTAGGTAACCTGCGCGATGCAGCGATGACCCCGGAACAGGCAAAGGAGTTCATCGCCGCACGCGCAAACGATTTCGAGGAGAGCATACCGTGAAACAACATCCCGCAGGATGGCGGAAGTCGAGCCGGTCCAGTAATAACACTGCGTGCGTCGAAATCGGCCGTTTCAACGACGGCGCGGCGGTGCGTGACACGAAGGATCGTTCGGTCGGGTACTTCACTACGACTGGTGCTCAGTGGTCGGCGTTCATCGATGCGGTGAAGGCCGAGAAGTTCGGCTGACTTTCGCGTGTGAAGTCCAGCGCCTCCGGATTCGTTCCGGAGGCGCTTTTTCGCGTGAATCCCGTCCGTTCAGGTCGGTGTCGAGGAGTCCTCGCGGCCTGCGGCCATGAGCGGATCGGCGGGCCCGGCCGAACGGCGAGACCGTACGTGCCCGGCCGGGCCGCCCCGTGCCACGGAGTTCCCGAGCCCTCTCCGCTCAGCCAGCGGTGAACGCCTCGTGGACGGTCAGCGTGTCCTCGTGCAGGTGCATGCGGATGATCCGGCCGTCCTCGACCACCAGGTGCATGGCCACCGGTGTGGTGAACTCCTTGCCGGTGGACACGACGGTGTGCGTGAAGATCGCCAGCAGCATCACGTCACCACCGTCGACGATGACCCGATCCAGCACGACCTCGCTCCTGCCGGGCTCGAACTGCGGCCACATCGTGGTGAAGTACGGCGCGACCTCCTCCCGGCTGGTACGGGGTCCGGTCCAGGGCAGCTCGTCACTGCCGGGGACGTACCAGTCGATCTCCGCGGCGAACAGTTCCTGGATGCCTTCCGGGTCCTGCCTGCCGAGGCGCTCCACGAACTTCTCCGCCACGGCCCGCGAGGTCTGCGTGTCCGTTGCCATCGTCCTCGTCCTTCGTCCTGTCGTTCGCGTGTGGTGTGTCGGTCGGGCCGCGGCCCTGGAACCGGAAGTGCTCGCCGGTCAGCGGTCCGCCGAGCACAGGTGTTCCGTATCGCCGATCGGTGTCTAGAGCTGCGTGGCGCCGCCGTCGACGAGCAGTTCCGCACCGGTGGTGAAGCTGCTCTGGTCCCCGGCCAGGTAGAGCGCGGTGGCGGCGACCTCCTCGGGACGACCGATCCGGCCGAGCGGGGTGATTGGGGTGGACTCGGCTTCGGTGGGCTGATCGCCGTGCGGGAAAGCGGCGCGCAGTTCGTCCCCGCCCGGGGTCTCGACATCGCCGGGAGTGAGGGTGTTGACGCGGATTCCGCGGTCCGCGAGCTCGGCGGCCCAGGTGCGGGCGAGGCTGCGGATCGCGGCCTTGGTCGCGGCGTAGACGCCCAGGCCCGGGGCGGCCCGCAGGGCCGCGCTGGAGGAGACCAGCATCACCGAGGCGCCCGTCGTCAGCAGCGGCAGTGCTTTCTGGACGGTGAAGACCGTGCCCTTGAGATTGATCGAGGTCGTGCGGTCGTACTCCTGCTCGGTGATGGTGCCGAGCGGAGCGTAGTCCCCGACCCCGGCGTTGGCCACCACGATGTCCAGTCGGCCGCTGCGGTCCGCGATCTCGGCGAAGAGCCGGTCGAGGTCGCCGTGGTCCGAGGCGTCGCTCTGGACGGCGATGCCTCGGGCGCCGACCCGCGCGACGGCGGCGTCCAGCTCGGCCTTGCGGCGGCCGGTGAGGTAGACGGTCGCGCCCTCGGCGGCGAAACGGCGGGCGATCGCCAGTCCGATGCCGCTGGATGCGCCGGTGACGAGGGCGCTCTTGTCGTCCAGCTGTCCCATGGGATTCTCCGATTCTTTGCTGTAACTATTTTTGTTACATCGATGATCGATGTTCGCGGCCGTGATTTCCCCAGGGTCAGGGAAAATCAACGGCCCGAGGTCAGGCGGCTTTCAAGACGTCCCGCAGTACGTCCTCCAACGTGGTCTTGGCCAGCTCCCCGCGCAGGGCGGCCTCCACCTCGTCGTACACGGCGGTCATCGCGGGCCCGATGCCGTTTCCCACGACGCACTCGGGGTTCGGCCTCGCGCGGTGCAAGGCGAAGATCGGTCCCGGATCGATCGCCTGGTAGACGTCGAGCAGGGTGATCGTCTCCAGGTCCCGCACGAGCATCCAGCCCGCCCCCGCTCCCCGCTGCGAATCGGCCAGGCCCGCCTTGCGCAGCTCGGCCAGCAGGCGGCGGATCACCACCGGGTTGGTGTTGACACTCGTCGCGATCTGTTCGGAGGTGGCGACCTCATGACCGCGCCGCTGATACAGCCCGATCCACGTCAGGGCGTGCGCCGCGACGGTCAGTCTGCTGTTGGCGCTCACGTCGGTCTCCACCTCCCCGCTCGACCCTAGTCGTAACACTAATCGTTACAACGGCATGCGGCAAGTCCCGCGAAGGACAGTCCTTGACCGGACCGGGTGCGTGCCCGGCTGCGGTCGAGAGCATCGCTCGGCCCGTCACCGCTGCCCGGAGGTCTCGTTCCGGGCCCCCAGTGCACTGCCGGTGCGTCCCCGCGCACGCGGGGATGGACCACGGATCGGTGAAAGCGCTACGGTTCGCGTTCGTGGCTCGGATCAAGCGCGGGTGGCTGCGGTGGACCGTCAGTGCGGGCTCGATCTTCGTGGTGCTCGCGGTGATCGCGTTCTTCGTGTTCGCGCCCGGGATCGTCGAGCGCCGCATGAACCAGGTCGTCGACACCCGCCTGCCCGCGGTCGACGCGTCCACGCGGGAGCTGCACGACTCGTTGCCGATCGTGGACATGCACGCCGACACGCTGATGTGGGATCGTGACCTGCTCGAGCGCTCCGACCGAGGGCACGTCGACCTGCCTCGGCTCGAGGAGGGCAACGTGGGTCTCCAGGTGTTCTCGTCGGTGTCGAAGTCCCCGAGGGGCCAGAACTACGAGTCCAACTCCGCCGACACCGACAACATCACCCCGCTGGCCATCGCCCAGCTGCAGCCACCGGCGACATGGACCTCGCTGCTCGAACGGTCGCTCTACCACGCCGAGAAGCTCAGCGACGCGGCCGCGCGTTCCGACGGTCGCCTGGTGCTGATCCGCACCCGAGCCGACCTCGACGAGCTGATCGCCGCCCGCGAAGCCGGTGAGCGGGTCACCGGCGCGCTCTTCTCCGTGGAGGGCCTGCACAATCTCGAGGGCGAGCAGGGCAACGTCGAGGTGTTGTTCGACGCCGGCATGCGGATGGCGAGCTTCGCCCACTTCTTCGACAACGAGGTCGTCGGCTCGATGCACGGTATCGACAAGGGCGGACTCACCGACCTGGGCCGCCGGGTGTTCGACGAGCTGGAACAACGGGGGGTCATCGTCGACATCGCGCACTCCAGCCATCGCGCGGTGGCCGAGATGCTCGACCGTGCCACGAAACCCGTGGTGTACAGCCACGGCGGTGTACAGGCCACCTGCGACGTCAACCGCAACCTGACCGACGAGGAGATCCGCGGCGTGGCGCGTACCGGCGGAGTCGTCGGCATCGGCTACTGGGATGCCGCCGTCTGCGACACCACACCCGCCGCCGTGGTCGACGCCATCGAGCACGTCATCGACGTCGGCGGCATCGAGACGGCCGCGCTGGGCAGCGACTACGACGGGTCCACAACGGTCGGCTGGGACACCAGCGACATCGCGGTGATCACGCGGGAACTGCGTGAACGCGGGCATTCCGAAGCCGACATCGCCGCGATCATGGGCGGCAACACAATCCGGGTCATGCGCGAGGTGCTGCCCGACTGAGTACTTCGCCAAAAGTCTCGCCGTAGAAATCCAGGGCGGTACCGGATTCGTGCGGCGCCGGAAGCTTCAGCGTGTGCCGATGAGCATGTCGCGGCGATATCTATCCGATGCGCCACTTCGGGGAATCAGCTTGTGCGTCGACGTCGTAGACGTTGGGCCCGCTGGACCAGGTCGATGATCTCCTCGTCGTCCGAGGGTGGGTGCCCTTCTTCGTCGCAGCAGGGTGGTTTCGTCCGCGTTCGCGCGGACGGGGTTTCGATCCCGGCCAGGGAGTACAGGTGCCGGTAGACGTCGATGCCGGGGTCGCTGTCGTCGTGGGTCCCGATGAGAACGATTGTGGCGTGTTCGGCGCTGTGGAACGCGACGATCACGCGCAGCGGGCCGGTGAGGTGCCGTACGCGGAGTCGTTCGACGAGATCGCCGGTCAAGCGGTATTGGAGCCCACGGCAACCGTCCCGTTTGAGTTCCTCCAACCACTGCTCGAAGTGTTTCGCGTGTTTGTTGCGAAGCATCTTTCGCTGCTGCTGAGCAGTGCTGGTGATTTCGACGTCAACGGTCACGCGGTGATGATCTCAACACCACCGGTAGTCATTGATAACTGTCGGTCATGCTTTGTGCACGTCGCCGCGACGCATCTCCGCCAGGCTGTCGGCCAGGTCCTCCCGGTCGAGGACTGCCTGGTCGCTGAGCTTCCACCACACCGCGTCGAGCAGATCTGCTCGTTTGCCGTTGGCGCGTAACTCGCGCACGATGTGCAGCACCTCGTGCAGCCGTTCGGGGTCCAGCAGTCGCCGGGTGCTGGCCGTGTCGGCCTCGGTGAGCACACCTTCCTCGGTCCAACTCCTGATCGTTTTCTCGTCGAGGTCGAGCAGCTCACTGGCCAGGGAGACACGAACCGGCTTGATGCCCGCGAGCGTGCGTCGTGCCACGGAGCGCAAGCGGTCGAGCTGGGTGGGGTCCAGCTGCGCCGAGGCCTGCTCGGCGACCTCTTCGAGCTCTTCGACCCGCCGGAACTGGTCGAAGAGCTCGTCGCGCTCACGCTGTTTGGTCGTGGTCACGGCACACCTCCCACAGCCGAACCAACACCTTGCAGTCCCGAGAATAACCCAAAAAATCGGGAATGACACCTCGGCGGTATGGCGGGGTGCATCACATGCCCAATCGATACCGACTTCGAGGCCCTTACGTGAGCACGACGTGTAGGAGCGGTGCTGAGCGGCCTGTTCCAGGGTGACGTCCCGCCGGAGGCCGACTTCGTCGTCCTCACGAGGCTGGCCTCGCGTGCACGGGGCCAGCCTCGTGAGCCTCGACCCGGTCGAACACGCGTACGATCCATCCCCGCGTGCGCGGGGCCTACTCACTGCGCTGGGATTCTAGCGGCGTGAGCGCGCTGTGAGAACCACTTCGTTCAGTCCTCCTCCGGTCGTTTGTTCAAAGCGACGAACTCTGGGTGTTCGCTTTCACGGCGGCGAAGGTGGCTCGCTATCAGTCCAGTGCGCTGGCGAAATTCGGTGACGTCTCGGCGGCGAGGAGTGTCTACGCTGCCGTCGTTCCGTCGATGGCGGCTCCCAAGCCCCAGGCGCTCGCGAAGGTCGAGCATGCGTTACTACTGGCACGGGCAGCTCATCAGGACGGAGCTAGCTATCACGGGACACCGGGGTCTCCCCGGCGATACGGAACGAGTCGTGGACACCGCGCTCCGCGATGAGATAGCGAGGACTCCCGAGGTGTCGGGCTGAGTTGCCTGGCGGACGGCGCCGACAGCCTCTTCGCCCGGGCTGTGCTCGATCACGGGGGATAGCTCGTGGTCATCGTGCCCGCGGCTCAGTACCGGGAGGGGCTTCCCGCGGAGCATCACCCGATCTACGACGCCCTCATGGCACGTGCTTCGGACGTGGTGCGGCTCAACCACGTGGAATCGACCTCGCGGTCCCACATGGACGCCAGCCTCGAAATGATCGACCGTGCCGACCGGCTGATCTCGGTGTGGGACTGTGAACCGGCACGGGGCTACGGCGGGACCGCCGACATCGTGGCGGCGGCGGAGGACCGTGCACTGCCGACCACCGTGATCTCGCCGGAGGGCGCCCGCCGTGACTGATCCCGAGCACGCGCGAGTGACCCGGTGTGGGATGCCCTGGGACGGCGTGTGCGGACAGACGGCCGAAAACGGCGTTTCGTGTCCCGCGCCGGAAAGTAAGCTCCGAATCGCCGTGATGCGGCGGGCTTTGCCGGGGTTCTTTGTTTGTCAGCGAGAGAGCCGGTCGGAATTCTTCAACGCCTGCCAAGTTGATCCTTCATTCGGCGTAGCTCCCGCGCGCGGGGCCTAACGGCCCCGTCGTAACTACCGCGCACGCCTGCCGAGGACGAAGCGGTGGCGTTGTAGCAGCCCAGTATCGGCGGCCCAAAACCGGAGTTATGCGCTGACTTACTCCTGGATTGGTCGTAATGGTGGTACCGAACGAACTCGTCGTGCCGATCGACCGTTGAATCCGTTCATAGCGTGGTTCGTCGATCCGAAGACGGCTTTGCTCGATCGTGCGCGTGCTGTAGCTTCGCCAGCAGGAATCCCGCGTTCCTTGCTCTGGGGGTGCCAGCGTCCTGCGTGCCGCAGGAGCACGTTTTTGAGCTGATGATTCAGTATCAACGAGTGAGAGGATATGGTGGCTGCATCGAGTGTCGACGGATCCACCTCGGATGACGTGGTCTCGTACACCCGTTTCGCTCCCAGGATCGCCCGCCTGGTGGTGAGCACGGTTTTCTGCGCGATCTGCCTGGTGGGCTTCCTGCACGTCCTGATGATGCCCGTGGGCGTGACCGGAGTCGTTCTCTCGTTCTCGTACATGGTGGCGCTGCTGATGCTGCAACTACTGTACTTCGGGCGGGAGACGCCGTGGTTCCGGCGGCCGTGGAGCTTGCTGGCACTGCTGCTCCAGGCCGGGCTGGTGTACCTGCCGATACTGCAGTTTCAGCAGGCCTGGGTCGGTATGCCCGGCTTCCTCGCGGGAAGCGTCCTGCTGACCCTGACTCCCGCCGTGGCCTGGCCCGTCTTCGCGCTGGTCGTGATGAGCATGGGGGTGGCACAGTCGCAGTTCGGGGGGACTTATGTGGACATCGCCTACACCTCGGTCTCCACCGTGATCACCGGGTTGGTGGTGTACGGACTGTCCCGGCTGGCGGGTCTGGTTCGTGAGATCCACGAGGTTCGGACCGAGCTCGCGGAGATGGCGGTGGCGCAGGAGAGACTGCGCTTCGCCCGGGACCTGCATGATCTGTTGGGCTACAGTCTCTCGACGATCACTTTGAAGACCGAGCTGACCCACCGGTTGGTGAACCGTCAGCCCGCGCGTGCCAAGGAGGAGCTCGGGGAGATCCTGGAGATCTCGCGCCGTGCGTTGGTCGACGTGCGTTCGGTGGCGAGCGGCTACCGTGAGCTGTCCCTGGACGAAGAGTGCCGCTCCGTGCACTCGGTACTCACCGCGGCGGGAGTTCAGGTGCGAATCAACCAGGAATACGAGGATCTGCCGATCCGGGTCAGCACGGTTCTGGCGACCGTGTTGCGGGAAGCGGCGACCAACGTCCTCCGCCACAGTCGGGCCAGGAACTGTGAGGTAACCGTCGGTTGTGCCGGAGACAACGCTTTCGTCGAAATGATCAATGATGGTGTGACCGCCGTGTCGTCGGATCGGGATTTCGGCAGCGGAAACGGACTGGAAAACCTTACTCATCGACTCGGTCAGCTCAGTGGCGAACTCGGCTACGAAATTGACTCCGGAAACCGTTTCCGGCTGTACGCCTACGCCCCCCTGCGGGTCCCGGACGAAGACGAGCGTGTCGTCGCTTGACCCGCGAGCCGAGCGGAAAGTGCCCTCGAGCGGACGTGCTTCGTTCGGCGACGGCACGGCTGTCACACACCGGAGCGCACGGTCGTCCGCCAGTCGTCGGGAAAGCCGTTGACCGCGACATTGGAAACACGTGTGCGCACCGGCTCCGGTAACTCCGCATGCGCTCGTTCTTTGGCGTACAGACCGACCAGCTCGTGCATGTGGTAGTGGATGTGCTCTTCGTCGTCGATGCCCGTGATGTCCACCAGGCGCTGGTCAACCAGCTGGTCCAGCAGTCTCTCCGCGTGTGAGGGGGCACAGTCGGCCAGTTGTGCCGCGGGACGTGTGTCGAAATCGGACATGCCGACCAGCCCCAGGGCGCACCACAGCATTCGGGGCTCCGCCGACAGGGCGTGGGTGTTGGCCGATAACCGGGCGCGCAGGTCGAGCGTTCCGTACGAGAACATGTCCAGCCGGCGGAACGGATGGCCCAGCCGCTGGGCGAAGTGCGCCAGGCCGACGTTCGGCCGCCCGACCAGCCGGGCACCGGCGGCTCTGACCGCCAACGGCAACCGGCCCGCTGCCGCTACTATCTTTCTCGCGCTGCCGAGTTCCGCCTCCACTCGTCCGGACCCGATGATACGGCCGAGCAGCGTCAGCGCTTCCTGTTCGGAGAACGTCTCCACCTCGATCGGGACGCTACCCGGCAGATCGGTGAGATTGGACCGCGTGGTAACGATCACCGCGGTTCTCGGGCCACTGGGTAGTAGTCGCTCGATCTGGGCGGAGTTCACCGCGTCGTCGAGCACGACGAGCATCCGGCGTTCGGCCACGAGGCTCCGGTACAGGGACGCACAGGCGTGCGTGTCCTCTGGGATCTCGGCGGCGGGAACGCCGAGTGCGCGCAGGAAACCCCGCAGGATTTCGGCGGTCCTCGCCAAGTCCCCGGGGGTATCGCCGAGGTCGGCGTAGAGCTGCCCGCCCGGGAAATGGTCACGCACCCGATGGGCGGTGTGCACGGCCAGCGCCGTCTTGCCCGCTCCTCTGCGGCCGAGCAGAGTGAACATACGGGCGTTGTCGGACTCGGGGACGGCGGGGCTACCGCTGTCGGTGAGCAATCGGGTGAGCTCGGTGATCTGGTCCTGTCGCCCGACGAAATCGGTGATGTCGCCGGGCAGCAGAGCGGGAACGCGGCTCGGGGCCGCATCGGTTCTCACCGGTTCATCGGCCAGAATGCCGTGGTGCAGTTCCTGCAATGTCGAGCTGGGCTCCAGCCCCAGTTCGGAGACCATCTTGTTGCGGCAGTCCTGGTAGGCCGCCAGCGCCTCGGCGCGGCGATCACTGTCTCGCAGCGCGCGCATGAGCTGTGCCCGGAACCGTTCACGCAACGGATGCAGCCACACCAGCGCCGTCAGTTCGTCGACGAGCTCGGCGCTCATTCCCGAGGAAAGCTCGAGATTGAAGCATTCTTCCAGGGCTGTCAGCCTGCGCTCCTCCCAGGACGCTGCCACGGAATGCAGCAGGGGGGAGGAGATCTCGGCCAGCACCGGGCCGCGGAACAGTCGCAGCGCCTCACGGTAACGTGTGGCCGCCAGCGCTGATCCTCCCTCCGAGGCGATGGACCTGGCCTCTCGGGCGAGTCGTTCGAAGAGGGTGGTGTCCACATGGTCCGGATCGACGCGCAGCGCGTATCCGGAGGGTGTGGTCTCGATGGGGTCCTGCGGAGCGCCCGCCAGCACGAACATGCGGCGTAGCCGCCAGATGCAGGTCTGAATCTGCTCGGCCGCGGTTCTCGGTGGGTTGCCGTTCCACACCACTTCCACGAGCCACTCCACCGAAACGGCTCGGTTCGCTTCGGCGAGCAATGCGGCGAGAACGGTCCGTTGTCGGTTCTTCCCAACTTTGATCGGTGTTCCTCGGAGTGAGACATCCAGTGGTCCAAGTACGCGAAAAAACATGACCGTCTCTATTCCTGCGAGGCATTAAAGTGCTTTCAGGAAAAATGAGAACGACTTCGTTCTCCCTGTTTCCCCAGTGCACTGCGTATCGTGCTCGATGAGCTCCTTCGAGTAAAGTGCGAGTGTCACGAGGGTCCGATGAAAAGTGGGATCTCGTGGTATGAGGATCTCATAGTGCGCGGTTGTGAGGAACGCATGTTTAATCGGTGACGCACGCCCTCGTGGTGGGGGAGAACCAGGCGCAGAATGGTAAACGTACCACAGCGATATTCCCTTCTTCCCGGATGGAGCGCTCATGGCTTCCACGGTGTCCGAGCGGATAACGTCGTTCTGCGCATCGCTGAACCTCGCAGGTGATCAGGCGGTCGCTGCCCGTACGGGGCTGGTGATCGACGAGCTCGACGGCTGGACGAATCCCGCCGATGCCCGGGTGTCACCCACCACGGTCTCCTGGGCCGGCGTTGCCGCCGCGACGGAGCCGGTGATGACGCGAATCGAGGCGGTGACTCGATGAATCCGACGGCCGAGAACTCGGGGCGACTGCTGGTCGGCTTCAAATCGTACCTACGTCTGGAGGTCGTCAGCGGAGACGCCGCTTATGTCTTTTCCGAACGTGGTGTGACGGCGTTGGAGGGATCGGGTATGGAGCTGATAGCTCCGATGCTGGACGGTACCCGGAATCTGGAGGATCTGTATCGCGATCTTCCCGAAGGTGTCACGTCACAGCAGGCCGGTAGTTTGCTCATCCAACTGGCCGAAGCGAATCTGCTGGAGCTGCGGGACCCGGTACGGGTCAGCAGCGGGAATGCCGCCGAGCGCGCGTACTGGGAAACAGCGGGGCTCGACGCGGACACGGTACGTTCGGAGACCATCGGTGCCACGGTGGGTTTGATCGCGCTCGGCGATGTTGACGAGGACAGTGCGAGGCAGGCTCTGACCGGCGCCGGACTGCGGGTCCGAACTGCGGACACGGCGGCCGCGCCGCACGAATCGACGCTGCTGTCCGTGGTGCTCTGCGATGACTACCTGCGTGTCGATCTCGGGGAAGTGGACGCCCGACACCGGGCGACGAACAAGCCGTGGTTGCTGGCCAAACCGGTTGGCGCGCAGTTGTGGGTCGGGCCGGTTTTCGATCCGTCCGAGTCCGAGCGGGCTTGCTGGCACTGCATGGCCACCAGGATCTGGGGGCATCGCCA
The DNA here is from genome assembly GCA_030803735.1 of Actinopolyspora lacussalsi. Taxonomy (NCBI): domain Bacteria; kingdom Bacillati; phylum Actinomycetota; class Actinomycetes; order Actinopolysporales; family Actinopolysporaceae; genus Actinopolyspora; species Actinopolyspora lacussalsi. The sequence continues at coordinate 3,058,084 of JAURUC010000001.1, read as the reverse complement.
GGCGGAGGCTCACGTGCAGGCCACGTTGCGGAAACAAGGGCCCGCGCATCGGGTCAGGGCTGCGATACCCGCGCTGACCGCTACCGGAATGCACCTGGTCGCTTTGGAAGCGAGCAAGTGGTTGGCCGGATATCGGTCCGCCGAACAACGCGGGGTGTGGACCCTGGACAGCCTCGACCTGGGGGCGAGGCACCACGATGTTCGGCCTCGGCCGCAGTGCCGTTCGTGCGGTGATCCGGACCTGGTGCGTAACCGGGCGTGGCATCCGGTGGAGGTTCGGAGCCGACGCAAGGCCGAGGGCACCGGTGGAGGATCACGCTCGCGCACGGCCCGGCAAACGCTCGACGACTACCGGCACCTGGTCAGCCCGGTCACCGGTGTGATCAAGGAGATCCGACAGGATCCGCGCGGTCCGGCTCTGTTCAACTCCTTTCGCAGTGGTCCCAACCTTGCCGTCGGAAACGGGGGAGTGGAGCGATTACGTACGGCGTTACGCACCGAGAACGGCGGTAAGGGGACCACCCCGTTGCATGCCGAGGTCAGCGCGCTGTGCGAGGCGCTGGAACGGCATTGCGGATATTTCCACGGCGACGAGGAACGTGTCCGGGGCAGTTTCCGCGCACTGTCGGACAGGGCGATCCATCCCGACACCTGCCAGCTTTTCGACGAGCGGCAGTACACCGGACGCGCGGAGTGGAACCGCCGGCACTCACCCTTCCAGTTCGTCTGCGATCCCTTCGACGAGGAAGCCGAGTTGGACTGGACGCCAGTGTGGTCGATGACCAGGAAGCAACACCGGTTGCTCCCGACGGGGATGTTGTACTTCGACGCACCGGGGTCGTCGTCGGTGCGTGCGGATTCGAACGGGAACGCGGCCGGTAGCAGCGTCGAGGACGCGGTGCTGCAGGGCCTGCTGGAACTGGTGGAGCGGGACGCGGTCGCACTGTGGTGGTACAACCGCACCCGCGCGGCCGGGGTTGACCTGGACTCCTTCACCGATCCGTGGATCGACGAGGTACGCGCGGCCCACGCCGGGCTGGACCGTCAGCTGTGGGTACTGGACGTGACCTCCGATCTGGGGGTTCCGACCATGGTCGCGATCTCCCGGCGTACCGACAAACCCAGTGAGGACATCATGTTCGGGTTCGGTGCGCACCTCTCTCCCCAGGTGGCGCTGCACCGCTGCCTGACCGAACTGAACCAGTTGATGCCCACGATGATCGGTATCGACGATGACGGCGACTACGGCTGGAGCGACCCCGACGCGGTTCACTGGTGGCGCACCGCGACGGTCCACAACCAGCCCTACCTGCTGCCCGATCCGAAGCAGCGGCCGCGGACAGCCGCCGACCACGTCGCCGAGCAGGAGTCGGATCTCCTCGCCGAGCTGAGCCTGGTCCAGCGACGGTTGGAGGCGTCGGGCATGGAGCTGCTCGTGCTCGACCAGACCCGTCCCGATATAGGACTGCCGGTGGTCAAGACGATCGTGCCGGGACTGCGCAGTTTCTGGGCCAGGTTCGGCCCCGGACGACTCTACGACGTCCCGGTGCGCCTCGGTCGGGTCGCCGAGCCGACCCGCTACGAGGATCTGAACCCGCTACCGCTGTTTCTCTGACGAGCGACAGCCCGATGATGGAGCGATTATGTACCAGCAGGTCCACACCCGATCACCGGAGCGATTCAGGTTGTGGTCGTTGCGCGAGGACACGCTCGTCGAGGACAACGAGACTGACGAGGACAGCTTGGTTGTGTTCACTCGCTGGGGGGAGGTTTCGATACCGAACCCGGGAACACGGGTGAAGGAGTGGCTGCAACGCATGAGTCTGGGACCGGTGGCCCTGGAGAACATGCTGTCCCTGCGCACCATGAACGGCAGCAGACAACGCGGTGGTGCGGCGGAGGACGATCCGAACTACCCCGAACTCATGCGGGTGTTGGATCTGCTGTCGGGCTCGGTGGTGCACTCGCTGGCCATCGACGACTGCTCCGGACCGCTGTTGTCCGCGGTGCCGATCACGCACGACGCGTCGTTCGAATTCCCCCGGATCGAGAAACGGGACGAGTTCCGACTGTCCCGCTTCGTCGCCCTGCGCCCCTACCAGGGCGTGATGGTCCTGGAGTCCCCGCTGGCGGGGTACCGAGTGGTGCTGCATCGTCCGCGGGTGGCCGCGGCGATCGGCATGTTGGCGAGGCCCGCCGATATCGGCGAGCTGGCTTCCGGCGTGGGCTTCGACGAAACGACGGTACGTCAGCTCGTCGGCCACCTGGTCGCGGCCGGCATGGTGGTGGTCGGGACCAGGATCCCGGCAACCGCGGAGCCGGTGTTCGCGGAGGACTCCGACACCGGACTGACTCCGTGGTCACACCACGATCTGCTGTTCCACTCGCGGAGCGGAGCCGGTCATGACGACGCCGCGGTCGGCGCGGTCTTCGAACACAGTGACCTGCCGTCACCACCGGCGGTGCCCGCCAGGCCGCACGGCAGGCGGTTCCGGTTGAGCCGTCCGTCGTTGGAGCGGTTCACCGCGCACGACGCGTCGTTGACGGCGACGATGGAGCAGGCGAAGTCCTATCGGTGCTTCGGTAGTGCACCGGTGAGTGTCGACCAGCTCGGTGAACTGCTGTACCGCTGCGCCAGGATCCGGTCGGTGTGGACCCTGGCCGGCCCGGGGGGAGAACAGTACGAGAGCACCGACCGCCCGTATCCCGCCATGGGCGGCACGCACGCGCTGGAGCTCTACCTGACCCTGGACCGCTGCTCGGGACTGCCGCGCGGTATCTATCATTACGATCCGAGCGATCACTCGGTGACATTGATCGAGACGCCGGGGGAACGCATGGGGAACTTGCTGGACAGCGCGCGGATGTCCGGTGGAATGGCCCAGCGCCCCTCGGCACTGATCACGATGACTGTGCGAATCCTGCGAGTGTCCTGGCTTTACAGTGGGATCGCTTACGCGATGGCGTTGAAACAGGTGGGGCTGCTCCAGCAGACGCTGCACCTCGTCACCACCGCGATGCGGCTCGCGCCGTGTGCGCTGGTCAGCTCCAACGGTGCCGTGGCAGCCGAGGCATTCCGGCTGAACTGGCCTGCTGAGGTCAGTGTCGGTGAGTTCGTCCTCGGCACCCTGCCGGATGAGCGGACCACCGCTGCCGTCTAGAGTTCCGGCCGCTCACGGTGTACCCGCTACAGCCAGCCGGACTCCCTGGCGATTCGTACGGCGTCGAGCCGGTTGCGCGCGTTGAGCTTGCTCGCGATGGTGGTGAGGTAGTTGCGCACCGTTCCGGCGGTCAGAAACAGGGTGCTGGCGATCTCCACTACGTCGGCGCCGTCCGCGGCCAGCCGCAGCACTTCGGTTTCCCGCGTGGTCAGCGGGCACTCCACGGTGTCGAACGCCGCCAGTGCCAGTTGGCTGTCCACCACCCGATTTCCCGCGGCCACACTCCGAATGGCGTCGGTCAGCTCCGTCGGTGGGGCGTCCTTGAGGATGAAACCGCCCACCTTGGTCGACAGCGCTCGGCGAAGCGTCGCCGCCCGCCCGAGACCGGTGAGCATGAGAGTGCGAATCTCGGGGAGTTGCTCGTGGATCTCGGCTGCGGCGGTCAGCCCGTCCTTGCCCGGCAGATCGATGTCGAGCACCGCGACGTTCGGGCGGTGTTCGTGAGCGGTCGGCAGCACTTCGTCACCGGAGACGATCTCGGCCACCACGTCGATGTCCGGTTCCGTCTTGAGTAGAGCGACCAGAGCGCCGCGGAGCATGTGCATGTCCTCGGCGAGCATAGCCGTGATCACGGAACCTCCCTCGAAGCGGCCGCGTACCCCTGCCGGAATTGTACGGTTCGTGCTCACAGTACTTCACAGCATGTCGTGCTACCTCCACTGGACGTAGCAATGCGAGTCACTCCTTCGGGCGAGCTCGCTGTAGAGCTGTGCGGGAGGGAACCGCGGTGCTTCGGAACCCGATGATGCGGCCCCTTTCCCGGGCCGTTCGCGTCCTGGATCACCGGTGGACGGGGGCGGGGCGAAACACGCGGGCGACCAGCGTGGCCGCGGCCTCCTTCGAACGGTGGGGTCGGCTTCGCCCGCACCACCTCCCCACGGGCGATCCGTGCTCGACACCGATTCGGTGTCCTCCGAAAAGCACGGACGGATAGCGATTCGAGAGCTGCCGAAGAGAGCGACGAGAGGTTTTCTCCATAGATTTCCCGGCAGACGCGAAAGCTGGGTCGATGCCCTCTGAAGCGTCGTCGTGGAGAAGGTGATCCTTCTCACCGCGTTTCCGGAAACGAGGGGAAAATGACGGAGACCAATCGTTCGATGAAAGCGATCATCGTGGGAGCGGGACCGGTCGGATGTCTGGTCGCCATCGCTCTTCGCTCCCGGGGCATCGAGGTCGAGCTCTATGACAAGGGTTCCGACATCCGGCTACTCCCCCCGGGCAAGGGGCACTCCTTCAACCTGACGCTGACCCAGCGCGGACTGGATTCGTTGGACGAGCGGGTCACCGACCTGCTGTACGCCAACGGTGTGCCGTTGCCGCAGCGGGTGATCCACCACACCGACGGAAGTCTTTCCTACCAGCCGTACGGGCCCTCGGCGGAACACAACCTGCTATCCATACCTCGGGGAATGCTGCATCGTACCTTGCTGGACGAGGCCGACCGGGTGGGAGCCCGATTATTCTTCGACTACACCTGCGTCCGAGTGAATCCGGTGGCGGCGCGGGCGCACTTCGCCGTGGACGGCACGGAGGTACATCACTCCGAGGCGGACATCGTCATCGGCTGTGACGGCGCGAACAGCATCGTCCGGCACGAGATGAGCCGCAGGGGTGCGCGGATGCAGCTGTCGCAGGACTACATCGACCACGGGTTCATCGAGCTGGAGATGCCTCCGGACGTCAACGGTCGACACGCGTTGATGGAGGCCCTGCGCGACCGGCGACAGCCCGCCAGTCAGGAACACGGCCTGCACGTCTGGCCACGGGGCGAGTTCATGCTGCTGGCCCAGCCCAACGTCGACAACAGCTACACCACCAGTCTGTTCATGCCCCTGCGGCGCGACGCCCCCGAGGAGCAGGACTTCCACGGACTGCGCACCCCCGAAGACGTGACCGCGCTGTTCGAGCGGCACTTCCCCGACATCACCCATCTCCTGCCGAAGCTGACCACCGATTTCTTCGCGGCGCCGCCGGCGTCGTTGAAAACGGTCAAGGTGCATCCCTACCACTTCGGCCGGACGGTTCTCATCGGCGATTCGTCGCACACGATGGTTCCGTTCTACGGCCAGGGGATCAACTGCAGTTTCGAGGACGTCCGCCAGTTTCTGGCTATTCTGGACCACAACTTGGCGACGTTCTCCGGAGATGGTGCGATCCAGCGGTCCGTCTCCGAATTCACGGAAACCCGTAAGGGGCCGGGTGACGCGATCGCGGAACTGTCCCTGCTCAACCTCCAGGAGCTGACCTCCCGGACGGGGGACTCCGCCTACCACACCAGGAAGCGGTTGGAACGGGAACTGCACCAGAACGCTCCCGACAAGTTCATCCCGCTCTACCACATGGTCGCGTTCACCGAGATCCCCTACGACGAGGTAGTCGAGCGGCACCAGCAGCAGTCCGCGGCGCTGGACGAGCTGTGCGGTCGCTTCGACATGGCCACCGAGGCGGATCGCATCATCGAGTCCTACACCGCTGTCGACCACTTCGACGGCTTGGCATCACTGCTGTCGACTCCGTCCGGATCGGAACTCGAACTCGCCCGCGACCAGATGCGGGAGATGCTCGACGCGGTCACCGACCGCATCATGGACTACCAGGACAGGATGTCGGGTGGCGGATATCCGGCATCTTACCTGCAGGACTCCGAGCCCGCCGACTACGACGAGGGGCGACGGGCCAGCGCCCTGCTACGCGAGGACGACATCCCCCGGGTCGGATCGGACCTCGACTCCCTGCTGTCGGACATCTTCGAGCGGGTGATCACCAACGGCATGGTGCACCCGCATCCGGGGATGCTCTCGCACGTGCCCTCCGGAGGTCTGTTCCAGGCCGCTGTCGGTGAGTTCATCGCCCGAATACTGAACAGGTTCGTCGGAGTCTGGGCGGCGACGCCGGGATTCACCCAGATCGAGTCCAACGTGATCCGCTGGTTCTGCACGATGCTCGGCTACGGCGAGGGATCGTTCGGTTATTTGACCACGGGCGGTTCGATCGCCAACTTCATGGGCGTTCGGTGCGCGGTGGACAACAGCGGGGACACCGGGGGGCGGCTCGCCACCGTCTACGTGTCCGACCAAGGCCACTTCTCCGTGGAGAAGGCCGCCAAGCTGGCCGGAGTCGACCCCTGCCGGGTTCGGACGATCGGGACCGACGACGACTACACGATGGACGTCGATCAGCTGCGCGATCGGGTCGAGCAGGACCGTGGGCGGGGACTGATCCCGACACTGGTCGTGGCCACCGCGGGAACCACGAACACCGGAGCCGTCGACGATCTGCGAAGGATCAGCGAGTTCTGCCGGCAACAGGGCGTCTGGCTGCACACCGATGCTTGCTTCGGTGGTTTCTTCGGCATCACCGAACGAGGCGGGAAGCTGCTGGCCGGAATCGAGGAATCGGACTCCATCGCGGTGGACGCGCACAAGTCGCTGTTCCTGCCGCACGGCACCTCCGCGCTGCTCGTTCGGGACCGGACGAACCTGCGGGCCGCGTTCGAGGTTCCCGGAGCCAGCTACATCCCCGAACTCACCGACGACCCGGAGTACGTCGACTTCTGCAACTACGGACCGGAACTGACCCGGGAAGTGCGCGGTCTGACGGCCTGGTTGCCGATCAAGATGCACGGCATCGACGCCTTCGCCGACACCCTGGACCAGAAGTTGGACCTGGCCGAGCGGCTGTCGGCCTGCCTGGCGACCTTCGAGGAACTGGAGGTCGTGGCCAGGGAACGGACGCATCTGCCGGTGATCAACTTCCGAGTGCGGGCAGCCACCCCCGAGGAATCGGCCGAACGTACCGAACAGCTGTGCAAGCTCATCCGCGCGCGGGCGAACGTCTACGTGACCACCACGCGGCTTCCCCGCGAGGGCCTGGTGATCCGGGCGTGCGTGATGCACCACCGGACCGGGCCGCTCATCGTCGACCAGCTTCTCGAAGACGTCCGAGGCTCCCTCAAGGAAATGACACAGGAGGCACTCAGCCATGACATCCACTGAACTCACGACGGGAGCGCCCCCGGGGCCGACCCTGCCGACCGAGCAGCAGAGCGAACTGTTCCAGCGGGACCCGTTCGGCTACGTCCGGCGGATGCGGGACGAATACGGAACCATCTTCACCCTGGAGCTCGGTGCGCTGGGCAACGAGGGGCTCACCGAGGTCGACAACAACGGCAAGTGGGTCTTTCTCTCCCGGCCGCACCAGCTCAGAACCATGTACGGAGTGGACGAGGGCGTCGCCAGCGGTGCCGCGGCCAACCAGGTGTTCTTCGGCACCGACGAAGCCTCCGTCGGCTACATCGACGGTAGGTCGCACCGGCGCAGACGCGGCCAGATCATCCCGGCGTTGACGAGCAGGCGTGACTATGTCGGCTTGGTCGCCGAGGTGGTGGACCGTTGTGTGGCCGAGTGGCCCAGGGGTGAGGAGATCGCGTTGTTCCCCCGACTTCAGCGCATCACCTCGGAAATCATCGTCGAGATCGTGTGCGGCAATTTTCGCGAGGACGACCGCCGCGAACTCGCGGCACTGCTGCCGGGAACCGAAAACGCCGAGCTGGGGCCGGAGGGAGCCGCCACGGCCGAGCGTGCGATCAAGAATCTCGTCGCCGACCGCCTCGACGGACATCTGGCGAAGTCCGACCGCGCCGGTGACGACGACATGCTCGCCACGCTGCTGCGGCACGCTGCCGACGGTGACGAGTCGCTGACCGACGAGGTCGTGCGGGACGAGGTCTTCAGTCTGCTCTACACCGGCTTCGCGACCACGGCCAACACGCTGTCCTGGGTGTTCGCCGAAGTGCTGGCGCATCCGGCCGTGCACGAGCAGCTGCTCGGAGAACTCGACGATCGTTTCCGGCGACGCCCCCTCCGACGGGACGACTTCGCCGAGCTGAAGTGCACCGAGGCGACCATTCTGGAAACCCTGCGACTGCATCCCGTGTCGGCGCTGAACGGGGTGCGGATGGTCAACGCGGAACTGGAGATCGACGGCCACACGATTCAACCGGGCACGATCCTGGTCCACTGCGCTTATCTCCTCCAACGCAGTGACGAGGTGTTCGACCAGCCGGAGACGTTCCTGCCGCGACGCTTCCTGAACACCCGTATCGACCCCTACGAACTCGGTTCCTTCGGAGGCGGTTCCCGAACGTGCGTCGGCAGGAACTACGCGAAGGAGGAGATGCGGGTCATTCTCGCGCTGGTGCTGTCCTCGGTGCGGATGACCAGGAGTTCCGGGGTGCCGAATGCCGAGCAGCAGGGCCTGTTCATGGCCCCGGCGGACGGAACGCGCTGCGTCGTCACGGATCCGTGAGTCCACCGCGGTCGGCGGAAGTCGTTCCCGCGCACCACATCGAGCCGGACACCGACGAGAGAGACGACCATGACACGTTATTTGGAAGACACGGCGATACAGACACGCGACCCCGAATGTGTGCCGGGGCCCGCCGAAGCGGCGGCGCTGGCAGTGGATTACCCGGTCATCCCGCTGCACCGGGAGTTCCTCGCGGACACGGTAACTCCGGTGACGCTGTTCGCGCAGCTCTGCGGTTCGGACGAACCGGGGTTCTTGCTGGAGGGCGTGCCGACCTCCGGCGAGAGCGGACGGTACTCCTACATCGGATACCGGCCGAAGTTGCTGGAGATCGACTCCGAGGACCCGTTGACGACGGTGTGGGAGCTGATCGATCGATCGATCGCACCGGTTCCGGGACTTCCCCCGTTCCACGGTGGCGTCGTGGGCTACCTCGGTTACGAGACCGCACGGCACTTCGAGAACCTGCCCGTAGCCGAGGAGCCCGCGCCGAACCTGCCGGAGTCGGCGTTCCTGCTCACCGACGATTTGGTGGTCGTCGACCACGCGACCCGCAAACTGCTCCTGGTCACACTGCACCGGCCGAACCAGGAGAGTTACACCGAGGCGGTGCGGCGCATCGACCTGATGCAGTCCGGCCTGCGCACCACCGTGCTCCCCGGGCCGGAGGACGGACCAGTCCCCACCACCGACCCCGACTCCGATCCGGCGGACCTCGACGAATGGCGCTCCAACTTCAGTCGCGAGGAGTACGAACGACGAGTGCGCCGGGCTCGTGAGTACATCGCGGCAGGTGATGCTTTCCAGATCGTGCTCTCGCAGCGGTTCTCCAAACCGCTGCGCGCCGACCCGATCGATGTCTACCGGCAGTTGCGCGCCACCAACCCCTCGCCGTACCTGTACCACGTCAGCCTCGGAAACGGTCGGCACATCATCGGCGCCTCACCCGAGTTGCTGGTCAAGAACGAGGGCGGAAGGGTGCAGACCCGTCCGCTGGCTGGCACCCGACGACGGGATCCCGACGCGAAGGACGATCTCGTGTTGGAGAACGAGCTGCTGGACGACGAGAAGGAGAAGGCCGAGCACGTGATGCTCGTCGACCTGGGACGCAATGACCTCGGTCGAGTTAGCCAGACCGGATCGGTGCGGGTGGACAGGCTCATGGAGGTCGAGCGCTTCTCGCACGTGATGCACCTGTCGTCCACGGTGTCCGGCAGGCTGACCTCGGACGCGGACGCACTCGATGCGCTGCGGGCGACGTTTCCCGCCGGAACCCTCAGCGGCGCTCCGAAGATCCGGGCCATGGAGATCATCTCCGAGTTGGAGCGACAGCGCCGAGGTGTCTACGGCGGAGCTATCGGCTGTTTCAGCCACGGCGGCAACGCCGACCTGGCCATCGCGTTGCGCACCCTGGTCGTCGCCGACGGCATGGTGCACGTGCAGGCCGGTGCCGGTGTCGTCGTCGATTCCGACCCCACCGCCGAGTACCAGGAGACCCTGCACAAGGCCCGTGCGCTGTTCGCCGCGGTCCGGCGAGCGGAGGCGATGTCATGAGCCCGAGCGCCCGTCGAACGCTGGTGGCCGTCCTGGACAACTACGACTCGTTCACCTACAACCTCGTGCACTACCTCGCCGAGCTCGGTGCGGAACCGGTCGTGTACCGCAACGATGAGACGACAGTGCCGGCGCTTCTCGGACACGACCGGTTGGTGATCTCGCCGGGGCCGTGCTCTCCGGAGCGGGCGGGGATATCGGTCCCGGCGATTCGGCAGCTCAGTGGTCGGATACCGATCCTTGGCGTGTGCCTGGGGCACCAGAGCATCGGTGCCGCTTTCGGCGCCGAGGTGGTGCGCGGCGATCCGGTCCACGGCAAGACCTCGAAGATCGAGCACGACGGCAGCGGAGTCTTCGCCGCGCTGCCCAATCCGCTGTCGTCCACCCGCTATCACTCACTGGTCGTTGATCCCGCCTCGATACCGGAGGATCTGGTGGTCAACGCTTGGAGCTCGGAGGGCGTGGTTATGGGGCTGCGCCACCGCGAGCACCCGACCTTCGGCATGCAATTCCACCCCGAGTCCGTACTCAGCGTCGAGGGCAAGCAACTCATGGCGAACTTCCTGGAGCCGAACCATGCGTGATCAACTGAGAACCGTCTGCCGGGGCCATTCGCTCACCGAGAACGAAGCGGAGTCGGCGTTCGGCTCGATCATGCGAGGTGAGCAGTCACCGGCGCGGATCGCCGGGCTGGCGATGGCGATGGCCGCACGTGGCGAGACCGTCGACGAGATCGTCGGCATGGCCACCACCGCGCGTTCCCTCGCCCTGCCGGTGCCTTTCGAGGGTGACGTCCTGGACGTCTGCGGTACCGGCGGGGACGGCCACAACACCTTCAACATCTCCACCGCCACGGCTCTGGTCGTCGCCGCCTGCGAAGTGCCCGTCGCCAAGCACGGCAACCGCAGTGTGTCCTCGAACTGCGGCAGCGCCGACGTGCTGGAGGAACTCGGCGTCCGTATCGACTCCGAGCCGCCGGCCGCCGCGCACTGCCTGCGTGAGATCGGCATCACCTTCTTGTTCGCGCCGGTGTTTCACCCGACTTTCAGGCGAGTCAGCTCGATACGCCGGGAGCTGGGCGTGCCGACGGTGTTCAACCTGCTCGGTCCCCTGTGCAACCCGGCGGGGGCCAGGTATCAGACGCTGGGCGTGCCCCGGCCTGACCTGGTAAGGCCGATGGCCGAGGTGCTGGCACGGCTGGGCGTGCGCCGGGTGATGGTCTTTCACGCCGAGGACGGCATGGACGAGCTCAGCCTCGGTGCCCCGTCGCGGGTGGTCGAGATCCGGGAAGGCAGCTGTAACGAGTACCGGCTCAGCCCCACCGAGCTCGGGCTGGCCCCGGCGCACGCCTCCCGGCTCGCCGGAGGGGACCGCAGGCTCAACGCCGAGATCATTCGCCGCGTCCTGGCAGGCGATCCGGGGCCGGCCAGGGACGTGGTGCTGCTCAACGCGGCCGCCGGGCTGCGCGCGGCCGGACGCGCCGAGGACTGGCACGAAGGGACGGCGCTGGCCTCGCGGGCGATCGACAGTGGCGCCGCGAGCGCACTGCTCGCCCGCTGGACCGAGGTTTCCCGCGAACAACCACAACCGATGAGGAACACGGTATGACTACTGCGACCAGCGGGCCGTCCAGGACCATGCTGACCGCCCTCGTAGCCGCCTCCCGGCGGCAGACCGATCGACGCCGGACGGTCCGTCCCCTGACCGACCTCACCCGCGGCGCCGACAGGGCGGAGCCCGCTCGAGATCTGTCGGCCGCGCTGAGCCGTCCCGGACTGAGCTTGATCGCCGAGATGAAACGGCGCAGCCCCTCGAAGGGCTCTCTGACAGACAGCTACCGGCCGGGGGAGCTGGCTCGGGTCTACGACCGCTCGCGAGCCTCGGCGATCTCCGTGCTCACCCACGAGGAGGGATTCGGAGGTAGCCCCGAACACCTGCGCCTCATCCGCCCCGAAACATCGCTGCCGTTGCTGCGCAAGGACTTCGTCACCGACGAGTACCAGGTGGTCGAGGCACGTGCGCTGGGGGCCGATGCCGTGCTGCTCATCGCCTCCGTGCTGTCCACCGAGCGGATGGCAGCCCTGCTGAAGTGCGTGAGGGAACTCGGCATGGAAGCTCTCGTGGAAGTCCACGACGAGGACGAGGTCGACACCGCCTTGGAAGTGGACGCCCGGGTCATCGGTGTCAATCACCGCGACCTGCACACCTTCGGCATCGACATGACCCGCACGGAGCGGTTGCGCGCGCGGATCGGTCACGACCGCGTGCTGGTCGGCGAAAGCGGCCTGCGTTCGGTGACCGACGCGCGCAGGTTGCGCCGCGCCGGCGCCGACGCCGCTCTGGTCGGCGAATCGCTGATGCGGTCGAGCCGCCCCGAGGGGAAGATCGAGGAGTTGAGCCAGGTATGAACGACGGCGGATTCGGACGCTTCGGCGGACGCTACGTACCGGAGACGCTCATGGTCGCGTTGGACGAGCTGGCGACCGCGTGGCGGACGCTACGGCACGATCCGGAATTCCTCACCGAGCTCCGCGGCCACCAGCGGAAGTTCGTCGGGCGGCCCACCCCACTGTACGAGGCGCAGCGACTGTCCGAGCACCACGGTGGCGCCACGATCCACTTCAAGCGGGAGGACCTGTGCCACACCGGTGCGCACAAGCTCAACAACGCACTGGGACAGGTGATTCTGGCCGTTCGGATGGGGAAGCAGCGCATCATCGCCGAGACGGGCGCGGGACAGCACGGTGTGGCCACCGCAACCGTGTGCGCGCGGTTCGGGCTGGCCTGCGTGGTCTACATGGGTGTCGAGGACATGCGGCGTCAGGAGGTCAACGTACGGCGCATGCGCATGCTCGGTGCCGAAGTGCGCGCGGTGGAGTCCGGCACAGCCACGTTGAAGGACGCCACCTCCGAGGCGATCCGGGACTGGGTGACCCACGTGCGCGACACGCACTACGTCATCGGTTCCGCGGTCGGACCCGCTCCGTATCCCGAGATGGTGCGAGACCTGCAGCGAGTCATCGGGGACGAGGCACGTGAGCAGTACCTGAGCGAGTTCGGGACACTACCGGACGTCGTCATGGCCTGCGTCGGTGGTGGATCCAACTCCATCGGTATGTTCACCGCTTTCCGCGACGACCCCGGTGTCGAACTCGTCGGTGTCGAGGCGGGCGGACGCGGTCTGGTCTCGGGAGAGCACGCGGCGGGTGCAGCCGGAGGCACACCGGGAGTGCTGCACGGCAGCTACAGCCTGCTGCTGCAGGACGCGGCGGGTCAGATTCGGCGGACGCACTCGGTCGCCGCCGGACTGGACTACCCGGGAGTCGGGCCGGAACACGCGATGCTCTCCGATACCGGCCGAGCCAGCTATCTCCCCGTCGAGGACACCGACGCCCTGGCCGCCTTCCGGTTGTGCACGAGCTCCGAGGGCATCATCCCGGCGCTCGAAACCTCGCACGTGCTGCACCACGCGGGAGTGCGGGCCCGAGCTCTCGGCCGTGGCGGCCATATCCTGGTGTGCTTCTCCGGTCGCGGGGACAAGGACCTGCACACCGTTGCCGAAACAGAGGTGCCCGCCGACGAGCCGGCGGCCGTGCCGGGAGGTGCGTGATGACGACGACAAAGCCTGGTTCGGTGCTGAGCACCCGGCTGCGCAGGTCCGACGGCGGACTCGCACTGGTGCCGTACTTGATGGCGGGTCATCCCGACAGGAACACCACCGTCGAGGTCGGACGCAGACTCGCGGGTTCCGGCGCGGCGGTCGTCGAACTGGGAATGCCCTACAGCGATCCGCTGGCCGACGGGCCGGTCATTCAGCACGCGGGGCAACGGGCCCTCGACGCCGGGACGACCACCGAGGGGTGCCTGGAGGTGGCCGCCGAGATCGCCGCGGAACACGCCGCGCCGGTGGTGTTGATGACCTACCTCAACCCCGTGCTGGCCTACGGGGTGCGCGAGTTCGCGCGCGACGCCGCGCAGGCCGGGGTGTCCGGCGTGATTCTGCCCGATCTGGCGGTCGAGGAATCCGCGGCCGTGGCCGGGGAGTTGACTGCCGCCGAGCTGGATCCGGTGTTCCTCGTCGCGCCCACCAGTTCGGAGGAACGTGCCGCGGCGATCTGCGACGCCTCGCGTGGCTTCGTCTACGCGGTGACGCTCACCGGCATCACGGGTAACCGCGACACGATGCCCACCGGAGTCGGGGACGTGTTGGCGCTGGCCAACCGACACACCTCGTTGCCGGTAGCCGCCGGGTTCGGCATCTCGACTCCGCGGCATCTCGAACAACTGCGCGGCCACGCCGACGCGGCAGTCGTCGGCAGCGCGATCGTGGCGGAAATCGAGGCGGGGCGCGACCCCGTCGGCTTGGTGAAGGAGTTGTTGACAGCATGCGGATGAACGACGTGCTCACTCAGGAGCGGCCGGAGAACTCCGCCGCGCTCACCACGTTCCCCGACGCCGTGCACCATGCACCGAGCTGGTGGGACCTGGACTCCTGGCGCGGGCGTCCGGTCCAACAGCAGCCCGATTGGCCGGACCAGGAAAGGCTGGCCGAGGTCGCTGAGCGGATCTCGCTGTTACCTCCGCTGGTCCCGCCCGGCGAGATCCAACGGCTACAGCGGCGGCTGGCGGGAGTGGCCGAGGGCAGGGCGTTCCTGCTGCAGGCGGGCGACTGCGCGGAACGCTTCGACTCCTGTGCCGAGGCGGAGGTGCGCGGGAAGGTGCGGACCATCCTTCGGATGGCCGTGCTCATGACCTACGGTTCCGGTCTGCCGACAGTCACCGTCGGCAGGATCGCGGGGCAGTACGCCAAACCGCGCAGCAGTCCCGTGGAGACGGTCGACGGCGTGGAGTTGCCGGTCTATCGAGGCGACATCGTCAACTGCCCGGAACCCTCGCTGCCCGCGAGGACGCCGGCTCCGGAGCGCCTGATGAAGGCGTACCACAGCGCGTCGGCGACGCTGAACGTGCTGCACGGGCTCGTTCGGGAAAGCGGCACCGAGCTGCACCGGTTGCACACCGACAACGAGGACTTCGTCCGTCGCACCGGCGGACGAAGCCATGCCGAGATCTCCGAGGACGTCAATCGGGCGCTGCGGTTCATGTCCGCCTTCGGGATGAGTGAAGGCGCGGCATCGAACGAGCTCTACACGTCCCACGAGGCGTTGCTGCTGGACTTCGAACAGGCGCTGACCCGATACGACCCCGAGACCGGTCGCTGGTTCGACACCAGTGCGCACATGGTGTGGGCGGGAGACCGAACGCGTCAGCTCGACGGCGCGCACGTCGAGTTCCTCTCCGGTGTGGCCAACCCGGTCGGGGTCAAGATCGGTCCGTCGACCGATCCCGAACAGTTGCAGGAGCTGTGCGACCGGCTCGATCCCGGCTATGTCGCGGGCAGACTGGTGCTCATCTCCCGGATGGGGGCCGAGCAGGTCCACGATCTGCTGCCGCCACTGCTGCGCGCGGTACGCGAGACCGAACATCCGGTGGTGTGGGCGTGCGATCCCATGCACGGCAACACGTTCCGCTCGAACAGCGGGTACAAGACCCGTCGGCTCGCCGACATTCTCGCCGAGATCGATGGGTTCTTCACCGTCGCGGGGCAGGAAGGGGTGCGGCCCGGCGGGCTGCACCTGGAACTCACCGGCGAGCACGTCACCGAATGCCTCGGTGGCCTCGAGAAGGTGCTCGACGTTGACCTGGGAACTCGCTACGAGACGGCGTGCGATCCCAGGCTCAACGCCGGGCAGTCCGTCGAACTGGCTTTCCGGGTCAGCGAGCTGCTCCAGTCGCACCTGCGCTGAGCGGATCCGTCCAGCGCTCATCGTCCGGAGCGGGACCGGGGGGTGTGCCGTCTCCGAACGGCCGCCCCCCGAGCTCCTGCCTGCCGTGCGGTCGCCACCAGCCCGACAGATCCGGCCCCTCCGGGATGATCCGGTTCTCGTCGAGGTGGGGCAGCACCAGGTGATAGTGCCGCTTGATATCGGAGAAGTGCACCGTGTCGCCGAACCCCGGAGTCTGGAACAGGTCCCGGGCGTAGGCCCACAGTGCGGGCATCTCGGTGAGCTTGTTCCGGTTGCATCGGAAGTGTCCGTGGTAGACGGAGTCGAACCGCACGAGGCTGGTGAACAAGCGGATATCGGATTCGGTGATCGTCTCGCCCACCAGATAGCGCTGACCGGTCAGGCGCTGTTCGAGCCAGTCGAGTCGGTCGAACAGCTTACGGAAGGCCGCGGAGTACTGCTGCTGGGTTTCGGCGAGGCCGCAGGTGTAAACGCCGTAGTTCAGGTCGTCGGCCAACAGGTCGTTGATCTCGTCGATCTCGTCCCGCCGTTCCTCGGGATACAGGTCGGGAGCACCGGGACGCTGGTACTCCCCCCACTCGGTGGCCAGATCGAGCGTGATCCGGGTGTGGTCGTTGGTGGCCAGCTTGCCGCTGGTGATGTCCACGATCGCGGGCACGCTTACTCCGCCGTCGTAGTCGGGGTCAGCTGCCCGGTAGGCCTCGGCGAGGAACTCGATGCCGAGTACCGGGTCCCGTCCGGCGGGGTCGAGGCCGAAGTGCCAGCTTCGGTCGTCCTGGATCGGATCGGTGACCGCCAGCGACAACGCGTGTTCCAGCCCCATCAGACGGCGCGTCACCAGAGCTCTGCCGGAGAACGGGCAGGCCCGGCTGACAACCAGCCTGTATCTGCCGCTCTGTACCGGCCACATGCCGTCCGCGGCTATCCGTGCGGTGAAATCAACCGTCGAAGGTGAGTTCTCGTCAGAGTCCGGGAAGAAGACATTCTCTGCTGCGTTCATCATTCCCATTCTCGCGAAACGAAGGGTCGGCGAACACCCGTTTTTCATGAAGACCTTCGCACCGCACACCGGGTTTGAGAACGAGCTGAGAGAACCCGGAGAGACCCCTTCCATAACGTCTTCACCAGGCGGCACCCGACGGTGACGCCGGACGAACAATCACTGGACTGGAGATCGGACATGACCATCACGGTAGGATCACAGGCCTTTCTCAATCCGCAGTCACCGGGACACTGGACGACTCGTCCCACCACCGCACAGGAATGGGAGCAGCGGGCCTATGAAGTAGCGGAGATCCTCGCGGTCGATGCCGCCGAACGGGACCGGGCGAACCAGACACCGTACGCGGAGGTGGCGCTGCTGAAGGATTCCGGCCTGACCACACTGCTGGGGCCCACCGAGCACGGTGGCGGCGGGCAGGAGTGGTCGACCGCGTTCAGGGTGGTCCGTGCGGTATCCACAGCGGACGGTTCGATCGGGCACCTGCTGGGCTACCATTACCAGTGGAACTTCGTGCCTCGCTTCATCGGGACCCCGGAACAGGCCGCCCGCTTCGAGGCGGAGGTGGCACGCGACAATCTGTTTCTGGCCGGAGCCATCAACTCCCGGGACAAGGATGTGGTGATCACCGACAAAGGTGACCACCTGGTGTTCAACGGCAAGAAGTTCTTCGCCACCGGCTCCAGGGTTTCCGACCTGACCTGCCTGGAAGGCGTGATCGAGGGAACCGGCACCCACGTGTTCGCGATGGTACCCAGCCAACAGGCGGGCCTGACGCCGATGAACAACTGGGACAACATGGGACAGCGGCTGACCGAGAGCGGCGGCATGTTCATCGAGAACATCCACGTTCCCTGGGAGGACGCGCTCGGTTTCGTCGACGGCGAGTTCCGGTCCACTCCGTACGGCACCATGCAGATCCCGACCGGCCAGCTCGTCATGGGCAGCTTCTGGCTGGGCATCGCCCGCGGCGCGCTCAACGAGACCGTCAAGTACACGCTGACCAACGGCAAGCCCTGGGGAGGTTACGAGCACACCTACGACGAACCCAGCGTGATCGACACCATCGGCGACCTGACCGCGAAGCTGTGGGCCGCCGAGGCCCTCGTCGACCAGGTCGCCCAGGAGAACGTGGAGATCCACCGTGACCCAGCGGCGCTGACCGAACGCGGTCGTGGTGAGCACAAGATCCGAACCGCCGCGGTCAAGTCGCGTGCCGACGAGGTGGCTCTGGAGATCACGAACCGCATCTTCGAGGTGAGCCGGGCCCGCTCCACTGCCACGAAGTACGGCTTCGATCGGTTCTGGCGCAACGTCCGCACTCACACGGTGCACGACCCGGTCGCGTACCAGCGCCGCGAGCTGGGGCGTTACCAGCTGTGCAACGAGGTTCCCGAGCCCGGCTGGTACTCCTGACCATCCACTTCCCCCAGGAAGGACGAGCACCGATGACACAGGTCAGTTCATTGACCCTCAATGACGGCAACAGTATTCCCCGAATCGGCCTGGGCGTGTTCCAGATCCCCGATGAGCGGACAGCCGACGTCGTGGGCACCGCCGTCGAGGCCGGTTACCGGTTGATCGACACCGCCGCCGTCTACGGCAACGAGCTGGGGGTCGGAAAGGGACTCGCCGACAGCGGGGTGGCCAGGGAAGAGATCTCCGTGGTTACCAAGGTCTGGAACGACGACCAGGGCTACGACGAGACGCTGCGTGCTTTCGACACCAGTACCGGCCTGCTCGGCTTGGAGCACGTGGATCTGTACCTCATCCACTGGCCCCGCCCCCGGTTGGATCGTTACGTGGAAACCTGGCGGGCACTGGAGAAGCTCAAGGCCGATGGCAGGGTGAGCTCGATCGGGGTGTCCAACTTCGGTCGCGAGGAGATCACCCGACTGCTCGACGAGTGCGACGTGCCCCCCGCGGTAAACCAGATCGAGCTGCATCCGGGACTGCCGCGGACCGAACTGCGTGAGTTTCACGCCCAGCACGGCATCGCCACGCAGGCTTGGAGCCCGCTGGGCAGAGGGCAGGGCTTCCTGGAGCATCCGGCGATCACCGAGATCGCGCGAGATCACGGACGCACGCCCGCCCAGGTGGTGCTCCGCTGGCACTCGCAGCTCGGGGTGGTTCCGCTTCCCAAGTCGGTGAGCCCCACCCGGCTCCGCGGCAATCTCGACATCCTCGGTTTTCAGCTTTCCGGTGCGGAGATGGACCGGCTGACCGAGATCGGCACCGACTTCAAGGTAGGACCGGATCCCGCACTGTTCTTCGACGTT
This sequence comes from Actinopolyspora lacussalsi, assembly GCA_030803735.1. Taxonomy (NCBI): domain Bacteria; kingdom Bacillati; phylum Actinomycetota; class Actinomycetes; order Actinopolysporales; family Actinopolysporaceae; genus Actinopolyspora; species Actinopolyspora lacussalsi. The sequence goes on along the minus strand of JAURUC010000001.1, from coordinate 3,038,919 downwards.
TCCTGACCGGCTCGCTGAGACGGACAACGGGTGGCCCGCCGTTCGGCCACCCATCCGCCCGTCCACCCACCCTCCAATGTCACCGCCGCTCGCCGGAGAACACGGCATGGTGACCGTTCCCGCTACCGCCCGGAGGAGTTCGATGTCTGTCGCATTACTGGCGATGGCGCTGAGCGCGTTCGTCATGGGTACCGCCGAATTCGTGATCACCGGCCTGCTCCCCAACGTGGCCGGGGACTTGAGTCTGTCGATTCCCACGGCGGGGACGCTGATCTCGGGGTACGCGCTCGCCGTCGTGATCGGAGGCCCGGCATGCACCATGGCGGGTGCGCGGGTGCCACGCAAGCCGCTGCTGCTGGCCGCCATGCTGCTGTTCGTGGTCGGCAATCTCGTCTCCGCGGTGGCGCCTGCCTACTGGGTGTTGATGGTCGGACGTGTCCTCGCGGCGTTCGGGCAGGCGTCGTTTTTGGGCATCGGCACCGTGGTGGCGGCCAACCTGGTCGCTGACCACCTGCGTTCCCGGGCGATCGCGATGGTCTTCAGCGGGATCACTCTGGCCAATGTGGCCGGAGCACCGCTGGGCACACTGCTCGGGCAGAACCTCGGTTGGCGAACGATTTTCTGGATCATCAGTATCGCCGCGGTAATCAGCCTTCTCGGCGTCGCGGCGTCGGTCCCCCCGCAACCGAGCCCCGAACACACCGGTTTTCGTGCTGAACTGGCCATGTTCGGCCGAAGGCAGGTATGGCTGACGTTGGCCATCGGCATGTTCGCGATGGGAGCCGTGTTCGCTTCGTTCAGCTACGTAGCTCCACTGCTGACCGAGGTCACCGAGTTGTCCTCTGCCGCGATCACACCGATGTTGGCGTTGTTCGGGGTAGGGCTGGTGACGGGCAACTTGTTGGGCGGTTGGGCCGCGGACCGAGCGCAACTGCCCACTCTCGGCGGCGCGCTGGGGCTGCTGACGGTTGTGATGCTGGTCTTCGCCGCCCTGTCCCATCAGCCGGTGGCCGTCGCCATCGGATTGATGCTGACCGGTGCGGCTGGCTTCGCCGTCATTCCGGCTTTTCTGGCCCGCCTGATCAACCTGGCGGGGGGAGAGTCCCCGCTGTCGGCGGCGACCGGTGGTTCGGCGAGCAACATGGGTATCGCCGCGGGTGCCTACCTCGGCGGACTGACCATCCAGGCGGGATTCGGCTACGTGGCGCCGACCTGGCTGGGGGCCGTCCTGGCCGCTCTCGGCCTCGGTGCCGTTCTCGCAGTGGTGGTTTCCCGAACTCCCGTCGCCAGCACCGTGTGACTCTTCGTCCGCGGCTTTCACGCTCGGTCCTCGCGGCTTACCGCCGACCGAAACCTCCCGGATCCGACGGAATCGCCGAACCGGGAGGTTCGTTCGAGGGCCGAGCTTCACTCGGCCGTAACGGCGGCCGGGACGGCGTGGTCGCATCCCGCACGGGAATCCCGGGCGGGATGCGGGCTGTGCTGTTTCGAACGAGCGGAACGGACCGGCACGCGCAGCGGAACGTCCCGCGGGGAACCGCCGGACGGATTCGTGATCACCGCTGGTGCCGGTTCGCTGTGCGAGGAGGGCGACACAGCACGCCCTCCGCCTTCGCTCCGGCGGTACCACGCCGCTCCTACGGCACTGGTCGAACTCCGCCCGCGGGGAAGACGAGTACGGTGCGACCGGGTGATCCCAGGCCGCACCGTGTGCGCTTCTCGATCAGGAAGACCGCAGGGGAGCGAGTTGCGAAGCGATCTGGGCCAGCCGTCCGCCCTGGAACTTCGCGGCCTTGATCTGGTCTTTGCTCGGCATTCCCTCACTGGACGCCGTGCTGATGCCGTAGGGATTGCCACCGGCGTTGTGGCTGATGTCGTAGTCGACGTAGCCGGTGGGAACGATGAGCGCACCCCAGTGATGCAGCACGTTGTACATCGACAGCAGGGTGGATTCCTGACCGCCGTGCAGTTCGTAACTGCTGGTGAAACCCGTGGCGGGTTTGTTCACGAATTCGCCGGCCTCCCAGAGACCTCCAGCGGTGTCGATGAATTGCTTGAGTTGTGCGGTGACGTTGCCGAAGCGGGTGGGTGTGCCGAAGGCATACCCGTTGGCCCACTTCAGGTCTTCCAGGGTGGCCTCCACGATGTGTGCCGTTTCGTTCAAGTGCGAGCGCCATTCCGGATTGCTGTCGATCGCCGCGGCGGGAGCGAGCTCGGGCACTCGGCGCAGCCTCACCTCGGCTCCGGTTTCGGTAGCCCCTTCCGCGAAGGCTTCCGCGGTGGCGTGGACGTTACCGGTGGCCGAGTAGTAGACAACGGCAATTCGAGCGTCCATGAAGATGTACCTCATTATCGTGCGATATCGGAAAAAATAACTGACATATTAACTTTTTGGGATGGGAGGTCGATCGACGTGGCGATCCGGCGTGGCAAAGATCCGCGCCGAACGGTTCCGCCCTGCCGATGCAACGTTTCCCGCCACCGCCGGATCGGTGGGAGTTCTTTGAGAGCCCGACGAGAGAGCAGGGTGCGATCGTTCTGGTGGTCCGAAGACCAGCGACATCCGATGTGGATGACCGGATACCGCCATTGACCGATCTGGCGGTCGCTATCAGCCAGGAGGAGCTCGTGACCACCACTCAGCCCACAACCGCCGCGGGACAGTCCGGTGAGCTGCCCACTTCCGGCGACTCCGCACTGACCAAGCAGGACCTCGTCGGAACGCTGTTCGGCGCGGCGGCTTTCCAGCTGCTCAACGCCGGCAACGAACTCGGACTGTTCGAGATGCTGCACCGTGAGCCCGACCGTGATACCGAGGAGATCGGTGCTCGGCTGGGATTGGAGCGGCGTCCCACCGAGATCCTGCTGCTGGGGACCTCCGCGCTGCGGCTGACCACGGTCAGCCGTGGCCGGTACCGCAACGCGGCCCTGATCGACGAGATGATCGCCGACGAAACCTGGGAGATCATAACCGACATGATCGCCTTCGAGGCGAAGATCGTCTACGAGCCGCAGGCGGACTTCGTCGACTCGCTGCGGCACAACACCAACGTCGGGCTCCGCCGGTTCGACGGGGACGCCGACGACCTCTACCATCGGCTGGCCCACCGTCCTGACCTGGAACGGTTGTTCTACCGGTGCATGCGCTCCTGGTCCAGGCTTTCGAACCCGATCCTTGTCGACAAGGCCGATCTCACCGGAGTCAGACGGGTTCTCGACGTCGGAGGCGGCGACGGAGTCAACGCGATCACTCTGGCACAAGCCAACCCCGACGTGGAATTCACGGTGCTCGACCTTCCGGGCGCGGTCTCTCTCGCTGAGCAGAAGATCGCGGACAGCGGGCTGTCGGAACGTATCTCGGTCGTCTCGGCCGACATCTTCGCCGATTCCTACCCTGCGGGTTACGATTGCGTTCTGTTCGCCAACCAGCTCGTCATCTGGTCCCCGGAACAGAACATGACGCTGTTGAACAAGGCGTACGAGGCGTTGGACGAAGGTGGCCGAGTGCTGGTGTTCAACGCCATGTCGGACGCCAGTGGTGACGGCCCACTGTACGCGGCGCTGGACAACGTATATTTCGCGACGCTGCCGGCGGCAGATAGCACGCTTTACCACTGGGGGCAGTACGAGGACTGGCTGTCCCGAGTCGGTTTCTCGCGCGTACTCCGCCAGCCAGGGGATACCTGGACCCCGCACGGTGTCATCAGCGCGGTGAAATGATTCGTCGGAACACGGGTGGAACCGGACCCCGGCACAGCCGATACGCGACAGCCGGGTTCGGTTCCACCGATATCTTTGCTGCGCCCTCGGAGTGGAACTCCGCTCTCGCGCGGCGGGACGGCTGCTCATGAGGCGTCGAATGTGCCGTACCCGCTTTCGAAGAACACCAACGGCGCCTCGGCGTCGCCGGACGCGGCGTGGTGCACCCGGGCGATGACGATGACGTGGTCGCCCGCGGGATATTCGGCCGCCACCGAACATTCCAACCATGCCAGCGAGTTCGCCAGAATCGGCAGTCCCGTCGGAGAGGAGGACCATCGTAATCCCTCGAACTTGTTCAGTTCTTTTCCGGCCAGTCGTTTGCACACGGAGCGCTGCGTGTCGGCGAGAATGGTCAGGCAGTGCCGCCGAGCCGCGCGGATCGAGGGCCAGCTCCTGCTGGTGTGAGTGACACAGTACGCGACCAGCGGCGGTTCCAGGGATACCGAGGTGAACGAATTGATCGCGAAACCGATCGGCCGGTCATCGGTGTCCAGGGTGGCGATGGCGACCACACCGGTGGCGAAGCGGCTCAGAACGGTGCGGAACCGGTGCGGGGGAATGTCGGTCTCTGCGATGGTCGCGTGGTTCGTGTCTGATGCTGCCTCAAGCATGACGCGGATTACCTCTCGCTGAATCCTGGTTCGACGAACGGGTGGATCAGCTGGCGTGCGCTCTGGTTCTCGGATTCCAGCTGCTTCACATTCTCACAGGGGTGTCTGGTTCTGTGACAGTGTTCAGCGCATTCAACCGTCGTGACGTTCACACCCGGTGTGGGGTGAGAATTTCATGTTCAGGGTCGCGAACCATCGATAGTCCCGCCTTCCGAGGGGCGTTCGGGATGTGACCGAAACCGACGTCGTGGAGCTCGCGAGACGCGGTACCGCTGTGTTGACCAGCGACAAGATCGCGTTCCCCTTCGAACGACCGGATGGGCACCAGAAAAGCTTTTCGCGGCCAGGCTCCGGGCATGCTCCGGTCAACATCGCGCCGGATTCCGAGCTGGGCCGTCTAGCTGGGCCGTCTAGCTCGGATGGGGGCGGCCGGACGTATTATCGCGGTCATCCACCGGCCGCTGACCGCACTGTCTCGCATCGAGACGGTTGTCGCGCGCTCTCCGCCGAAGGCTTCGGGAGTGCTCTCCGGCCGTGCGGCGGATCCGGGTTCCGCCGCCCCCCGACGTGTCGCGGGAGTAGCTCGGGAAGGGCCGCGGGACCGGTGCGCCGGGGTGCTCCGATAGCTCTCGAAGCGCCACTGCTCCCTTGCTCCGTCGGCACCCGGCTCGTTCCGAGCCTTTTCATGATCGAGTTCCGTCGCCCTCTTGTGATTGCCGTGCTCCGCCGTTAACGTTCCCAAAACTTACAGCGTTAGTTATCTGCGCCACAACCACCTGTCCGTGCGAGTCCCCGTTAGCTTCGACACGAAGGGTGCATACCAAATGGTCGGTACGTCACAACCCCACTCCCGGAGAGTGGCCTTCGCCAGTCTCATCGGCACCACCATCGAGTGGTACGACTTCTTCATCTACGGCACCGCCGCCGCGCTGGTGTTCAACAAGCTGTTCTTCCCGGAACTCGACTCGATGGTCGGTGCGATCGCCTCCTTCGCCACCTTCGCCGTCGGCTTCATCGCCCGCCCACTGGGCGGCGTCGTGTTCTCCCACTTCGGCGACCGCCTCGGGCGAAAACCGATGCTGATCTGGTCGCTGATGCTGATGGGTGTGGCCACGCTGCTCATCGGGCTGCTGCCCACCTACGAGACGATCGGTGTCTGGGCACCGTTGCTGCTGGTCACGCTGCGCTTCGCCCAGGGCATCGGCGTCGGCGGCGAATGGGGCGGCGCAGCCCTGATGGCCGTCGAGCACGCCCCCGAGAACCGACGCGGCTTCTACGGCTCCTGGCCGCAGGTCGGCGTGCCCGCCGGACTGCTGCTGGGCAACCTCACCTTCTCGGCGATCTCGGCCAGCGTCGGCAACGAACAGTTCTTCGCGTGGGGCTGGCGGATTCCCTTCCTGCTCAGCGCCGTGCTGATCGTGGCAGGGCTGGTCATCCGCATCACGATCAGCGAGAGCCCGGTCTTCGAACAGGTGATGAACACCAAGGAGAAGGCCAAGATGCCGGTGTTGGAGGCGCTGCGCTCGCACCCGAAGACGATCCTGCTGGCCACCGGCATGTTCCTGGGCACGCACGCCACCTTCTACATCACCAGCACCTGGATGGTCTTCTACACCACGCAGGAGGGGTTGTTCGAGCGCACCACGGTGCTCAACGCGAACTCGCTGCTGAGCTTCGTCGACATACCGCTGATGCTGCTGTTCGGGCTGCTGTCCGACTTCTTCGGCAGGCGCAGGATGGTGCTCGGCGGCATGGCCGTGATGGCGCTGATCGCCGTGCCCTACTTCATGCTGGTGGGCACGGGCTCGCTCATGCTCTACCTGCTCGGCGGCATGGTGATGCAGCTGTGCCGGACAGCGGTCTACGGCCCCCAGTCCGCCTACTTCTCCGAGCTGTTCTCCACCCGGCTGCGCTACAGCGGTATCTCGGTGAGCTACCAGCTCGCGTCCATCCTCGGCGGCGGCATAGCGCCGATGATCTGTACCTGGCTGTACGGCACCACGGGTTCGGCGATGTCCATCGCCGTCTACGTGATCGTGCTCGCGGTGATCTCGTTCGGCTCGGCCTACCTGCTGACCGAGACCTACAAGCGTGACCTCACCAACGACGAGGCGATCACCACTCCCGCCGCGCAACGCTAGGACGTTCGGTTCCGAAGTGGACTCCGAGGGCGCTCCCGGTTCTTTCGTCGCCGGGGCCCTCGGAGTGCACAGTGGCCGCACCGTCTTCCGGCCGGCAACGGTGTGGCCGCTTTTCCGGGACCGCTGCTTTTCCGGGACCGCTGCTTTTCCGGAACGGCACCGTCGATTTCTCGAGAAATCGACGGTGCGCCCAGGCGTGGCAGTGCGGTCGGCGTCAATTTCTCGAGAAATCGCGCAGGCGCCGCGAAGTGTGGCGGTCTAGGGCATCCTGGGGAGCATGTCTTGTGCTTCTGGCGTCGGCTCCCGGTTCGGACGCACCGGGATTTCCCGCGTTTCGGCCTGCGTGGGCGCGCTGCTGGTGTTCCTGAGCGGCTGCGGCGGTGGCGGCAGCACTGATACCGATTCCACCGGCACCGGGCGAACGTCGACACCGGCGCCGTCGTCCTCGGCCACCCCCACCACTCCGACGGAGCAGCGCGACAAGCTGGCCGAACTCTCCGCCGAGCGGATGTGCTCGCTGGTCGAGCCCGCCGAGCTGCGCGAGCCCGCGTTCGCCGTGGGCAACGGTCGGCCGGAGGAGGTCAGTTTCGATCCTCCGGTGCGCGGCTGCCGTTTCCCGGCCAAGCAGGACGGCGAGACCGAGGACTCGGTGCTCCTCGCCGCCCAGGCCGACGGTTTCGACCAGCTCGGAGGTGAACGGATCTCCGAATTTCCCGTCGCCGCCAGCAGAACCTCCTACGCCAACGACTGCACCGTCTACTCCGACGTGACGGGAGCCACCCTGCAGGTCGTGGTCAGTGACCAGGAGGCCGGCACCGAACAGTGCGAGGCCGCCGAGCGGATCTCGCGCCTGGTGCTGGACTCCGTGGCGCACTGAGCGGAAAGCTCGATCCACCACCGACTCGAAAAATCGGTTTCTCCTGGAACCGTCAGCCGTGCGGTCGCGTCACAGTCGTGGTCCGAACGAGTGAGACGCGTCCGGCCACGTCCGGAACGGCTCCGCAGAGGGGGAAACGGTGTCGGAGAGAGTCGAAGCCGTACCGTCGCGGCTCCGCGACTACGGCGGTCTGTTGCGGCGCAACGCCGAGTCGTTCAACGGTATCGAGAGCTACGCCAACGAGACCGCTTCGGACACCAGCGGTTTCACCGGCGTCATGGCGTCCCTGATCCCGGTCGTGCAGGGGGCCACCGCGCTCTACTCCGAAACCCTGCGCCTGGCGCACGCCAAGCTGCTCCGGGTCAGGGAGGAGCTGGACAACACGGCCGCCGAGTACGAAGAACGTGAACGCGAGATCGAACAGCTGCTCAGCGGCATAGAGACAGCCCTGAGCAGGATGCGGCCCTGAGTACTCGGCGTCAGAACGATCGACAGCACCGGTTGGCCCCATCACCGTGTCGGGCTCCGAAAGGAGCGACCACGGGAGATTTCGCGGGGCCGGGGCCGGTGCGAGCCATTACGGGGCAGTCATACGAGGGGGACGAATGGCATTCGCTGATGTGGACGATCCGATCGCGAAGCTCGAACAACGCACCGGGCAGGCGGACTCGGAAACCCTGAAATCGGCCATCCAGGACGCGAGCTGGCAGGTCCAGGGGGTCAACTGGATCTACGAGCAGGTCACCGGGCAGAACCTCGTCGAGTCGTTGATCTCGCCCATCACCGGTGACTTCGCCAAGATCGAGCAGAACGCCAAGGCTTGGAACGACATAGGTGAGTCGCTGCGGGCGGTGCGACGCAACCTCAACCACGGTGTCAGCGATCTGCGGCAGAGCTGGGACGGTGCCGCCGCCGCGGCTTTCGAGTCCATGATGGTCGGTGGTTGGACGGTAGCGCTGGAGGCCGACGCGGCGGCGGCCGATCTGGTGAGCACGGCTTTCACCAAGGCCGCCGACACCTCGAAGATGCTCTGCTCGAAGATCCTGGAGCTGATCGACAAGCTCGTGAACCGGCTGATCCAGGCGGCTTGCACGGCCTGGGTGCCTGTCGGGGGCTGGGCCAACGCGGTTCGCATCGTGATCCAGTGCATCGACATCGTGTTCATGATCATGGACATGATCCAGGCGATCATCCGGATCTACCAGGGCGTGAAGCAGGTGATCGAGGGAGTCAAATCCACCGGAACCTCACTCGCCAGGATTCAGGAGGTCGCCAGTGGCGATGGTCCGCGCGGTACCGGTGACGCCGTCAACGTCGCGCTGGACCGAACACGTGAGCTCACCGATGCCGTGTCCGGAGTGACGGACGGGGTCAACCAGGTGAGCGAGGGCGCGACGCAGGTGCGCGGTGGTGCCTCCGACGTGCGACAGACCACATCGGACATGGGCGGGAACGGAAACACCACGGTGCGACAGGGCGATGCGGAGCAGCGGGGCGGTGCGGGACAACAGGGCGGAACCGATTCGCCGGGGCGGTCCGGCGAGCAGCACGGTTCGGACCGCCGCACGAGCATGGCGGGAAATCTGTGACGCCGGACTCCACCGAACCCGTCGAAACCGGCGAACCCGAGGTGAGGACTTGCAGGACTGGAAAACACAGGAGATCCGCGAGGCGGAGGCCGCACTCGACGAAGCCGTGACTGACGCGGAGCGCGTCGCGGCGCGTGCCGAGGAGATGAACGAAGAACTACCTGAAGCGGAGCTCTCCGAGGAGCAAACCGAACAGATCGAACAGCTCGTCCGACGGGGTGAGGCGCCTGCCGGGATCGCCGAGTTGCAGCGGCGCATCGACGAGGGGGAGTTGAGCTGGCAGCAAGTGACCAGCGGCCGGGCGACGGCGGACGAGGGGGTGCGGCGCGCCTTCGAGGCGGGTGTGCCCGCCATGCGGCAGGTCAAGGAGATGCTGGACGAGGGGCACGAGGCCACCGAGATCATCGCCAACGATCCGAACCGGGCCCCGGAACAGGACGACGAGGAACCGCCTGATTCGTTCCTGCAGAGCGGTAACTGGTGAGTGAGGACGGATGTTACGGAAAGCAGTGCTGTACCTGGCGATCGGCTGGGTCGTACTCGTGGTCACCGGGTTCGGCGTGCTCTACGGGGCCGCGACGCTGAACGCCACCACGGTGTACTCCGATCGCGGGGTCACCGAGGAGAACGCGGACGAGTACCGCTGGAGCGGGAATACCATCGCGCTCACCGACAACCTCAGGAAGAACGGATGGGCCAGTTGCGAGGTCGTTCCCGACAGCGGCGAACGACGCAACATCCGGAGTCCGCGCAACGATTCCACCGTCTCCTACCGGCAGTACCAGCCGTGGTTCTCCGGCGCCGCCACGGTGACCTGCGGTGAGCAGGTCACCATCAGGTCGGGGGCCACACTGACGATGTACAAGCTGGCGACCTCGCGGCTGGTGCAGTTCGGCTCCGCCGCGATCGCCGCGATCCCGCTGGTGCTCGCGCTGATCTGGTACTACGGGCTGGTGCGCGTTCGGCGGTGAGGCGTTCTCGGTGCCGGACCGGGGGTGCCCGGTCCGGCATCCGGGGCTCTCAACCGATAGTCAGCCCCACCGCGGTCGCCACCGCCCACAGCAGCATCGCCAACCCGGTGTCGCGCAGCACCGGAAGCAGGCTCAGGCCGGTGTCGCCACGCGTCACCCGCCGTATCGGCGATATCACCAACGCCAGCGCGAGGAACCCGAGCAGGGCGGGCGTTATCCGCAGTCCGGTCAGGGTGGTGATCAGGAACGGCGCCAGCACCAGGGTCACGTACAGCGTCCGGGTGTCCCGGTCGCCGAGCAGCACCGCCAGCGTGCGCTTGCCGCTCTGCCGGTCGGTGGGGATGTCCCGCAGGTTGTTGGCCACCAGCACCGCGCTGGAGAACGCCCCCATCGCCACGGCCGCACCGATCCCCGAACCGTTGATGCTGTCGGCCTGCACGTACATCGTGCCGAGCACGGCGGCCGGGCCGAAGAAGCAGAACACCGCCAGCTCGCCCCAGCCCGCGTAGCCGTAGGGTCGCTTGCCGCCGGTGTAGAACCAGGCTCCCGCGATGCTGACCGCCCCCAGCGACAGCAGCCACCAGTGACCACTCAGGTAGAGCACGGCCAGCCCGGTGACCGCGGCGATGCCGAAGCAGCCCAGCGCCACTCCCAGCACACTGCCCGGACGTGCCGAGCCGGATCCCACGAGCCGTCGCGGCCCGGTCCGCACCTCGTCGGTGCCGCGGATGCCGTCCGAGTAGTCGTTGGCGAAGTTGACCCCCGTGATCAGGGAGAGTGCCACCACCAGCGACAACAACGCCAACGGGAGGTCGAATCCGGCTGCTCCGGCGGCGGTGGCGCTACCCGCGATCACGGGAGCCACGGCGTTCGGCCAGGTCCGGACCCGAACACCTTCAACCCATTCAGCGACTGAGGCCATGCGGCAATCCTCGCGCACCGGTGATCCGTGATATCGCCCCAGGGTGTCGCGCCTGATCTCGGTCACCGAGCGGTGACGGTGCGCGACGCGGTGCGCGACGCGGTGCGTACGAGGGGCGTACGAGGCGCGGAGCGGTCAGCCGAACAGCTCCAGCAGCGCCCGCTTGTCGGGTTTGCCCGGACCACGCAGCGGCAGTTCGTCGAGCACCACGAACCGTTTCGGGGCCGCCGCCGCGCCGAGACGCTGCCGGACCCGCCTGCGCAGCTCCCGCTCGTCCGGCGCGGTGCGCTCGGGAACCACGGCCGCCAGCACGGCCTGCCCCCATTCCGGGTCGGGACCACCGAGCACGCACGCCTCGCGGACGCCGGGGTGCTCGGTCAGCGCGCGTTCCACCACCGCGGGCACCACCTTGACGGCGCCGGTGACGATCATGTCGTCCGCCCGGCCCAGCACTTCGAGGTGCCCGTCGCGCCACTGTCCGACGTCACCGGTGCGGAACCAGCCCGCCTCGAACGCCGCCCGCTCGGAGCCGTGGTTGTTGGGGGAGTGGCGATAACCACGCGCCAGTGTCGGGCCGCACACGCTGATCCGCCCCGGCTCCGGGGACTCGACGTGAACCCCGACACCGGGCAGCGGGGTGCCGTCGTAGACGCAGCCGCCCGCCGTCTCGCTCATGCCGTAGGTGGTGACCACGTTCACCCCCGCCGCGCGCGCCCGCTCCAGCAGGTCCGGTGCCGCCGCCGCGCCGCCGAGCAGCACCGCCTCGAAGGCACGCAGCGCCCGGAGCCCGCGCGGATCGCTCGCCGCATCGAGCAGCCGCCCCAACTGGGTGGGCACCAGCGCCGTGTAGTGCCGGTGTTCGGTGCTCAGCAGTGGGTCGGCCGCGTCGGCGAACGCCTCGGCGGTGAAGCCCTCCCGCGTGTCCACGGCTCGCGGGGTGTGACCCGCCACGATCGAGCGGACCAGCACCTGGATTCCCGCGATGTGGTGGGCGGGCATCGCCAGCAGCCACTTACCGGGGCCGCCGAGGTGGTCGTGGGTGGACCGGGCGGAGGCACGCAGCGCGGACGCGGGCAGCAGCACCCCCTTGGGCGCGCCGGTCGAGCCGGAAGTCGCGATCACCAGGCTCGTGGGATCCGAGTCGGAGTCCTCGACAGCGGCCAGCGGCTCCCCGGCGCCGAGCGCACGGGCCGTTTCCCCGGCGGCGGGGTCGTCCGCCGCCAGCGGCAGCAACGCCGGGCCTGTCCCGTCCAGCGCGTTCCGCAGCTCCGCGACCACCGCCGTCAGCTCGCCCGGATCACGGTGAATCGTCAGGGGGCGGAGTTCTCTGGCGCTGCTCATGGCCTTCATTGTCCGCCCGACCTGGCCGTGGTTCCGCCGTCCCCGCTCCCGTCTCCGTGCCGGCCGCACCGAGGTCCCCCGTGCTCCGCCGCCCGGGTTCCCGGTCGGCCGAACCTGCGAAAGCGGAGGTGAGAAGGTTCTGTAGAGTGACGAGCAGTCCATCGCAGCTCTCCCGGACACCGGGGTGATCCTTTGAATCCCGCCACGGCCCAGGCCGAGGTGATCGTCGACGAGCTGGTGCGCAACGGGCTGCGGCACGCCGTGCTGTCCCCGGGGTCGCGAAACGCCGCGCTGGCCTTCGCGCTGCACCGCGCCGCGTCCCGGCGACGTCTCGCGCTGCACGTGCGGATCGACGAGCGCAGTGCGGGGTTCCTGGCCCTCGGCATCGCCGCCGCGAGCGGGGAACCGGTGGCCGTGGTCTGCACCTCCGGCACCGCCGCGACGAACCTGCACCCCGCCGTCACCGAGGCGGGCCACGCCGGGGTGCCGCTGCTCGTGCTCACCGCCGACCGGCCCCCCGAACTCCGCGCGGCGGGGGCCAACCAGACCATCGACCAGCACGGGCTCTACGGCACCTCGGTGCGGTGGTTCGACGAACTGGCGGTCGCCGAGAACCGCCCCGGGCAGCACGCCTACTGGCGCGGCCAGACCTGCCGGGCGGTGCGGGCGGCCCTCGGCGCTGCTCGCCCGGCCGCGCCGGTGCACCTCAACCTGCCGTTCCGGGAACCACTCGTGCCCGACGAACCGGCCGCGACCGTCCCGACCGACTCGGACGGCGAGCTCGCCACCGACCGACCGGAGTGGTGCGAATCCCTGGCGGGACGCCCCGGCGGGCGCCCCTGGACCGAGTTCGCCGAGGCACCGCACGAACCCGCCCGGTACGAGCCCGACTCGCCGTACGGGCTGGTGCTGCTCGCCGCGGACGGCGGGGAGCACGATCTCGACTGGGCGAGACGGCTCGGCTGGCCGGTTCTCGCCGAGACCGGAGGTGTGGGCCACGGTGGGGAGACGCTGCTGCCCACCGGGATGTGGCTGCTGGAACTCGCCGAGTTCCTCCGCGCCCACCGCCCCGATCTGGTCGTCTGCGTCGGCAGACCGACGGTGTTCCGGCAGGTGCAGCGGCTGCTGGCCGACCGCGAGGTGCGGACGGTCCTGCTGCACGGACGGTCGGACACCTGGCCCGCGCCCGCGCACGACGTCTCGCTGCTGGCCGACTCGGTGGACCCCACGGCGGTGACTCCCGACCCGGCGTGGCTGGAAGCGTGGTCGGCGGCCGACCGGAAGGCGGGGGAGGAACTGGCAGCCGCACTCGACCGCGAGTCCTGCCCGCACGGCCCCGTCGTCGCCGCCCGAGTGCTCGACGAGATTCCGGCCGACTCGACGCTGGTCGTGGGATCCTCGAACCCCACACGTGACGTGGCGCTGTCCGCCAGAGCGCGCCCCGACGTGCGGGTGCACCGCAACCGGGGCGTGGCGGGCATCGACGGCACGGTCTCCACGGCGCTCGGCGTGGCCCTGGCCCGTGAGACACCCACCTACGCGCTGTTGGGTGATCTCACCTTCCTGCACGACACCAACGGCTTGCTGCTGGGTCCGCACGAACAGCGCCCGGACCTGACGATCGTGGTGTGCAACGACGACGGCGGCGGGATCTTCTCGCTGCTGGAACAGGGGGACCCTGCCTACGCCGGGACGTTCGAGCGGGTCTTCGGCACCCCGCACGGCACCGATCTGGCAGCGCTGTGCGCGGCACACGGGGTGCCGCACCGGTCGGTCGGGATCGATGACCTCGGTGATGCGCTGCGCTACCGGTCCGGGTTGCGGGTGGTCGAGGTTCGCACCGCGCGTGACGGGCAGCGCGAACTGCGGGAACGGCTGTCGGAAGCCGTCGCGTCCGCCGTGCTCGGCTGAGCGGAGCCGAAATCAGCGAATCAGTGTCGGGCCTCCACGCCGGTATCCAGATCCTTCCAAACCCGATCAGCGGTGACGGCCGGGACGTTCAACCGGGCCGCGACGGCCAGACATGCGCTGCCTCCGAGATCTCGACAGCGGCGGCTGTACGGCGTCGGCCAGCAGTTCTTCTACGGCGGATTCTCCGGCGCTCCAGGCCGCTGCCACGTCCCGCCGGATTCGTTCGATCAGATGATCGCGGGTTTCGGTGACCACGCGTCCGGTTTTATCGAATTCGCCGGGCGGTCGGATGAACACCCCTCGTGTCGGATCGGTGTCGGTGCGAGACTGTCGGATCAGGGGCCGCCGTGCCGCCGAACGCGTGCGGCGCCGTTACGCCGGAATCCGACCACGGGAGCAGCGATGGCCCGGTTGTACACCGCCGAGGAGATCACCGACCAGCACTACGAACCGATCGTCGACCAGGAGCGGGCGACCGTCGGCTACGAGGTCTACGTCGCCGGGGACCATCTCGGCAGCGTCATGTACAACGTCGATCCGGCCGGGTGGGTCGCCTACACCACCTACACCGACGTGCCGATCCCGCACCGGCGCGGCCCGATCGCGGGAACCAGCGTCGAGGCCGTGCTCGATCTGCTGCAGCACCTGCGCGATCACGACCACATCGGACCGGCCATGCCCGGCAGGGAGTGACGGCGTTTCGCGCCTCCGGCGCCACGAGGAATGTCACCCGCTCGTGTGGTCCTGGGGTGTTTCCGTACCCGGATTCGTTTCCGGCACGCGTTCCCGTATCGCCGACTCGATCCGCAGTCCCGTTCCCAGCACGCAGAGCAGCAGGGCCACGACGTAAGGGCCTGCCGCGGCGGGACTGTCCGTCGACAGCTGTATCGCGGTGACGACTCCGGCCGCGAGTAGGGCGGTGTTCCCGATCGGACGGACGCTCGGGGAGGTTCCCCGTGTGCTGTTCGGCATGCCCGCATTGTGTGTCCGAGCCTCCGGGGTCCGACAGGACCGCCCACGGTTCGATGTTCGGCCGGTGCCCGCTGATCCGCTCCGATCCCGCTTCGTATGCGTATGATCACTGGTTGTGTTCCGGATCGAGCACCGTGTTAGGAGTTGTCACTTGTTGCGGAGACGAGCGCTACGTACCGCTGTCGCCACCTGCGCCGCGACGGCGGTTCTCGCGACCCCGGCCCTGGCGGGGACCGGCGGCGCGGGCGCACCCGGCGTCGGCGATTCGTACTACCCGGAGGCGGGAAACGGCGGCTACGACGTGTCCCACTACGACATCCGGCTGCGCTACCAGCCGGAGAACGACCTGCTGCGCGGCACCACGACCATCGTGGCCGAACCGACCGAGGACCTGAACTCGTTCAACCTGGACTTCGCGCTCGAGATTCGGTCCGTGCGGGTCAACGGAGCGCCCGCGCGGGTCGAGCGGCAGGGTGCCACCGAGGTGACGGTCACGCCGAAGCGAGCACTGCCGGAGGGGAGCCTGGCCACGTTCGTGGTCAGCTATGCCGACAAACCCTCCACGGTGGAGGTCGACGGGCAGACCCCCTGGAAGCGCACCGAGAACGGTGCCGTCGCGGTCGGACAGCCCCTGATCTCCGAGTGGTGGTTCCCCGCCAGCGACCACCCCTCGGACAAGGCGTCCTTCGACATCTCGGTGGCCGTGCCGAACGGAACCGAAGTGCTCTCCAACGGCAGGATGACCGCTCGTATCCGCCAGGGTGACTGGACCCGCTGGAACTGGCGCATGCCCAGCCCCAGTGCCACCTACCTCGCGTTCCTGGCCATCGGGCAGTACGACGTGCACAGCAAGAAGGGTGCCTTCGACCAGCCGATGGTCACCGCCTACGCCGACGGGCTCGGTGACATCAAGGGGCCCGCCGAGGCCAGCCTGGAACGCACTCCCGAGATCCTGGAATTCCTCTCGGAAATCGTCGGACCGTATCCGTTCGAGACCCAGGGCGGTGTGGTGCCCGCCGAAGGGCTCGGATTCGCCCTGGAGAACCAGACCAGGCCCGTTTACAGCCCGAACTTCTTCCGGATCGGTTCCAACACCTCGGTGGTCACCCACGAGCTCGCGCACCAGTGGTTCGGCGACTCGGTGGCGCTGGACGACTGGTCGAGCATCTGGCTCAACGAGGGTTTCGCGAGTTACGCCGAATGGCTGTGGGCCGAGCACGAGGGCAACGGAACGGCCCAGGAGCTGTTCGACCACTACTACTCGTCGTACCCGGCCGACTCGCCGTTCTGGCAGGTCACGCCGGGTGACCCCGGCAAGGAGGACCTCTTCCACGCCTCGGTCTACAACCGTGGGGCCATGACGCTGCACGCCCTGCGGAACCGGATCGGCGACGCGAAGATGCTGCGCACCGTGCGAACCTGGTTCGAGCGGAACCGGGGCGGCAACGCCACCGTGTCGGAGTTCATCGAGCACGCCGAACGCGTTTCCGGACAGCGGCTGGACGGCTTCTTCGACAAGTGGTTGTTCAGCGAGGGCAAACCTCGGGTGGGCAATGAGACCGGGGTTCCCCGGAGCGCCGCCGCGCGGACCGCGGACGCGTCCGCGCCGAAGGCGGTCGAGCAGCTGAACCACACTCACGAGTTGCTGGCCGGAATGCACAACCGCGGCTGAACCGGCTGCTCTCGTCACCGTCCCCGTTCGCTCGGTGCGAGCGGGGATGGTTTTTCGTGTCGTTCCACAGTCGTGCGAGTCGTACCTTCGCGTGAATTCCGGTACTGCGGCTTTGCGGGAACCGGAGACCTCGCTAGCGTTCGAGTGGAAGCACCCGGTCGGTCCGGTGTGGAGTCCAGGATTCGCACAGCCGCATCGTCGGCCGGGCGGGCTCGTGGAGGTCCGAAGAGGATGTTGTTGCACGACGAGATGTCCGGAGAGCTCAACACGACCGGAGCCCGGGTGTTGCGCGATCTGCTCAACGGTGAGGATCCCGAGCGTGTGGCCGAGAAACTGGTCATCGCCTACCGAGCGGATCCCCGGGCGGCTGCCGACGACGTGGACGCGGTGCTGCGGAAACTACGCGCCGCGTGCCCAGCCGAGCACGAGTGAACACCCTGCGGAAGAAAGCTCGGCGTCGACGAACAGCCGCGCTCAACGCACCCCTTCCAGAGCCTCCCGAACGGGGAGAAGTTTCGCCTCCGCCTCGGTGACCTCGGTGTCCGGATCGGAGTCGGGGACCACGCCGCAGCCCGCGAACAACCGCGCCCGCGATCCCTCGCCGGAGTGCCACGTGATCCGTGCACAGCGCAGTGCGATACCGAACTCCCCGTTGCCGTCGGCGTCCACCCAGCCGACCGGTCCCGCGTAGCGCTCCCGGTTCATCTCCTCCAGCTCGTCGATCAGTTCGATCGCGCCCGCCGTCGGTGTTCCGCCGACCGCGGCCGTGGGATGCACCGACTGCACCAGTCGCAGCAGCCCGGCGTGGCCGTTCTGCGCGAGCATCGGGTCCAGTTGTCCGGAGACGTCCGAAGCCAGGTGCATCACGTTGCGCAGTCGCAGCACCTCGGGAGTGGTGGGCACGTCCAGCTCCTTGCAGAACGGCTCCAGCCCGTCCGCCAGTGAACGCACCGCGTAAGTGTGCTCCCCGCGGTTCTTCGCCGAGCCCAGCAACTCCGACATCAGCTGCCGCTGGGTGCGTCCCTCGTGCGGCCAAGCCGTCCCGGCGAGTACCCGGGAACTCACCTCGTTGCCGTTGCGCTGCAGCAGTAATTCCGGCGTGGCTCCCACCAGCCCGTCCACCGCGAACGTCCAGCACCCGGGGTAGCGCCTGCCGAGGTTGCCGAGCAGGTAGCGCGAGTTCAGCGGTTCCGAGGTGGTGGCGAGCAGATCGTGCGCCAGCACCACCTTGCTCAGCTCGGTCGAGCCGCGCATTCGGCGTACCGCCTCGGCCACCGCCTGCCGGTAACGCGTGGTGGGGAACTCCCCGTCGCTGTAGCGGATGGTTCCGGGAGCCCGTGCGGGAGCGGCACGGGAAAGCCGCCGGTCGTGCTCACCGATGGTGGTGATCCAACGCACCCCGCCGCGCTGCCCGAGCACGACTTCGGGGACTATCAGCACCGACGACCCGGGATCGTCGCCGAAGGCGATGCTGGCGAAGGCCACCGGACCCGTCCCCGGCAGCCTCACCTCGTCGTCGACTTCCATCCGCGCCGCGAGCCGCTGCCACCGCTCGTCCGCCGCCACGAACCGCTCCTCGCGCTCCGTCTCGATGCGCAGCGCTTCTCCCCAGCCGACCACCCCTTCACCGTGTCGCGTCCAGCAAAGCGGCCCCGAATCGGGTGATATCCCTTCGGGCAACAGGTCCAAAAGATCGTAGTGTCCCTCTGGAGACGGAACCCTACGTGTGCGGACAGTCAGATTCTGCTGGAAGTGGTCCACGTTTCGAGGGTAGGTGTCCTGCGACTCTGTCGGGTGACACCCGCCTCGCGCGTGCCCGTCGCCACCTCGGAGGCGTCCGCTGCCACCGGGAACGCCGGCCGGCTCGCCGGGAGCACTACAATCACTGGTCGTGACTGGCGAGACGCAACCGGAGCGGACGGTCGGCACCGCGGAACCGAACAGCGCCGACAACCGTTCGGGAACGCGGTGGTTTCCA
The DNA here is from genome assembly GCA_030803735.1 of Actinopolyspora lacussalsi. Classification (NCBI taxonomy): domain Bacteria; kingdom Bacillati; phylum Actinomycetota; class Actinomycetes; order Actinopolysporales; family Actinopolysporaceae; genus Actinopolyspora; species Actinopolyspora lacussalsi. The sequence continues at coordinate 3,020,172 of JAURUC010000001.1, read as the reverse complement.
CGCGGGTTCCGGCGCCTCGCGCCGTCGCTGGTGTTGGCGGTGGGTGGTTTCTTCACCGCCCTCGGTCTGGCGTTGTTGCTGGCCTGCCACATCGACGATCGCAGCATCGAACAGGACATGGGAACCGCCTCGGCCGAGGTCGTGGAGAAGTCCTACCTGCGTACCGTGGTCCGGTTCAACACCGACAGTGGCCGGGTGTACACCCCGCCGAACGGCGTGCTCTACCCCGTGGGGTTGCAGGAGGGGCAGCTGGTCAGCGTCGAGTTCGACAGGGGGAACCCGGATCTGGTGCGCGTGGCGGGCAGGAACATGTCGGTGGCGCTGCTGCCCGTCGGCAGCGCGCTGGCGGTGCTGTGGGCGATCGTGCTGTCCGCTTACTGGCTGACGCGGCGCACTCTCCGCGCTTGAGGCGCCCCACTGTTCTTCACTCTATTGGGGGTATCGCGTTGCGGTGGGAGAATGACGGTGTGACCCGGCGCTGACAGCCGAACCAGTGCTGACGGCCGAACCAGCGCTGACAGCCGAAGTGACATCCCGCGGTTCGGGCTGAGTGGACCGGAGCCGAGCGGACCGGGGCGGAACGGGGGCGGCCATGGTTACTTCCGGAATCGGCGACGCACCGAGGTGGTTCCCCTACCGGCGGGGAGCTCGTGAAGGCGGGGGCACCGCCACGCCCGAAGGCATTTCCAATTCCCTCGGTGAGCGGCAGCGTTGGACTGTGCGGGCCGCGGGCACTCCACTGACGTCGACGGATCGCGGGGTTCCGGACGATGTTTCCGCGGCCGACCTCTCGGTCTACTGCATGATGCTCGGCGACGACGCTCTCGTGCTGGCACGACGTCAGGTCGGTTGGTGCCAGCACTCCCCCGATCTGGAGGAGGACTGCGTCCAGGTCGGCATGTTGCTGGAGTTGCTCGGCCACGCCAGAGAGCTGTTGCACCGCGCCGCGACCGTGGAGGACAGCGGGCGTGACGAGAACCTGCTCGCGCACGAACGAGGGGTGGAGGAGTTCCGCAACGTCCGGCTCGTCGAGCTCGACTGCGGTCCCGGAGCGGGTGGGGACTTCGCCGTCTCCATCGCCAGGCTGATGGTCTGCGCGGCCTGGCGAACAGCCCTGTTCGGCAAGCTCGTCGCCAGCCGTGATCCGGTGCTCTCGGAACTGGCGCGGGTGGCGCTGCCGGAAGTGCGCGGACATCGCGATCACGCCGCGCAGTGGGTCATCCGCCTCGGCGACGGCACGTCCGCCTCGCGGGAGCGGATGAGCACCGGGCTGGCCCGGGTCTGGCCGATGACCGGCGAACTGTTCGTCCCACACCCCGTGGAGCGCAGGCTGGCCGCCCTCGGCTTCGCGGTGGATCCGGCCGGGCTGCGCACCGAAGTGGCGGCGTTGCTCGACGAGGTGCTCTCGGTGGCGCGACTGGAACCGCCCGACGCGCGGGTCTTCCACGACGACGTGGAGCCGCTGGGACGCACCGGTGTGCACACCACCGCGCTGGAGTTCCTGCTCGCCGAGATGCGGCAGTACGAGACGGTCGAGGCCTGAGGGCCGTTCGGAGCCCGAGAGCCCGTCGGGAATTCGAGAACCGGTGGGGATTCCGCCGGTCGGTATTTGAGTACTTTCCCCCAAGCGAACCGGACCGCTCTCCGGGCACACTCTTCGAGTGGCGTAGTGCGCGCCTCGGGAGTCCTCGTGGAGCGGAGCGTTCCATCCGTTCCGGTCAGGAGGAACCCCGGTACACGGCCAGGGGGAGTTCGAGCGAAGGGCACCGCGGGAAATGGGCGGATTCTGGACGCACCTGATCGTGGCGTTGGCCGCCGGCGTGCTCGGTGTGCTCCTGGGGGTGTTGGCTCGACGTTCGTCGAGCGCGCCTCCGGTCCCCGAAGAGCCGCCGAAGACCACGTCGGGCACCAGCACCGACGCCCGTGGCGGACTCGAACACGCGCTGACCGAGCACCGAGACGCGTGGCTGTGCGAACTCAACCGGTGCGAGCAGGCCGTGCACCGGGCGGTTCGAGCCGCCGACACGGTCTCATCGCTACCGGTGCGTCGCGGGTTGCGGCAGGTCGTTTACCGCATGGACGCCGAGCTGCCCACGGTACGAACGCTGGTGCAGCTCGCCCGTGAGCTCGACACCGGTGACTCCCCGGGCGCCACCGCCGATTCGACACGGCGCGTGGCGCTCCGCAGGATTCAGGACGGTGTCGTGATGGCGGTATCGCGGTTCACCGAACTGGGAGACCAGTTGGCAGGTGTGGTCGCCGAGCTGGCCGCGGGGGCCGACCAGGAGCACGCACAGCGGCGAATAGCCGCGTTGCGGGAGCGATTCCCCCTGTTGCCCGCGATGTCGGCGATCCTGGAGGGCAGGGCCGGTTCGGGCGGAACGCCTGAGACGCCCTCGCTGGTGAGGGCGCGGGCCTGAACGGTGGGCTGTTGGTCAGTCCGCTCCCGATGCGTGCCACCACCAGCCGAACGCGGTCTCGGTGACCCCGGGAGCGGCCACCAGAAGACCGTCGTGCGGCAGCGAGGCGGGCCTTCCGTAGCTGTCCAGCACGTTGGCCCCGGACTCCACGGCGAGTGCCAGCGCTCCCGCCACGTCCCACTCCCCGTAGGAGGGAAGCACGGCGGCCACCGCCTGCCCGAGCGCCACCTGCGTGATCGCCAGCGCGGGTGACCCGAGAACCCGAACCCCCACGTGATCGGCAGCGGCGTTGGTTATGAACCTGTCCATACCCCGCCAGGGGCCGTACCTGGTGAACTCGGTGCAGACGATGCTCGCTCTGGGGGAACGCGATTCCGTCAACCGCACCGGTTTTCCGTTCGCACGCATCCCCCGGTCGCGAGCGGCCGCGTATATCTGCGCCCGGTAGGGATCGGCCACCACACCGACCACGGGGCCCTGTGCGTCGAGCATCGCCAGGCTGTAGGCACACCAGGGCACCCCGGCGACGTAGTTCGCGGTGCCGTCCACCGGGTCGACCACCCAGCGGAAACCGCCCTGTCCCTCGCCCAACGCGGCCGCGTCGAACTCCTCGCCGTACACCGGTATTCCCGGAAAGTGCTCCGCCAGGATTCTCCGGGTATGGCGTTCCAGGGTGCGTCCCACATCGGTGACCCAGTCGAAGGGGGAGTCCGGCTCCGACGGTGGTGTGTCGTGTCCCGCCGTTGCCGTGATGACATCGGCCGCTTCGTTGGCCAGCCGCCCCGCGGTCTCCAAGGCGCGTGAGATCAGGGCCTGTTCCGCACGGCCGGTCTTCGGGGGAGGCGAAACACTCATACCGCACCATTGTGGTCGCTATGGGTAACCGGCAGGCCAATTGCGTGTGGCCGCGCGGCGATGCTCCGGTCAAGAATCCCGGGCGGGTACGCAGCGGTGCGGAGTGGTCCGGGCCGACTGGCCCGCACGCGGTGCGTGCCACGTCCGATCGGCCGAGAGGGATTCTAATCGCTCAGCCCGGGAGGCGGTACCGCTTTCGGTGGTAGCGGCGTCGATTTCCCGCGAAATCGCCGGGCCCACGGTGCGGCGGCACCGGATCGCGGGCACCACCACTCGGCCCGGCCACCGTCGATTTCTCGCGAAATCGCCGCGCCGTTACGACGCCGGAGACGTTGTGCAGGTCGCTACCCGATGTCGGGGCACCCGCTCACGAGCCGTGCGAGAGGTTCCGCCGAGTGGACACCTGCGGAAACCGGGTCGCCGACTCCTACTAGTAAAGTGCGGGTGTGTCTCGTGCCGGCCTGGACAGGAACCCCCGTGCGGTAGCGGCGATGTTCGACGACGTCGCCCGTGGCTACGACCGCACCAACACGGTGCTCTCCTTCGGGCTCGACCGCCACTGGCGGGACGCCACCCGTCGGGCGCTCGCTCCCGCTCCCGAGGAGCGGATCCTGGATCTGGCCGCCGGCACCGGCGTCTCCACCGCCGAGTTCTCCCGGCGTGGTGCGTACTGCGTGGCCGCCGACTTCTCACTGGGGATGCTCGCGGCCGGGGAGCACCGGGAGTTGTCGATGGTGGCCGCCGACGCGCTGCGGCTCCCGTTCGCCGATGGTGCCTTCGACGGAGTCGCCATGTTGTTCGGACTGCGGAACCTGGCCGACACCGAGGCCGGGCTGCGGGAGATGGCCCGCGTGGTCCGTCCCGGTGGCAGGCTGGTGATCTGCGAGTTCTCCACCCCCACCAACAGGCCGTTGCGCGCCGTCTATCGCAACCTCGCGTTGCGCGCGGTTCCGCCGGCCGCACGGACCGTCGCCAGCAATCCGGACGCCTACGTCTATCTGGCCGAGTCGATCCTCGCCTGGCCCGATCAGCGGGAGCTCGCCGCTACGATCGCCCGCTCCGGCTGGTCCGAGGTGGCCTGGCGGGATCTCACCGGAGGAATCGTAGCCCTGCACCACGCCCGCAAACCTTACTGATCGAACTCTTCCGGCCGGGTTGCTTCGACTGCTCACTCGGCGGAACCTCTCGCACGGCTCTCGCTGCGGTTCCGGAGACATCGGGTAGGTACTACACAACGTCTCCGGCGTCCTCGCGAGAGCCGCACGGGAGAACCCGCGGCGGTGCCGATCGCGGGAGTGGTCGGGGTGCGCCCTGCGAGGGTGGTGGGAGCTCGGCTCCGCGGCGTGGCGGCGCGGCGATTTCGCGAGAAATCGACACCCCGGCAGCCGCGCTGCGGCGGCGATTTCGCGAGAAATCGACGCCGCCCGAACAGCGTAGTCGAATCCCCCGAAGGAAGCAGTGACCGCCACTGCTTCGGGCGGACGATGCCGTGTCCCGCGCCTGCCCGCGTTCGCGCCTCCCGCGCGACTTCCGCCGCGCCCGTGAGTTTCTTTCGCTCGCGATGTCTCGATCGCGCGGGATGTCCGTCCTAGACTCGTTAGTGAACTTATTCACAAGGTCGCCGATGTCGCTCGGGCGGTGCGGCGGCGTGTTCCGCCGGGATCATCGGAGGGGAACGACGTCGATCCGAACAGCAAGGCTGGACAAGGAGCACCATGACAACCACCCCCATCCGAGGCCGGGCCACCGACGACGCCGAGGTCATCGTCGTCGGAGCGGGACCGGCGGGGGCCACCGCAGCCACCTATCTCGCCAAGGCGGGGCTGGACGTTCTCGTCCTGGAGAAGAGCGCCTTCCCCCGGGAGAAGGTGTGCGGCGACGGAATCACACCGCGCGGGGTAAAGGAACTCATCGACCTCGGGGTGGACACCCGCCCGGAAGCGGGCTGGCTGCACAACCGGGGACTCCGGGTCGTCGGGGGCGGCGTGCGGCTGGAAATGGACTGGCCGGAACTGGCCGAGTACCCGCCCTACGGCGTCGTCCGGCCCAGGAACGACTTCGACGACCTGCTGATACGCCACGCGCAGCGGTCGGGAGCGAGGCTGGTGCAGCGGACCTCGGTGACCGAGGCCATCACCGACGAGCGAACCGGTCGTATCACCGGCGTGCACGCCAAGTCCGGACCGGAGCGCGCCGAGGTCAGCTACCGGGCCCCGCTGGTCATCTCCTGTGAGGGGGTTTCCGGCAGGCTGGCGCTGTCCATGGGCCTGCAGCGCAGGGAGGACCGCCCGATGGGGGTGGCCGTCCGGCGTTACTACGAGAGCCCACGAGCCGACGACGACTACCTGGAGTCGCACGTGGAGCTCTGGAACAACTCGAATCCGAAGGGCGCCGAGCTGTTGCCCGGCTACGGCTGGATCTTCGGCATGGGCGACGGCACCGTCAACGTGGGGCTGGGTGTGCTGTCCACCTCGAAGGCGTACGGCAAGACTGACTACCGTGCGCTGCTCCGCACCTGGTTGGACGGCACCCCGGAGGAGTGGGGACTTCGGGAGGCCAACGCCACCGGCAGGATCGGCGGTGCCGCGCTGCCGATGGGGTTCAACCGGATGCCGCACTACAGCTCCGGCCTGTTGCTGGTCGGCGACTCCGGCGGAATGGTCAACCCGTTCAACGGCGAGGGGATCGCCTACGCGATGGAGGCGGCCCGGTTGGCAGCCGAGTGCGTGATCCAGGCGAGGTCTCGTACGGACGCCGCGGCCAGGGAACGCGCGCTGGCCCGCTACCCCGGTGCCGTCGCCGAGTCGCTGGGCGGCTACTTCCGGATGGGAAACCTGTTCAGCAAGATCATCGGTCATCCGACGGTGATGCGCACCGCCACCAAGTACGGACTCCCCCGCAAGTCGCTGATGCGCTTCGTGCTCAAGCTGCTGGCCAACCTCTACGACAGCAGGGGAGGTGACGCCGTGGACCGTGTGATAAGTACCACTACTCGGCTCACACCTAGCGCCTGAGGGCGCCCGTCTGATCAGATTTCGGCGACTTTGTGCCGTAATTCATAAAGTTAGGTTCACCTCAATACGAGGTGCGTACAACCGGGCGCATAAAGTGCTGAGTGTGGTCGCCGAGCTCGCTCGGGGCGTAGCGGGAACTGGATTAAGGAGGCAGGCACAGTGCTGGATCCCTACATCCCGCTGGTGCTGATGTTCGCGTTGGCGTTCGGCTTCGCCGCGTTCTCCGTCGCGATCGCGCCGCTGGTCGGTCCGCGTCGGTACAACAAGGCCAAGCTCGACGCCTACGAGTGCGGGATAGAACCCTCGCCGCAGCCGGTCGGTGGCGGTGGCCGGATGCCGGTCGCCTACTACCTGACGGCCATGATGTTCATCCTCTTCGACATCGAGATGGTCTTTCTGTTCCCCTACGCCGTTTCCGCGGACGCTCTCGGGCTCTACGGCGTGGTCGCGGTGATTCTGTTCATTCTGACCTTCGGTTTCGCCGATCTCTACGTGTGGCGGCGTGGTGGTTTCGATTGGAACTGACCGGCGAAGTGACTACGACAGCCGCCCGGTGCGGGCGCGTCGGGATCGGTGGTGCCCCGTTCACCGGGGCGACTCGTGGGAAGGAGTGCCGAGATGGGGCTTGAGGAAAGCCTGCCCAACGGCATCCTGCTGGCTAATGTGGAAAAACTCGTCAACTGGACTCGTAAGACCTCGATGTGGCCCGCCACGTTCGGGCTGGCCTGCTGCGCCATCGAGATGATGACCGTGGGTGGTTCCCGCTACGACATCGCCCGGTTCGGGATGGAGCGGTTCTCGGCCACGCCCCGGCAGGCCGATCTGATGATCGTCGCCGGTCGGGTCACCAACAAGATGGCCCCGGTGCTGCGGCAGATCTACGACCAGATGCCCGAGCCCCGCTGGGTGCTCGCGATGGGGGTCTGCGCCTCCAGCGGCGGGATGTTCAACAACTACGCGGTCGTGCAGGGCGTGGACCACGTGGTTCCGGTGGACATGTACCTGCCCGGCTGTCCGCCGCGCCCGGAGATGCTGCTCGACGCGATCCTCAAGCTGCACGCCAAGGTCATGGACGAGCCCATCAACGGCAAGCGCGCGGCCGAGCAGCTGGAGCAGGGGCACCGCACGGAACTGCCCGCCTCCTCCGAGAAGTACGCACCCCGCAGCGGCTCCAAGCGGCGCATGGCCGAGCGGCAGCAGGACGCGCAGCGCCGCGAGATGGGCGCGGAGGGCGAGCTGGGCGCCGCCGGGATCGAGAGTTTGCCGCCCGGTGACTCCCGCGGCCGCGCGGAACCGAACGAGACGACGGCGGGCAGGTGATTCGGCGATGAGCGGTGACGAATCCAGCGGGGGACTCCCGGAGACGGCGGCCGAGCACACCGGTCCCACGGAGGAGGCGGCCACCGAGCGGATGGTGGCGGGCCGCGCCCGGAAGGGCATGTTCGGTGTGACCGGAAGCGGGGACACCTCGGGCTACGGCGGTCTCCGGGTGCCCGCCTACGTGCCACCGGAGGCGGAACGGCCCTACGGGGGCTGGTTCGACGAGGTGGCCGACGAGCTGTTCGAGGGCATGAAGCGGCGCGGTATCCCGGACTCGGCGGTACTGCGGATCACCGTGGACCGCGGCGAGATCACCTTCTACGTCGATCGGGAGCATCTGGTCGAGATCTGCCGGACGTTCCGCGACGAGCCAGCGCTGCGGTTCGAGCTCTGCAGCAGTCTGTCCGGGGTGGACTACGGTCCCGAGGTGCCGCAGCGGCTGCACTCGGTCTGTCATCTCACCTCGCTGACTTACCGGCGTCGGATCCGCGTCGAGGTCGCCGTGGACGTGGCCGACCCGCACGTTCCCTCGGTGGTCGACGTCTATCCGACGGCCGACTTCCAGGAGCGGGAGGCCTGGGACATGTACGGCATCGTCTACGACGACCATCCGGCCCTGACGCGGATCCTCATGCCGGACGACTGGGACGGCCACCCGCAGCGCAAGGACTACCCGCTCGGTGGCATCCCGGTGGAGTACAAGGGAGCCGAGGTTCCACCGCCCGACCAGCGCAGGTCCTACACGTGAGCGGGCCTGGATCCATCGGGTGCGGCCTCCGGACTCGGAGCCGGGCGGTCGCGCTGTTCGAGGAGGCAGCATGAGTATCGACGCCGAAACCCCCACCGGTTCCCGACCGGGTGGTGACGGGTCCGGCGGTGATCGGTCCGGTGGCGACCCGTTCGCCGCCTCCGCCCGGGAGACCACGGAGGGCAGGGTCTACACGGTCACCGGAGGTGACTGGGAGGACTTCCTGGACGACACGCAGCAGGAGGAGCGCGTCGTCATCAACCTCGGGCCGCAGCACCCCTCCACCCACGGCGTGCTGCGGCTGGTCCTGGAGCTCGAGGGCGAGACCGTCACCAAGGCCCGCTCGGTGATCGGCTACCTGCACACCGGTATCGAGAAGAACACCGAGTACCGCACTTGGACCCAGGGCGTCACGTTCGTCACGCGGATGGACTATCTGGCCCCGCTGCACAACGAGACCGCCTACTCCCTGGGCGTGGAGAAGCTGCTGCGGGTGTCCGCACCGGAACGCGCGGAGACGATCCGGGTGCTGCTGATGGAGCTCAACCGGATCTCCTCGCACCTGGTCTTCCTGGCCACCGGCGCGATGGAACTCGGTTCCACCACCGGCATGACCTTCGGGTTCCGCGACCGCGAAGAGGTGCTGCACCTGCTGGAGTTCCTCACCGGGCTCCGGATGAACCACGCCTTCATCCGGCCGGGCGGGGTCGCCCAGGACATCCCGGAGAACTCCAGGGAGAAGGTCCTGGAGTTCTGCAAGGTCATGGAGAACCGGCTGCCCGACTACGACAAGCTGTTCAGCGGCCAGCCGATCTGGAAACAACGCCTCAAGGGCGTCGGTTACCTGCCGCTGGACGCCTGCCTGGCGCTGGGCACCACCGGTCCGATCCTGCGTTCGGCCGGACTGGCCTGGGACCTGCGCAAGGTCGAGCCCTACTGCGGTTACGAGCAGTTCGACTTCGAGGTTCCCACCAGCACCGATGCCGACTGCTACTCGCGGTTCCTGCTGCGGGTGGAGGAGATCCGGCAGTCGCTGCGGATCATCCGGCAGTGCATGGACAAGCTGGAGCCCGGGCCGGTCATGGTCGACGACCCCAAGATCGCCTGGCCCGCCCAGCTGAGCATCGGGCCGGACGGCATGGGCAACTCGCTGGACCACGTCCGCAAGATCATGGGTCAGTCGATGGAGTCGCTGATCCACCACTTCAAGCTGGTCACGGAGGGATTCGACGTCCCGCCGGGCCAGACGTACACGCCGGTCGAGGCTCCCAGGGGCGAGCTGGGCTACCACCACGTTTCGGACGGCGGTACCCGCCCGATGCGGGTGCACGTCCGTGACCCCAGCTTCGTGAATCTGGAGGCGTTCCCGGCGATGGCCGAAGGCGGGCTCGTCGCCGACGTGATCGCCGTCGTGGCCTCGATCGATCCTGTGATGGGTGGGGTGGACCGCTAGATGACCGAGCAGTTCGACTACACGACCACCGAGCACGTGCTCACCCCCGGTGGGCAGTCCCCGGCCGAGTCGGCGGAGCAAGCCGCGGCTGGGGAGGCGGTGTTCGGCGAACGCGTCCGGGCCGAGGCGCGAAGCATCATCGAGCGCTATCCCGAGTCCCGCTCGGCGCTGCTTCCGATGCTGCACCTGGTGCAGTCGGTGCAGGGGCACGTCACCGCCGAGGGAATGCGGTTCTGCGCCGAGCAGCTCGCGCTGTCCACCGCCGAGGTCAACGCGGTCGCCACGTTCTACACGATGTACAAGCGGCAACCGTGCGGGCAGTTCCTGGTCAGCGTGTGCACCAACACGCTGTGCGCCGCGATGGGCGGCGACGGCATCTACCGTGCGCTGTCCGAGGAACTGGGCGCCGGACACGAGGAGACCGCGGGCACCCCCGGCGCCGAGGGGTCGGTGACGCTGGAACACGCCGAGTGCCTGGCGGCCTGCGACTTCGCACCGGTGCTGCAGGTCAACTACGAGTACTTCGACAACCAGACGGCCGAGAGCGCGCTGGAGACGGTTCGGGCGCTGCGGCGCGGTGAACGGCCACTGCCAAGCCGTGGCGCGCCGTTGACCGACTTCCGGGACACCGAGCGCCAGCTCGCCGGGTTCTTCGACGGGCCCGGCGCGGAGGAGGCCGCCGAGTCGTCGGCCGCGGCCCCCGAGACGGTGCGCGGTGCCGAGCTCGCCCGTGAACAGGGCTGGAACGCACCACCGATGCCCGACGAGGTCGAATTTCCGCCCATCCCGGAGAAGAAGTGAGGGCAGGCGATGACCGAAGCGAACGCATCAGACGGCAGCGCCCCGGAACGGGCCGCGGTGAGTCCGCTGACTCCCGTGCTCACCCGGCGCTGGCTGTCCCCGGAGTCCTGGTCGTTGCGCACCTACGAGCAGCTGGAGGGCTACACCGCGCTGCGCACCGCGCTCTCGGCCGATCCCGACCAGCTCATCGAACTGGTCAAGACCGCGGGACTGCGCGGTAGGGGAGGCGCGGGTTTCCCCTCCGGAGTGAAGTGGGGCTTCATGCCCAAGGACCGTTCCCGGCCGCACTACCTGGTGATCAACGCCGACGAGGGTGAACCGGGGACGTGCAAGGACGTCCCGCTGATGATGGCCGACCCGCACTCGCTGATCGAGGGCTGCGTCATCGCCGCCTACGCGATGCGGGCGAGCACCTGCATGATCTACGTGCGCGGCGAGGCGCTGCACTGCATCCGCAGGCTGCACCACGCGGTGCGCGAGGCCTACGACGCGGGCTACCTCGGCAAGAACATCCTGGACTCCGGGTTCGACCTGGACATGGTGGTGCACGCCGGAGCCGGTGCCTACATCTGCGGCGAGGAGACCGCGCTGCTCGACTCGCTGGAGGGCAAGCGCGGCCAGCCCAGGTTGAAGCCGCCCTTCCCCGCGCAGGCGGGGCTGTACTCGTCTCCCACCACCGTGAACAACGTCGAGACGATCGCCTCGGTGCCCTACATCGTCAACGGCGGTTCGGACTGGTTCCGCGCCATGGGGCGGGAGAAGTCCCCCGGGCCGAAGATCTTCTCGCTGTCCGGGCACGTGGAACGTCCCGGGCAGTACGAGGCTCCGCTGGGCACGACGCTGCGGGAACTGCTGGAACTGGCGGGCGGCATGAAGGACGGGATCCCGCTGAAGTTCTGGACTCCGGGCGGCTCCTCCACCCCGCTGTTCACCGCCGACCACCTCGACGTGCCGCTCGACTTCGAGGGGGCTACCGAGGCCGGATCCATGCTGGGCACCACCGCGTTGATGATCTTCAACGAGACGGTTTCCGTGCCCTGGGCGGTGATGAAGTGGACCCAGTTCTACGAGCACGAGTCGTGCGGCAAGTGCACCCCGTGTCGCGAGGGGTGTTTCTGGCTGGCGCAGGTGCTGGAGCGAATGGTGGACGGGCACGGCACCGAGCAGGACATCGACACGCTGCTCGACGTCTGCGACAACGTGCTCGGCCGTTCGTTCTGCGCGCTGGGTGACGGCGCTGTCAGCCCGATCACCAGCGGCATCAAGTACTTCCGCGAAGAGTTCCTCGCCCTGTGCGAGAGCAACCGCGGGCACGACACGACAGAGGAACCCGCACTGGCAGGAGTGGCCCGATGACGGTGGCATCCGCGTCCGGAAACGACACCGCGCAGTCCCGTCCGGTACCGGAAGGACACGTCCGGCTGACCATCGACGGTATCGAGGTCGACGCCCCGAAGGGCGAGCTGGTGATCCGTACCGCCGAGCGGCTGGGCATCGTGATTCCCCGGTTCTGCGACCACCCGCTGCTCGACCCGGCGGGTGCCTGCAGGCAGTGCCTGGTCGAGGTCGAGGTCAACGGCAAACCGATGCCCAAACCCGCGGCCTCCTGCACCACGGCGGTGGCCGACGGGATGGTGGTCAACACCCAGCAGACCTCGCAGGTGGCCGACAAGGCCCAGCAGGGTGTGATGGAGCTGCTGCTGATCAACCACCCGCTGGACTGCCCCGTCTGCGACAAGGGCGGGGAGTGCCCGCTGCAGAACCAGGCGCTCAAGCACGGGCGCAGCGAGTCGCGGTTCGTGGACAAGAAGCGCACCTTCGCCAAACCCGTCTCGATCTCCTCGCAGATCCTGCTGGACCGGGAGCGCTGTGTGCTCTGCCAGCGCTGCACCAGGTTCTCCAAGCAGATCGCCGGTGACCCGTTCATCGAACTGCTCGAACGCGGCGCCACGCAGCAGATCGGCATCGGCGAGGAGCAGCCGTTCCAGTCCTATTTCTCCGGTAACACCATTCAGATCTGCCCAGTGGGAGCGCTCACCAGCGCGGCTTACCGATTCCGCTCCCGCCCGTTCGACCTCGTGTCCACCCCGGGTGTCTGCGAGCACTGCGCCTCGGGCTGCTCGCAGCGCACCGACTGGCGCCGCGGCAAGGTGATGCGCAGGCTGGCGGGTGAGGACCCCGAGGTCAACGAGGAGTGGAACTGCGACAAGGGGCGCTTCGCGTTCCGGTACGCGACCGCCAGCGACCGGCTCACCCGCCCGATGGTGCGGGACGCGGAGTCGGGTGAGCTGCGGGAGACCTCCTGGACCGAGGCGCTGCGCCGTGCGGCGGACGGGCTGCTCACCGCGCGCGACTCGCGCGGCGTCGGGGTGCTGCCCGGAGGCAGGCTCACCCGCGAGGACGCCTACGCCTACGGGAAGTTCGCCCGGATGGCGCTGGGCACCAACGACATCGATCACCGCGCCAGGCCGCACTCCACCGAGGAGCTCGACTTCCTGGGTGCCTCGGTGGTCGGAACCGGGCCGGAGGACGGCGTCAGCTACTCCTCGTTGGAAGCGGCCCCCACGGTGCTGTGCGTGGCTTTCGAGCCCGAGGAGGAGTCGCCCATCGTCTTCCTCCGGTTGCGCAAGGCCGCCCGCGACGGGAGCACCAGGGTGTTCCACCTCGGACAGTGGGACTCGCCCGGTGTGGAGAAGACCACCGACATCGTCGACTCCGGCAGCCCCATCCACAGCGGGGGACTGCTGCCCTGCCTGCCGGGCGGGGAGGCCGCCGCGCTGTACGAACTACCGCCCGAAGTGGAACAGGCGCTGTCCGAGCCGGGTGCCGTCCTGTTGCTGGGCGAGCGGTGCTCCCAGGTTTCCGGTGTCTACACCGCAGCGATGCGGGTGGCCGAACGCACCGGCGCGGGCATCGCCTGGATCCCGCGCCGTGCCGGGGAACGCGGTGCGGTGGAGGCGGGGACGCTCCCGACGCTGCTTCCCAACGGCCGACCCGTCTCCGACTCGGTGGTGCGCTCGGGGATCGAGCGGGCATGGGGTGTCCCGGAGGGAAGCCTGCCCAGCATCCCCGGCCGGGAGCTCGACGGCATCCTCGCCGCGGCGGAGTCCGGTGAGCTGTCCGGCCTGCTGGTTGGCGGGGTCGATCCCGACGATCTGCCGGACCCCGAGCAGGCGCGTCGCGCGCTCCGGTCGGCCGGGTTCGTAGTCAGCCTCGAACTGCGCCCCTCCGGCGTGACCGAGCACGCCGACGTGGTGCTTCCCATCGCGCCCACGGTCGAGAAGTCCGGCACCTTCCTGAACTGGGAGGGACGTCCCCGCGAGTTCGAGATCACCATCGAGGGCACCGGCGCGCTGCCGGACTGCCGGGTGCTGGACACCCTCGCGGTGGAGATGGACGTGGACCTGTTCACTCAGACCCCGGCGGCGGTGGCCGCCGAGATCCAACGGTTGGGTGCGAACCCCGGAGCCCGGCCGAAGCCCCCGGACATACCGGCCGAGCCGGTCGACGAACCGGTCGGGGACAAAGCGCTGCTGGCGAGCTGGCGACACCTGCTGGACAACGGTTCGATGCAGCACGACGAACCGAATCTCGCGGGTACGGCCCGGCCACCCGTGGCGCGGATCTCCCGGGACACCGCGCGGCGGCTCGGCATCGAACCGCACCAGCCGGTCCGCGTCAGCACCGAGCGGGGAACCGTCGCGCTGGAGTCCGAGATCGTCGAGATGCCGGACGGCGTGGTCTGGTTGCCGGGCAACTCCGGACCGGCCAAGGTCCAGAGCGTGCTCGGGGCTGGGCACGGCACGGTGGTCGGTCTCGCGGCCGGTCCACTGCCCCCGCCCGGTGGTGGGCCGAAAAGCCCGGAACCGGATGAAACCGCGGCGGGGGAGGCGGTCTCGGCGGCGGTGACCAACGGCCACGGCGCCAACGGTCACGACGACGGCGCCAACGGTCACGGCGCGGGCGGTCTCGGCGCCGCCGGGCACGGTCCGAACGGCAACGGCCACACCGGCACCGACGGGGGTGTCGCATGAACGAGACGGCACGGCTGATCTCCGACGACCCCATCTGGCTCATCCTGATCAAGGTCGTGGCCACGTTCGCCTTCCTGGTGGTCATGACGCTGCTGACCATCTGGGCCGAGCGCAGGGTCATCGGCAGGATGCAGCAGCGGCCCGGGCCGAACCGCGCCGGACCCTTCGGGATGCTGCAGTCGTTGGCCGACGGGCTCAAGCTCGCGTTCAAAGAGGACATCCGCCCGGTGATGGCCGACAAGTGGATCTACATCCTCGCGCCGGTCATCTCGGCCACCCCGGCGCTGGTCGCCTTCTCGGTCATCCCGATCGGCGGCGAAGTCACCATCTTCGGCGAGCCCACCGCGCTACAGCTGGTGGAACTGCCGGTCAGCCTGCTCGTGGTGCTGGCCTGCGCCGCCGTCGGGGTTTACGGCATCGTGCTGGCCGGCTGGTCTTCCGGATCCCCCTACCCACTGCTCGGCGCGCTGCGCTCCGCCGCGCAGGTTATCTCCTACGAGATCGCGATGGGACTCTCGTTCATCGCGGTCATCCTCTACTCGGGAACGCTTTCCACCTCGGGAATCGTGGCCGCGCAGCAGAACGGCTGGTTCTTCGCGCTGCTGCCGTTCAGCTTCCTGGTCTACGCCGTCGCGATGGTCGGCGAGACCAACCGGGCACCCTTCGACCTGCCGGAGGCCGAGTCCGAGCTGGTCGGCGGGTTCCACACCGAGTACTCCTCGCTGAAGTTCGCGCTGTTCTTCCTGGCCGAGTACATCAACATGGTCACCGTCTCGGCCCTGGCGACCACGCTGTTCCTCGGCGGCTGGCACGCTCCCTGGCCGCTGTACCTGATCGGCGACGGCGTCCTCAACACCGGCTGGTGGCCGGTGCTGTGGTTCCTGGGCAAGACCTTGGCCTTCCTGTTCGTGTTCGTCTGGCTGCGCGCCACGCTGCCGAGGCTGCGCTACGACCAGTTCATGAACCTCGGTTGGAAGATACTGGTGCCGCTCAGCCTGGTCTGGATCTGCGCGGTCACCGCCATCCGGGGCATACGCAACGCCGACCTGCTCGGCTCGCAGCAGTTCCTGTTCATCGGTGGCGGCATCGTGGTGCTGCTGCTGATCGTGGCCTTCCTCGTACCGGACCGGAAACCGCCGGAGGAGGAGCAGGAGGAACCGCGGGCACCGCTGTCCGGCGGCGGCTACCCCGTGCCGCCACTCGACCTCAAGGTCCCCGAAACCCCCAGGGAGACCAGGGTTTCGGCCACCACGGGTACGCGATCCCGGCTGCCGGAAGCCGGGCAAGAGCCCACCAGCTCAACGAAGGAGGCACCCGATGGGAATGACTGATCCCCTGAAGGGCTTCGGCGTCACCCTGTCCAAGATGTTCAAAACGGTGCTGACCGAGGAGTACCCCGAGGTCAAGAAGATCCCGGCTCCCCGGTTCCACGGCAAGCACCAGTTGAACCGGCATCCGGACGGGTTGGAGAAATGCGTCGGGTGCGAGCTGTGCGCGTGGGCGTGTCCAGCCGACGCGATCTTCGTGGAAGGCGGGACCAACACCGACGACGAACGGTACTCGCCCGGTGAGCGCTACGGCTTCGACTACCAGATCAACTACCTGCGCTGCATCGGCTGCGGGTTGTGCATCGAGGCGTGCCCGACACGGGCGCTGACGATGACCAACGAGTACGAGACGGCCGACGACAACAGGCAGAACCTGATCTACACCAAGGAGGACCTGCTCGCGCCGCTGCTGCCCGGTATGGAACAGCCCCCGCACGACATGCGGCTGGGTGAGGACGAGCAGGACTACTACGTCAACGGACCGGAACTCGCCCGCGGGCAGGGAGTACCCGACGGCACCACGGTCGAGACCGGTGGCGAGGAGGCCGTTCGGTGATGACCATGACGGCTACCACCGAGGTGCTCGTGCGGACGCCGCTCGCGCAGACCGCGCAGCAGGGCGTCGTGGGCACCGGAGAGACGGTGGTGTTCTGGATTCTCGGGCCGCTGGCACTGCTGGGCGCGCTCGGGATGGTTTTCGCGCGCAGCGCGGTGCACTCGGCGCTGTGGCTGGTGCTCACCATGCTCAGCCTCGGGGTGCTGTACATGGCCCAGAGCGCGCAGTTCCTCGGTTTCACCCAGATCATCGTCTACACCGGCGCGATCATGATGCTGTTCCTGTTCGTGCTCATGATGGTCGGCAGGGACGCGTCCGACTCCGTGGTCGAGGTGCTGCGCGGCCAGCGGCTGGCAGCGGGTGTGCTCGGGGTGGCGCTGGCCGTGCTGCTGGTGGCCGGGCTGGCGCGTTCGCTCGACGCGGTGGTGCCCGCCGCGCCGCTGAACCCGTGGTCACCCGGCGGCGGGGCCGCCGGCGGCCTGGGGCAGGTGATCTTCACCGACTACCTGTTCCCGTTCGAGCTCACCTCGGCGCTGCTGATAACCGCCTCGATCGGGGCGATGGTGCTGGCCTACGGCGGCAAGGGCCGCAAGCCGCGCATGACGCAGCGGGAAACCGTGGAGGCCAGGTTCCAGGGGAGGTACGCCAGACCGTCCCCGCTGCCGGGACCCGGTGTCTACGCCACGGCCAACTCGGTCGCCACCCCGGCACTGCTGCCGGACGGCTCCGTCGCGGAGGACTCGCTGTCCGAGATCCTGGACAACACTCCCGTGGAACGGCTGCGCCCCGACCGGGACGCGGTCTCCGGCAGTGCCCCGCCGCCCGACGCGCACGCGCTGACCGGAACCGGCCACCGGGAGCACGGGACCGGCCGGAGCACGCCGGAGTCCACTTCGGACTCGAGCGGGGAGGAGACCCCCGACGGCGGTTCCGGTGACGGCACGCCGGGCGAGGGTGGCGGCAAGAACGGCTCCGGCGGTCACACCGGGAGCAACGGTTCCACGGGGTCCCGGAACGACCCGCGGTCCCCGGACGACGCGCAGTCCCCGGACGACACCGCGCACCCGGACGCCGGTTCGAGTTCCCCCGAGGAGGTCAGGAAGTGACCCCCACCTACTATCTGCTGCTTTCGGCGCTGCTGTTCACCATCGGCACGGTCGGCGTGCTCATACGCCGCAACGCGATCGTGCTGTTCATGTGCGTGGAGCTGATGCTCAACGCGGTCAACCTTTCGCTGGTGACGTTCGCGCGTATCGAGGGATCGATCGACGGGCAGGCCATGGCCTTCTTCGTGATGGTCGTCGCCGCGGCCGAGGTCGTGGTCGGGCTGGCCATCATCATGTCCGTCTACCGCACCCGCCGATCGGCCTCCGTCGACGACGCCAACCTCCTGAAGTACTAGCCCGACGGAACGAAACGCACAGCGAATGGACCAACGGAACGGATTGGAAGACGGCGTGACAACCTCCATGCTGGCCGCTCCGGAGCCGGTACAGGCCGCTCAGGGAGCGATTCAGAACAATGCGTGGCTGATCATCGCGATTCCGTTGCTCGGTGCCGCGGTGCTGCTGTTGGCGGGCAGGCGCGCCAACGGGTGGGGACACCTGCTGGGCTGCGCCACGGTGATCGCCTCCTTCGGCTACGCCCTGGCACTGTTCACCTCCGTGGGAGGAGCGGAACAGGCCGCGCGTTCGCTGCACCTGTTCTCCTGGATCCCCGTCAACTCCCTGCAGGTCGACTTCGGGCTGCGCATCGACCCGCTGTCGCTGGTCTTCGTACTGCTGATCACCGGGGTCGGCGCGCTGATCCACATCTACTCGATCGGCTACATGGCCCACGACCAGCAGGGACGCGTCGGGCGGGGCAACACCGAGCGGCGCCGCTTCTTCGGGTACCTGAACCTGTTCGTGGCGGCGATGCTGATCCTGGTGCTCGGCAACAGCTTCGTGACCCTCTACCTCGGCTGGGAGGGCGTCGGGTTGGCCTCCTACCTGCTCATCGGTTTCTGGCAGCAGCGTCCCAGCGCCGCGGGGGCGGCCACCAAGGCCTTCGTGATGAACCGGGTCGGCGACGTCGGACTGGCACTGGCGATCTTCCTGCTGTACGCCAGGCTCGGCACCACCCAGTACTCCGAGGTGTTCGCCCGCGCCGGGGAACTCTCGACTGGAACGGTGCTGGCCATCTCGTTGTTGCTGCTGCTGGGAGCCTGCGGCAAGTCCGGCCAGGTGCCGCTGCAGGCGTGGTTGCCCGACGCGATGGAGGGCCCCACACCGGTCTCGGCGCTGATCCACGCGGCCACCATGGTCACCGCGGGGGTTTACCTGATCGCGCGGGCCAACCCGCTCTACACCATGACCGAGACCGGTCAGCTGGTGGTCGCGATCGTCGGAGCGGTCACCCTGCTGGTCGGCTGCGTGATCGGCTGCGCCTACGACGACATCAAGAAGGTGCTGGCCTACTCCACGGTCAGCCAGATCGGCTACATGATGCTCGCCGTCGGACTGGGTCCGGCGGGCTACGCGCTGGGAATCATGCACCTGCTCACGCACGGTTTCTTCAAGGCTGCACTGTTCCTCGGCGCGGGCTCGGTGATGCACGGCATGCGCGACGAGGTCGACATGCGCAAGTTCGGCGGGCTCTACCGCTACATGCCGATCACCTTCGCCACCTTCGCGGTCGGCTACCTCGCGCTGATCGGTTTCCCCTTCCTCTCCGGCTACTACTCCAAGGAAGCCATCATCGCGGCGGCCTTCGGCGAGCCCGGTTGGCAGGGCTGGGCGCTCGGCGGTGCGGCGGTACTCGGTGCCGGGCTCACCGCCTTCTACATGACCCGCCTGATGCTGCTTACCTTCTTCGGTGAACGGCGCTGGCAACACCGGACGGCCTCCGACGGCGGTGAGTTCCACCCCCACGAGTCGCCGGCGGTGATGACCGGGCCCATGATCGTGCTCGGCGTCGGCTCGGTGGCAGCGGGTTTCCTGTTCACCAGCGGCGAGCGGTTGGTGCACTTCCTGAGCCCCGCCCTCGGTGAACTCCACGAGGGACACACGGTGCTGCCGCACTCGGTGATCCCGGTGTTCACGCTCGGGTTCTCCGCACTCGGTGTGCTGGTGGCCTGGCTGGCCGTGGGGCGCCGTCCCGTTCCCGAAACCGCACCGTCCCGGGTCTCGCCGCTGGTGCGCGCGGCCCGTGCGGATCTCTACGGCAACGCGTTGAACCGCGCGGTGGCGGTGCGTCCGACCGTGGGGCTGGCCGACGGGCTGGCGCGGTTCGACCGGGTCGGTGTCGACGGCGCGGTCAACGGGGTCGCCACGACCCTCGGCGCCGCCTCGCAGGTGCTGCGGCGTTGGCAGACCGGCTTCGTCCGGTCCTACGCGATGTCCATGTTGGTCGGCGGCGTCCTGCTGGTGGCCGCCCTGCTCTCGGTGGGAACCCCATGACGACCCGCTGTGCGAATTCCCGCGAAATAGCCGGAGAAGAGGAGACGCGATGAACCTGCTCCTCGCGCTGATTCTGTTGCCGCTGCTCGGCGCGATCGTCGTGGCGCTGCTGCGCGGCAACGAACGCGTGGCCAAACCGGTAGCCCTGGGCTTCTCGCTGGTCGAACTGGTGCTCGCGGCGGTGGCCTGGCTGAGCTACCAGCCCGGCGGGGCCAGGCTGCAACTGAACGGCTCCGTCGAGTGGATCCCCCAGTACGGCATAAGCCTCTCGTTCGGGCTGGACGGCATCGCGCTCGTCATGGTCGCGGTGATCGCGCTGCTGATGCCGCTGGTGCTGGGATTCAGCTGGCGGGAACGGCTCCCAGCCGAGCGCAGCCGGGGTGGCTTCTTCGCGTTGCTGCTCGTCGAGCAGGCACTGACCGTGGCGGTGTTCGCCACCACCGACCTGTTCGTGTTCTACGTGCTGTTCGAGATCATGCTGATCCCGATGTACTTCCTGATCGGCGGCTACGGCGGCAGCAGGCGGCAGTACGCGGCCGTGAAGTTCTTCCTGTACTCCTTCCTCGGTGGACTGATCATGCTGGCCTCGGCCATCGGGGCCTACTCCTACGCGGCGAGCGTCACCGGGCAGGGAACCTTCGACTGGGCCACGCTGCGCGGAGTGCTCGCCGACGCGCCGACCTCGGTGCAGGTGTGGATCTTCCTCGGTTTCTTCGCGGCGTTCGCCATCAAGGCACCACTGGTTCCGCTGCACACCTGGCTGCCCGACGCCACCGAGCAGGCCCCCATCGGCGTTGCTGTGATCGTGGTGGGAGTACTGGACAAGGTGGGGACCTTCGGATTCCTGCGCTACAGCCTGCCGCTGGCTCCCGAGGCGTCCCAGATGCTGGCACCGCTGGTGCTCACGCTGGGCGTGATCGGCGTGCTCTACGGCTCGCTGCAGGCGTTCGGCCAGACCGACCTCAAACGGTTCATCGCCTACGTCTCGATCGCCCACTTCGGATTCATCGCGCTGGGGATCTTCGCTTTCACCTCGCAGGCGCAGGTTGGCGCGGCTTCCTACATGGTCAACCACAGCATCGCCACCGGGATGCTGGTGCTGGTGATCGGAATGATCATCGCGCGCGGCGGTTCCAGCAGGATCGCCGACTACGGCGGCATGGCGCGTGTGACCCCGGTGCTGGCCGGGATGCTGCTGATCGCGGGACTGAGCACGTTGTCGCTGCCGGGAACCAACTCGTTCATCAGCGAGTTCCTCGTGCTGATCGGTTCCTTCGCCACCCGACCGGTGTTCGCGATACTCGCCACCATCGGGATGGTGCTGGCGGCGGTCTACGTGCTCCGTCTCTACCAGCGGGTGATGCAGGGGCCGCTCTCGGGAACCGCGCTGCTCGACTCGGTCGGTGGCCCGGGAGCCGCGACCGATCCGGAGATCGCGGTGGACAGCGGCTCCGGATCCGGGGCCAGTCGGCTCGCCCTCCGCGATCTCGACGGCAGGGAGATCGGCGTCCTGGCTCCGCTCGTGGTGCTGATCGTCCTGCTGGGGCTGTACCCCGCCCCGGTGCTGGACGTGATCACCCCCTCGGTGGAAGCAACGATGAGCGAGGTCGGCGTCACCGATCCCGTGACCTCTCAGGGAGGTAACTGAAAGTGGGAGTGGTAGCGCGAACCGGTGCCCCGGACCGGCATTCCGAACTGCTGGCCCAGCAGACCACCGACATGCCACCGATCGACTACGCCGCCATCGCGCCCGTGTTGATCGTGCTGCTCGCGGCTTGTCTCGGTGTGCTGATCGAGGCCTTCGTGCACCGACGGCAGCGTTGGCTCGCGCAGGTGGTGCTGAGCCTGCTGGCGGTGATCCTCGCGGGTGCGCAGGTGATCCGGCACGCGAGGGAGATCAACACCGGCGGCACCACCCTGTCGGACACGGTCGCCGTGGGACCGGCGACCCTCTTCCTGTGGGGAACGCTGCTGGCGCTGGCGCTGGGGGCGATCCTGCTGATCGCCGATCGTTCGATCGAACCCGGCGGTGCGTTCGTCGCCGAGACCAATCCCGAGGCGTCCCGGCGCCCCGCCGACGCGCCGGGAGCCGCCTCCGCCGAGGTGATGAACCGGGCCACCGCCTCGGTGGCCGGCATGCGTACCGAGGTCTTCCCGCTCACGCTGTTCTCCCTCGGCGGGATGATGGTGTTCTGCGCGGCCAACGATCTGCTGACGATGTTCGTCGCGCTCGAAGTGCTGAGCCTGCCGCTCTACCTGCTGTGCGGGCTGGCCAAGCGGCGCAGGCTGCTCTCGCAGGAAGCCGCGGTCAAGTACTTCCTGCTGGGCGCCTTCGCCTCCGCGTTCTTCCTGTACGGCCTGGCCCTGCTGTACGGCTACGCGGGCTCGGTGAAGTTCTCCGACATCGCCGACGCCACGGCGGGGAGCCTGCGTTCGGACACACTGCTGTTCGCCGGTCTCGGGCTGGTGATCATGGGACTGTTGTTCAAGGGCTCGGTGGGGCCGTTCCACCTCTGGACCCCGGACGTCTACCACGGTGCGCCCACCGCGGTGACCGGCTTCATGGCGGCCTGCACCAAGGTCGCCGCCTTCGGCGGGATGCTGCGCCTGCTGCACGTGGCCTTCGACGCCTCCAGCTGGGAGTGGCACTGGGTGCTGTGGACCGTCGCGGTGCTGTCGATGGTCATCGGAGTGGTGTCCGGTCTGACGCAGCGGGACGTCAAACGCATGATCGCCTACTCCTCGATCGCGCATGCGGGATTTCTCATGGTCGGGGCGATCACGCTGACCGAGCGCGGCCTGTCCGCCACGTTGTTCTACCTGCTCGCCTACGGGTTCACCACGCTGGCCGTGTTCGGCATCATCGGCCTGGTCCGCACCTCGGAGGGTGAGGCAACTCACCTCTCGGACTGGGCGGGACTGGCCAAGCGCTCCCCGCTGCTGGCCACGGTGTTCACCTTCCTGCTGCTCGCGTTGGCCGGTATTCCCGCGACCAGCGGTTTCATGGGCAAGTTCGTGGTGTTCTCCGCCGCGTTCTCCGCGGGTATGGGGCCATTGGTGGTCATAGCGCTGTTGGCCAGCGCGCTGGCCGCCTTCCTGTACCTGCGCTTGATCGTGCTGATGTTCTTCAACGATCCGGCACCCGACGGCCCCACCGTCAGCGTGCCCGGGGCTTTCACCACCGCGGCCATCACGCTCGGGGTGGTTGTCACGTTGCTGTTCGGGCTGGCACCGCAGCTGGCGCTGGACTGGGCGAGTGTCGGTGGCTTCGTGTCGTAAGGTGTCCCTCGCAGGGCATTTCCGGGGGAGACGAAGGCGACGGTGACGTGACCAGCCCAGTTGGTGAGCCGACCGGCGGTGTGCCGTGGGACACGGGCACCGCGGTCGGTGGTTTCGACATTGCCGATCCGCGGCTCGCCGAATCGATGCGGGCCGGGATGACGCGGGTGGAACGACTGCTGCACGAAGCGGTGCACAGCGATCTCGACTTCGCCACCCGCGCGTCCCTGCACCTGGTCGAGGCGGGTGGCAAGAGGTTCCGGCCGTTGTTCACGCTGTTGGCCGCCGAGTTCGGGGAGCCGGAGCGGGAAGAGGTGACCAAGGCGGCCGTGATCCTCGAAATGGTCCACCTGGCCACGCTCTACCACGACGACGTGATGGACGAGGCCACCATGCGGCGGGGCGCGAGCAGCGCCAATGCCAGGTGGGACAACTCGGTCGCCATTCTCACCGGCGACTTCCTGTTCGCGCAGGCGTCCCAGTTGGCGGCCGATCTGGGCAGCGATGCGGTCCGCATGCTGGCTCGTACCTTCGAGTCCCTGGTGACCGGTCAGATGCGCGAGACCGTCGGCGTAGAGGGCGGTGAGGATCTCGTGGCGCACTACCTCGAGGTGATCGACGAGAAGACCGGATCGCTGATCGCCACCTGCGGCCGGTTCGGTGCCTTGTTCTCGGGCGCGCCGCAGGAGCAGATCGGTGTGCTGGAACGGGTGGGGAAGATCGTCGGCACCGCTTTCCAGATCTCGGACGACGTCATCGACATCGCCTCCCCGCCGGACGAGTCCGGCAAGACGCCCGGTACCGATCTCCGCGAGGGAGTTCGTACACTGCCGATGCTCTACGAGTTGACCGCTTCCGACTCCGACGCACGGTTACGCGAGCTGCTTTCGGGATCACTGACGACTGATGCCGAAGTGCAGGAGGCGTTGCGACGGCTGCGCGACTCGTCCGGACTGGTTCGTGCCCGTCGAACCCTCGATACTTACGCTGAACAGGCGAGGGTCGAGCTCGCCCGACTGCCGGACTGCCCGGCACGACAGGGGCTGTTCGCGTTGGTCGACTACGTCGTGGCCCGCACCCGATGAGATGCCCCGGCGTGTCGCTCGTCACGGTGCCGGTGTCGGTCGTGGTCGCACTCGGCGCCGGTTGACTTCGCGAGAGAAAGGACCGCAGCGGTGACGTGGCTGTTTACCCAGGTGTGGCTGTGGAGCCTGGCCGCGTTCGCGGCAGGTGTGGCGGCCACCTGGCTGCTGTTCGTGCGGCCCGCCCACCAGCGGCTGCGTGAGTTGCGGGACCGCTCGTCCGCCGAAGGCGACATCCCGCTGTGGGACTCCGAATCGGTCCCGGACAGCGAGTTCCCCCGTTATTCCGAGCTCGACCGGGACACCGGGACGACCCGCGACACCGCGGTCCAGCCGGTTCCGGAGAACGGGACGCCGCACGACCGTGTCCCGGAATCCGGCACCGAAGCCGCCGCGCATCGCCCCGAGGGCTCGGACGCGACCACCCCCTCCGGATCGGGCGCCGCCGAATGGCCGACCGAGCACGTGCCCCGGCCGTTGGGGAGCCAGCGCGCGCGCTGGATGGAGGCCGCCTCCGAGGACTTCGGCGGGTCCGTCTTCGCGGCCGCGCCCGGGCCGGAAGGCGCGCGTACCTCCCCGACGGACGAGTGGGAGCCCGTCCAGGAGAGACCGCACGGCGCCGACACCGCCTCCTTCGACGAGTCCGAGCTGCGACTGGAGCGGGAACGCGAGCTGCGCGAGGAACACCCGCGCAGACAGCCCCCCGAGTCGGCCCCCGCGCCGGGCGGCGCCGAGTGGTCCGCTACGCCCACCGCACCCGCCGAGGTGAGCTCCGGTGCGGAACTCTCCGGTTCCGCCGGGGACCGCACGTGGTTCTCGGCCGCGGAGTTCGACATGTACGACACCGACAACGTCGCCTCGGAGACCACGCGAGAGTTCGGCGGTTCCGAACGTCCCGGTTCGGGTTCGGAACCGGGCGAGCAGCACCAGGGGACGGCAGTCGGTGAGCAGGTGGGGGAGCGCTCCGGCGAGTCCTCCGAGGGGGAACTCACCGGCAGGCTGCGTTCGCTGTTCGAGCCGATGGTGACGCCCGGCATCGACCCCGACCGCAGCGGTGCCGAACTGCCTGACAGCTCGTCCTCGCCGGTGACCGACGGTGCGGGTTCCGCCCCGGATCCCGAGGAAACCACGGGTGGGACCACTCCCGCCGGGCCCACCGACTCCGCGCCGGGTGGTGCCGCGGGTGTAGACGAGACCCCAGAAGGGCTTCCCAGAAGAGTTCCGGGGGCCAACACCCGGCGCGGTGGCTCCGCCACCAGTGCCCACTCCGTGCTGAGCGGAAACGTCCTCGGTGACCAGGCCCCGGGAAGGTCCTCGGACGCGACGGCAGGCGAGTCCGACACCGATGCCGGGAACGAACGGCAGGAGTGGTACCCCGACGAGAAGTATCCGGAACAACCGAGGCCGGACGAGAGCTACACGGTCAAGGGGCAGTTCGGCTCGCGGCAGTACCACACCGCCGATTCGCCCTACTTCGATCGGGTGGTCGCGGAGGTGTGGTTCCGCGGTCCGGCGGACGCCGAGCAGGCCGGTTTCGTCGCCTGGGACGGCCGCTCGCGCTCCTGAGCGGCCCATGCGGCGTCTGAGTGGCCCGTGCGGTGTCGATTTCGCGCGAAATCGCCGCGCCGCCGGGAAAGGCCACCGGGCGAAGCCGCACTCCAGCCACCCCCGCAGGCCGCGCTCCGACCGCCCTCGCAGTCGGCACCGTCGGGACGCGACCATTCGGATAAGCAGCGTGGGAACCCCGGTGCGTGAGTCGGATGCATTGCGAGGCCGGGCCGCTCGCCGCGTAGGTCGCTACTCAAGAGCCGGCCCAACACAGCAAGGCGCCGACTCACGTGACGGCTACCCGACCAGGCACGCAAGTCTCGACACTGCCCCTCATCATGCCTGGGGTGGTCTGTCGAGTAACCGGGACAGCACGACGGTGGAAACGGTCCGATTGATGAACTCGACCGCACGCAGCCGCTCCAGCGCGGTTTCGAGATGGTGGATGTCGGCCGCACGCAGGTGCACGATCGCGTCCGCCTCCCCCGAGACGGTGTAGGCGCGAACCACCTCCGGCAGCGGTTCCAGCCCCGCGAGCAGTCGATCGGTGGGCACGTTGCCGTGGCAGTGCACTTCCACGAAGGCCTCGGTCCCCCAGCCGAGCGCTTCCGGGTCGACCACGGCGGTGAAGCCCTGCAGCACGCCGTTGTCCAGCAGTTTGTCCACACGTCGTTTCACGGCGGGAGCGGAGAGTCCCACCGCCTCGCCGATCTCCGCGTAACTGGCCCTGGCGTCGGTGACCAGTTGCGAAACGATTCGTTGATCCAGGGGGTCCATGTGCAACATTCTGCCGTATTCGCCGCAATGAAGGCGCATTGAATGCTGCAAAAGCAGGGATTAGATTACGTAATATGTCGGTCTCCACCGTGGCAGCGCCCGATCCCGTTCAACGGCACGACACGGCCGGGAACGTGCCGACGAGGCGTCACTACGTGATGTGTCCCCCGGAACACTTCACGGTAGAGTACTCCATCAATCCGTGGATGGACCCGGACGAGCCCGTCGACACCGAACTGGCGATGTCGCAGTGGCGTGAGCTCGCGGGCATCTACCGTCGGCTCGGTCACACCGTCGAGACCGTGCCGCCGCAGCCGGGACTGCCCGACATGGTCTTCTCCGCGAACTCTGCCACGGTGATCGGTGGCCGAGTGCTCGGTGCCCGGTTCAGGTCACCCGAACGCGCTCCCGAGGCCGAGCACTTCCGGAGGTGGTTCTCCACGAGCGGCTACCGTGATCTGGTGATGCCCTCCCGAATCAACGAGGCCGAGGGCGACTTCGCCTGGACCGGACAGCTGCTGCTGGCGGGCAGTGGTTTCCGGACCGATCCGCAGGCCCACGCCGAGGCCCAGGAGGTGCTCGGCGTCCCGGTGGTATCGCTGCGGCTCACCGACCCCCGCTATTACCACCTGGACACCGCGCTGTTCGTCCTCCGCAAGGGCGATCGGCCGCAGGTCGCCTACTATCCCGAGGCGTTCTCCGAGGGCTCCCGACAGGTACTGCGCAGGCTCTTCCCCGACGCGGTGATCGCCGACTCCGCCGACGCGGAGTGCCTCGGGCTCAACGGGGTTTCCGACGGCAAGCACGTGGTGCTGCCCAGCGAGGCCACCGCTCTCGCCGAACGACTGCGCGCGCACGGCTACGAGCCGCTGCTCACCGACATCTCGGAGCTGCGCAAGTCCGGCGGTGGCCCCAAGTGCTGCACCATGGAACTGCACGAGTAACGGTGGCGAAGCGGTGGCGCAGCCGCCGCGTCTCTCCGCCACCGGAGGCGCGTGCCCGACTCGGTGCGGGACGACGACCGAACGGGAACGCGAGCTCCGGGGCGAGCTCTCGGGTCACTCCTTCAGCACCGCTTGCACGTCCAGCTCGATCCGCACCGTCGGACCGACCACGCCGATTCCCTTGCTCAGCAGCTGCTGCCAGTTGACCGCGTAGTCCTCCCTGCGCAGTTCCGTAGTGGAGTGACACGCCGTTCGGGTGCCGTTCCAGGAGCGCGTTCCCAGGTAGGTGGTGTCCAGCTGCACGGGACTGCTCCTGCCGCGCAGCGTCAGCTGGCCACCGACCACCCAGCGGTCACCGCGCAGTTGGGTCAACCTGTCGCTGCGGAAGTACAGCCTCGGGTGGTTCGCCACGTCCAGAAAGTCGGCGGAGCGCAGGTGATCGTCACGCATGCGAACTCCGGTGTCGATGCTGGACGCGTCGATGGCGACCTCGACCACGGACTTCTCGAACGGTTCCCGGACCGTGACGCGCCCCTCCAGCTCGCGGAAGGCGCCGTGGATCTTCGACATGCCGATGTGCTGTGCGATGAACCTGATCTCGGTGTGGTCCGGATCGAACGTCCAGACGCCGGGCTCGGGGAGCGTGCTCTCCGGGTCCCGCTCCAGGCGCACGGAGCCGATCGCGGTGTGCCGGTTCGTGCGGACCTCGGCCCTGGTGCCCGTCCGCTGGTAGCCGCCCGCCGTGATCGAGACCTTGTGGGTGCCCGGCTGCACCGTGGCGAGGAAGAAGCCGTACCCGTCGGTGGTTCCGCTGGCCACCTGCTGATTAAGTCGGTTCACCACCGTCACGGTGGCCTCGGGGAGCGGGCGATCGGCTTCGTCGTGTACCTGGCAGCTCAGCGTCCCGCCGTCCAGCGGGGTGGGAGGCAGCGCGTTGCTGGCGCCTTCTCGGGCGGGTTTGCGCGCGGCACCACGGCCGAGCAGTTTCGACAAGACCAATCCGAATCCTCTCCGCCGCCTCCCGGATGCCGGTGGCGGCAGTACGCTCCGAGCCCGTCCTCCGGCCACGGGCCCGAACGAGCAGCCTCACCGCGCCCGATGTCTCATCCGGCGGGGAGCGCGGCCGAGAGCTCCACCGCGTAGCCACCACAGCAGCCGGTTCGACAACGTTTCGCCGCCGAGTGCGGCCTCGCGTGTCGGTACGGGCCGAGCGCGTGAGTCGTTTACAAGTGTCCCTCAGTTTAGTTTCTTCGCGAGAGAAAGTTGATCGGTGGGGCTATGAGCTCGGTCTCCACCGATTCTGTGACGTGTTCGGCGTGGCGTGTTAAGGAACTGGCGGTCCCCGCGCGACGTTGTCCGAGTGAGTTCTTCACGGGGCGCCCGGCCGGCGTGAATCGCCGCTCACCGTGCGTGGTTCCCGGTCACCGTCGAAGGTGGCCGGTCCCCGGAAACTGGTCCGGAAACCGGGCGGAGGCGGGAGTACCTTGCACAGGCATTGGAACGGAGTAAAAACGGCGCTCTTGCTCGGTGCCATGAGCGCACTCATCGTGTTGCTCGGGTCGCTGTTCGGGCGGTCCGGCATGGTCGTGGCACTGCTGATCGCGCTCGGAATGAACGGCTACGCGTACTTCAACTCGGCCAACCTCGCGTTGCGGTCGATGCGTGCTCGGCCGGTTTCCGAGGCGGAGCAGCCCGCGATGTACCGCATCGTGCGTGAACTCGCCACATCCGCGAAGCAGCCGATGCCCGCGCTCTACATCAGTCCCACCGTGGCGCCCAACGCGTTCGCGACGGGGCGCAACCCCCGCAACGCGGCCGTCTGTGCCACCGCCGGGATCCTGGAGCTGCTCGACGAGCGGGAACTACGCGCCGTGCTGGGGCACGAGCTCTCCCACGTCTACAACCGCGACATCCTGATCTCCAGCGTCGCGGGCGCGCTGGCCAGTGCGGTCACCTTCATCGCGAACTTCGGGCTGATCTTCGCGAGCTTCGGCGGGGACGACGAGGAACGCCCCAATCTGATCGCGCTGCTGCTGGTATCGCTGCTCGGGCCGGTGGCGGCAGCCGTGGTCCAGATGGCCGTGAGCCGCTCCCGCGAGTACCAGGCGGATTCATCGGGAGCCGAGCTGACGGGAGATCCATTGGCCCTGGCATCGGCACTGCGCAAACTCGAACGGGGGACCAAGCAGGCCCCGCTCGCGGCCGAGCCGAAGCTGGTCAGCGAGTCCCACCTGATGATCGCCAACCCGTTCCGCGCCGGGGAACGGATGACACGGTTGTTCTCGACCCACCCGCCCATCTCCGACAGGGTTCGACGGTTGGAGGGTCTGGCAGGGCGCCAGCTACCCACTCGTTACTGACAGAGGTTCCCGGCGCGAGCGGGCGGACCCACTTACTTGGCGGAACCTCTCGTGCGGCTCTCGCTGCGGGTGCCCCGACATCGGGTGGTTACCACACAACGTCGGGACCGTCCTCGCGAGAGCCGCACCGGAGAACCCGCGGATGGCCGGGCTGCGTGGGTGGCGGGAGCGGCACCGCGTCGTAGCGGCGCGGCGATTTCGTGGGAAATCGACGCCTACGGGCCATGACGCCGCACTGGAGCGGCGATTTCGCGAGAAATTGACGCCGCCCGGAAACCGATGTCGCGGGAGGCCGGAGCCGACTCACTCGGCCCCGGCGTCCAGCTCCCGCCCGGCGATGGCCTCGGCGATCTCCATGACGTACTGGCCGTAACCGGACTTGGACAGCCGCCTCCCCAACTCGTGACACTCCTCGGGTGTGATGTATCCCATGCGCAGCGCGATCTCCTCCAGGCAGGCGATGCGCACTCCCTGGCGGTGTTCCAACACCTGCACGAACTGTCCCGCTTCCAGCAGCGACTCGTGCGTGCCCGTGTCCAGCCAGGCGTAACCGCGATTCAGCTCGATCAGGTGCGCACGACCTCGCTCGAGGTACGTCGTGTTGATGTCGGTGATCTCCAGCTCGCCACGATTCGAGGGACGCAGCGTACGGGCTATCTCGACCACCTCGTTGTCGTAGAGGTAGAGGCCGGTGATCGCCTTGTTGGAGCGGGGGACGGCGGGTTTCTCCTCCAGCGAGACCAGCTTGCCCGCACCGTCGGTCTCGCCCACGCCGTAGCGTTGCGGATCGCGCACCGAGTAGCCGAACAGTGTGCAGCCCTGCAGCTCGGTGGTGCTGCGCTGCAGCAGTTTCGAGAACCCCTGACCGTAGAAGATGTTGTCGCCCAGTACGAGCGCCACCGAGTCGTCGCCGATGAAGTCGGCGCCGATCAGGAACGCCTCCGCCAGCCCGTTGGGCTCGGTCTGGGTCGCGTACTCGATGCGCAGCCCGAGGCTGCTGCCGTCGCCGAACAGGCGGCGGAACAGCGGAAGGTCCTCGGGAGTGGAGATCAGCAGGATGTCGCGGATCCCGGCCAGCATCAGCACCGAGAGCGGGTAGTACACCATCGGCTTGTCGTAGACCGGGAGAAGCTGCTTGGACACCACCTGGGTGACCGGGTGCAGCCGCGTGCCGTTGCCCCCGGCCAACACGATTCCCTTCAACGAGCTCTCCCGTCGACGGTTAAGAGTGCTTTGCGTGCGGCGCGATCACTCCGCGAGCGGGCTCGTCCCCGCACCCGCTCAACGGTAGTTCTCGAACTGCAGCGCCACGTCGAAGTCACTGCTTTTCAGTAGCGAGATCACGGCCTGCAGATCGTCCTTCTTCTTGCCCGAGATCCGCAACTGGTCGCCCTGGATCTGCGCCTGCACTCCCTTGGGTGCCTCGTCGCGGATCTTCTTGGAGATCTTCTTGGCCGTTTCCTGCGCGATGCCCTGCTTGAGGCTGCCGGAGACCCGGTGCACCTTGCCCGATCTGACCGGTTCGCCCAGTTCGATCGCCTTCAGTGAGACACCCCGCTTGACCAGTTTCTCCTTGAAGACCTCGACCGCGGCCTTGCATCGCTCCTCGGTCTCGGACTCCAGGGTCACGGCCTCCTCGCCGGACCAACTGATCTTCGTGTCGGTTCCCCTGAAGTCGAACCGGTTCGCGAGTTCCTTGGCAGCCTGGTTGAGTGCGTTGTCCACCTCCTGCCGGTCGACCTTGCTCACTACGTCGAACGACGGGTCCGCCATGTCGGCAACTCCTCACGAGCGCTGGTTTGGTGAGCGAATACGCTACCCCGGCCCCCTTACACGAGCGCGGGTGCCGGTATGTAGGATTTTGGTACAAGCCAACAGCGGATGGCTGCTATGCCGGGTTGCCCGAGCGGCCAAAGGGAGCTGACTGTAAATCAGCCGCGCAAGCTTCAGAGGTTCGAATCCTCTACCCGGCACCATCGGCGAAACCGCCCTCTGACCCGCGAAGACGGGGCAGGGGGCGGTTTCTTTTGGCCACGGCTCGGCCCGCCTGGTCCCGCCCCAGCGGTGTGCGAGCGCTCGCCGGTGCGGTATGCGGCTTCGTCGCATCGGATCCGACGAGTCTTCACAGCTGCTCCGCCGTGTCCCAGTGCTCGTTGCCCCGGTGTTCGTTGCCGCGGTGTTCGTTGCCGCTGGGCGCATTATCGCTGTGCTCGTTCGGTAGCCGGGGGGTGTGCCGCTCGGCGTCACCGGTAGGTATGATCGTCCGGCACGAGCCAGCGATGACTGGCGAAAGCCGGGTTGCCCGAGCGGCCAAAGGGAGCTGACTGTAAATCAGCCGCGCAAGCTTCAGAGGTTCGAATCCTCTACCCGGCACAATCGATAACACCGCCCTCTGACCCGCTAAGACGGGGCAGGGGGCGGTTTCTTGTTTCCGGGGCTGTTGAACCGCCCGGCGGAACGCGATTGAGTCCGTGCACGGAAACCGCCGTTCTCGACACGAGCGGTAGTGCCGACTGCGAGGATGTTTCCGAGGTGGCCGAGGGGCCCGCTCGCGACGAGTCAGGGTGTTTTACCGGTCCGTGTGGTGGTCATGAGTGCGTCGAGATCTCGCCGGGGCGAACCGGAAAACCGGTGCGGCACGGCTCGCCGTCGTTGACGGGCGCTCGACGGCGACACGGCGCGAAGAATCTCATCACTCCGGGGAACCGGTGGAAATCGCTGTTAGGAGAGGACAGAGGTGCAACCGTCGGCGGACGACCGTTTCGTCGTTCTCAACGACGAGCCGGTGAGCGAGAATGGGGCGGACCTGCTCGGTACCAGTGATACCGCCGACAGACTCTCCGACCTGATCGTCTCCTCGCGGGACTCCACTCCGTTCACGCTCGCGATCGATGCCGGCTGGGGCATGGGAAAAAGCAGCCTCATGCGACAGCTGCAGCTTCGACTGGAGGGGACGGAAGGAGTGCGGACGGCTTGGTTCAACGCCTGGACCTCGGGATCCGACGCCTTGGAAGTGCTGATCAAGTCCGTGTTGCTGCGTTTCGACCGGAACATCGTGCGCAGGGCTTACCACAGGGTTGCCGGAGCCCCGCGGTTGTCGAGGTGGATTCGCATCGGTTTCCGCCTCGCGATGACCACATTCGGCCTTCGACGGCTGGTCGACGAGCTCTGGGCGCAGCTTTCGGTGGACCCGAAGTCACGCAACGAGATTCGTGGTGCGGTCGGGGAGATGGCCCAGGAGTGGGTGAACTCGGCGAACTCGGCGGGTAAGCAGATCGTTGTCTTCGTCGATGATCTGGATCGTTGTCGGCATGATGTGGTGGTGACCGTCTGCGAGGCGATCAAACTCTATCTGGACGTCCCCGGGCTGGTGTTCGTCATCGGCTGTGATCAGTCCGCCCTCAATCGCAGTATCCAGCAGTCGGACATCGCGGGCGCTCATCCGGCCGGGTATCTGGAGAAGATCGTCCAGGTGAACTACCACTCGCCCCAGCCGGGGCAGCGTCAGGTGCGTGACCTGGTCAACGGCTACGCATCGAGATCGGGTACCTCGCGATTTTTCGACGATCACGTGCTGAACTTCGTCGCCGAGCGTACCGGCCGTAATCCGCGACGCATCAAGAGACTGATCAACAGCTTCGTGCTCGAGTACCATCTCGACAAGGAGTGGCAGGACTTCGGTGCGGACATCCTGGTCAGAGTCCTGCTGCTGCAGCACTTCTATCCGGCGTTCTACAGACTGCTCACCAGCTCCGCCACCGAGGATCCCGTGCAGGAGTTCCTCGAATACCACGATGTTCGTGAAGACATCAACATGGGCGGTACGAACCCTGAATCGTGGCGGGACGTCTTCACGAAGTACAAGATCGAATCGCCTGGCGAGAACGTTGACCGTGATGTGCTTCGCGATTACCTCGGGCAACTGGAGCAGCAGCTTCCGGAGTCCTTCCCCAGGCTTGTCACCGATGAAGTGTTCACCACCACGCTGCGTCAGTTGAAGGAGTCTCCGCGCTTCGATCACCTACGGCAGCACCTGCAACGTCGGCGGTTCCAGTTCGATCCGGGCGGGATCGCCGACGCCGAGGAGCGGTTGCCGGGTGAGCACACCGACATGCAGGGTGGGTACGCACTCGTCGTGGACGACGTCTTCGCGGAGAAGAACGGTGAGTTCTCCGACACCGGAAGGATCGTCACCACCCTGCGGGAGTGGGGGGCGAAGGTGGACACCGCCAGTGACTTCGAGTCGATGAAGCGGGCCATACGTGGCAGAGTTCCGGACATAATCGTCTCCGACATCAACCGGCACGGTGTCGACGATTCCGGGTTGCAGGACGTTCAGGCGCTGCGTGACGAGAACATCTACAAGGGGCCCGTGGTTTTCTATGTGGCACGTGTCACCCCCGCGCGGCGCAAGTGGGCCAGTGAACTGGACGCCGTCGGGGTGACCAACAGCTTCAGCGAGGCGATGGAGTGGGCTCGAATGTCGATATTCGGGTGAGCCGGTTTTCCGGGCTCCACCGTTCCCGCCGCTGTGCCGATCGGTTCACGCCGTCCTCGTTCGGGCGGGGACCGTTTCGGTGACGGGCTTCGTGAGCTCCCGGTAGTGGTAGTTCGACCTCGTGACGAATCCCGCCCGCTCGTAGAGGTCGCGTGCGGCGAGGTTGTCGGCCGTCACCTGCAGCCAGGCGTGCTCGCTTCCCAGCTCGACGGCACGTTCCAACAGACCGTGAAGGATCGCGCTCGCGTGGCCGCCACGTCGCGCGTCGGGCCGGACCGCCATGCAGTACACCCCTGCCCAGGAACCGACCAGGGCGAGCCGTCCCACCGCGGCGGTGCCGTGCCGGTCCTCGCCCGCCGCGTACAACGCTTCACCACCGGTGAGTATCTCGTGGGCTATCGCCCGCGAATCGGGGTCGCCCCGGCCGTCCACCTCCCACCACAGCTCCAGCCAGGACGAGTCCGGTCGGTTCAACACCCGTACTTCGCGGTGGGGCGGTGGAATCCGGCGCAGTACGTCCGCGATCGGCGCGACCTGAACGATCGTCGGCGTTCGGACTTCGTATCCCCGTCGAGCCAGTGCGGAGTCCAGACCGGAGGGACGCGCGGCGGGGCCGACCTGGAACACGGGCGGCAGTCCGTGGCCGCGGTACAGCTCCTCGACGCGGCCGATGGCGTCGGCGAGGTCGTTCGGGCAGTGGACCGGCAGGACCGAGTTGGCCCGCCGCGTCACTCCGTCGGAGAGCCGCGCGATCCAACCGTCGACCGTCGTCTCCCGAATCGCGGGCCATCCCCGTCGCATGAGCTTCTCCAGCTCGGCGAGTGAGATCACGGATTGAGCATAGTGATGCAACGAGGTGCATTTCTACGCGTTTCGCTGGGTCGTTTCGTTGGGTCGTTTCGCTGGGTCGTTTCGCTGGGTTCAGCCCTGCATCCGCCGGATCGTGTCGCGACTGTCCGAAGTGGATCGCTTACCGGCGGAACCCACCGCCGAGCCGAGCTCCCCAGGGGATACCAGCTGGTCCCGAGTCCTTTCCTCCGCCGCATCCGACGGTTCCCCGTCCTGGCTCCCAGGTCTTTCGTACTCTCCCGGAGCACTGCCGGGCAGTGGCGGACCTTCCCCGGACGAAGGTTTCGACGGCGCTTCCCGGTCCGAATCCGCCGTCCGGACGTCCCGGAACGAGGACGCCCCGTGCAACACCGCCCCCGACAGGCTCAGCCACTCCTCGAACACCGCCCGGTCGAAATCGGCCTCGGCGTGGAACTCCGTGCGGTCCAGCCGTACGAACCGCCGGAACGTGGTGTCGGCGAACCACGCCTCGTGTTGGAACACCGTCTCCCTGGCGCGAACCTGCCCGGTGAACTCGGCCCGGTCGAACACGGCGGGGCCGAGAAACCGCGCGCGGTCCAGCCGCACGTGATGCACCCGGCAGTCCACCAGGTTCCAGTCCTGCAGGGTCGCGGTGGTCAGGTCGAGACTGATGTCGTGCCAGAACTTCGGATTGGTCGGCTCCCCGCTCGCGTCCGGATCCGGTCGGAGGTGGGAGCAGATCAGCCGCTGCGCGGTACGCCTCACCTGCTCCTCCTGCTGCTGCTCCTCCAGCTCGTCACCCGCCTCTAGGCCGTTGATCGGCACGAGCAGCGAGGGTTGTGCGCGGTTCATCCGGCGGGTGGGCGGACGCAGTCCCAGCCGCCGCGCCCGGCCGGTGTTCCGCGTGCCGCTCGGTGGCGTCGTGTCTGGCGTCGGCAGCCGCTCGTTCCTTCTGGTCGAGCGAGAGCTCGGTGGCCCGCTGCCTGCGTGCGGCCAGCAGCAGTGCGACCCCTCCACCGGTTCCCAGCACGATGCTGCCCGCGACCTTGACGGTTTCCAGCCGGGCCTTGTCCCGATCGCTGCCGCTGCCGAACGACTCCAGCAGCAACCACATCGACAGGCTCGCCACCAACAGCAGCACGAGAGCGCCCACCCAGATGGTCCAGGCGGGCATGACCGGAGTGCGCCTGGCCGTCGTGGTGCCGTTGGACATCGTGGGCCGGGACTCCTGGAGGTGTTGTCCGCAGCCGGGACACCCCGGGCGCCCCGGAAATTCCGGCGAGAGCTCGGAACCGAGCCTTTCCCGAGATTAGCACCGTTCCGGCACCTCGTGTGGCGGTTCGGGAGCACTGAGTGTTCCCGGTTCCGGGGCTTGTGGAACGGAGCGGTTCCGTGGACGCCGTCACGAAAGCGGTTGTAGCGTCACCGCATGCGTGTACTGACCACTCCCGAAGAGGGTTTCGCCGGCGTCGTCGGCTTCGAGCACCGCCCCCACCACGTCGAGCTGTCCGATCAGGACGGCGGAACGCTGCGCATGGCCTACGTCGCGGCCGGTCCGGCGGACGGCCCGACGGTGCTGCTGCTGCACGGGGAGCCGAGCTGGTCCTTCCTCTACCGCGACGTCATGTCGGTGCTGGCGGAGGCGGGCATCAGGGCCATCGCTCCCGATCTCGTCGGTTTCGGTCGTTCGGACAAGCCGTCCGAGATCGGCGACCACAGCTACGCGCGGCACGTCGAGTGGCTGCGCCAGTTCGCCTTCGACGTGCTCGACCTGCGTGAGCTCACCCTGGTGGGGCAGGACTGGGGCGGGCTGCTGGGACTGCGGCTGCTCGCGGAGCACCCGGACAGGTTCTCGGGTGCTGTAGCGGCCAACACCGGCATGCCCACCGGCGATCACGACATGCCCGAGGTGTGGTGGCGGTTCCGCAGGGCCGTGGAGCAGGCGGAAACCCTCGACGTCGGACGGCTGGTGGCGAGCGGATGTGCCCGACCGATGTCGCCGGAAGTACGCGCCGCCTACGACGCGCCGTTCCCGGACGAGTCCTACAAGGCCGGGCCGCGCGCCATGCCGGGCCTGGTGCCGACCAACCCGGACGATCCGGCCACCGAGGCGAACCGTGCCGCGTGGCGAGCGCTGGCGGCGGACGACACACCCGTGCTGACCGCGTTCAGCGACAGTGATCCGATCACCGCGGCCATGGGGCCGGTGCTGCGCAAACTGCTGCCGGGCGCTGCCGGACAGCGACACGCGACCATCGCGGAAGCCGGTCACTTCCTCCAGGAGGACGCGGGCGCCGAACTGGGCCGCGTAGTGGCCGAGTTCGTGCGCCGTTCGGACTGAACACCGGCGGAGCCGAACGCGGCCAGCGCGGAACGGTGTCGGAACCCCTGACGGTGTCGGAACCCCTGACGGCGCCGGAACCGGACGGGGCGGTGCGGTTCCGGCGCGAGAGGCGGCGGCACGAGACCCGGCGGCACGAGACCCGGCGGGGGCCGCACCGAGCGACCCCCGCGGAAACCGGGCCGACGAGATCCCGCCGACCACGGCGACCCGTCAGTGCACCACGTCCCGCGAACCGATACCGGTCAGCGAGCGCACCTTCATCGCGTCGAAGTCCTCCGGATCGGCGGAACGCGGCCGTACGAGGGTGCCGATGACACCGCACAGGAACGACATCGGGATCGACACGAGACCCGGGTTGCTCAGCGGGAAGAAACTGAAGTCCACCGAGGGGAAGACGGAGTCGGCGGACCCGGAGAACACCGGGGAGAACAGCATGAGCAGCAGACAGGACGCGAGCCCGCCGTACATCCCCCACAGGGTTCCGCTGGTGTTGAACCGCTTCCAGAACAGCGTGAACACCAGAGTGGACAGGTTCGCGGAGGCGGCGATCGCGAAGGCCAGTCCCACGAGGAAGGCGATGTTCTGCCCGTTGACCAGGATTCCACCCAGGATGGCCGCGACACCTATGACCATCGCGGTGATGCGCGCCACCCTGACCTCGGAGGCCGGGTCGGCCTTGCCGCCGCGCATCACGTTGGCGTAGAAGTCGTGCGCGAACGAGGCGGACGCCGTCAGGGTCAGGCCCGCGACCACGGCGAGGATGGTCGCGAAGGCCACCGCGGAGATCACACCGAGTAGTACCGTCCCGCCGATCTCGTAGGCTAGCAGCGGAGCGGCGGAGTTCTCGCCACCCGGCGCGTTGTTGATGGTCTCGGTACCCACCAGTGCCGCCGCGCCGAATCCGATGACCAGCGTGCAGAGGTAGAACAGCGACATCAACCAGGTGGCCCACACGACCGATCGGCGCGCTTCCCGCGAGTTCGGCACCGTGTAGAACCGCATCAGCACGTGGGGCAGTCCGGCCACGCCGAGCACCAGGGCCATCGACAGCGATACGAAGTCCAGCTTCGTCAGTGCGCTTTCGCCGTACTGGGCGCCCGGGGCGAACATGCCTTCGCCGAGCGGGTTGTTCTCGGCGGCGCGCTGCATCAGGCTGCTGAAGTTGAAGCCGAACTTGCCCAGCAGGAAGAGTGTTATCAGTGCCACCGACAGCAGCAGCATGACCGCTTTCAGTATCTGCACCCACGTGGTGCCCTTCATGCCGCCGATGAGCACGTAGCCGACCATGACCACGCCGACCACGGCGATCACCAGGGCCTGTCCCGCACCGCTGTGAATGTCCAGCAGCAGGGCCACCAGATCGCCCGCTCCCGCCATCTGCGCGACCATGTAGGCGATCGTGATGAACAGGGTGGAAACGGCGGCCGCGGCGCGCACCGGACGTCGGCGCATCCGGAAGCTGAGCACGTCGCCCATGGTGAACCGGCCGGTGTTGCGCAGTCGCTCCGCGACCAGCAGCAGGTTCACCAGCCAGGCCACGAGAAAGCCGATCGAGTAGAGGAACCCGTCGTAGCCGTGTACCGCGATGGCACCGGCGATGCCGAGGAACGAGGCAGCGGACAGGAAGTCACCGGAAAGCGCGACTCCGTTCTGCGCACCGGAGAAGGTTCCCCCCGCCGCGAAGTAGTCGCTGGTGTTCCCGCTGCTGCTGGCCCGGTAGGCGATCAGCAGTGTGAGCAGAATCAACCCGGCGAACACGCTGATGTTGACGACGGGGCTGGTGTCGCCGAGCGGGGACTGCTGTTGCGCCAGTGTGTTCACGGCTGACCACCACCGGCGGTCTCCCGCAGCTTGTCCACCTCGGGATCCACCCGCCGCTCGGCGAACTTGACGTAGAGCGTGGTGATCAGGAGCGTGGAAACGAACTGTCCGACCCCGAACAACAAGCCGACATTGATGTTGCCGAAGACCGGTTCGCCCATGAAGTCCGGCGCGTAGGCGGCCAGTAGTACGTACCCGAGATACAGGACGAGAAACAACACGGTCATCGGCAACACGAAGCGCTTCAGCCGTGAACGCAGTTCACCGAATTCCGCCGATCCCGCAATTCCGGCGAAATCGGGGCCGGTTTTTCCGCCGAGTGCCGCGCTTTTCTCGATACCGCCGAAGGAAGCATGCGTTTTCTCGCTTCGCTCCCCGTGCCGCGCGCGCAGTGGTGGTGGCGTCGTGTTGCTCATGCGCCCTTCTTCCGAAGCCGGTGAACTGTGTCGGTGGGGTTGTGCCGATTCGGTGTGTTCGGGACGACCACGTCGACAGCCGACGCGAATCGCGACGCCTCCCGGCCGTGGTGTCGGCCCGCCGGAGCCTGTCCGGTCAGCGCAACATACTACGTCCTTGTTCCCGCTATCGGGGGAATCCTGTTGCTTCCTCCGCCGTAGTTGGACGGATGTACAGTCCGGACTCCGGGGCATGGCCGAGGGGTCTCGCTCTGTCGTGTCGCAGCTCATGGGCCATTACCGATGAGTACCACAGTGGCTCGACGGCGTCGCACCTGTCCCGGTTTTCACAGTCGGTCGAACACGCTAGGATAATGCGGTTCGACACCTTGTGCGAACTTTCTCCGTCCTTCGTGTGTCACGCTGCCGGGCAAACCCAAAACATGATCTTGTATGTGCCCGGATGTCCTGTTCAGGCGGGCGGGGTGGAAAAGTCGCCCCGCGATCGGTACCTTGTCCGCTATCTTTACAATCCGAGATGGCCACAAGCCGCGCGTCACCCGTTCGAAAAGGCTGGTGAAGTGACCCTCGCGGTACGCGACTATTGGTGACGGAGCGTATTGTGGGGATCACGCCCGCCCAGAATATCGCGTACCGAAGTGATCCGGGATGCGCTCGGAGGGACTCGGAGAACACGGGGATATGCCTTCACTCGGCCGGGTGGCACAGGCGCCGTTCTCCTACGATTTGTTCGTTCGGAAGGGACCGCACCGTGACAGAGCAGGACGAACGACAGCTTGACTTTCGGGAGCTTTCGTGAGTGCGGCGGCACGACGGGCGAAGCGGGAACAGGTCCGAGACACCCGAGCCGCGCGGAACAGGCCCGGTGGTGCGCGGCGAGCCTCACTGCGCGACTGGCGGAACTGGCGGATCCCGGTCAAGCTCGGGGCCGTCGTGCTCGTTCCGGTCGTGTTCGTGCTCGCGCTCGGTGTCTTCCAGATCAACGACGAGGTTTCCCAGGCGAATCGTTACAAGGAGATCAGCAGGCTCACCGAGGCGCGGGACAGCATCCAGCCGCTGCTGACCGGACTGCAGACCGAGCGCACCAGGGCCGCCGAGCTGCTCGGTGAGGCCCCCGGCGCGCGCCAAGAGTACCAGAAGCAGTACGCGAAGGTCACCGAATTCGTGAAGAAGGCACCCCAGGTGCTGGACAACGTGCAGAAGTTCAGCCCGGTGACCTCGGCGCAGTTCGACCAACTCCGCGGGCAGCTCGGGAAACTGCGCGAACTGCGCGAGGGAGTGATGACCGGTTCGCTGCGGCCCGTCGACGCGATCGGCACCTACAACGAGATCATCAGTTCGTTGCTGTCGATGGAGCGCGCGGTCATCAACACCATCGACGATTCGAGGCTCTACAGCACGATCAGCGCGCTGCACGAACTCTCCAGGGCCGAGGACGAGATCCGGATCCAACGTGCCCTGGTGGACGCCGCGCTGCCCCGGAGCGATTTCACTCCCGACCTGACCGACGCGCTCAACGACTCCAGGGCCCGGCTGGACTCGCGGATAACCAGTTTCGAGTCCGTGGCCAACTCCGAGCCGAGACAGGCCAGGGAGGTCGTCAACAGCGACGTCATGCAGCGGTGGCTGGAGACCGAGGATCAGCTCATGCGGGCGATCCGGATCGACGAAGTGCGCTCCTCCCTGACGCTGGACCAGTGGAACCAGCTTTCCGACAATCTGATCAACAGCACCACCCAGGTGCGCTACGAGCTGTCGAAGCAGTTCAACCAGCGCGCTTACTCGTTGTACGACGAAGCCAGCGACCGGGCCGGACTGACCACCGTGATCATGGTCGCGGGGCTGATCGTGGCCGCGGCCATCATCGTCGTGATGGGGCGCAATCTGCTCAGGTCGCTGGATCAGCTGCGCCGCGGCGCGCTGCACGCCGCTGACGAGCAGTTGCCCCGTGCCGTCGACCGCATCCGGCACGGGTCCTCCGAATCCGATGTGGAGGTCGACGCGGTGCCGGTGCGGACCACCGAGGAGGTCGGTCAGGTGGCCCGCGCCTTCGACGAGGTCAACCGCCAGGCCCTTTACCTCGCCTCGGAGCAGGCGAACCTGCGGCGCGGTTACAGTGACTCCTTCGTCAACGTCTCCCGGCGCAGTCAGAGCCTGCTGGAGCGTCAGCTGCGACTGTTCGAGCAACTCGAGCACGACGAGGACGACCCGGACCAGCTGGCGACACTGTTCCGGCTCGACCACCTCGCCACCAGGATGCGGCGCAACAACGAGAACCTCATGGTGCTGTCCGGCAGCGACATGGCACGCCGGTTCACCCAGCCGGTGCAGCTGTCCGACGTGCTCCGTGCCGCGATCTCCGAGATCGAGCACTATCCCCGTGTGGTGGTGCAGTCGCCCCCGGCGGCCCGGTTGGTCGGCTACGCGGGCAGCGACCTGGTGCGGTTGATGGCCGAGTTGCTCGACAACGCCGCGAACTTCTCCTCCCCCGAGACCTCGGTCACGGTCTCCAGCCATCAGTCCGAGGACTCCTCGTTGACCATCGACGTGCTCGACCACGGGATCGGCATGGGGGAACAGGAACTCGCCGAGGCCAACGACCGGCTGGCCTCCTTCGACGAGTACGACCTGTCAACCTCCCGGCGAATGGGGCTGCTGGTCATCGCGCGGTTGGCGGGCAGGCACGGCATCACGGTGCGGTTGCACGGCGGGGACGACGTCGACGGAGTTCGCGCTACGGTCCGGATTCCGCCCGACCTGGTCATTCCCGACGGTTCCGCGCAGTCCACCGTGCGGTCCACGCCCGAGCCGAGCCCTTCCACCATCGAACAGCGGCTGTCCGCCCCCGGTCAGGACAGCTCCGGCAGCACCGCCACGGAGCAGCCGGGACAGCAGGGTGACGAGCGGTCCCGCAGCGGCGATGAACAGCACCGCAGCGGCGACGAACAGACCTCCGCGCCCCGTGCGAACGGGGCCAATGCCAACGGGGCCAACCGTCATCAGATCCTGGAAGGTGGTCTGCCCCGGTTCGATCTGGGGGAGCCCCCCTCGCTGCCGACCCAGCAGCGTGGTGGCTCCCCGGCGACTCCCACCCAGCCTCCGTCCCAGAGCGGTGACCGTTCCCGGCCTCCGGAGCAGGGGAACTCGCGGCCGCAGGCTCCGACACCGCCCTCCGCGCCGGTTTCCCAACCGGACCCCCCGGCCGCTGCCGAGCCGGTCCGCTCCGCGAGCCAGCAGTGGGATCCCCAGCAGCGGGCCCCCCAGCAGCGGGATCCGGAGCCGTCGGACAGGTTCCGCGGTCTCTTCGAACCTCCGGAGGGCCAGGAGTACGTGGAAAGCACCGAGGAGGACGAGTCGTCCGGGGCATCGCTGCACTTCGACGACTTCGCCTCGGAAGAGGGGCCGGAACAGCGTTACTCGGACAGCGCGCCGACCGTTGTTCACGCGATAGCCCCCCGAACCGGTTCACCCGCGATGCTCACCGACTCCGCACCACAGTGGTTCCACCCGTCACCCGAGGACGCCTATCACCAGACCTCCTCGGGGCAGTCCGGCACCGGTGAGTGGTCCTGGCCCACCGGCGAGGAGGACAACGACCGGCGAGTCCCGCACGAGAGGGGGGCCCTCGGCGAAAAGCTCCCCGGTGAAAGGCCCTCCAGCGACGGGCCCTCCAACGACAGGCCCGGCGACAGGGGAGTCCCCGCGGGGACGCCGGTTCCGCCGGGCAGCACGGAGGAGACCACACAACATCCCCGTGTGGAGGAACCCACCTCCGAGTCCCGTGCGGACCCGGGCGGTTTCACGCCCTCCGGTCTGCCGCGCCGCACGCCGCGCGGCCAGTCGAACGATTCCGGTGGTCGGTCCGGAGCCGCTCCCGACGGTCCGCGGGCCGGTGGGAACCCCGGTTCAGCCGCCGGTGGCAGAGGACTCAGCTGGATGGAAGAAGCCGAGCTCGAGAAGTCCTCGGACAGTGCCGCCTCCGGATTCCCCGGCGGCGGTTTCCCCGACCAGGGGCCGCGGCACGACCAGTCGCCCTCGACGGCACAGCATGCCGATGCCCCCGGAGCCGAAGCCAACCATCAGCTCGACGGACGAGCTCGACAGCAGCGGGATTCGTCGAGTTGGATCACTCGATCGGAGTCTCCGGTGAACGAGTCCTCCGCGTGGAACTTCGAAACCGACCAGGCACAGCAGGAAGCGGACGCGGCTGCGGACCCGCAGCCCTCGGACTACACCTCGGCGGGCTTACCCAGGCGAGTGCCCAAACAGCATCTCGCCCCTGGAAGCGCCCCACCACCGAGCGGTCAGAGTTCCGGGGCCCAGAACACGCCGGCGCCGGACGAGACCCGTGGCCGGTTGTCGAGTTTCCAGCAGGGTGTGCGTCGGGGCAGGCACAGCGCTGGGGAATAGATAGGTGGGGCCGAGTTCCGCCCGCTCAGCCACCGCCGAACCAAGCAAAAGGAGGCGACATGTCATCTCAGCAGGCGAAGATCGACCAGTTCAATTGGTTGGTCACCGATTTCACGGAGCGCGTGAGCGGAGTAGCGCACGCGATCGTGGTTTCGGCGGACGGGCTGCTGTTGACGTCTTCGGACAAGTTGCCGCGGGACCGAGCCGAACAGCTCGCCGCGGTGGCTTCGGGCTTGTTAAGCCTCACCCAGGGCGCCGCTCGATGCTTCGAAGCGGGGCAGGTCAAGGAGACCATAGTCGAGATGGACCGCGGCATGATGCTGCAGATGTCCATCAGTGACGGTTCCTGCCTGACCGTACTGGCGGCACCGCAATGCGACA
This sequence comes from Actinopolyspora lacussalsi, assembly GCA_030803735.1. NCBI lineage: Bacteria > Bacillati > Actinomycetota > Actinomycetes > Actinopolysporales > Actinopolysporaceae > Actinopolyspora > Actinopolyspora lacussalsi. The sequence goes on along the minus strand of JAURUC010000001.1, from coordinate 2,975,533 downwards.
TGGGCCTGATCGCCTACGAGATGGCGATGCTGGTCGAGCGAGTCGGTCGAATTCTCACGCCCGAGCTGCGTTCGCAGTTGCAGGGTGCTGACAACTCCGTTTCAGAGCAATTGGTGTGAGGCCACCATGAGCAGGGATTCCGGCTACAACGAGCGTCGTTCCGACGAGGTCGGGCGGTGGTACGGGCGGGATGAGGAGCAGGACGTCGACGAGGCGACTTTCGCCGACGTCTACAACGGGCTCAATTTCGGCAGTGGGCGCGGCCGGAGCAAACGGAGGTCGGAGGAGCAGGAGGACGCACCGCGTCCACGGCGATCCGAGCGCACGCGTTCCGACAGCGCCCGGTCCGAGGAGTCGGTCGGTTGGGAGAACGAACCGATGAACCGGGCCGAAGAGGGGGAGGACACTCCAGCGGCCAGCATCCGTTCCTACGCGTGGACGGGGGGACGTACCAAATCCAATGTGGAACTGGAGCTGGAGACACTTATTTCCACCAGCGCGCAGTACCGTCCGGGCACACCCTTGCGGCAGGAGTACCAGTCAGTGGTACAGCTGTGCGGTCAGCCCCGGTCGGTTGCCGAGATCGGGGCGCTGCTTGGTGTGCCGTTCGGTGTGGCCAAGGTCCTGCTGGCGGATATGGCCGAACAGGGTCTGGTCGATATCCACCAGACCGTGACCGACAGCGGCAGTGAACCGCACATGATGTTGATGGAAAGGGTGTTGAGTGGACTCCGCCGGCTTTAAGGCGCCCCAGCAGACCGGAAAATCCTCCACCAGCTCGGCCAAGATCGTGGTGGCCGGTGGTTTCGGCGTGGGTAAGACGACCTTCGTCGGTTCGGTCTCCGAAATCGTTCCGCTCACCACGGAAGCGGTCATGACGGAGGCCAGCCAAGGGATCGACGACCTGGCCGCCACCCCGGGCAAGAACTCCACGACCGTGGCGATGGACTTCGGCCGGTTGTCGCTGGATGCCGATCTGATTCTCTATCTGTTCGGCACGCCGGGACAGCAACGGTTCTGGTTCATGTGGGACGACCTGGTGCGCGGTGCTATCGGTGCCGTCGTGCTGGTGGACACCCGCAGGCTGGCCGACTGCTTCTCGGCGATCGACTTCTTCGAGGACCGAGGTACTCCCTACGTCATCGGAGTGAACTGTTTCGACGGCAAGCTGCAGCACAGTATCGAAGAAGTGCGTGAGGCACTGGCAGTCAGCTCGGACGTTCCGTTGCTGAGTTGCGACGCGCGCGATCAGTCCTCCACCAAGGAGGCCCTGATCGCGCTGGTCCAGTACGCCATGAGCAAGTGGGTGTCCTCGGGCCGCAGCGCTTGAGCAGCTTCCGGCGCCGTATCTGGTCCCGGAGGACCAGCCGCCGTCTCGCGGGCCGCCGACTCGTTCGGTGGCCCGCGACGGTTCACTCAGTCCTGCCCGGTGCTGTCGCCGTACACCAGGTCGTCGGCTTGGCGCAGCCCCGCGTCCAACAGGTGCCGCTGCTCCGGGGGAAGCCGTTCCCTGAAGTCCGAACCGGCTGCCCGCACCAGCACCATGAGCTTCTTGCCCATCCCCCTCGCCTGGGTGAGCCGCACATCCGTGGCCGCCAGCATCTCTCGTGAGTCGTGGATCAGCTTGCGGTAGCGGTGATTGATCTCGGCGTACCGATCCACGACCTCGAACGCCTCGGCCAGCGGGGACAACCGCGCTGTCCGCACGCGGAGTTGATACGGATCCTGCTGCACACCGAAACCCTATTGAAGTTCTTCGACCGGGTCGCGGGGTGGCTCCGTACTCGGAGTCGTTCGGTGTTTCTCGTCACAGCCGCTGCCGTCGGTGGCGCGGCGGAGTCGTCGGTGGCGCGGCGGAATACTGTGGCCCGTCTCTCACCGTTCCGGGCAAGCGCGGCACGCGCCGTTAACGTGGCGGTGTGAGCATAGACCGGTTGCGTCGCGCCAGGCGGCGCCAGGCGCGACGCGACTCCTACGCACGACGCTTCGACGGCTCGGGACAGACCGTCACCGGCGTGGACGGGCTGTTCGAGGCGGGCAGCAAGTACCGACTGGAACGGGCCGAATGGGTGGCCGTCGCCAAGGAGGACGACAGGGAGAGCGGTGCGGGACCGCTGGATCTTCACTCCGGGCGCGTCCGGATGCGTCGCAGGTCCGAAGCCACGGGTTCGGAATCGGAAAAGTGAGTGACCCGGCCCATCGGTGACTCGACAGCAGCTGCGGCCGATCAGTAGTGTCGATTACGCGTCCCGCGCTCCCGGTGACCCCCAGGCCGGTTGAGCGCGGGACGCCTTGCGTGGGTCGTCCTCTCATCTTTCGTGGGTGGTGCTGTGGCGGAACCTCTCGCACGGCTCTCGCTGCGGGCCGGAGACATCGGGTAGGTACTACACAACGTCTCCGGCGTCCTCGCGAGAGCCGCACGGGAGAACCCGCGGCGGTGCCGACTGCCAGGGTGGTCGGAGTGCGGCGCGGCTCCGAGCATCCGCCGTCAGTCGGCCGCGGCGGCCCAGCCGGTGATCCGTTGTATCTCGATCAGTATCAGGCTCGCGACTGGTGGCCGCCGTCGGTACTGCTCGTACTTGTCACCCAGCGCTCGCACGGCTTCCGGAACGGTTTCGGCCGAGTGGATCGAAGCGGTGCCGTCCACGCGTACCCACCAGAGCTCGTCCCAGTTCTCCGAGTAGTGATCGGCCAGCACCGAGACCAACGGGTTCCGTTCGATGTTGCGCAGTCTGCGCAGCGAAGTGGTGGTCTTGGGTTTGTGGTCCACGGCCGTGGCGATCCGCCCCTCATCGGTCAGCGCGAATGTCACGGGAACCAGATGTGGCTGCTCGTCACGGCCCACGGTACCCAGCCGAGCGACGCGCGCCCGGTCGAACAGTCGGATTGCCTGCTCCCGGTCGATGCGCATGTGGCGATTCGCTCCGTATGTTCGTAATGTGTTCTCGGGTTCGCGAGCCAGGCCTCCCATAGGTTCGGCCGAAGCCGTCCCCGGGTATCTGGAGCACACGCACTGGCTGCGCTACCAGGAATTCTTCCCCGGGGCGCTGCGCAGCACCACCACGGATTCGCCCATCGAGCACTGGTGGTCCTGGCGCGGTGTCCCGCTGCACCTGGACGTCGTCCGGCGGGACGACGCGGCGGCCAAACTCCTGATGCTGCACGGTATCGGCGGTTACGGCAGGATGCTGGCTCCCTACGCCAAATTGCCCTCGTTGGTCGAATTGGAGTACGTGGCACCGGATCTTCCGGGGCACGGGTTGAGTCCCGCGGTCGATTCCCGCCTCACTTATCGGCACTGGGTGGACTGCGTGATCGATCTGATCGCGGCCGAGCGCGTCGCGGACCCTCGACCGGTGGTGCTGTTCGGGATGGGACTGGGCGGCTGGTTGGCCTATCAGGTCGCCGCCAGGGTGCCGGACCGAGTGGCCGCGTTGGTCGTCACCAGCCTGGCCGATCCGCGCGGTCCGGAAGTGCGTGACGGTCTGGTCGCCAATCCCGGCGCGGGGTTGTTGTCGGAGGCATTGGCCCGGGTGCCGGTGCTGCCCGCACCGCACCGGGTTCCGTTGCACTGGCTGCTCGACATCACCGCGGTTTCCGGCAACGCGCGGCTCGCCGCCACTTACTCCGCCGACGAGCTCGGCGGTGCCGCCACGATTCCGTTGCGGCTGTTCCGGAGTTACCTACGTCTGCCGCCCGCCGTTTCGCCCGCGAACTTCACCGCGCCACCGTTGCTGCTCGTCTCTCCCGAGGCCGACCGCTGGACTCCGGGTGTGTATTCCGAACGCTTTATGGGGCGGTTGAACGCACCGAAACGCTCGGTTCTCCTGCCCGAATCCGGTCACCTGCCCGGAGCGGAACCCGCACTGGCCGAACTGGACCGAGCGGTGCGGTACTTCTTCGAGGAGTTCCGGATACCGCACTGACGGGCTCGAGCCCGGAGCCGGCCGCGCGGAGAAGGGGCGGTGCGCTCCGTTCTTCGTCGAAGACCGGCCAGCGGGTAGCACCAACGTCGAGCGCCGGAAGCAGCGATTATTACTGAAAGTGTTAGATCGACACGTACCGTGCCCGCTCGAATGGGTTGCTGCGGCAAGGTTCACAGTGGTTTTCGGTTGCTGTGCGTGATCTCTTCCTGGTTCTGTTTCCCGGTGCGCTGTGTGTCCCTCGCTGATCTTTCCGTGTACTTCGGAGGATGAAGCGGCCACATTTAGTGGTGGGGTTTAGTAATCTGCTCGATGGTCCATCCACGATGGCACCAATCGAAGACTGGTCAAGCAGGGTTGTCGTGCGTCACGATCGACGCTGAGTAACGCGACCATGAAACGGGTCGCTTGGCGGGAGGAGCGTGGATGATCGAGCATCACCGCTCTTCGGAGTCGGGGTTGACCGCCGATGTTCCCCGCCCTCCGGTTCGCTCCGAAGTGTCGCCGCGAAGACGGCGCATCTTCCTGGGATTTTCACTTTCCGTGCTGCTGAGCGGGATGCTCGTCTCGCTGCTGGCAGCACTGTGGTTGCCGTTCCCCCGAGACCCCGATCTGCTGTTCATCGGTCCGCTGCTCGCGGTCGGGTTCCTGCTGGCCGAGCAACTCACGATCGACGTGGACGCCAAGCGGGTCGGCTGGACCATCTCCTTCACCGAGATCCCGCTCATTCTCGGGCTGCTGACCGCCCCGTTCGAAGTGGTGCTGGCGGCCAACCTCGTCGCGGGACTGGCGATGCAGGTACGCAAACGCGCGGCCAGTCATGTCGCGTACAACGCCGGGGTGCTGTGCTGGGAGATCGCCGTCCCGTTCCTGATCGCGGGCACGTGTCGCGGCGCGCTCGGTGAAGTGGTGCCGCTCTGGCTCTGTGCCGGGATCGGCGCCGCCAGCTCCTCGCTGATCAGTTGTGGTTGCGCCGTGGCCGCGCTGTACGCGCTGGGCAACGGAATGCGCGTGTCCGCGGGGCTGTTGCTCGGCGGCCGTACCCTCGTCGTCGGGCTGCTGAACACCTCCATCGGGCTCGTGGGGTACGAACTCGCGGTCAACACCCGTTGGGGCTGGGCGCTGGTGACGGTGCTCATGGCCGGCGTGCTGGCGCTCTACCGCGCCTACTCCGGGTTACTGCGCGAACAGCGCGACCTGGAGGCGCTCAGCGACGTGAGTCTGCGGGTCGCACGTTCCGGGCAGCACGCGGCACGAGTGCTGTCCGATTCGGACGCACCAGCCGTGAGTGCCATCGGTGAGCAGGTCTCGGTCGACGAGTGGGAACCGGTGGCCGAACGGATCAGGGAACAGCTCAATGCCACTCGTGTGGTGCTGCGCCTCTCGTTGGACCCCAGGGGAGAGGTCAGCACCCTGGTGGCGGGCAGTCCGCAGCCGGAGGAGATGAACACCGACGGGGCAACGCTGCTGCGCGAGTGCTCGATGCTGCAACTGCCGGGGACGCACGTTCGTTCCTTCCGCAGCGTCGACGCCCCGGAGGACATCCGCGGGGCGCTGAACCGCAGGGCGGCGCACGAGGCGCTGGTCGTGCCGCTGCGCGGTACGAACCAGCTGCTGGGTGCCATCGAGGTGCACGACAGGGTGAGCCGGTGGCGCGGATTCGGGCGCGCCGACATCAGGCTGCTGCACACCCTGGCGAGTCATCTGGCCACCGCGATGGACAACCGCAGGTTGTTGGCCCGGTTGCGCCACGACGCCTATCATGATCCGCTCACCGGGCTGCTCAACCGCACCGGTTTCCGCGAGATGTCCGCGGAAGCGCTGCAGGAGAGCACCGCCGTGGTGCTGCGCGTCGATCTCGAACTGCTCACCACGGTCAGTGAGGCACTCGGCTATGCCTGGGGCGACCGGATGATCGTCGCGGCGGGCAGGCGGATGCGCGAGTACCTCGGGGCGCACGTGCCGGTCGCACGGCTGGAGGCGAACTCCTTCGCGGTACTGCTGCAGGGGCACACCGAGGCACAGGCCGCGGAGATCGCGGGTGTGCTGCGCGAGTTGATAGCCGAGCCCTACCCGCTCGACAAGCTGGTGGTGGAGGCCACGGCCGTGGCCGGCTACGTCTCCTCCGTGCCCGCGGAGGAGGATACCGAGGGCGATGTGGACGTGCTGCTGCAACGTGCCGACGTGGCGGTGCGCGCCGCGCGCACCGGCGAGGACGGTGTGCGGGGCTACGTCCCGAGCATGGGACAGATCTTCCTGCGACGCTTCCAGCTGGTGACTCAGTTCCGGCAGGCGCTGGAGAGCGGTCAGATCGAGGTGCACTACCAGCCCAAGGTCGCGCTGCCCGGTAAGCGCATCGTCGGCGCCGAGGCGTTGGTGCGTTGGTCGCACCCGGAGTACGGGCGTCTCTCACCGGACGAGTTCGTGCCGGTCGTGGAGGCCACCGGGCTGGTGGACGCGCTCACCGAGTTCGTGCTGGAACGCGCGCTGATCCGCATCCGGGACTGGCTGGACCGGGGGTTGCGGCTTTCGGTGGCGGTCAACCTCTCGGTGCGCAACCTCGCCGACGAGACGTTTCCCGAGCGGGTGCGGGAGGCGTTCGACCGGCACGATGTGCCGCCCGGGTTGTTGACCTTCGAGCTGACCGAGTCCAGCGTGATGGCCGATCCGGACCGCTCGTTGCCGGTGCTGCGCAGACTGCGGGCGCTGGGCGTGGTGCTGGCGGTCGACGACTTCGGAACCGGCTACTCCTCGCTGGCGTACCTCCGACAACTTCCGGTCGACGAGGTAAAGATCGACAAGAGTTTCGTGCTCGGCATGGGGACCGATCTCAGCGATATGGCGGTGGTGCGTTCCATCGTCGAACTGGGGCACTCGCTGGAGCTGAGCGTGGTCGCGGAAGGGGTCGAGGACGACGCCGCCAGGGATCAGCTCGTGCGGATGGGGTGCGACACCGCGCAGGGATACCTCATATCCCGTCCGCTCTCCGAGGAGCGGTTCGAGTCGTGGCTGTGGGCACGGACCAGGCGGGAATACCCGAAGGGGGCTCCGGAGTTGGGTGAGACGGTGCTTCGGGTCAACTGATCGGATTCCTCCGAACGAGCTGTCCGAACGTTCGGTCGGTGTCTCCCGGTCGTTCGGTGAGTTCGCTCCGAGGCGTCGAGAGCATTGTTGACCTGCGGATATACCAAAAACCACCCCCGGTGCGGCGGCGGTGCGGATGTTGTGTAGAGTAGTAATCGCTCCGCGAGGGCACGCCCCAATAGCTCAGTCGGCAGAGCGTCGCCATGGTAAGGCGAAGGTCTACGGTTCGAGTCCGTATTGGGGCTCTGTGGGATGGCCGCGGCACTCGGTTAAACTGGGTGCTGCGGCTGTCTTGTGAAGGTACTGTGTACCAGCGGATGTCCGCGAGGCGGTGTAGCTCAGGGGCAGAGCAAACGGCTCATAATCGTTGTGTCGCCGGTTCGAATCCGGCCACCGCTACTCCTGCGGCTGAAATGCCGCCCGGCCCGGGGCGGTATACACGTGGAGTGAACCGGACGGCATCCTCGTCCGGTTCCAGACACGAGAGAGAGGTCTCCCCGTGGCTAAGACGCCCACCGATATTCGCCCCAAAATCACTCTTGCGTGTGAAGAGTGCAAGGAGCGCAACTACATCACCAAGAAGAACCGTCGCAACGACCCGGATCGCATGTCGCTGAAGAAGCACTGCCCGCGTTGCAATGCTCACCGCGAGCACAAGGAGACCCGCTGAGTTCTCGCCGAGCCCTTCGGGGTTCGGGCCGGGATCGCTCGCGGAACGGTGTCCCCGGAGCCACTCGACCGGAGTCGGTTGAGCAGGGCCCGGGTCGACGACCTTTCGGAAATCCTCCTGACCGCTTCGGTGATCGGGCGTCTCGACCAGGGGTCGAGAGGACTCGGGAAACCCGCTCCGGCTCCCGCCGGGGCGGGTTTCTTTTCGTGCTGCGGTAACCTGCGGGTTGTGCCGCTCGACGAAGGATTCATCGGACGTGAGTACCCGCCCAGCGACCCCTATGAGGTCGGGCGGGAGAAGATTCGCGAATTCGCGGAGGCGATCAAGGACGATTCGCCGCTGTACCGCGACACCGAGGCCGCCAAGGCCGCCGGTTACCCGGACGTGATCGCTCCGCCCACGTTCGCGATGCGGCTGTCCGTGCTGGCGCAGGAAGCCGTGGTCGAGGATGAGCAGCTGGGGCTGGACTACAGCCGCGTCGTGCACGGGCACCAGGCGTTCCGGCACCACCGGCCGATCCGTGCCGGGGACGTGCTGGTGGCCGTGGCCCACGTGGACGACATCAAGGCACGTGCGGGCAACGACTTTCTCACCGTGCGTGCCGAGATCGGCACGACCGAGGGGGAGCCGGTTTGTACCGCCACGTCCACGCTGGTGGCTCGTGGCACGGCCGAGGAGGGAGATCAGGCGTGACGACGACGCTGTCGCCGGTCGCGAAGGGCGACCGGTTGCCCGAGTCCAGCGTTTCGATCACCAGAACGGATCTGGTGCGGTACGCGGGGGCCTCGGGTGACTTCAACCCGATTCACCACAGTGACTCGTTCGCCCGTGAGGTAGGTCTTCCGGAGGTGATCGCGCACGGCATGCTCACCATGGCGTTGGCCACCAAGTTGGTCACCGACTGGTTGGGCGATCCCGGGCGGATCATCGAACACGGGGTTCGGTTCACTCGCCCGGTCGAAGTTCCCGACGACGGGCACGGGGCCACGGTTGAGCTCTCCGGCAAGGTCGCCGACGTGGGCGAGGAGGGCACCGCGAAGATCAACATCACCGCCAAGTGCGCCGACCAGGGTGTGCTCGGCGGCGCCTACGCCTTGGTGAGGCTGTGACCCGCTCTGGCGCGGTGGTCGGTTAGCCGGCACGTGAGTCGGCGCCTTGCTTCGTTGGGCCGGCTCTTGAGTAGCGACCTACGCGGCGAGCGGCCCGGCCTTGCAATGCATCCGACTCACGCACCGGGGACACCCGCGCGGCGTCGCTCGTGCTCGCTTCCCGATGGGGGTCTTCGGGGGCGGCGATTTCGCGAGAAATTGACACCCCCGAGCAGCGGGCGGGCCCGGGCTCCGTCAATTTCCCACGAAATCGCCGGGCCAACAGAGCCGACGATCAGCCACCCTCCCACCACTCCCGCGGGCCGAGCTCCCACCACTTACGCAATCGGCGCCGCCGCGGGTTCTCCGGTGCGGCTCTCGCGAGGAAGGCCCGACGTTGTGTAGGTCGCTACCCGATGTCGGGCCTCCCCGCAGCGAGAGCCGTGCCAGAGGTTCCGCCGCTGAACCAGCTACGGAAACCGAGCGGCTTACCCCGGTACCTCACTTGGCTTCGGAGAGGAGGGCGGTCATCCGGCGGACACCCTCGGCGAGATCCTCGTCGCCGAGCGCGTAGGACATCCGGAAGTAGCCGGGCGTTCCGAACGCCTCGCCCGGCACCACGGCCACCTCGGCCTGCTCCAGGACGAGCTCGGCGAGTTCGGTGCTGGTCCGCGGCCGGACTCCGCGTATCTCCTTGCCGAGCAGTTCCTTGACGGACGGGTAGGCGTAGAACGCGCCCTTCGGCTCCGGACAGCTCACACCGGGGATCGAACCGAGCATCTCCACTATGGTGCGCCTGCGCCGATCGAATGCCTCGCGCATCTCGGCCACCGCGTCCAGCGGTCCGCTCACGGCCTGCAGCGCGGCCCGCTGCGAGACGTTGGACACATTGGACGTCAGGTGGGACTGCAGGTTGGTCGCGGCCTTGATCACGTCGGTCGGGCCGATCATCCACCCGACGCGCCAGCCGGTCATCGCGTAGGTCTTGGCGACCCCGTTGAGCACCACGCACCTGTCGGCCAGCTCCGGCACCTCCACCGGCATGGAGACGTGCCTGGCGTCGCCGTAGACCAGGTGTTCGTAGATCTCGTCGGTGACGACCCAGAGATCGTGCTCCACCGCCCACCGGCCGATCTCGGCGACCCGCTCGGGCGGGTAGATCGCCCCGGTCGGGTTGGAGGGCGAGTTGAACAGCAGCATCCTGGTGCGCGGGGTGCGAGCGGCTTCCAGCTGCTCCAGCGTCGCGAGGTAACCGGTCGACTCGTCCGTGGGGACCTCGACGGGGACCCCGCCCGCCAGCCTGATGGCCTCCGGGTAGGTGGTCCAGTACGGCGCGGGGAGCAGCACCTCGTCGCCGGGATCGAGCAGGGTGGCGAACGTCTGGTACACGGCCTGCTTGCCGCCGTTGGTCACCAGCACCTGGTTCGGCTGGATCACGTGGTTCGAGTCGCGTGCGGTCTTGGTGACGATCGCCTCACGCAGTTCGGGCAGTCCCGACGCCGGGCTGTAGCGGTGGTTGCGCGGCTCGGAGCACGCCTCCGTCGCCGCGCGCACGATCGGTTCCGGGGTGGGGAAGTCCGGTTCACCGGCGCCGAATCCGATGACCGGGCGTCCCTCGGCCTTGAGTGCTTTGGCCTTCGCGTCCACGGCCAGGGTGGCCGATTCGGCGATCGCGCCGACTCGGGCCGAGACGCGGGATTCGGTGGTCGAGCTTGCCTGTGTTCCGGGTGCGGCCATGTCCGCATCGTCGCAGACGCGTGTCGCGTCGTACGAACCGTGCCCACCGAGGATGTCGGATTCGGGGACGGGGTTGGAAATCCACTTCGGTGATGTCGTACACTCTCGTACTCGGGAAGCCCGCACGGGTCGATCGTGCCGGACCCGCTCACGGTGCGGTGTCGGTCGGGACGTAGGGTGTACCGATGTGGTCGGGACGACCGATCGCGGAGGGGTGTAGCTCAAGTGGCAGAGCAGCGGTCTCCAAAACCGCAGGTTGCGGGTTCAAGTCCTGTCACCCCTGCGTCGATGTTGACGGTGAGCGGAGGAAGTGGACGGTGTCGGCCGTGCGAGTCTCGGTGACCACCACTGACGAGTTCACGCGTCCGACGAGCGCCATCTAGGAGGAGGCGTGAGCGAGGACCGCGAGCAGGACCAGGATGGTAACCGGGACGAGGAGTCCCAACCTTCCAGTGCCGCCGCACGCCGTAGCCGCCGGGCCTCCGGGCGTTCCAGCGCCCGGAAGGGCGCGGGTGGTGATTCGAAGGACGCGACCGCTCCCAAGGGCAGGCCGACTCCCGCCAGGGACGGCCGCGGAGAACGGGTTTCGCTGTTCCGCAGGATCGGCCGCTTCTTCCGAGAGGTGGTCGCGGAGCTCCGCAAGGTCATCTGGCCGACGCGCAAGCAGCTATTGACTTATACTGCGGTGGTGCTGGTGTTCGTCAGCATCATGGTCGCGTTCATAGCCGGTCTGGATCTGCTCTTCGCGCAGGGTGTGCTCCAGTTGTTCGGCAACTGAATGCCGACCGTGGGCAGCTAGACGCCCGCACGGACTTCGTGCGGTGGCGGATGCCATCCACCGGGCACGCAACGCACGAGAGGAAGCGAGACCCACTGTGACCTCCTACGACGGCCAGGAGTTGACCGGCCTGTCCGATGAGCAGGACGCCGTGACCGCGGAGGACTCCGCCACGGGTTCGTCGGACCCGGCCGAGGAGCGTCCCGAGGTGGACTCCGGCGGAGATGGCGAGACGGGCGACTCCGCGGCCACCGCCGACTCCGAGGACAGTGCCGAATCCGGGGACAGTGCATCGGCTTCCGAGGCCAGTGATGACGAGGAAGCCGAAGCGGATCCGGTCGAGGAGCTGCGCGCCATGCTCAAGCGCGCGCCGGGCGACTGGTACGTGGTGCACTCCTACGCCGGTTACGAGAACAAGGTCAAGAACAATCTCGAACACCGTGCGCAGACGCTGGATGTCGAGGACTACATCTTCCAGGTCGAGGTGCCCACCGAAGAGGTCACCGAGATCAAGAACAACCAGCGCAAGTTCGTACAGCGCAAGGTGCTTCCCAGCTACGTTCTCGTCCGGATGGAGCTCAACGACGCCTCCTGGTCGGCAGTGCGCAACACTCCTGGCGTCACCGGCTTCGTCGGGGCGACCTCGCAGCCTTCGCCGTTGAGTACCGAGGAAGTCCTCAAGTTCCTCGCTCCGCAGGCCGAGCGCGAGGCCAAGGAGACCGCCGCCAAGAAGGCCGCCGCCAAGCCGGAGCAGGGCAAGAGCGCCGCGGTCGAGGTGGACTTCGAGGAAGGCGAGTCGGTGACGGTGATGGACGGGCCGTTCGCGACGCTGCCCGCCACCATCAGCGAGGTCAACGGCGAGGCCCAGAAGCTGAAGGTACTGGTGTCGATCTTCGGCCGCGAGACGCCGGTCGAGTTGTCCTTCGACCAGGTATCCAAGATCTGACCCACTCCCGGTTTTTCGGGAGTGTGGTTGCCGCGGTGGCCGGCAGGGGCGCGCCGCGGCTCTTCGGCGGGCGGTTCGGTGTTGCCGACCGCCCGTGCGCGTGTCGGTGTGCGTCGCGCGCCCGGCACGGACCACAGTAACGAGGACAGGAAGAACGAAATGCCGCCCAAGAAGAAGCGACTCGCAGCGATCGTCAAGCTGCAGATCTCGGCCGGTCAGGCCAACCCCGCGCCGCCGGTCGGTCCGGCGCTGGGTCAGCACGGCGTCAACATCATGGAGTTCTGCAAGGCCTACAACGCCGCGACCGAGAACCAGCGCGGTGACGTGGTGCCGGTCGAGATCTCCGTGTACGAGGACCGGTCGTTCACCTTCCAGCTCAAGACCCCGCCCGCCGCGAAGCTGCTGATGAAGGCAGCCAACGTGCAGAAGGGCAGTGGTGAGCCGCACAAGACCAAGGTGGGTTCGGTCACCCGCGAGCAGGTTCGCGAGATCGCCCAGACCAAGTGGGTCGACCTCAACTCCAACTCGATGGACGAGGCCGAGAAGATCATCGCCGGTACCGCCCGCTCCATGGGACTTCGCGTCCAGGACTGACAGCGGTTCGTGCGACCCGGCCCGTCGGTGTCGTACCCCTTGATCCACCGAAAGTGTGGGAGGGCTCGCAGCGCGGCCCCGACCACAACTGATCCGTTGAACAGGAACAGACATGGCAAAGCGCAGCAAGGCATACCAGCAGGCAGCCGAACTGGTTGACCGCAACCGGATCTACTCCCCCAAGGAAGCTGTCGAGCTGGCGAAGAAGACTTCCAAGACCAAGATGGACCCCACCGTCGAGGTGGCCCTGCGGCTTGGCGTCGATCCGCGCAAGGCGGACCAGATGGTCCGCGGGACCGTGAACCTGCCGCACGGTACCGGCAAGACGGCCCGCGTCGTCGTCTTCACCTCCGGCGACAAGGCCGCTGAGGCCGAGTCCGCCGGTGCCGACGCTGTCGGCTCCGACGACTTGATCGAGCGTATCCAGGGCGGCTGGCTCGATTTCGACGCGGCCGTGGCCACCCCGGACCAGATGGCCAAGGTCGGCAAGATCGCCCGCGTGCTGGGCCCGCGTGGCCTGATGCCCAACCCGAAGACCGGCACGGTGACGCCGAACATCGCCAAGGCCGTGCAGGACATCAAGGGCGGCAAGATCAGCTTCCGGGTGGACAAGCAGGCCAACCTGCACTTCGTCATCGGCAAGGCCTCGTTCTCCACGGAGGCACTGCTGGAGAACTACGCCACCGCGCTGGACGAGGTGCTGCGTTCCAAGCCCGCCACCTCCAAGGGCCGCTACCTCAAGAAGGTCAGCTTCACCACCACGATGGGCCCGGGTATCGCGGTGGACGCGAACCGGACCCGCAACATGCTCGAGACAGCGGCGGCATGACCGCCCGTTCCCGCGGCCGTTCGGGCCGCGGGGACTTCAGCGTGTGATCCGCGACCGGGCCACCCCTCGGAGGGGTGGCCCGGTTCGTTTTCGCGGGCGGCCCGATTCGTTTCCCGGGCGGACCGGTTCTGCTCGTGGGCCGTTCGGGTCGGCCCTGGACCGGACTCGGACCGGATCCGCATCGCGCGGCCCTATCCGGCCGGACCCGGTTCCAGCGGCCGAATCCACCGGGCTCGGTGCGTCACTGGCTGAACCAGTAGCCGTAGGACATGTAGTCCGGGTAGGGGCCCAGATAACCGGCGCGGGGACGGAACTCGACTCGCAGCGTCGAGTCGGTGACCAGCTCCCCCGGAACAGTGAACGTGGCCTCGTGCCAACCGTTCCCACTCGGTAGCAGGGTTCGGTCCCGCAACTTCCGGCCGTTGGCGAAGACCGACATTTTCGTCGGATCGGGTGATTCTTCGTTGCGGGCGTAGCGTGCGGTGACCGTGACCGGTTCACCGGGGGTCAGGTTCCGGGCGGTGAGGGACTCACCACCGATCACGTGCCTGCCGCTGTCCACGACCTCGCCGTCCGGCGAGTTCACCGTGCGCAGGTCGGTGTAGGGCTGGAACTCCCGGTGCGCGGGCAGCACGTCGTAGTCGTGCCGCTGTTCGCTCCGCAGATCGGCCACGTTGACGTGGTCGCGGATCCGCCCCGGCGCGTCGCTCTCCACCGGCCGGTCCCCGGAGCCCAGCGAACTCCAGTCGGCCTCGTGGATCACCACCTCGTCACAGAGCTTCGACGCCTGGCACGCCCCCGCCGACCCGACCGTTCGGTACGAGAAGGTCGGTGACTTGGAGTGGAACGTGGCCAGCGGTTCCGCCGCGAACACGCCACCGTGGTCGAGGTCGTGCACCTTCCACTCCGTGAACACCGCGAAGTAGTCGGGGCGCCGCTCGGCGGGCATGTCGCGCAGCACCTCGTAGATGCTTCCCGCGCCGTGGTTGTTGGCGCTGGTGAACCGGTTGGTGGTCAGTCCGACGAGGTCGACGATCCGGTGACTGCCGAGGTAGGCGGGTGCTCCCACGTCGTTGACCGCGAGCACGGCGTTCGGGGGCAGTTCCCGCTCCAGGAACGCGGTGAACGAGACCTGCTGGCCGCGGATGCCCGCCGACTGCTGTCCCAACCGGATCGCCCAGGACGGCATTTCCGCCACGGTGAACAGCAGCGCGGTTACCAGGCCCGCGTGCAGCACGAGCCGCCGGTTGCGCCGGTCGCGCAGCAGTCGGCTCACCCCGTGGATCCCGATCACGGCCAGCAACAGCAGGATCGGCAGGAAGGGCTGGTGGTAACGCAGGTGGTGAATGGTGGCGGCGTGCAGCGTCGAGATCGCCAGCAGCACGAGCAGGTAGCCGATCGCCAGCGCCCACACCAGCGGGGTCCACCGCGTTTTCCGCACCAGCAGCGCGATCGTGCCCGCCACGGCCAGCAGCAGCGTGCCGGGGAACACGAAGTCGAAGCTGTTGAGCCCGTTGAACGTGCGCAGCACCAGGTGGAACTGCTTCAGCGCCTCGTCGAGGAAACCCATCGGGTAGAAGATCGGCTCGTACAGCAGCGATTTAGCCCGCATCCCGTTCGCCGAGGTGTGCCCGGTGGTGATCACGTAGAGCAGTACCTGGCCGAGGTAGGCCACCAGCGGTAACAGCAGCGGGGCGAGGCGGGCGAGCGATCCGGCGCGCGAGGAGCCGGAAGCACGCGCCCCGCGCAGCGTCGTCCAGGCCATCGCCACGCCGAGCACCAGCATTAACAGGAACGCCTCCGGGCGGCTCAGCGCCGCCAGCGAGGCGATGATCGGCGTCCACACGAACCGGCTTCGCGGGGCCTCGACGGTGTAGGAGAGCACCGTTCCCGCGACCAGCAGCGCGACGAGCCCGATCTCCATCCCGCTGACCGAGCCCCACAGCAGCACCCCGTTCGTCGCCACGAGCAGACCAGCCCAGATGCCCACCCGTCGGTCGACCAGCGCGTGGCCGATCCGGTACACGCACACCGCCGTCAGCGCCATGCACAGCGCGCCGAGCCCCATCGCGGCCGGTAGCAGCGCCGCGCCCTGGAATCCGAGCGTGTACAGCCCGCCGAGAACCAGCATGTAAAGCAGGCTGCTCGCCCCCGTGCTGACCGGGTCCCCGGTGTTGTACCGCAGAAAGTGGCCCTCGGCGAACTGCTCCGCGTATTGCAGGTGGATGTAGGAGTCGTCCAGTGGCGGGATGAAGTGCCACTCGTTGTAGGACAGGTTGACGAGCACGAACGACGCCGACAGCAGCAGCGACAGCGCCCCGATCATCCAGGCGGGATCACGTCGCGCGAACCACCCGCGTAAACGTCCGGCTCGCCTGGGCCCTTCGTGGCCGGGAACGTTCCCGCCCCGTTCCGTGGATCCTCCGGAATCGGGGGTCGCGGGGTCGGGATCGTCGCCTTGCTCGGTTCGGTTCATCGGGCGGGGACTCCTGCGGCGGCTGCGCCGCTGATCGGGGAATACTGGGCTGCTCATGGGAATACTGGGCTGCTCATGGAAGGAACACTTCACGTCGCCCGGGAAGTCGCGACGTGTCGTTATCCTAAGGAGATCCCGGCGTTGCCCACGAACAGGCCGACCTCGCCCTTTCCGCGACGTCTTCCGCGCGGCCTCACGCTCCGCAGTTCGCGGCCTGGTAACCGTCGATCCGCCAGCCGCCGGAGGACTCCTGCCGCAACCGGAACACGCCGAGCCGGGGCCCGCCGCTCACACCCAGGTCGCAGGAGGAGAGCCGGGCCCAGCTCCCGCCCGTTTCCGACTCGAACTCCCGCACCGCGTTCCGGTCGATTTCCGGGTTCTTGTAGTCGAGCCGCTCGGTCACCCGTTCGTTGAGCCGCCGCGCCGCGGCTTGGCAGTTCGCGGCGTCGTGTACGTCCGCGAACGCGCGTCTCGCGTCACCGTCGAACAGCAGGCAGACGGTGTCCGGTCGGTTGGCGAGTTCGTCGTAGACCGTTCGGACCGCGGCGGTCGGGGAGCGTTGCAGCATCGCCGACCTGCTCTCCTCGCCCCCCGGCGAGGAGCCGTTAGACGCCTGTCCACCACCACCGCCGAACATGCTGTTGTACAGGTACATCAGCACCAGCAGCAGCACCAGCAGGTATAGCAGTCGTCGCACGAACTTGAACCGCAGCAGCCGCAGCGCACGGCGGTACCAGGGGCGCTTGCCGCCGCCGGCGGCGGTCGTGGGATCCGACACCGGCGGTGTGTCGCCGTACTGCCGCCGCATCTCCCGGAACCGTTGGAACTCCAGGAACTGCTGGTACTCGCGGTGGGCGTCCTCCTCACCGGAGCGGGTGGTTCCGGCGTTGCCCGACTCCCCGCCCGTTCCGGCCGCGTCGCCGGTCCCGCCGGCTCCGAGGGTCCCGCTGGCCCCGAAAGTCTCGGTAGTCCCGGGAGCCTCATCAGCTCGCGCCGGAGCGCGCTCGGACGGGTGCTCGTCGACCACCTCGGCGTCGATCGGCTCCGCGGCGTTCGCCCCGCCGGTTCGTTCCGGTGGGTGTTGCGGGGGGCGCTCGGAGGGCTCACGGTGATCGACCACGGTAATCATGATGCCCGGTGGCGCAAGCCTTCCCCGGGTGGCGGGTCGGGGGTGGCTGCCGGACCGAGGAATCCGTGGCGTACGCTGGAACAGGTTCCACCAGAGACCGCTGGTCTTTTCCCTCGGTGAGGTTCCCGGCACCGCCCGGTTCCCCCGGTGGAGAACGAAGGTCCCGTAGAGACGGGCGACCCGCGCAGGAGGACGAGGCCCAGCAGCGCGAGATCACTGTCGCGCGGTGGATGTTCTTCCACGCCCCGTGCCGAATGCGCCGGGGCGTTTTTGTCGTCTCAGGGCACTTGGCGACCGGCACACAGTCGCGAGGCACTAGAGAGGAGGCGACATGGCGAGGCCCGATAAGGTTGACGCGGTCAATGAGCTCTCGGAGAACTTCAGCAACGCGACCGCGACCGTCGTGACCGAGTACCGCGGACTGACCACGGCCCAGCTCAAGCAGCTGCGCCGCAACCTCGGTGAGGACGCGACCTACCGCGTCGCGAAGAACACGCTGGTCCGACGCGCCACCCAAGAGGCGGGCGTCGAGGGCATCGACGATCTCATCCAGGGTCCGACCGCGCTCACCTTCATCAGGGGTGAGCCGGTGGACGCGGCGAAGACGCTGCGCGACTTCGCCAAGGACCACAAGGCCCTGGAGATCAAGGGCGGCTACATGGACGGCCGCCCGATCTCGGCCGGTGAGGTCGAGCGCATCGCCGATCTGGATTCGCGCGAGGTCACGCTGAGCAAGCTGGCCGGTGCGATGAAGGCGAAGCTCAACGAGACGGCGGCCCTGTTCGCCGCGCCCGCTTCGCAGGTCGCGCGCATGACAGAGGCTCTGAAGGGCAAGAAGGAGGAGTGAGCCGTCACCGCCGTTCTCGGCGGTCGGCCCGGTTCTCCCGCGAACACCACCCGTGCGCCGCGCGCAGGCGCTGCTGATCCGAAAGGAACATCATCATGGCCAAGATGAGCAACGAAGAGCTGCTGGACGTCTTCAAGGAAATGACCCTGCTGGAGCTCTCCGAGTTCGTCAAGCAGTTCGAGGACACCTTCGACGTCACGGCCGCCGCCCCGGCCGCCGTCGCCGCCCCGGCCGCGGGTGCCGCCCCGGCCGAGGAGGAGGAAGAGCAGGACGAGTTCGACGTCATGCTCGACGACGCCGGTGACGAGAAGATCAAGGTCATCAAGGCGGTCCGCGAGATCGTCTCCGGCCTGGGCCTCAAGGAGGCCAAGGAGATGGTCGAGAACGCTCCGAAGCCGGTCGTCGAGAAGGTCGACAAGGAGCGTGCCAACGAGGTCAAGGGCAAGCTCGAGGAGGTCGGCGCCAAGATCACCCTCAAGTGATCCAGCCGGTACTTCACGGGGCGGTCGCCTTCGGGCGGCCGCCCCGTTCTCGTCCTGACCCCGTTCGTCCGACCGACCGTGCTTGTGGTCCGGGGTACGTGAGGCGAGCACTCGGATCGAGCACGAATACTTCTCGGGAGTTTCCCGGCGCAAGCATGCACAGTGTGTTCTCGCCAGGGTCTTTAGTGCCCTTTCGAGTGGTTTCGCTTTGAACGGAAAGTAATAAGAATCCGAGGATTTCACTGAGTCCCGGCTGAAGAATTCCTGAGAGCCGAGTACCGCTCGACCACGCTCGGTGTTCGGTTCGTGGGGCGGGATTCCCGGGACCGGTCCGAACGATGATCAACCTCCTGACTAGGTATGACGCTATGTGTGCACGTCGGTTTTCTCGTTTTGTGCTGTGAGCTGTTTCTCTTGGCGTCCCCTGTCGGGGCTGGCTACAGTCGGCGGTGACGTCGGGTCATGCGAAAGGGACTCTGACGGTCGTATTCGCCGAATGCGATGCGTCGTGGCGCAATTTTCGGATCAAGAGCGAGACGTCGGCTCTGCGCCACCTTGGGAAACCAAAAGGTGGATCATATGACTGAATCATCGGTTCGGGGTACCGACTCCGTCGCGGAATACATGCGTGCTGTCGAGGAGAGCAACGAGAACGTCGCCTTCCGGATGAGTACGGAGCGACCGCGGCGCGGCGTGATGGTCGTCAACGTGTCCGGCGAGCTGGACATGGTGACGGTTCCCCGCTTCGCGGAACTCGTCCAGCATCGGTTGGATTCCTCGGCACCGGTGGTGGTGCTGGATCTGACCGGTGTGACCTTCCTCGGGGTCGAGGCGATCAAGGTGCTGGCGCAGCTGGACCTGCGAGCGCATATCACCGGAAAACGCCTGTCCCTGGTCACCGGTGTCCGGGCGGTGGACCGGCCGTTGGAGGTGCTCGGCTTGGCGAGCCGCTTCACCTACGGCAGCAGGCCGGTGTTCGAGTCCGCCGAGCGTGATCCGGGCGCCGCTTCGTGGCGTGCGCCGCGGACCCCGGAACCGAGAACGGGCAGTCACGAGGCCGCGATGAGTCGTTGATTGCGGCGTCGGACCCACTGCGCGAACGGCAGTGCGGTCGCGGGGGCGGGTTCCGTGGCGGCGTGAGCCCGCCCCCGACTCGTGTTCTGGATCGAAGTGGGAAGCCATGACCGGAACTTCGACAGCGAATCCCCGGAGCGGTCGAGCGGGTGGCCACGCGGTGCTCGTCCGACCCGCGCGGGAGCTGCTGTTCTTCGTCGGATCTCGCCATCGAGGGGGTCCGGTTCGGGTTCCGCACGACGGCACCGCCGCACTGGGGCATCTGGTCCAGTCCACGGGGGTGCTGTTGACCAGGGACCGCGGTCTGCTGCGCCGCCGTGCGCTGTTGGAGGGCGCCTACGTCTACGCTTCCGATCCGGCCCGACAGCAGACCGAGGTGCTCGCCCGGTTCGAACCGACGCCGCGGCCCTGGACCAGATGCGTCTCCTGCAACGGACAGCTGGTGGTAGTACCGAAGGCCGAGATCGCCGCCAGGCTGGAGCCCGGTACCCGCAGGTGCTACGACGAGTTCGCCAGGTGTGTGGCCTGCGGCGGGATCTACTGGCCCGGTGCGCACAGCCCTCGGCTGCGCGCCATCGTAGAGTCGGCGCTGCGCCGAGCGGTGCGAGACGATCACCTTGTGGAAGGGCCGGGCAGCGTGCAGGGCTGAGTTCGTCGCTCGTCTCGTGGAAACACGCGGCAGCGGTCGGCGGTCAATGCCGACGGTGGCCGCCGGAATCGGCCACGTAGGGCATGTCGCTCGTCGACACTGGGTAACGAGCCCGGTTAATATGCCGGGTATGCCGATCTCGTCGAAGTTCCGGGAGCGTATTCAGCGGTTTCTGGAGACCGGTGAGCGGATCCGTTACGTCTTTCCCGCCGAGATCCTGGGCAGCATCTCGCCCGGCGTCGTCGTGGTGGTCAGTCAGCAGTCGATCACGGTGCTGTCGACCGGCATCTTCAACCGGAGCAAGCCGAAGGGCGTGCTCGCCAAGAGCCCGCGCGGTGTCCGGCTGGGGCCGGTGGACACCAACGCGGCGGCCTGGTTCACGTTCAACGGGGTGCACTACGAAGTGGACGACGAGTACGTGCCGGTGGTCAACGCCGCCGACGCCGAACTCGGCTCGCCCGACCAGGTCCCGCAGGACCCGCTGCCCGAGCTGTGAGGCGCGGTTCGAGTTCGTGACCCCTTTCCGGGATGAGTCGCGCTGCGTTGTTCCCCGAGCACGCTGTCGCTCGATTCGTGCTTCGTCAGTCCACAGTGCTGATAGCGATGCCGTATCGACGGTAGACATCCTTCGCGAACTCGCGGGTGCCGTATCTCGGTACGTAGCACTCCCACCACGGGTGTTTCGCCGGATCCCTCACCGGTTGGTCGTGCGAAATCGCGCGGAGTCCGGTATCGATCTCGTACACCCGCGCGCGGAGCGCTTCGATCTCCTCGTGCTCGTTGAGCACCGGATCGTTCAGCGCCAGTTCGAGCGAGTCCCTGGACTGCAGGTCGAAGTCGTACTCGTCCGTGATGTCGTCGTAGCCCTCCTCACACTGTGCGACCAGATCCTCCCAGTTGCCCAGCTCCTCGTCGGTGCTTCCGGTTCTCCAGTACCCCGCTTCGAGCTGCGCCGCACGAAACCGTGCCTCGAAGGCGTTCTCTTCTCTCATTGTTTCTCGTGTCTCCTCGCTCAGTGTTTCCGGTGTTAGTTGATATCCGTCGAACGGATTTCTCCGCAAGCAGATCAACCACGGGTGATACCGTTTGTGGCGGTGCGAATTAGTGCTTTCGGGTGCTTGCGTGCCGATTTTTGCCGAAAATCGGGCGGTGTCAAATTTTTATGCGAAACACCACATCGGATTGCTCATCCCTGTCAGTGTTTTTATTCAATCGTGATAAAAGTATTTTTCGTTCCGAAGTATTGCTCGCATGATCTTGACGTGCGAATGTCTGCTGTCGCGTGTTTCGCGATAATCAGGGAGAACCCACGTGTTAGGACACGACAGGAACAGACGTGCCGCCAAGCGCGGCACCCGATACCGAGCGGGGTTGGCCGCCGGTATCGCGGCCACGACGGTCACCGCCATAATGGGCAGTGCACCGGCCGCGTCGGCGGAGGCGAGCACCATCTCGCCGAGCGAGCGCGCGCAAGTGGTGCAGCTGTGGCAGGACGGCGGCCCGGCCACACGTGACGCCGCTGCCGAAGCACTCGCGGGCGGCGACGACGCGATGCTGGATTTCCTCAACGGTGGGCGGGAAACCGCCGCGCACCAGGATCTGCGTATCCGCACTGTGCGGATGATGGACAAGGGCGGCCCCGCCACGAAGCAGGCCGCGAACCAGGCACTCGACGCCGACGCCGACGCCGCGTTGCGGGAGTTCCTGGACACCGGTTGGGAGCAGCCCTACCACACCGATCTGCGGTTGTGGGTGGTACGTGCCAAGGCAGCCGGTGGTCCCAGCGTGTCCAGCGCCGCCGAAACGGCGCTGGACACCGACACCAACACCGCACTGGAGGAGTTCCTCACCAGCGGTTGGGAGGAGCCCCACCACACCGACCTGCGAGTACGAGTCGTACAGGCCATGGCCGCGGGCGGACCGCATGTGAAGGAAGCCGCCGAGCGCGCGTTGGAGGCCGACACCGACGTCGCGCTGCGGAACTTCCTCGAGTACGAGCGGGAGGCGGCGCAAGCACGCGACGCGGAGAAGGCCACGGTCACCGAGTTGGTGGAGCGTGCCGAGAAGGCGGGCGAGAAGGCCCGTGACCGAGCCGGTACCGCGAAGCAGGCGGGCGAGAAGGCCGCGCAAGCGGCGGAGCAGGCCAAGCAGGGAGCCCAGCGGGCCAAGGAGGAAGCCGAGGCAGCCCAAGGGGACACCGTAAGAGCCAGCGCTGCTGCACGGGAAGCGGCCGGGCAGGCGGACGAAGCGGCCCGGGCCGCGGGAAGCGCGATTTCGGCGGCGGCAGCGGCGGACCGTGCTGCCGCAACGGTGGCCGACGCCGCTTCGCAGTCCGCGTCGGCGGCGAGTCTGGCGGGAAAGGCGGCTTCACGTGCGTATTCGGCGGCCTCCGCTGCCGCGCGTGATGCGAGTGGAGGACAGGCCGCTCGTGATGCCGCCGCGACGGCACGGGACGCCGCGGCGGGAGCCGGACGTGCCGCCGATGCTGCTCGCAGTGCTGGTGACGTGGCCGACCAGGCGGCCGTTGCGGCGCAGGCGGCGGTCAGTGCTTCCGAGAAGGCGGCAGCGGCCGGTGTGGCGGCCGAAGACGCGGCACAGCAGGCCGGGGTTTCCGAGGACGCGGCCGCGACCGCGGAACAGGCGGGCGCGGCGGCACGAGCCCAGGCGCAGCGTGCGCAGCAGGCAGCCAGTGCGGCTACCTCGCTGGCCAACCGTTCGGGAGACGCCGCGGGTGATGCGGCGGTCGTTGCGGACTCCGCCACGCAGCGTGCCAACAGCGCCGCCGACGCGGCCGAGCAAGCAGGCGGGGCCGACGACGCGGCGGCTGAGGCCACCCGGCACGCCAACGCCGCGATCGAAGCCGCGAACGCCGCCAGGGCGGCGGCCGTACAGGCCCGCGAGGTCGTGAAACTGGCACGTGAGGCCGATACAGAGCGGCTCGCGCAGCAGAGGCAGCGCACCATCGGACGGGCCGAGGCAGCAGAGCAGGCGCGGCAGCGGAAACCGGAACAAGCACAGTGGGACGCTCGCGAGCAGGCCCGCATCGACTCGGAGACCCAACAGCTGCTCGACGCCGCGAGTGCTTCCGATGCCTCACCCGAGACGGTGCTGAGCAAGGGCAGGCAGGCAGCCGTCGACATCATGCGGACCGGAGGCCCTTGGAGCAGGCAGGCGGCGCAGCACGCGTTGTCCGGCACCGAAGCCGATGTGCGGCAGTGGGTCGAGTCGGGACGCGAGGCGGCGATGAACTCGGACAACCGTTCTCGGGTCGCTCGCATCTCGGAGGTGGGCGAGTCCCTCGACCTGCGGCAGGCAGCCGAGCAGGCATTGCAGGGGACGATCGCCGAGATCAATGAATTCCTGACCAACCAGGACTATCCGGACCGTGCTACCGACGAACGGGTTCGCGTGACCCGGATTCTGGACGGTGCCACCGGCCCCGCGGTCGAGGAAGCCGCCGAAGCGGCGCTGAACGGCACCGAGGCGGATGTCCACCGGTTCCTCGTCGAGGGACAGTACAGTGCTCGTGCCACCGATCATCGTGTCAAAACGACCCAGCTCAAGGATGGTGGCGGTTCGCACGTGCGTGCCGCCGCCGAAGCGGCTCTGCGGGGGACGCCCGCCTGGACCCGCTCGTTCGTGAAGTACGGGCAGTACATCGCCAAGCAGCGTGATCACAGGGCTGCTGTCCACAACGCGGAGATGAACAGGCTCGT
Source organism: Actinopolyspora lacussalsi (assembly GCA_030803735.1). Lineage (NCBI taxonomy): Bacteria > Bacillati > Actinomycetota > Actinomycetes > Actinopolysporales > Actinopolysporaceae > Actinopolyspora > Actinopolyspora lacussalsi. The sequence goes on along the minus strand of JAURUC010000001.1, from coordinate 2,951,511 downwards.
CGAGCGGGGACTGCAGGCTGCCTCGGACGCGCGGCGGCAGGCCTACGAGTCGGCCGAGGCCGCGGCCGAGGCACGTGGAGCGACTGCGGAGGCAGAGGACTACGCGCAGCAGGCGGCCGATTCCGCGAACCGAGCGTCCGAGCACGCCGGACAGGCGCAGGCATCGGCTGACGAAGCACAGGCGGCCGCACAACGTGTGGCGGATTCGGCTAGCGCCGTCAGGGGAGCAGTCGGTTCCGCGGCACAGTCCTCCGACGAGGCCGCGAGTTACGCCGTCAGTGCACAGCGTTCCGTATCCGACGCTCACGATTACGCCTCGGAAGTCTATTCCGCCGCCGACCAGGCACGCGACGCCGCTCTGCAAGCGGGTGAGGACGCCGCCGCTGCCGCGGCAGCGGCGGCGCAGGCCCGCGTGGACAAGGCGGAACAGGAACGAGCGAAGTACACGGAGAAACGTGAGAACCGGCCGGAGGTTACCGAACGAGAGATCGGGTTGGCTTCGCACGAGACCGACGAATGCGTGGCGATCCATCCCTCCGGTAGTCCGGAGATGGCCGGATGTCTGCAGCGGGTTCTCGACGGAGCGGAAGTCGCGGAAAAGCCGTCGGGTGAGGAATTCGACCGCGGAGAGTGCTTCGGTTCGGGGTTGTTCGTTTCCGGGGAAGTGATGGAGGTCGCCGGGATGATGTCGACGGTTCCTGGGTCCTTCGGAGGTGGTTCGGACACGGCAGTTGCTGAGGTGATATCCACAGCGCCGGGTGTATCCGTGCTGAAAGCTTGTTCCTGAACCGAGGAGTCGGAGCGGCGGATTCAGCGAGTACGGCGGTTCGAGCATTCACGAATGCGTCCCACCGCCGATTGTGCCGTTGCTGAATTCCTACTGACTAGTTCGTGAAGCAGTGGCCGGTGCTCCACCGTGGAGCACCGGCCACGTCGCGTTCCCGCCCCTCCGAGGGCGCATTCGCCCTGTCCCATCCGCCGAAATCCGTTCGCAACTCCGGAGTAACCCAGCCGCACCGGGCTCGTTGACCGGTGTGACGCGTTCAACGCTCGTTAAGCGTGTCACAGCTGTCAGGTTCCCCACCTGACCCGCTACCCGGGCCGAGTGCAGGCGTGGGTGCCGATGAGCGACGTGGAGGTGCGGATGGGTGTCGAAGTGGCCGTCGAGGGACTTTCCAAGTCCTTCGGGTCGCAGAACATCTGGTCCGACGTCACGCTGACGCTGCCCACCGGCGAGATCAGCGTGCTGCTGGGTCCCTCCGGGACCGGCAAGTCGGTGTTTCTGAAGGCCCTGGTCGGTCTGCTCAACCCGGAGCACGGCAAGGTCGTCATCAACGGGGTGGACGTCTGCGACTGCTCGGAGAGCCAGCTCTACGAAGTGCGCAAGCTCTTCGGCGTGCTGTTCCAGGACGGCGCGCTGTTCGGCTCGATGAACCTCTACGACAACATCGCCTTCCCGCTGCGGGAGCACACGAAGAAGGGCGAGACCGAGGTCCGCCGCATCGTGGGCGAGAAGATGGAGATGGTCGGTCTCGTCGGCTCCGAGGAGAAGCTGCCGGGCGAGATCTCCGGTGGCATGAAGAAACGTGCCGGACTGGCCCGCGCCCTGGTGCTCGAACCGGAGATCATCCTGTTCGACGAGCCGGACTCCGGGCTCGACCCGGTGCGCACGGCCTATCTCAACCAGCTGATCGTCGATCTCAACGCGCAGACCGACGCGACGTTCCTGATCGTCACCCACGACATCAACACCGCCCGCACCGTCCCGGACAACATCGGGATGCTCTACCGGCGCCACCTCGCCATGTTCGGGCCGAGGGAGCTGCTGCTGACCTCCACCGAACCCGCCGTGGAACAGTTCCTCAACGGCCGCAGGGCAGGCCCCATCGGGATGAGCGAGGAGAAGGACTCCGGCCAGACCGCCGCGGAACTCGCCGAACTCGGCGAGGACCAGGGGGTTCCCGAGATCATTCCGCAGCTGGGCATCTCGCCGGGAGTTCCCGAGCGGATCGCGGTGCGGCGCAGGCAGGACCGGGTCATGGCCGATCTCGACTCGCTCGAACCGGGCGCCCGGCAGGCCGTGGTCAACAGCCTCTCCGAGTCCGAACGCGCCCGCTACGGCCTGGCCGGGGACGCCCCCACCGGCCCCATCGATGCCGGTGCCGGCCAGTGGGGCGCCGACAGCGGCGACACGGTGCGGCTCTCCGGCGAGGCCAGATTCGCGGGAGAACTCCCCACCGAGCGGGTGGCGCGACTTCCCCACGAGGGGAGGGGCACCCCGAACACGGACGCCTTTCAGCAGGAGGCCCCGCGGCAGGACGTCCCTCCGTCCGCCGAGCAGGCCCCGTCGAGCTCCGGTTCGCCCCAACCCCGTCCCACGCCGCATCCGCGCCGTGCACCGGAACAGCGCGACCCCGAACAGCGGGCTCCGGAACAACAATCCCCGGAGCAGCCGGTCGGCTCGGCCGAGCCCGCCGCCTCCGGCGGACGCAACCGCCGCCGCTTCTGGCGCAAGCGGGGTGAGCGGTGAGCGCTCCGACCCGAACCAACATTCCGGGCACCGGGGCACTGCGCGAGACCGGCAGGTTGTTCGCGCTCGGCCTCGATGTGATCCGCCTGATGCCCAGGCGTCCGTTCCAGCTGCGCGAGTTCATCCAGCAGTGCTGGTTCATCGCCGGTGTCACGATCATGCCCACCGCGCTGGTGGCGATCCCGTTCGGCGCCGTGATCGCGCTGCAACTCGGCTCGCTGACCCAGCAGCTCGGCGCGCAGGCATTCACCGGCGCCGCGAGCGTGCTGGCCATCATCCAGCAGGCCAGCCCCATCGTCACCGCGCTGCTCATCTCGGGCGCGGGCGGTTCGGCGATCTGCGCCGACCTAGGTTCCCGCAAGATCCGCGACGAGATCGACGCGATGGAGGTGCTCGGCGTCTCGCCGGTGCAGCGGCTGGTCGTGCCCAGGGTGCTCTCGGCGATGCTGGTGGCGGTGCTGCTCAACGGCATGGTCAGCGTGGTCGGCGTGCTCGGCGGCTACTTCTTCAACGTGATCATGCAGGGCGGCACGCCCGGCGCCTACATGGCGAGTTTCGGCTCGCTGGCGCGGCTGTCCGACATCTGGGTGGGCGAGTTCAAGGCACTGATCTTCGGTTTCATCGCGGGCGTGGTGGCCGCCCACCGCGGTCTCAACCCGCCACCGGGACCGAAGGGGGTCGGCGAGGCCGTCAACCAGTCGGTGGTCGTGACGTTCCTGCTGCTGTTCGCCGTGAACTTCATCGTCACGCTGCTCTATCTGCAGATCTTCCCGGCACAGAGGTTGTGAGGGAATGACCACTATCTCCCGGCGCGCGCTCGAAGTGGCGCGGCGTCCACTCCGGACCCTGGACGGCCTGGGCGACCAGATGTCGTTCTACCTGCGGGTGCTGGTGTGGCTGCCCAAGGCGATCGTTCGCTACTCCAGGGAAGTCCTGCGGCTGCTGGCCGAGGTCAGCTTCGGCAGCGGCGCGCTCGCGGTGATCGGCGGCACGGTCGGCGTGATGATCGGCCTGACCATGTTCACCGGTGTCGTGGTCGGGCTGCAGGGCTACGCCGCGCTGAACCAGCTCGGCACCGCGGCGTTCTCCGGCTTCGTCTCGGCCTACTTCAACACTCGTGAGATCGCGCCGCTGGTCGCCGGGCTGGCGCTGTCGGCCACCGTCGGCTCCGGCTTCACCGCTCAACTCGGCGCCATGCGCATCTCCGACGAGATCGACGCGCTGGAGGTGATGGGGATCCCCAGCCTCCCCTACCTGGTCAGCACGCGGGTGACCGCCGGTTTCGTGGCGGTGATCCCGCTGTACGTGCTGGGGCTGCTGACCTCCTACCTCGCCTCCCGGGCGGTCACGATCTTCGTCTACGGCCAGCCACCCGGTACCTACGACAAGTACTTCAACCTGTTCCTGCCGCCGCAGGACGTGCTGTGGTCCTTCGGCAAAGTGCTCGTATTCAGCGTGGTGGTGATCATGACGCACTGCTACTTCGGTTACCGCGCCAGCGGCGGTCCCGCCGGGGTGGGAATCGCCGTCGGCCGCGCCGTGCGCACCGCGATCGTGTCGACGGCGGTGCTCGACCTGCTGCTCAGCCTCGCCATCTGGGGCTCGACGACCACGGTTCGGATCGCCGGATGAGCAGGCGCGGACCCGGACCGGTCAAGCGGCGCCTGATGGGCCTGGCGCTGCTGATGAGCATGGTGCTGTTCGTCAGCCTGACCGTGGCGATATACCAGAAGGCCTTCAAACCCGTGGTCGAGGTGCAGCTGCGCGCCGCGTCCGCCGGAAACCAGCTGCGCCCCCGCTCCGACGTGAAGGTGCGCGGGATGCTGGTCGGCAAGGTGCGCGAGGTGAGCGCGGCGGGTGACGGCGCGACGCTGCGGCTCGCCCTGGAGCCGAACAAGGTCGGCAGCATCCCGTCCAACGTCACCGCCCGGCTGCTGCCGAAGTCGCTGTTCGGTTCCCGCTACGTCTCGTTGCGGATCCCCGACCGGCCCGCGGGCACGCATCTGTCCGAAGGGGACGTGATCACCCAGGACCGCACCGAGACCTCGGTGGAACTGCAGAACGTGCTCTCCGACACGCTGGAGGTGCTGCGCGCGGTGCAACCCTCCGAGCTGTCGGCCACCCTCAACGCGCTGAGCACCGCGCTGGACGGGCGCGGCGAGGACATCGGCCGCACCCTCACGCGGTTGAACACCTACCTGGAGGGGATCAACCCGTCGGTTCCCGACCTCAAGCGCAACCTCCGCGAGGTCGTCGGTTTCGCCCGCACCTACGAACAGGCGGCACCGGACGCGCTCAACGCGCTGGACAACCTGACCACTACGTCCAGGACGCTGGTGGAACAACGCGAGCAGCTGCGCGTGCTGACCCGGCAGACCACCAGGACCTCCGACGACCTGCGCGGGTTCCTGGCCGAGAACCGCGACAACCTGATCCGGCTCAACTCCTCGGCACGGCCCACGATGGACGTGCTGGCCAAGTACGCGCCGGAGTACCGGTGCTTCCTCGACGACATGGCCGAGTTCATCCCCCGCATCGACCGGGCCTTCGGCAAGGGCACCGACGAACCGGGGCTGCACATCACGTTGGAGATCACCTCCGACCGGGGCAAGTACGTCCCGGGCAGGGACGAGCCGGCCTTTCGGGACAAGCGCGGTCCCCGCTGCTACAACTTCGAGAACGCACCCACCCCCTTCCCGCAGTACCCGCCGGACGGCCCCGTCAAGGACGGCTCCTACAAACCACCGCCGGCCAAGACCTCCAACGGCGGCCTCAACCCGCCCTCGGGCATGGAGGACTACCTGCCCAGTGGTGAGGGGGCCGACTCCCCGACGAGTGACTCCCCGACGAGTGACTCCCCGACGAGTGACTCCCCGGGCGGCGATTCCCCGACCGGCGATTCCCCGGGCGGCGATTCCTCGGGCGGAGGGGGCGACGACTCGGCGGCGAGCACCTCGCCGCAGTCGGCCACCACCGGCAGCGAGCTGGTGAACTCCCCGGCCGAGCGCGAGTTCGTCTCCACCGTGCTCGCCCCGACGATGAACGTTTCCCCCGAGCGGGTTCCCGGATGGAGTTCGCTGCTCGTGGGGCCGCTGCTGCGCGGAAGCGAGGTGAGCTACGAATGAGCGGACGTTCCATCACCGGCCCGCTGGTCAAGTTCACGATCTTCGTGCTGGTCACCGTGCTCGCCACCGGAGCGCTGATCCTGACCATCGCCAACCAGGGGTTGCGCGACTCGAAGTCCTACACCGCGCTGTTCACCGACGTCACCGGGCTGAAAGCCGGTGACGACGTGCGCGTGGCCGGGGTGAAGGTCGGCCAGGTGGAAAGCATCGGGCTGGTCGACCACGGTACGGCCGAGGTGGACTTCACAGTCTCCGAACAGCGGCTGCCGAAGTCGACCCGTGCCGCGGTGAAGTGGCGCAACCTGATCGGGGAGCGCTACGTGTCACTGCGGCAGGGCGCGGGTGAGGTGGACGACTACCTGTCGGCGGGCTCGACCATCCCGCTGGAACGCACCCAGCCACCGCTGGACCTCAACGCGCTGCTCGGTGGTTTCCAGCCGTTGTTCCAGGCGCTGTCACCGAAGCAGGTCAACAAGCTCTCCTTCGAGATCATCCAGGTGCTGCAGGGCGAGGCGGGCACCGTGAAGAGCCTGCTCACCCACACCGCCTCGCTGACCAAGACCATCGCCGAGAAGGACAAGGTCATCGGTCAGGTCATCGACAACCTCAACAAGGTGCTGACCACGGTCAACGACCGTCGTGACCAGCTTTCCGGGCTGGTGTCCCAGTTGCAGGAGTTCGTCTCCGGCCTGGCCTCCGACCGCGGCTCCGTGGGCGGCGCCATCACCGCGATGGACGAGCTGACCAACACCACCGCCGGGTTGGTCGAGCAGGCGAGACCACCGCTGCAGCAGGACATCGCCGGGCTCCGTGAGGTCTCGGCCAACCTCAACGAGAACAAGACTGACGTGCGCGACTTCCTGCGCAACATGCCCGACAAGCTCAACACCATCAGCAGGACCGCGAGCTACGGCTCCTGGTTCAACTTCTACGTCTGCGAGGTCTCCGGCACGGTCGGTGTGGGGGAGACCGACATCCCGCTGCCGCTGATGCCGGTTACCCAGCCGAGGTGTCGCCCATGAAGTCCTTCCGGAAACGCGACCCGATCAAGATCGGCATCGCCGGACTGCTGGTGCTGGCGCTGGGATTCCTGCTGGCGATGAACTACAAGAGCCTGCCGTTCGTCTCCGGCACCACCTACACCGCCAACTTCAGCGAGGCGGGCGGCCTCACCGAGGGCGACACCGTGCGCGTGGCCGGGGTGAAGGTCGGATCGGTCACCGGTGTGGAGCTGGACAACGCCCACGTCAAGGTCACCTTCGACGTGCGGGACGCCTGGGTGGGCGACGGCACCGTGGCCGCGATCAAGGTGGGAACCCTGCTCGGCAAGAAGTACCTCGCCCTCGACACCAAGGGTGAGAACCGCCAGTCCACTTCCGAGCCCATCCCGCTGCGGCGCACCATGTCGCCCTACGACGTCATCGAGACCTTCAGCCAGCTGTCCGAGACCGTCGACAAGGTCGACACCACGCAGCTGGCCAAGAGCTTCCGCACCCTGTCGAACACCCTCTCCGGAACCTCGGAGGAGATGCGCGGCACGTTGCAGGGGCTGTCCCGACTGTCCAACACCATCTCCGAACGGGACCGCCAGCTCAAGGAGCTGCTGGACAAGACGAACAAGGTGGCCACCACCGTCGCCGAGCGCAACACCGAGATCGAGAAACTGCTGCGGGACGGCAACCGGCTGCTCGCGGAACTGCGGCAGCGCAGGGACGCGATCAAGTCGCTGCTGGACGGGGTCACGAAACTGTCCCGCCAGATCACCGGCCTGGTCGAGGAGAACTCGGCGCAGCTGGGGCCCGCGCTGCGGCAGCTGGACGAGGTGACCGAGCTGCTGCAGCGCAACCAGGAGAACCTCGGCAAGAGCATCGAGCGCATGGCGCCGTTCACCCGGCTGTTCTCCAACGTGCTCGGCAACGGCCGCTGGTTCGACGTCTACCTCTGCGGGCTGTTGCCACCCGCGGTCGGCCCGATCAACCAGGAGGGCTGCCTGCCATGAACCGACTCGGCAAACCTCCCCTCACCAGGACGCTGGCGCTGGGAAGCGTGCTCGCGCTGCTGGTCACCGCGACCGTGTGGTGGGTGTTCTACGGTGTGGACCAGCGCCGCATCGTCGCCTACTTCGACAACGCCGTCGGCCTCTACGAGGGCGGTGAGGTGCGTGTGCTCGGTGTCCAGGTGGGAAGCATCGACACCGTGACACCGCAACCGAACCGGGTCCGGGTGGAGCTGAGCGTGCGCCGCTCGCTGGAGGTTCCCGCCGACGCGGGAGCGGCGGTGATCTCGCCCAGCGTGGTCAGCGGCAGGTTCGTGCAGCTGACCCCGGTCTACGACGGCGGTCCGAAGCTGGCCGCCGGGGCGACCATCCCCAACGAGCGCACCGTGACGCCGGTGGAGATCGACGAGGTCTACCGGAGTCTCAACGAACTCTCCACCGCGCTCGGACCGGAGGGCGCCAACTCCAACGGCGAACTGAGCAGGCTGCTGCGCACCAGCGCGGAAACCCTGGAGGGCAACGGGGAGCTGATCTCCCGCACCCTGCGCGATCTCGGCGAGGCGGGCAGCACGCTGTCCGGCAGCAGCGAGGACCTGTTCTCCACAGTGGACCAGCTGCAGCGCATCACCTCCAACCTCGCCGAGAACGACGAGCAGGTCCGCGACTTCAACAGCCAGATGCGCGACATCAACCAGCTGCTCGCCTCGCAGCGCGACGACCTCGACACGGCGCTGTCCGAACTCGCCCTGGCACTGGACAAGATCGAGAAGTTCGTGCGGAACAACCGCGAGAAGCTGCGCAGCAACGTCGAGCAGCTCAACTCGGTCGCCAAGGTGCTGGCGGAGCAGAACAAGGCACTGCGCGAGACGCTGACCGACGCGCCCCTGGCGCTGGGCAACCTGCAGAACTCCTACAACGCCGCTTCCGGGACGCTGGACACCAGGGCCAATCTCAACGAGCTGCGGCAGCCCCCGCTGGTGCTGCTGTGCAAGCTGTTCAAGCAGATCAGGCCGGAGAGCCAGCAGGGCTCGCTGGCGAACGTGCCGTCGGGGCTGCGCGACGGCTGCGAGTCGGTGAGCTCCTTCCTGGGCGACGGCGGTGAACTGCTCGACCCGACGGAGACCATCGCCAAGCTGCAGCAGGGCGGCAAGCCAGACCTGCCGCTGCCGCTGCGCCGCAGCAGCGACGAGCTCTTCCAGGGCTCGCAAGGGTCCGGATCGAAAGGACAGTGATGTCCACGCCGCACACACCGTCCGACCCCGCTGACGCTCGGACCGCCACCACTCGGACCGCCACCACTCGAACCACCACCGCGCGGTTCCGGCCGCTGCGCCGGGTCTCGCTGGCGCTGCTGACCACCCTGCTGGTCACCAGCGGCTGCGGACTCGGCGACTTCAACGGGGTGCACAGCCTGCCACTGCCCGGCGGGGCCGACGTGGGGGACGACCCCTACACCGTCAAGGCGCGGTTCGACGACGTCACCGATCTGGTGCCCAACGCCGGTGTCCGGGTCAACGACGTGCCGGTCGGCCGGGTCTCGGACGTCGAACTCCTCGCGGACTCCTGGCGGGCCGAGGTGACCATGACCGTCCACGACAAGGTGGACCTGCCGGGCAACGCGCTCGCCAAGATCGAACAGTCCAGCCTGCTGGGCGAGAAGTACGTGGAGCTGTACCAACCGCCGGAGTCCGAGGAACCGAAGGGCGAACTCGGCGAGGGGGACGTGATCCCCAACGGGCGGACCGGGCGCGGACCCGAGGTCGAGGAAGTGCTCGGCGCGCTCTCCATGCTGCTCAACGGCGGTGGTATCGCCCAGATCCAGAACATCGCCGAGGAGCTCAACAAGGCCCTGGACGGTCGTGAGTCCCAGGTCCGCGACCTGCTGTCCAACATGGACCAACTGGTCGGCGAGCTGGACGAGAGCAAGGACGACATCACCGCCGCGCTGGACAGCGTCAACCGGCTCAGCGCCACGCTCCGCGAACAGCGCGGCAACATCGAATCCGCACTGCGGGACCTCGAACCCGGACTGAAGGTGCTGAACCGGCAGCGGCAGCAACTGGTGACCATGCTGGAGTCGCTGGACAAGCTCTCCGGCGTCGCCACCGACGTGATCGACAAGACCAGGCAGGACATCCTGCACAATCTGCGCGAGCTGCAACCGGTGCTGCGCAACCTCGCCGCTGCCGGTTCGGACCTGCCGAAGTCGTTGCAGATCCTGTTCACCTACCCCTTCACCGACGCCGCCGTGGAGGGGATCAAGGGCGACTACACCAATCTGTACATGGACGTCGACCTCAACATCTCGCGCATCACCGAGAATCTCGGACGCAGCAGACAACCGTTGCTCGATCTGCCCGGCGAATCGAGCGGCTCCCAGCTTCCCGACATGCCGCTGCCGCTGGCCTCGGGCTCCTCCGGATCCTCGGACCGGTCCTCGGGTTCCGCCGAACAGGGCAGCGGGCAGGGCAGCGGGGGGCAGGGCGGACAGCCGAGCACGGCCGATTCGCCCGAACCCACGGAACCCTCCACCGAGCGGGACGACTCCTCGGGAGAGGACGACGGCGGTTTCCTCGACTTCCTGTTCGGAGGTGACTGATGCTCACCCGCAAGGTACGTGTGCAGATCGCGGCCTTCCTCGTCGTGGCGCTGGTCGGGGTCAGCTACGCCGGAGCCAGGTACGCGGGACTGGATAGGCTGTTCGGGCCGCGCGGTTACGTGGTGACCGTCGAGCTGGCCGACTCCGGCGGAATCTTCCCCAACGCCGAGGTCACCTACCGGGGAGTGCAGGTAGGGCGGGTCGGCGAACTCGAACTCACCCCGGGGGGCGTGCGGGTTCCGCTGGACATCGAGCCCGCCGCGCCGCGGATCCCCACCGACGTGCGGGCGGTCGTGGCGAACCGCTCGGTAGTCGGTGAGCAGTACGTGGACCTGCTGCCGAAGAACTCCGACGGCCCCTACCTGCACGACGGCTCGGTGATCCGCGAACGGAACACCGAGACCCCGCTGCCCGTCGAGGAGCTGCTCACCGATCTGGACTCCTTCGTCGAGTCGGTGCCCGAGGACTCGTTGCGCACCGTCGTCGACGAGCTGGGAACCGCTTTCGAGGGAAACGGCGGGAACCTGCAACGCATCCTGGACACCACGGACGAGTTCACCGCCGAGGCGCAGCGCCACCTGCCCCAGACCAAGCGGCTGCTCTCCGACGCGGCCACGGTGCTGGAGACGCAGAACGACCAGTCCTCGGCCATCAGGTCGTTCAGCGAGGACCTGCGGTTGGTGTCGCGACAGCTGGAGAAGTCCGACGGCGACATCCGTGCGGTGCTCGACCGCGCACCGGAAGCCGCCCAGCAGGTCAGCGGAGTACTGCGCACCACCGGTCCCGCGCTCTCCTCGCTGTTGGCCAACGGTATCCCCACTGCCAGGGCGCTCTCGGACAACAACGCCGGGTTGGAGCAGCTGTTCGTGACCTATCCGGCGGTCAGCGCCGGTGGTTTCACCGTCGCTCCCGGGGACGGTTCAGCGCACTTCGGGCTGGCGCTCAACATCTTCGACCCGGTGCCCTGCGTGTACGAGAGCACCGAGCGCCGCGCGGGCAACGAGCTCGGCGCGGTACCGCTGAACACCGACGCGCGTTGCGATGTTCCGGAGGGAAGCCCCACCGCTGTACGCGGATCTCACAACGCGCCTGGTAACTGACGACGACACCGGAGCGACAGCGCGAAACAGCGACGGTGCGAAACAGCGGATGGGCGCGGTGCCCCGGTCGGCGATCGGGCCACCGCGCCGGTTCCGCACTCGTTCGGGAAGGGACTCTTATGAGATCGGCGGTCTCGGCACTGCTGCGGCCCCGCCGCTGGCGGATGGTGCCGGTGGCGGTGGTGCTGCTCGTCGCGAGCGTGCTCTCGGCGGGCGGATTCGGGGTTTCCTGGGCGCTCGCGGCCAACGACTCCGACGTGGAGCTGGCGGTCACCCGGGATCGCGTGTCGCGTGTCGGAAAACAGGCGGTGATCAACTTCAACTCGATCGACCACCGCAGGGTGAAGCAGGACATGCGGCGCGCGATCGACGGGACCACCGGGCCGCTGCGTGAGGTGCTCGAGGGCAGCCGGGAACAGCGTGTCGAGCAGGTGACCAAGGCCAAGTCGGTCACCGAGGCCGAGATCCTGGCCTCGGCCCTGACCGAGTTGAACACGCGACAGGGCAAGGCCCGGATGATCGCCAGTTACAAGATCACCAAGACCGAGGACGGTGGCAAGCCGACCACCAGCCGTTGGCGGGTCAGGGCCGAACTCACCAGGACCGACGGGCAGTGGAAGCTGAACCGGATGACCCCGAGCGCGGGGTGAGCGGTGTCGCTCGGAGCCGCTCGACATCGATCCGTCACGGCCGCCACGAACCGGCCGGTAACGCAGTTTTCGTGCAAGGAGAACACCCGTGAGCAACTCTCGCCGTCCCACCGGCCGCGGCCGAGGCGGTTCCGCCGTGCGCAAGCCGCGCGTGGCCGGTGCGCGCAATCGTGCCGCGACCGGTGGCGACGCCCGAACCTCCGAGGTCACCGATGATGTCGCCGCCGACTCGCCCGCCGATTCCTCCGGTGATTCGCCAGTCGACTCGTCAGGCGAGGCTTCGATCGACGAGCCCACCGCCACCGGTGCGGGCGGTACGGCTCCGGCCGAGTCCGCGCCATCGATGACTTCCGCCGGGGGCGGCGCGTCGGAGAGGAGCACGAAGTTACCCGAGGAGAACGGGGAGTTACCCGAGGAGGAGGGAACGAGCACCGCGTCGGAGACCGGATCGGTGGCTGCCTCGGCCGCGACCGACGACACGGCCGAACGGCGACACGAGTCGCTCCCCGGACACGAGGGGGAGGGCCTCTCGGACGGCCCTGATTCGGACGGCCCTGACTCGGGTAGTTCTGATTCGGACGGTTCGACCCCCGAGAACTCGGACTCCGAGAGCTCGGACTCGGGCGACACCGCCCCGGACGGCCCGGACCGTGGTTCCGGCGCGACCGCCGGGAGCGGTTCGGCGCGGAGCAACCGGAAGGTGCTCACGGCCGTGCTGCTGGCGCTGACCGTGGGATTCGCCGGGCTGGCCTGCTGGTTCCAGTACTCCGCTCACACGCTGCGGCACGGGGGCGCGGCAGCCAACCGGGCCCTGGTGGACGAGTCGGCGACCAGCGAGGTGAAGGGCCAGGTCGGCAAGGCCGTGGAGAAGATCTTCTCCTTCGACTACTCCAATATGGACAAAACCGAGCAGACGGCGGGCAACGTTCTGGTCGGCGATTCGGTCGAGCAGTACGACAAGATGTTCCGAACGGTGCGCGAGCAGGCCCCCGAACAGAAGATGGTGCTGACCACCACCGTCGCCGACTCCGGGGTGACGATGTTGCGGGACGGGCGCGCCGAGGTGCTGCTGTTCGTCAACCAGAACGCCACCCGCACCGAGAGCGGTGAAGGCGGTGTCTACCCGGCACAGCTCAACGTCATCGCGGTGAAACGCGGTGACCAGTGGAAGATCAGCAGCATGACCCAGCTCTGAATGATCCAGCTCTGACGCCCCCGTTACGGGGTCGACCGGGGCCGCTCGGCCGGGACACCTCGCCACCGCCGGGCGGTGGTGGGGCGCACTCCCAGTACTCGCGTGCGCGGCCCCACGTGCGCGGCCCCACGTGCGCGGCCCCACACCTGCACGGCGATTTCGCGAGAAATCGACGCCGCCGACCGTTCCGCCGAACCGACGTTCAGACCCCCACGTGGGTGTAACCGGCCCACAGCGTCGGTGCCTCCGGGTAGCGCCGCCGAAGTCGGCGCGTGGTCGCGTGCAGCACTCCCGCGGAGAACTCGGCCCGGAACTCGCCGTCGCGCGCCAGCTCCGCGTACAGCGCCGCCAGCACGTCCTCCGCCGGACCCCGGTGCATCGCCCACAGCGTGCTGATCACGTGCGCGAATCCGATGAAGGCGAACGCCCCCGCCATCGTCAGCGCCGCCGCCGACGGGGCGTCCTTCGTCCTGCACCTGGCCAGGCAGAGGAACTTCGCGTCCCCGAAGTCCCGCTGCCCGATGTCGAGCAGGTTCAGCGACCTGGCGCGGTCCTCCCGGTCCAGCACCAGTCCGGCGGCGGGTTGGGCGGCGTGCTGCGTGCTCGGTTCGCAGACGTGGATCAGCTGGTGGTGCCCGAACGCGGCGAACACGTCGTCGGCGGTGTGGTCGCGCTCCGACATCGCGGTCGCCGAGGACCAGTGCCGTGCCGGGATCCTGCCCGGTTGTTCGGGAGTCCGCTCGTCGGAGGGGCCCGCGATCAGCGCCGTGTCGGCACCGGTCCGCTCCCGCCGCCGCTTGGTCGTCAGCAGCACGCGCAGTCCCGGCGTGTGCGAGGACACCACGCGGTCCAACGCGCTGTCCCCGCCGGTCGAGGTCGCCGCGTGCAGCGGGAGGAAGGCCGCGGCACCCTGCGTGCTCCACCACAGCCTGGGCCACCGCGCTCCCTGGGGCGGTGTGCGGGTGTATCCCATCCGCTCCAGCACCGGGCGTGTGACGTGCTGCCACAGCCAGTCCAGCGTCATACCGAGGGTGCGTTCGGTGTCGGCCGTGCGCTGTGCCTGCTGCGCCGCGTTCAGCGCGGAGGCCGCGTGCTCCTCGGCCAGCTCCGGTGTCACGCCGGGCAGCCGGACCACCAGAGCACGACCACCGAAGACGATCACCGCGTCCGAACGGAACTCGCTGAGGTTGATCAACACGACCGCTCCCTCGTCGGCGGCCGTTGCCAGGGTGTCGAAGGACCACGGCCGCATCCGATCACCGCCGGACTCGTTCCGGATCTCGCCGAGCAACTCGTCCCAGGTGTCCGCCAGCCAGCGCCTGCGCCGCACGTCGTCGATGACGTCCACCCCGCCGAGGATCGGCTCCTCGGGGTGGCGGTCCAGCAGCCTGCGCAGCCGCACCGCGTCGGTGGCCAGGTCCGGATGGGTCAGGTTGAGTTGCCCGAGCTCGCTGCCCGCGGGCATCAGCTCGGAAAGCAGCGCCGCACGCCCGTGCTCCAGCAGCTCCACGGCCCGCTCCGGTTTGCCCACCTCGATCGCGCAGGCCGCCGCGTCGGCGGTCACATGTGCCCAGCGGCGCTGCACCGTCGGGGTCGCCACCGCGCGCTTGCCCTGTGTGACCAGCGGAAGCAGCTCGACCGCCAGCGTGAACGATTCGAGTGCCTCGGACCAGCGGTGCGCCTGCGCCGCGAGCCTGCCGCACAGATTGGCGGCCTTGAGGCGTTGATCGGCCGGGCCGGTCGGCAGTGTGGCCGCCTCGGTCAGCGTTCTGCGAGCCCACCGGTACAGCTTCCGCCTGCCGGTGCGGCGGTGCAGGGTCTGCAGCGCGCGGCCGAGGTGAGTGGCGACCGTGACGCGTTCCGGTGCCGAGTCCGGCATGGCGATCAGCGCCCTGTCGAACATCTCGATCGCCGTTTCCAACTCGTCGTTGCGCGAGTTCAGCCGGTGCTGGTGCGTGGACACCACACCCAGCTGCGCGTAGGCGGTGTACTGCGGCGCGGTGCGCTGTTCGGAGTCCTGCAGCGCCTCACTGGCGGCGGCGTGGGCGCGATCCAGGTCGGACTGCTGGCCCGCCCGCTCGAACCGCGTGATCAGTGTGGAGGCCAGCGAGTTGAGGACCGCGCAGCGCTTGGGCGCCGTTGTCTCGGCGTCCAGCGCCGCCTCACCCGCGGCCACGGCGGTGTCCAGCGCCGCGGTGTTGCCCGCGTGCAGGTAGTGCCTGCGGGCCAGCGCTCCGTAGCTCGCCAGCGCCACGGCCCGGTTCGGATCGTCGGTGGCCAGGTTGCGCATCACCGGGCTGATCGTTTTCAACGCGCGGTAGAGATTGCCGGACTCGCCGCTGCTGTCCAGGTGTTCCACCGTCGCCGAGGTGAGGTTCCAGATCAGTTTGCCCAGCACCGGGTTGCCCGACTCCAGGTCGTCGAGCACCCCGAACAGCTCGTTGATCGCCGATTGCAGATCGGTCAGGTCACCCCGCTGGCGGTAGCGCAGTCGCAGCGCCTCCGCGAACCGCAGCAGCATCCAACGGCGGTGCTGTCCGTCCGGGAGCATCCCCACGCCGGTGCGCAGGTACTTGATCCCCTCGTCGAGGTCGTTCGGATCGGTGGTTCGCTCGTGTCTGCGCAGCAGCGCCGAGCCGAGGCTGATCATCAGGTCCGGGCCCTCGGGACGTTGCGCACCGTCCTGGCCGCTCGACTCCCGCAGCGCGGCCTGGAAGACCTCGATCGACTCGTCGTCCGAGTCGTTGTCGGCCGCGAGCCTGGCGTGCAGTTTCAGCGCGTTTCCCAACCGGATCAGCGCGGTGTCCCGATGGCGCGGCAGGTCCGCCGAGTCGGAGTCCGTGCCCCCCGCCCCGGCCGTGCCGGTGCGCTCGACCCCGAGCCGGGCGACGTCGACCGCCTCGACGGCCTGCTCGGCCGAGCCCTTGCGGCCGGCGCAGTCGGTCAGTGCCAGTGCCAGGTTGCTCAGGTAGAGGACCACGTCCGGATCGTCGCTGCTCGCCGCCTCCGCGGCGGAGCGGTAATAGGTCACCGCGTCCTCCAGGTGCGCGAGATCACCGGAGGCGAGGTGCGCGAGCTGGGCGGCGCTTCCCAGGTTGTTGAGTACCCCGGGACGAGAGGGGTCCTGCTCCGGCAGCGCTCCGGCCGTGGCGCGCAGCACCTCGGTGACCCAGGACAGTTCCTTGAAGTCGAAGGTGCTCATCATCCGGTTGAGCGCGGCGAGCGCGTCCGCGTATCGCTGTTCGGCGTCCTGCTCCGCCGAACGGGGGGCGGCGGCACGAGCGGCTGCCGAATGGGTGGCTGCCGAATGAGCGGTTGCCGAATGAGCGGTTGCCGGATGGGGGGCGGCCGTGCCCCGCTGTTGCTGCCGCGGCTCTCGCTGCTCCGGTTCTCGCTGCTCCAGCTGCTCGGATGAGGGGGGATCGTCCGCCTCGTTGGTGAACCAGCTGTTTCCGGTGCCGCTCGCCCCCTGTTCCGGCGTCGGACGTTCGGTCCGGTCGTCCCGGGGGGTTCGGTCCTGCTGGTTCACCTTGTTGTCCATCCTGTTCTCCCGTGTCACCGCCGGTGCGAAACCGGGGCCGGCTCCTGGAAGCCGGCAGCGTCCATAGAGTAGGATCATGGTTCCGCACGGTCACATCTCGATCGTGCCATGCCCGCTGCTCGCTGCAGACGATACGAGCGTCCCGTGCGGCTTCGCCGGGGTATCGGTCAAAAATTCGCGTCGATTGTCCGCACTGTGGGAATACGCAACGTTTTTCCGGTGTTCGAGTGCCGTCGGGAGGCGGGTCCGGTAGGGCGGCGGACACCTCGCGTGTCGGGCAGCGGGACGGTGTTCGTGGCGGCGGGGAAGGCGCTCGCGCGTCCCGAGCGCGTCCCGAGTGGGCCTCGTGGTCGCCACTCGTCGAAAGGTGGAGGCGCGGACGATGTGACTCCGATCGCGGCGTACCGTGACAGCAGCAGCGCACGGAGTGGTTCCTAACCACATCGAGTGATCCTGTTTTCCGTCGGGAGAGTGATGCGGTGTGGAGCTCTTGACTCACGGCCTCCGGGAGGTCACGCTTGTTCCCGGCAGACGCCGGAGCGGACGACGCAGGAGATGAACCAGCGGGTGATGCGGTGATCATCGGGGCGGCCAGTACTGGCCCCCTCTCGACAGCGGGCGACACGCGCGCTAGACTGCTACGTTGCGCTGCCCGCATTCTCCGTTCCCTGGCCTGAGGACTCAGTAATGGACCCCTGCGCTGGGGTTTTCCGGATTGCGGGCGCCATTGCACCCTTGACAGCCGTGCTATCCGGACACTTACACCCAACGCTCCGGAAGCGGTTGCAGCCAGTTCAGAGTCCCGGAAGGACGCATCTTGGCAGTCTCCCGCGCGACCAAGGTCTCTGCAGCTTCCAACTTCACGAGGGGGATCCCTGGGGCCCCCAGGCGGGTCTCATTCGAGAAGATCCGTGAGCCGCTGGAAGTACCAGACCTGCTCGATCTGCAGGTCCAATCCTTCGAATGGCTCGTCGGTGACGAGGCCTGGTTCCAGCGCCGGGTCGATGCCGGCGAGGAAATGCCCGTTGGTGGTCTGGGAGAGGTCCTCAACGAGATCTCCCCGATCGAGGACTTCTCGGGCTCCATGTCGCTGTCCTTTTCCGACCCGCGGTTCGATGAGGTCAAGGCCTCCATCGAGGAGTGCAAGGACAAGGACATGACCTACGCGGCTCCGCTGTTCGTCACGGCGGAGTTCATAAACCAGACGACGGGCGAGATCAAGAGCCAGACCGTCTTCATGGGGGACTTCCCCGTGATGAGCGACAAGGGCACCTTCATCATCAACGGCACCGAGCGTGTCGTGGTCTCGCAGCTGGTCCGGTCGCCCGGCGTTTACTTCGACCAGACCGTCGACAAGTCGACCGACAAGGACGTCTACAGCGCGAAGATCATCCCGAGCAGGGGTGCCTGGCTGGAGTTCGACGTCGACAAGCGCGACACCGTCGGTGTGCGGATCGACCGCAAGCGCAGGCAGCCGGTCACCGTCCTGCTCAAGGCGCTGGGATGGACCGCCGAGGGTATCCGCGAGCGGTTCGGCTTCTCCGAGACGATGCTGTCGACCCTGGAGAAGGACCACACCTCGGGCCAGGACGAGGCCCTGCTGGACATCTACCGCAAACTGCGTCCCGGCGAGCCGCCGACGAAGGAGAGCGCGCAGACGCTGCTGGAGAACCTCTTCTTCAAGGAGAAGCGTTACGACCTCGCCCGCGTCGGCCGCTACAAGGTCAACAAGAAGCTCGGCATCGACCTGCCGTTCACCTCGGGCGTGCTCACACACGACGACATCGCCACCACCATCGAGTACCTGGTCCGGCTGCACGCGGGCGAGAACTCGATGGGCTCCGAGGACAACGACGTCCCGGTCGAGCTCGACGACATCGATCACTTCGGTAACCGCAGGCTGCGCACCGTGGGCGAGCTCATCCAGAACCAGGTGCGGGTCGGCCTCTCCCGGATGGAACGCGTCGTCCGCGAGCGCATGACGACCCAGGACGTCGAGGCGATCACACCGCAGACACTGATCAACATTCGCCCGGTCGTCGCCGCGATCAAGGAGTTCTTCGGCACCTCGCAGCTCTCCCAGTTCATGGACCAGACCAACCCCCTGGCCGGCCTGACGCACAAGCGCAGGCTCTCGGCGCTGGGGCCGGGCGGTCTCTCCAGGGAGCGTGCGGGCGTCGAGGTTCGTGACGTCCACCCCTCGCACTACGGCCGGATGTGCCCGATCGAGACGCCGGAAGGGCCGAACATCGGTCTGATCGGTTCGCTGGCCACCTTCGGCCGGGTCAATCCGTTCGGGTTCATCGAGACGCCCTACCGCAAGGTGGTCGACGGTGTGGTCACCGATCAGGTGGACTACCTCACCGCCGACGAGGAGGACCGCTACACCAAGGCGCAGGCCAACACGCCGATCGACGACGACGGCAACTTCCTCGAGGACCGTGTGCTCGGTAGGCGCAAGGGCGGCGAGGTCGAGCTGCTCGCCCCCACCGAGATCGAGTACATGGACGTCTCGCCGCGTCAGATGGTCTCGGCGGCCACGGCGATGCTGCCGTTCCTGGAGCACGACGACGCCAACCGCGCCCTGATGGGTGCCAACATGCAGCGGCAGGCGGTTCCGCTGCTGCGCAGCGAGTCCCCGCTCGTCGGTACCGGCATGGAGCTCCGTGCCGCCGTCGACGCGGGCAACGTCATCACCGCGGAGAAGGCGGGTGTCGTCGAGGACCTGTGCGCCGACTACCTCACTATCATGGACGACGACGGCAACCGGCGTACCTACCGGTTGCAGAAGTTCGCCCGGTCCAACCACGGGACCTGCATCAACCAGAAGCCCATCGTCAACGAGGGCGACCGGGTCGAGGCAGGGCAGGTCATCGCCGACGGTCCCTCGACCGAGGACGGCGAGATGGCGCTGGGCAAGAACCTGCTCGTCGGCATCATGCCGTGGGAGGGGCACAACTACGAGGACGCGATCATCCTCTCCCAGCGGCTGGTGCAGGACGACGTGCTCACCTCGATCCACATCGAGGAGCACGAGGTCGACGCCCGCGATACCAAGCTGGGCTCCGAGGAGATCACCAGGGACATCCCGAACGTCTCCGAGGACGTGCTGTCCGACCTCGACGAGCGCGGCATCGTCCGCATCGGTGCCGAGGTGCAGGGCGGCGACATCCTCGTCGGCAAGGTCACTCCCAAGGGTGAGACCGAGCTGACCCCGGAGGAGCGGCTGCTCCGCGCGATCTTCGGGGAGAAGGCCAGGGAGGTCAGGGACACCTCGCTGAAGGTGCCGCACGGTGAGACCGGCAAGGTCATCGGCGTCCGCGTGTTCAACCGCGAGGAGGACGACGAGCTCCCGCCCGGGGTCAACGAGCTCGTCCGGGTCTACGTGGCCCAGAAGAGCAAGATCCAGGACGGTGACAAGCTCGCCGGCAGGCACGGCAACAAGGGTGTTATCGGCAAGATCCTGCCGATCGAGGACATGCCGTTCACCAAGGACGGCACCCCGATGGACATCATCCTCAACACCCACGGTGTGCCGCGGCGTATGAACATCGGGCAGGTCCTGGAGACCCATCTCGGCTGGATCGCCTCGCAGGGGTGGTCGATCGACGGGGATCCGGACTGGGCGAAGAAGATCCCCGAGGAGCTCTACGACGTCGAGCCGGGTACCAAGACGGCCAGCCCGGTTTTCGACGGTGCTCGCGAGGAGGAGATCACCGGTCTGCTGTCGTCGACGAGGCCGAACCGCGACGGGGAGCGCGTCGTGGACGGCGACGGCAAGGCGATGCTGATCGACGGACGCAGCGGGGAGCCGTACCCCCACCGCGTGGCGGTCGGCTACATGTACATCCTCAAGCTGCTGCACCTGGTGGATGACAAGATCCACGCACGGTCGACCGGGCCGTACTCGATGATCACCCAGCAGCCGCTGGGCGGTAAGGCCCAGTTCGGTGGCCAGCGCTTCGGTGAGATGGAGTGCTGGGCGATGCAGGCCTACGGTGCCGCCTACACGCTGCAGGAACTGCTGACGATCAAGTCCGACGACGTGCTCGGTCGCGTCAAGGTCTACGAAGCGGTCGTCAAGGGTGAGAACATCCCAGAACCGGGTATTCCGGAGTCGTTCAAGGTGCTGCTCAAGGAGTTGCAGTCGCTGTGCCTGAACGTCGAGGTGCTCTCCAGCGACGGTGCCGCCATCGAGATGCGGGACGGTGACGACGAGGACCTCGAACGCGCGGCGGCCAACCTCGGCATCAACCTGTCCAAGAACGAGGCCCCCTCGGTCGACGACGTCGTCAACTGACCTCGTCGCCGGTTCGCGGCAGCCCGCCGTGGCCGCCGCGAACCGGCCCCACGTCCACCCGGCACACACCCAACAAAGGGAGAAGATCCGACGTGCTTGACGTCAACTTCTTCGACGAACTCCGTATCGGACTGGCGACCGCCGACGAGATCCGCCAGTGGTCGTACGGCGAGGTCAAAAAGCCCGAGACCATCAACTACCGCACCCTGAAGCCGGAAAAAGACGGCCTGTTCTGCGAGAAGATCTTCGGGCCCACCCGGGACTGGGAGTGCTACTGCGGCAAGTACAAGCGAGTCCGGTTCAAGGGCATCATCTGCGAGCGCTGCGGTGTCGAGGTCACTCGTGCCAAGGTGCGGCGTGAGCGGATGGGCCACATCGAGCTCGCCGCCGCTGTCACGCACATCTGGTACTTCAAGGGCGTGCCGAGCAGGCTCGGTTACCTGCTCGACCTGGCTCCCAAGGATCTCGAGAAGATCATCTACTTCGCGTCGTACGTGATCACCTCGGTCAACACCGAGATGCGGCACAACGACATGCCGACGCTGGAGAGCGAGATCGGCGTCGAGCGCAAGAACATCGCCGACCAGCGTGACTCCGACCTGGAGGCGCGGGCGCAGAAGCTCGAGTCGGATCTCGCCGAGCTCGAGACCGAGGGCGCCAAGAGCGATGTCCGCCGCAGGGTCAAGGAGAGCGGCGAGCGCGAGATGCGCCAGCTCCGCGAGCGGGCGCAGAAGGAGATCGACAAGCTCGACGAGATCTGGGAGACCTTCACCAAGCTGGAGCCTCGCCAGCTGATCTCGGACGAGTCGCTGTACCGCGAGCTCTACGACCGTTACGGCGAGTACTTCACCGGCGGCATGGGCGCCGAGTCGATCGAGGCCCTGCTCGCCAACTTCGACATCGACGCCGAGGCGGAGGGACTGCGTGAGGTCATCCGCAACGGCAAGGGGCAGAAGAAGCTGCGTGCCCTCAAGCGGCTGAAGGTCGTCGCCGCGTTCCAGACGACCAAGAACAGCCCGCAGGGCATGGTGCTCGGCGCGATCCCGGTGATTCCGCCGGACCTGCGCCCCATGGTGCAGCTCGACGGTGGCCGCTTCGCGACCTCCGACCTCAACGACCTTTACCGCAGGGTCATCAACCGCAACAACCGCCTCAAGCGTCTGATCGACCTCGGCGCCCCCGAGATCATCATCAACAACGAGAAGCGGATGCTGCAGGAGTCGGTGGACGCGCTGTTCGACAACGGCAGGCGCGGCCGTCCGGTCAGCGGTCCGGGCAACCGGCCGCTGAAGTCGCTGTCCGACCTGCTCAAGGGTAAGCAGGGTCGTTTCCGGCAGAACCTGCTCGGTAAGCGCGTGGACTACTCCGGCCGTTCGGTGATCATCGTCGGTCCGCAGCTGAAGCTGCACCAGTGTGGCCTGCCGAAGGAGATGGCGGTCGAGCTGTTCAAGCCGTTCGTCATGAAGCGGCTGGTCGACCTCAACCACGCGCAGAACATCAAGTCCGCCAAGCGGATGGTCGAGCGGCAGCGCCCGCAGGTCTGGGACGTGCTCGAGGAGGTCATCTCCGAGCACCCGGTGCTGCTCAACCGTGCGCCCACGCTGCACCGGCTGGGTATCCAGGCGTTCGAACCGCAGCTCGTGGAGGGCAAGGCGGTGCAGCTGCACCCCTTGGTCTGCGAGGCGTTCAACGCCGACTTCGACGGTGACCAGATGGCGGTTCACCTGCCACTGTCCGCCGAGGCCCAGGCCGAGGCCAGGGTGCTGATGCTGTCCAGCAACAACATCCTCTCGCCCGCTTCGGGACGTCCGCTGGCCATGCCGCGACTGGACATGGTCACCGGGCTTTACTACCTGACCCGCCAGGTCGACGGTGCCACCGGTGAGGGACACGCCTTCTCCTCGTACGACGAGGCGTTGATGGCTCACGACCGGGGATCGCTCGACCTGCAGGCGATGGTCAGGATCCGGATGAACGACATCGTCCCGACCAAGGAGGACACACCCGAGGAGTGGGAGCCCGGCAGCTCGCTGACGCTGCGAACCACCCTCGGCCGTGTGATGTTCAACGAGCTGCTGCCGGCCGACTACCCGTTCGTGAACCGGCTGCTGCCGAAGAAGGCCCAGGGTGCGATCGTCAACGATCTCGCCGAGCGCTACCCGATGGTCTCGGTCGCCCAGACGCTGGACAAGCTCAAGGACGCGGGCTTCTACTGGGCCACCAGGTCCGGTGTCACCACCGCGATCTCCGATGTGATCGTGCCGCCGAACAAGAAGGAGATCCTCGACTCCTACGAGGAGAAGGCGGACCAAGTGGAGAAGCGCTACCGGCGCGGTGCGCTCTCCCACGTCGAGCGCAACGCCGAGCTGGTCAAGGTCTGGAACGCGGCCAAGGACGACGTCTCCGAGGCGATGGAGAACAACTTCCCGGACGACAACTCGATCAGCATGATCGTGAAGTCCGGTGCCGCCGGGAACATGTCCCAGGTGGTGCAGCTCGCCGGTATGCGTGGGCTGGTCTCCAACCCCAAGGGTGAGTACATCCCGCGCCCGATCAAGACCAACTTCCGAGAGGGCCTGTCGGTGCTGGAGTACTTCATCTCCAACCACGGTGCCCGCAAGGGTCTGGCCGACACCGCGCTGCGTACCGCCGACTCGGGCTACCTGACCCGTCGTCTGGTCGACGTCTCGCAGGACGTGATCGTGCGCGAGAACGACTGCGGCACCGACCGCGGTATCCGGATGCCGATCGGCGAGACCACGCCGGACGGCAAGCTGGTCCGCGAGCAGCACGTCGAGACCAGCGTCTACGCCCGGATGACCGCCGAGGACGTCACCGACTCCGACGGCAACATCCTGCTCGCCAGGGGCTCGGACCTGGGTGATCCCGCCATCGAGACACTGATCTCGGCCGGTGTGAGCACCGTGCGGGTCCGCAGCGTGCTGACCTGCGAGTCCGGTTCGGGAGTCTGTTCCTACTGCTACGGCCGGTCCATGGCCACCGGCAAGCTCGTCGACGTCGGCGAGGCGGTCGGCATCGTGGCCGCCCAGTCCATCGGTGAGCCTGGTACGCAGCTGACCATGCGTACCTTCCACCAGGGCGGTGTCGGCGGTGACGACATCACGGCCGGTCTGCCGCGTGTGCAGGAGCTGTTCGAGGCCAGGCTGCCGAAGGGCAAGGCGCCGATCGCCGACGCCTCCGGACGGGTCAAGCTGGAGGACAACGATCGCTACTGGAAGATGACGCTCACCCCGGACGACGGCGGTGAGGACATCACCTACGACAAACTGTCCAAGCGGCAGCGGCTCGCTGTGCTCAACGTGGGTGGCACGGAGCGCCAGCTCGAGGACGGTGACCACGTCGAGGTCGGGCAGCGGCTCATGGAGGGTGCGGTCGATCCGCACGAGATCCTGCGCGTGCTCGGCCCGCGGGAGGCACAGCTGCACCTGGTCCGCGAGGTGCAGGAGGTCTACCGCTCGCAGGGTGTGGGCATCCACGACAAGCACGTGGAGGTCATCGTCCGGCAGATGCTGCGGCGTGTGATCATCATCGACTCCGGCGCCACCGAGTTCCTGCCCGGTTCGCCGGTCGAGCGGGCGCAGTTCGAGTCGGAGAACCGCCGCGTGGTCTCCGAGGGCGGCGACCCCGCCTCCGGCCGTCCGGTGCTGATGGGTATCACCAAGGCATCGCTGGCGACCGAGTCGTGGCTGTCGGCGGCCTCCTTCCAGGAGACCACCAGGATCCTGACCAACGCCGCGATCGAGGGCGCCAGCGACAAGCTGATCGGTCTGAAGGAGAACGTCATCATCGGTAAGTTGATCCCGGCCGGTACCGGTATCAACAAGTACCGCAACATCCAGGTGCAGCCGACCGAGGAGGCACGGGCCGCGGCCTACGCGATCCCGTCCTACGACGACGGCTACTACGCACCGGACGTGTTCGGCCCGGGTACCGGTGCCGCGGTTCCGTTGGACGACTTCGACTTCGGTCGCGACTACCGCTGACGCGAAACGGTGCGCCGAACCGGGGAAGTGTTCGGCGCACCGTCGTGGTCGCCAGGCTCCCTGCTCGTCTCCTCCGAGCAGGGAGCTTTTTTGTTGTGAAGCTTCGGCGGTTGTGCCGGTGCCGGTGGCGGAACCTCACGGGCCGTCTCGCTGCGGGATCCTCGACATCGAGTAGTTACTACGCCACGTCGAGGCTGTCCTCGCGAGACGACCCGTGAGAACCCGCGGCGGTGCGAGTTGGAGGAGTGGTAGGAGCTCGGCCTGCGAGAGTGGTCGGAGTCCGACCTGTGTGGGTGTTCGGTGTTCGGCACTGCGCCGAGGACCGGTGACTTCGCGAGAAATCGACGCCGTCAGAAACACCACGGCTACGCGGCCCGCACCGCCGGGGTTTCCCCGGTGCGGCTCTCGCGAGGAAGGCCCGACGTTGTGTAGTGACTACCCGATGTCGGGCCTCCCCGGAGCGAGAGCCGCACCGGAGATTCCGCCAGGCGAGCCCCTCCGCAACCGAGCCGGAGACGCTCGAACCGGAGGTCAGCTCTCCAGGTCCTCCAGCGTCTTGCGCACCCGCTGCAGTTCCGCCTCCAGCTCGGCCAGCCTGGCCTCGTGCTGCTGGCGGGCCTCGGAAAGCACCGACTCGATCGCTTCCGAGATGTCGTCGTGCAGTTCACCGGCCGCCTTGGAAACGGCGGAGGCGGCGATCGGGAGTCCCTGCACGATCTTCTTGCCCGCGTGCGTCAGATCGGCCTGCCACTCGCCTTCGGCGGTTCCACTGACCGTCAGCGTCAGTTCCACCTGACGTGTCTTGCGCGCACCGGTCTGCTTGCGCCCCTTGGCCTTTTTCTGGGTGCCCTGCTCCGCATTGCCGTTGCTCGCCTCGGCGTTCTCGGTTCCCCGCTCCGTATCACCCCGCTCCGTATCACCCTGCTCAGTGACGCCCTGGGCGGTGACGTTCTGCTCGGTGGTGGGCTGCTCGGTGGTCACGTCTTGTTGTTCGTTCACGTTTCCTCTCTCGGTCACACCAGCGAAAAAGGTCAGGATAGAACGCCTGTTCGATACTGCTTCGTGCGGTGCTGCCGTAGTCACAGCGGGAAGCGGCCCTGATGACCAACGCCCCGGCTCCGTCGTCGTGCCCTCGAACTTCCGGTTCAACTCTCCGACAGAACACGTAACAACGTTCGCAGCGCCGGCCCGAACGCGTGTCCCGGCGGAGCGGCGTAACCGATCACCAGACCTTCCTGTCGCCGCCGGTCGTCCATCCAGTGTTCGGCGAGACCTTCCACCGCCACGGAGTGCCGACGCAGTCGTCGCAGCACCCGTTGTTCGGAAAGCCCTTCCGGAGCCAGTCGCAGCGTCAGGTGCAGGCCTGCCGCGATCCCCGCGGGATACAGCTCGTGGCGCACCTTGGATTCGGTGAGCGCGGCCACGATCCGCCGTCGCCGTCGCTCGTAACCGGCCCGGCAGCGCCGCACATGTTGATCGTAGCTTCCGGAGCGCAGCATCTCGGCGAGGGTGAGTTGTTCCGTCACCGGGGGTGTTCGATCGCCGTCGGCCTTGCGTTCGCGCACCGGCTCCACCAGTCGCTCCGGCAACGCCAGCCAGGCGAGCCGAAGTCCGGGCGCCAGGGTTTTGCTCGCCGTTCCGGCGTAGATCACCTGTTCCGGTGCCCACCGCTGCAGCGCCCCGACCGGTTCGCGGTCGAACCGGAACTCGCCGTCGTAGTCGTCCTCGACGACCAGCCTGTCCTCGGTTCGCGCGAGCCTGCTCAGTTCGGCGCGTCGTGCCGCGGACATGGTCACGCCCAGCGGGTACTGGTGTGCCGGTGTCACCACGAGGACGGGGCTGTGCGAACCACGCGGATCGAAGCCTGACTCGTCCAGCGGGACCCCGTTCACCCGCAGACCCGCCTCGCCCGCGATCTCGCGCAACTTCGGCAGCGACGGGTCCTCGAAGTCCACCGAAGGCGTCCCGCGCCGCAGCAGTACCTCCGCGAGGACCCGCAGGGCCTGGCTGTAACCGCCGAACACGGCGATCCGCTCCGGTGAGGTGCTAACTCCCCGAACCCTCCCCAGGTACTCGGCCAACGCCTCCCGCAGCAGCGGATGGCCGGCCGGGTGGCCGTAGTCGAGCTCAGCCGCGGGCACGTGGCGGAGCGCGCGTCGCTGGGCGACCAGCCAGTCGGAACGGGGGAACATGCTCAGATCCGGTTTCCCCGGGCGCAGGTCCCAGTGGAGGTCGGTGGGTCGCCGGACCGGTGACTCCCTAGCGTGCCTGCGGGTCGGGGGCTCGGTGTCGGCGACGACGGTCGAGGCCCCCTGTCGGGTGAGGAGCAACCCCTCGGCCACTAGCAGTTCGTAGGCGCGGGTGACGGTGCCCCGGGACACTCCGAGATCGCCGGCCAGGTCCCGGGTGGAGGGAACTCTGCTTCCCGGCGGGAGCCTGTCCTCGCGGATCGCGGTTCGCAGCGAGGCCGCCAGCTCGCCGCTGCCCACTCTCGCCCGCGGATCCAGGTGGAGGTCGATGCCACCCGGTCCGGAGCGATCCGAACTGGACCTGTCGTCACGCATCGAACTGGACCATATCCGCGCCCCGCGAGTGCATAGATTCGCACCATGACCGAACAACGCATGAACCTCGCCGAAATCACCCCGGAGGTCTACCGGGCGATGCGGAACCTGGAGCAGTCGATCCAGGAGGAGCTGAAACGAGCCGGCGTGGAGAAGGAGATCTACGAACTGGTCAAGATCCGGGCCTCGCAGCTCAACGGCTGCGCGTTCTGCCTGGACATGCACCTGTCGGACTCGCGCGAGCTCGGCATCTCCCAACAACGGCTCGACGTGCTGCCCGCCTGGCGGGAGGTGGAGCTCTACTCCGAGCGGGAACGCGCGGCGCTGGAACTGGCCGAGGCGGTCACCCTCGTGAGTGAGAGCCACGTCGACGACGAGGTGTGGCAGCGGGTGCGCGAGACTTTCTCCGAGGCGGAGGCGGCCGTGTTGACCTGGGCCGCCACGGGGATCAACAGCTGGAACCGGCTGGCGATAACCTCGCGCGCGCAGCCGCCGCGGCGGGGTCGGGCCGAGGGAGCGGACTGATCGGTTCATCGTGGGATCGGGTTCCGGCCCGGTTGGTACTCTTTCGGTCGTGGCGGTGATCCGGATTCCCCGGTACTTCGGATCCCTCCGGCCGCGAACCGATCGGTCCGGGTCGTTCGTCATCGGGTCGTTCGCGGTGGAACGCGAGAACGGGTGAACTTCCTGGAGCCGCTCGACGTGATCGTGCGACTGTCGGAATCGGACACCCGGCGAGTGTCCGGACGCCGTCGTTATCGGCCACGTCGAGCGTTTCCGGATTCGCGGCCCGGCAAGACCGAACCGAGCAGGAGTAGTCCCCCGATGACCGACAGGCAGTCCAGGCCCGCCCAGGCCGGCGGCCAACCCGGTGCGGTCCGGCAGTTGAGCTGGTCGGACCGACTGCGCGGCGCGTTGCTCGGCGGAGCGGTCGGTGACGCGCTGGGTGCGGGGGTGCGTGGTTGGAGTTCGTCAGCCATCCGGCAGTGGCTCGGCCCGCGCGGTGTCGTGGACAACCTGCCCGTGTTCGGTAACCGCGGTGGCGTCACGGATCTGACCCAACTGACGGTGTTCACCATGGACGCCCTGCTGCGCGCCCGTGCCACGGGGGAGCAGGATCCGCTTCCGGTGATCCGCGCCAACCACCTGGCCTGGTTGTACACCCAGGGAGTGCCCTGGCCGTACGCCATGTCCGGCTACTGGCGCAGTCACCCCGAACCCACGGGTTGGTTGCTCGGCAGGTCGGAGCTTTTCTCCACCCGGAATGCCGGTGGTCCCGCGCTTCGCACGCTGTCGGCGTTGACCGACCGGGTACCGGCCGAACAGCTCACCCCCGGGCAGCCCTCGGCCGTCCCACCCGAGGAACAGCCCTTCGCGGACTGTCTGGTGTGGACCGCTCCGGTGATGGTCTGGAGTGGCGAGGCCCGGACCGTCAACACGGTGGCCTCGCGGGTTCCGTGGCTGCTGACCTCGCACTACGAGACCCGCGCCGCCTGCGCGTTGCACTCGGACGTGCTCGGCGCGCTCATCAACGGCATCCCGCTGTGGGACGCGGTGCGCTCCTGGGAGCTCCACCGCTCGCAGCTGGAGCAGGGCGTGCCGCCCGCCGGTGTGCTGCGGACGTTGCACGCGGCCGTGTTCACCGCTCGCCAGGGCGGACCGGTCGATCCGCGTGTGCTGGACATCGAGTTCTGCCCGTCCAACGGGCTGGGGGAGCTGGGGATCGCCTTCGCCTCGGTGGCCTCGGCGGCCACGTTCGCGGACGCGGTCACCGCCGCGGTCAACCACTCCGCGGACAGCAGCATCGCCGGGGCGCTGGCCGGCCAGCTGGCCGGGGCGATACACGGTGCGGCGGCCATTCCCGAACGGTGGGCGGCCGAGCTGGAGATCCGCGAGATCGTCAACACCCTGTCCACCGACGCGGCGGAGGCGTTCGCCCCGCCACCACCCGCTCCGAAGTGGGCGCAGCGCTACGTCGACGACAGCGCCGAGCGGGCACGCGGCCTGGACTCCGCCGCCTGGACGGTGGACGCGGCCGCCCCTCCCACCCAGGTGCTGCCCGCGATCGGGAAGGAGCACCAGCCGCCTCCCGAACCGCCCGTCGGTCCCGAGCCGTACGCCGAGGCCGAGAACGACGCCGGCGTCCCCGTGGAGAGCGCCACGGCTCGGCCACCCGTGCGGGGAACCGATCCGGGAACCGACCGGATCGTGTTGCGCGGGAACCCCGAACATCCCCCTGCTCCCGAACATCCTCCGGACTCCGAGTACCTCCCGGGGGCCGGGGCGACCGCGAGTTCCGAGCAGGTTTCCGAGTCCCCGTGGCAGGAGCCTCCCGGGGTGGGCGCGGGCAACGGTGGCCCCGGACCGGTGGGAGACATCGCCGACATCGACCGTCCGGAGAGCACGCCCGTTCCCAGCGTGGACGAGGGAGTCGCCGACTCGACCGACCCGCTGGCACGGGGGTATCTCGCTCCTTCGGGGGAAGAGCACCCCGCCGCGCCGGACACCTCGCACGGCGAGACCGTCTCTCCCGACGAATCCGGTGCCGGGAGCGGCGAACGTGCGGATCCGCTCCTCGCGCCGGAGGACACCGAAACATCGGCCGCGCCGCGGATCCGGTTGCCCGGTGTCGACCAGCTGCCGCCGTTACCGGGCAGCAGGACCACCGGAACTCCCCCCACCGAGACGGCTTCACCGGAGTTGTCCTCGGTGCTCGACTCGTCCCCGGACGTGCCGTGGCCACCGGAAGCCGAACGACCGGTTCGGCGGTCCACGGCGGGATCGGTGGACGAGGAGGTGGCGACGGACCGGGAGGGCACCCCGGAGGTCTCCGAGCCCAGCGATGGGTCGTTCGTGACACCGCCCGCTCCCGCTCGGGCCGGTTCCGGCGTGGACGAGAGCGTTCGACGACCTTCCGTCGAGCGAGAGCTCCCTGTAGACCGAGAGCTCCCTGTAGACCGAGAGACCCCTGGGGAATCCGCCCCCGTCGCCGAAGCGGAGACCGAGCACCCGTGGCCCGAACCGACCACGGGGGACGCCGACGCGACAACAGCCGCTCGTGGCGAGGTGGACGATCGCGGCCGGGAGGCCGGGGACGGTCCCGGTGGACAACCCGCCGAATACACTCCCGAACCCCCTGCCGAGCACTCTGCTGAGCACTCTGCTGAGCCTGCCGAGCACTCCGCTGAGCCTGCCGAGCACTCCACTGGGCCTGCCGGGCACCCGGCCGAGCCCCCGGTGGAGCGGGACGACCCGTCGAGCGAGTCCACCCACCGCGCGTCGGGTGGTGCCTCCACCACCGAGGAGCAGTCGAGTGGGCCGCATGTCGGGGGAGGGCACGCGATCGCCGAGGACGCCGATGCGGCCCCCCACTCACTGACCGAACGAATCCTGGGGTGTCTGCTGGGCGGGGCGTTGGGAGATGCCCTGGGGGCGGGTGTCACCCCGCTGAGCGCCGAGGAAATCGCCGATCGCCACGGTGCGGGGGGGCCTGTCGAACTTCCGGAGTACGCCGGGACACCCGGATCTGTGACCGCGGCCACGCAGACCGTGCTGTTCAGCGCCGAGGGGCTGATTCGTGCCTGTACCGGGCACTCGGGCTCACCGGATGCCGTGGACCCGCTGCCGGAGTCGCGGCTCGCGGCCCAGCGCTGGCTGTACAGCCAGGGCGTTTCCTGGCGGTGGGCGCTCGGTGGCCTGGCCGACGATCACCCGGAGCCGGACGGTTGGCTGATCGAGGTGCCCGAGCTGTTCGCCGTGCGTTCGCCCGGTTCCGCCGTGTACAGCGAGCTGGAGGCGTTCGGTGAGCGTTCCGCGCACGGTGAGCAGACGGCTCCCGTGGACAACTCCACCGGTTGTGGCGCGCTCGTACGGGCCACCCCGGCCGCCTTCTGGTCCGCCGAGCCCGTCGAGGTCTTCGAGGTCGGGGTGCGGCTGGCCTCGCTGACCCACGGTCATCCGAGCGGTTATCTGCCCGCGGGGGCGTTCGCTGTGATCGTGCAGCAGGCTGTACTGGGCAAGGGGCTCGACGAGGGGGTCTGGCTGGCGCTGCAGGTACTGGAGACCTGGCAGGGTCACGAGGACACCAGTGCGGCGCTCGCCACCGCGGTGGATGTCGCCACCGAGGGCACGCCGGATCCCGAACGGCTCGCGCGGCGGTTGGGCGGTGGCCGAAGCGCGGCGGAGGTGCTCGCCATAGCCGTGTGCGCGACGTTGGCGTCGGAGGACGTGCGTGGTGCGCTGCGCGTCGCGGTTCGCCACTCGGGTAACAGCAGTGCGAGCGGAGCGGTCTGCGGCTCCGTGGTCGGCGCGTTGCTGGGTGTGGGGGCGTTGCCGATGGATTGGCTGGCCGAGCTCGAACTCCGTGAGGTCGTGCAGCGGATGGCGATGGACTGCGTCGCGGCGTTCGACGCTCGACTGCGGCCGGAGGAGAACTCCGATGCGAGCTCTCCCGCCTCGGACGGCGAATGGCGTCGCAGGTATCCCTCCCGGATCGTCGGGGAGGGCGAGGTGGGCTCGGCTCGCCCCGGACAACGCTCTTCGAGCGAGGAGTCACCCGGGACGCTCGCGGAGTCGGAAGTGCCCGGGGAACCTTCCGCACCGGAAGCGGGGCGGCGCGACGGGAGTTCGCCGCTTCCCGGGATGGAGCGGGCGTTCGACGAGCCCGCGACGTCCGCCGCGCGGGAGCCGGAGTCCGGCGCCGTGGCCTCCCCGGAGGCTCGCGCGGTCCACACCGACGCACTCGGTTCCCCGGAGAAGCACGATCGACCGGACGTCGACAACGCGGAGCGCCGGGTTTCCGAGGAGCCCGAGCTCGCCGCGGAGCGTTCCGAGACGCCCGCCGCGACGGGAAGGGAGGAGCGCGTCGCCTTCGACACCTCGGTTCCGGCCGAGCCCTCGGACTCGTGGTTCGAAGCCGGACGGGCGTCGAGTCCCGGAACCGGTTCCGGAGGGAGCACCGGATGGACCGAACCCGGCGAGCCGGAAGTGGGTTTCGATGCCGCCGCGTTCGGCTCGAACGCTCCGGAAGGTGGGGAAACCGTCGATTCCTTCCCCGAATCGGATGATGTTCGGCGAACTCACGTGATTCCGACCGTGTCCGACGAGGTCGGTCACCCTGATGTCTCCGCTCGCCCTGCCGCGGCCGGGCACATCGACGGCCCCGGGCACATCGACGGCCCCGGGTACTCCGAGGCCACCGACGGTCCCGACGTCCCCGGCCGTCCCGCCGCGGTCGCTCGCGACGGTGCGGTCCCGGACAACGGTGACTCCGAATCCGCCGTGGCTGCTCCCCGGAGGGCCGGCGCGGCTCAGGAGAGCGGGCCCGACCGGAGCGTCGACTCCGGTCCCGAGGTTCAGCCGGAGTCCGAGGGGCGGGCGGTCGGTTCCGACGACGCGGAACCGCGTCCGCGAGCGGGGCGCGGTGATCAGGGAGCGGGCGGCGAGCAGTCGCATCACCCCAAACCGGCTCCTCGGCGGATCAACAGCGTCAGCTCCGGGCAGCTCGATGTGCTGGACGATTCCTGATCGAGGTTTTCCGGCCGGGTTGTAGTGCCACTCGCTCGGCCGGATCTCCCGCCGGCTCTCGCAGCGGGTAGCCGACATCGGGCTGCGACCCGCGCGACGTCGGGTCTTCCTCTCGGGAGCGCGACGCTGGATAACAGCGGGGACACTGGATAACAGCGGGGACACTGGATAACAGCGGGTGGGGCGGCTCGGGGGCGTGCTCGGGTATCCACAGTGCGGGAGCCTGGTGGCCAGGTGCTCGCGATCTCTTGCCTTCCGCAGTAAAGTCGGGTGCGGGCGTTGGCGAGTCGGGCGCGCACCCCCGTTTTGACCCTCTGCAAACGGGGCAGGTATCTTTATGACTTGGACCCGAAACCCCTCGGGTCACTCCGCATGTCCGTGCGCGAGAACCGCCCGCGTGGTCGGCGGGGGAGCGCCCGTGGATGGTGCGGAACTCTCCTGACGGCCCACCGGGGCACTGCCCGCTGGGACGCCGCCCCGCCGAACGGCTGAGGAACGGGCGACACGCCCGACCTCGTGTCGCGGGTGAGGGCGCGGGAGAGGCCCAAGTACACAGAGACCTACGTACGCGGTGCTCGGCGCCAGGGGTGCGAACGGTGCTCGAACGAGCGCTGCTGTTAACGAGTACCACCAAGACGCGAACGCTCGAGAAGAAAGCCGGTCCATGCCCACCATCCAGCAGCTGGTCCGAAAGGGCCGCCACGACAAGGCCGCGAAGGTGACGACCGCGGCGCTCAAGGGAAGCCCGCAGCGCCGTGGTGTGTGCACCCGCGTGTACACCACGACTCCGAAGAAGCCGAACTCGTCACTGCGCAAGGTCGCTCGTGTGAAGCTCACCAGCGGCGTCGAGATCACGGCCTACATCCCCGGCGAGGGGCACAACCTGCAGGAGCACTCGATCGTGCTCGTCCGCGGTGGCCGTGTGAAGGACCTCCCAGGTGTCCGCTACAAGATCATTCGCGGTTCGCTCGACACGCAGGGCGTGAAGAATCGTAAGCAGGCTCGCAGCCGGTACGGAGCGAAGAAGGAGAAGAGCTGATGCCCCGGAAGGGTCCTGCACCGAAGCGGCAGCTGAACGCCGATCCCGTGTACAGCTCGCCGCTGGTCACTCAGCTGGTGAACAAGGTCCTGGTGGACGGCAAGCGCTCGCTCGCCGAGCGCATCGTCTACTCCGCGCTCGAGGGGTGCCGCGAGAAGACCGGCACCGACCCGATCGTGACGCTCAAGCGCGCACTGGACAACATCAAGCCCTCGCTGGAGGTACGCAGCCGCCGTGTCGGTGGCGCGACCTATCAGGTCCCGGTCGAGGTGCGCGCCGGCCGCTCCACCACGCTGGCCCTGCGCTGGGTGGTTCGTTTCTCCCGGCAGCGTCGTGAGAAGACGATGACCGAGCGCCTGACCAACGAGCTGCTCGATGCCAGCAACGGTCTCGGTGCGAGTGTCAAGAAGCGCGAGGACACGCACAAGATGGCGGAATCCAACAAGGCTTTCGCGCATTACCGGTGGTGAGGCCGGGCACGGCTGTATTGCCCGCCTCGGCTCACCGATTCGACGGCTTCAGGCTTGCTGTAGGAACGGGGACTAACTCGTGGCACGCGACGTGCTGACCGACCTGACCAAGGTCCGCAACATCGGCATCATGGCCCACATCGACGCGGGCAAGACCACCACGACCGAACGGGTTCTGTACTACACCGGGATCAACTACAAGCTCGGTGAGGTACACGACGGCGCCGCGACGATGGATTGGATGTCGGAGGAGCAGAAGCGGGGTATCACGATTACCTCGGCTGCCACCACGACGTTCTGGCAGGAACATCAGATCAACCTCATCGACACCCCCGGGCACGTCGACTTCACCGCCGAGGTGGAGCGTTCGCTGCGGGTGCTCGACGGCGCCGTCGCCGTGTTCGACGGCAAGGAGGGGGTCGAGCCCCAGTCCGAGCAGGTGTGGCGCCAGGCGGACAAGTACGGCGTCCCGCGCATCTGTTTCGTCAACAAGATGGACAAGATGGGCGCCGACTTCTACTTCACCCTCGGCACCATCCGGGAACGACTCAACGCCAAGCCGCTGGTGCTGCAACTGCCCATCGGCAGCGAGTCCGACTTCGAGGGTGTTGTCGACCTGGTCAGCATGAAGGCGCTGACCTGGCGTGGTGACGTGGCCAAGGGCGCGCAGTACGAGCTCGAGGACATCCCGGCCGATCTGGTCGAGACCGCCCACGAGTACCGCAACGAGCTGCTCGAGTCGGTCGCCGAGTCCAGTGAAGAGCTCATGGAGGCCTACTTCGGCGGTGAGGAACTGACCGTCGAGCAGATCAAGCAGGGCATCCGTGCGCTCACGCTGAGCCAGGAGGCCTTCCCCGTGCTGTGCGGGACCGCCTTCAAGAACAAGGGCGTGCAGCCGATGCTGGACGCGGTCGTGGAGTACCTCCCCTCGCCGCTGGACATTCCCGCGGTGCAGGGCGTGCTGCCGGGCTCCGGCGATGCCGCCGAGCGGCAGGCCAGCACCGAGGAGCCCTTCTCGGCCCTGGCGTTCAAGGTGGCCGTGCACCCGTTCTACGGCAAGCTCACCTACGTCCGGGTCTACTCGGGCAAGATCGAGCAGGGTGCCCAGGTGATGAACTCCATCCGGGACCGCAAGGAGCGCATCGGCAAGCTGTTCCAGATGCACTCCAACAAGGAGAACCCGGTCGAGGAGGGACAGGCCGGGCACATCTACGCGGTCGTCGGGCTGAAGGACACCAGCACCGGTGACACCCTGTGCGACCCGCAGAACCAGATCGTTCTGGAGTCGATGAGCTTCCCCGACCCGGTCATCGAGGTCGCGATCGAGCCCAAGACCAAGGCCGATCAGGAGAAGCTGTCCACCTCGATCCAGAAGCTCGCCGAAGAGGACCCGACCTTCCAGGTCAAGTTCGACGAGGAGACCGGGCAGACCATCGTCAAGGGCATGGGTGAGCTCCACCTCGAGGTCCTGGTCAACCGGATGAAGACCGACTTCAAGGTCGAGGCCAACATCGGCAAGCCGCAGGTCGCCTACCGCGAGACGATCCGCAAGTCGGTCCAGAAGCACGAGTTCACGCACAAGAAGCAGACCGGTGGTTCCGGTCAGTTCGCGCGTGTGGTCGTCAACCTGGATCCGATCGAGCAGAGCTCGGAGAGCGCGACCTACGAGTTCGACAACCAGATCACCGGTGGGCGTATCCCCCGCGAGTACATTCCGTCGGTGGACGAGGGCGCGCAGGACGCCATGCAGGTCGGTGTGCTGGCGGGCTATCCGATGGTCGGTGTCAAGATGACCTTGGTGGACGGCCAGTACCACGAGGTGGACTCGTCGGAAATGGCGTTCAAGGTCGCCGGTTCGATGGCGATGAAGGAGGCCTGCTCCAAGGCCAGTCCCGCGCTGCTCGAACCGTTGATGGCGGTCGAGACGACGACACCCGAGGAATACATGGGTGAAGTCATCGGCGACCTCAACTCCCGCCGTGGTCACGTTCAGGCCATGGAGGAGCGTGGCGGTTCCCGCGTTGTCAAGGCGCTGGTTCCGCTGTCCGAAATGTTCGGGTACGTGGGCGACCTGCGTTCCAAGACGCAGGGTCGCGCGAACTACTCGATGGTGTTCGACTCCTACGGCGAGGTTCCGGCGAACGTGGCCAAGGAGATCATCGCGAAGGCCACGGGGGAGTAACTCCGCTGTGGCCCGACATCGGCCCGTTTCCGCGCTCGGGACAACGGGCCGATGGCACAACCCGACAGGACTCCGCCCGGAGCTGGCTCCCACGCGAGAGGGCGCGTGACCCGAGCCCGTGGCGGGGCGGAAATGATGACGAGTCCAGGAGGACATTCCAGTGGCGAAGGCGAAGTTCGAGAGGGACAAGCCGCACGTCAACATCGGGACCATCGGTCACGTTGACCACGGCAAAACCACACTGACCGCGGCTATCACCAAGGTCCTGCACGACAACCACCCGGACCTGAACCCCTACACGCCTTTCGAGGACATCGACAAGGCGCCGGAGGAGAAGGACCGCGGGATCACGATTCAGATCGCGCACGTCGAGTACCAGACCGAGGCGCGGCACTACGCCCACGTGGACGCTCCGGGCCACGCGGACTACGTGAAGAACATGATCACCGGTGCCGCCCAGATGGACGGTGCGATCCTGGTCGTGGCCGCCACCGACGGCCCGATGCCGCAGACCCGCGAGCACGTGCTGCTGGCGAAGCAGGTCGGCGTCCCCTACATCCTCGTCGCGCTGAACAAGGCCGACATGGTCGACGACGAGGAGATCATGGACCTGGTCGAGATGGAGGTCCGTGAGCTCCTCAGCGAGCAGGACTTCCCGGGCGACGACGTACCGATCGTCCGTGTCTCGGCGCTGAAGGCCCTGGAGGGCGACGCCGAGTGGGGCCAGAAGATCATGGAGCTGCTCAACGCGGTGGACTCCAGCGTTCCGGACCCGCAGCGTGCCACCGACCAGCCGTTCCTGATGCCGGTGGAGGACGTCTTCTCCATCACCGGTCGCGGGACCGTGGTCACCGGCCGTGTCGAGCGCGGTGTCATCAAGGTGAACGAGAACGTCGAGATGGTCGGCATCAAGGAGAAGCCGATCAGCACGACCGTCACCGGTGTCGAGATGTTCCGCAAGCTGCTCGACAGCGGTGAGGCCGGCGACAACGTCGGTCTGCTGCTGCGTGGTGTCAAGCGTGAGGACGTCGAGCGGGGCATGGTTGTCATCAAGCCCGGCACCACCACCCCGCACACCGAGTTCGAGGCGCAGGTCTACATCCTGTCCAAGGACGAGGGCGGCAGGCACACGCCGTTCTTCAACAACTACCGTCCGCAGTTCTACTTCCGTACCACCGACGTGACCGGTGTGGTGACCCTTCCCGAGGGCACCGAGATGGTCATGCCCGGTGACAACACGGAGATGTCGGTGCAGCTCATCCAGCCCATCGCCATGGAGGAAGGGCTGCGCTTCGCGATCCGTGAGGGCGGCCGTACCGTCGGCGCGGGTCGCGTCATCAAGGTCACCAAGTGAGGGCAGGGTTCCGGACCCGGTGGTGACCGGACCCGGAACCCACCCCGATTCAGGGGCGACGCACTCGGTGTGTCACCCTGAACGGGTTGCCTGTTGAGGCGGCCGAACTTCCTGAGCCGTGTGAATCACGGTTCGTGATCGGTTCGGCCGCTTCGACGTGGGCACGCCGTTGCCGTGAATTTCCTTCGCGGGGCGGCGTTCCGGTTGCGCGGGTGCCGCCGGACAAACGTTCCGGCCGGGGCCGATTAGGTGGCAACCCGAGGTGTACGGATCCCTGCGGATCCATCTCATCGGCGTGGATCGATGGGACCGGTTGCGTCGCGCGGGCGACACGCCCGACCGCGTGTACCGGGCACCCAGACACCTGAACAGGGGCGGGCTGCGAAACCGTGGTGTCGCGTTCGCGAGATCGGGCAGGTACGTGCGCTTCAGCACGTGGCCGCCGGGTCGCCGCGACGTCGGCGCCGGGTCTGCGCACCGCGCTAGGTACTAGCGGCACGAGACTAGAGGAACGGCAAGCCACTATGGCGGGACAGAAGATCCGCATCCGGCTCAAGGCCTACGACCACGAGGCGATCGACGCGTCCGCGCGCAAGATCGTCGAGACCGTGACGCGCACCGGCGCTTCGGTCGTCGGGCCGGTGCCGCTGCCTACCGAGAAGAACGTCTACTGCGTCATCCGCTCCCCGCACAAGTACAAGGACTCGCGGGAGCACTTCGAGATGCGGACGCACAAGCGACTCATCGACATCGTCGAGCCGACACCCAAGACGGTGGATGCGCTCATGCGCATCGACCTGCCGGCCAGTGTCGATGTGAATATTCAGTGAGCGGTCGACGCGCATTCGTTTCAGTGACAGGCGGCGGAGAGAACGAGACCCATGTCTGAAAGGCAGATGAAGGGGATTCTGGGCACCAAGCTCGGGATGACCCAGGTCTTCGACGACAACAACCGGGTTGTCCCGGTGACGGTCGTGCAGGCCGGGCCCAACCTGGTGACCCAGATCCGTACCAACGAGAACGACGGCTACCAGGCCGTGCAGCTGGCGTTCGGCGCCATCGATCCGCGCAAGGTGAGCAAGCCACGTGGTGGCCAGTTCGCCCGTGCCGGAGTGACGCCGCGTCGTCACCTGGTCGAGCTGCGCACCTCGGACGCCAACGACTACGAACTCGGCCAGGAGCTGACGGCCGACGTGTTCGAGTCGGGCGCCCAGGTCGACGTGGTCGGCACCAGCAAGGGCAAGGGCTTCGCGGGCACGATCAAGCGGTACAACTTCGGCAGGCAGCCGATGAGTCACGGTACCCAGGCCGTGCACCGCAAGCCGGGCTCGATCGGTGGTTGCGCTTACCCCGCCAGGGTGTTCAAGGGCAAGAAGATGCCCGGCCGTATGGGCGGCAACCGCGTGACCACCCAGAACCTCAAGGTTCACCGGGTCGACGACGAGTCCGGGCTGCTGCTGATCAAGGGTGCCATTCCCGGCCCGAACGGTGGCCTCGTGCTGGTCAAGAGCTCTACGAAGGGTGGTGCGTGATGGCCGCGAAGCTCGACGTCCGTACCCCGGAAGGCAAGACCGACGGGCAGGTCGATCTGCCCGCGGAGCTGTTCGACGCGCAGGCGAACGTGCCGCTGATGCACCAGGTCGTGACCGCCCAGCTCGCGGCGGCTCGGCAGGGCACGCACTCGGTCAAGACCCGCGCCGAGGTCTCCGGCGGTAGCAAGAAGCCGTACCGCCAGAAGGGGACCGGTAACGCCCGGCAGGGTTCGATCCGCGCCCCGCAGTTCGTCGGCGGTGGCACGGTGCACGGCCCGACCCCGCGCGACTACTCGCAGCGCACGCCCAAGAAGATGAAGGCCGCCGCCCTGCGCGGTGCCCTCTCCGACCGGGCGCGTTCCGAGCAGCTGCACGTCATCAACCAGGTGACGACCGGTGACAAGCCCTCCACCAAGGAGGCCAAGGCCGCGCTGCGCAACGTCACCGACGCCCGGCGCGTGCTGGTGGTGCTCAACCGCACCGAGGAGAACGCGTGGCTGAGCCTGCGCAACCTTCCCCACGTGCACATCATCGACCCCGGTCAGCTGAACACCTACGACGTTCTGGTCAACGACGACGTCGTGTTCAGCAAGGAAGCCTTCGAGCGTTTCGTCGCGGAACGGTCTCCGGGTCGTTCGGCCAAGACCGCGGTCACTTCCGACGCGACTTCGAGTCAGGCTGAGGAGGCAGACCAGTGATCCCCGATCCGCGAGACATCATCATCGCGCCGGTGATCTCCGAGAAGAGCTACGGCCTGATCTCGGAGAACCAGTACACGTTCCTGGTGCGCCCGACCTCCAACAAGACCGAGATCAAGATCGCGGTCGAGAAGATCTTCGGCGTGCAGGTCAAGAGTGTCAACACGATCAACCGCCAGGGCAAGCGCAAGCGGACCCGCACCGGTTTCGGCAAACGCAAGGACACCAAGCGGGCGATCGTGACGCTGTCCCCCGATAGCAAGCCGATTGAGATCTTCGGCGGTTCGGCCGCCTGAAGCGGGCGTTCGCAACCGACCGAAGGAGACTGAGGACTGCGATAGAGATGGGCATTCGCAAGTACAAGCCGACGACGGCGGGCCGTCGCGGTTCGAGCGTGGCCGATTTCTCCGAGATCACCCGATCCTACCCGGAGAAGTCGCTGGTCCGTCCGCTGCACGGCAAGGGCGGCCGGAACGGGCACGGCCGGATCACCACTCGGCACCAGGGTGGCGGTCACAAGCGTGCTTACCGCGTGATCGACTTCCGCCGCAACGACAAGGACGGTGTGCCGGCCAAGGTCGCGCACATCGAGTACGACCCCAACCGGAGCGCGCGCATCGCGCTGCTGCACTACCGGGACGGCGAGAAGCGTTACATCATCGCGCCGAACAAGGTCCAGCAGGGCCACATGGTGGAGAGCGGGCCGCGGGCCGACATCAAGCCGGGTAACAACCTGCCGATGCGCAACATCCCCACCGGTACGGTGATCCACGCCATCGAGCTGCGTCCCGGTGGTGGGGCGAAGATCGCTCGTTCGGCGGGCACCAGGGTTCAGCTGGTGGCCAAGGAAGGGCCTTACGCCCAGTTGCGGATGCCTTCGGGTGAGATCCGCAACGTCGATGTCCGCTGCCGGGCCACTGTTGGCGAGGTCGGTAACTCCGAGCACTCCAACATCAACTGGGGCAAGGCGGGGCGTAACCGCTGGAAGGGCAAGCGCCCGACCGTCCGCGGTGTCGTCATGAACCCGATCGACCACCCGCACGGCGGTGGTGAGGGACGCACCTCCGGTGGTCGTCACCCGGTCAACCCGAAGGGTAAGCCCGAGGGTCGTAGCCGCCGCAGCAAACCCAGTGACAAGCTCATCGTTCGGCGCCGTCGCACCGGCAAGAAGAAGCGGCGCTGAGCAGGGAGGTAACGACCGATGCCACGTAGCCTGAAGAAGGGCCCGTTCGTGGACGACCACCTGCTCAAGAAGGTGGACACCCTGAACGAGTCCAACAAGAAGACGGTGATCAAGACCTGGTCGCGCCGGTCCACGGTCATCCCGGACATGGTGGGGCACACGATTGCGGTGCACGACGGCCGCAAGCACGTGCCGGTGTTCATCAGCGAGAACATGGTCGGGCACAAGCTCGGCGAGTTCGCCCCGACCCGCACTTTCAAGGGTCACGTCAAGGATGACCGCAAGTCTCGCCGCCGCTGAGCGGGTTTGTGACACGAACGAGCCGGGTCGTCGCACGGATTCGACGACCCGGGGCAAAGGGGTAGCAGGATGAATGCCCGTACCGACGACAGTGCCGCGGTTGAGAATCCGCGTGCAGTGGCGCGGGC
Source organism: Actinopolyspora lacussalsi (assembly GCA_030803735.1). Classification (NCBI taxonomy): domain Bacteria; kingdom Bacillati; phylum Actinomycetota; class Actinomycetes; order Actinopolysporales; family Actinopolysporaceae; genus Actinopolyspora; species Actinopolyspora lacussalsi. The sequence goes on along the minus strand of JAURUC010000001.1, from coordinate 2,909,495 downwards.
CCGCTTCGTCCGCGTGTCGCCCATGAAGGCGCGGCGCGTGGTCGATCTCATCAGGGGTCGAAGCGCCAGCGAAGCCCTGGACGTGCTCAAGTTCGCGCCGCAGACCGCCAGCGGTCAGGTGTCGAAGGTGCTCGCCAGTGCGATGGCCAACGCGGAGAACAACAACGCGCTCGATCCGAGCACGCTGTGGGTACACCGCGCGTATGTGGACGAGGGACCGACGCTGAAGCGGTTCCGCCCGCGTGCTCAGGGCCGGGCCTTCCGGATCCGCAAGCGGACCAGCCACATCACGGTCGAGGTCGAGTCGCGCCAGCCGAAGGGCCAGGGCAAGTCTCGTAAGCGCAGCCAGAAGGGGAGTGCCCGGTAGTGGGTCAGAAAATCAACCCGCACGGCTTCCGGCTCGGCATCACCACGGACTGGAAGTCGCGCTGGTACGCCGACAAGCAATACGCGGAGTACGTCGCGGAGGACGTCAAGATCCGCCGTCATCTCTCCCGCGGGATGGAGCGCGCCGGGATCTCCAAGGTGGAGATCGAGCGCACTCGCGAGCGGGTGAGGGTGGACATTCACACCGCACGGCCGGGAATCGTCATCGGTCGGCGGGGTGCCGAGGCGGACCGCATCCGCGGTTCGCTGGAGAAGCTGACCGGTAAGCAGGTTCAGCTCAACATCCTCGAGGTCAAGAACTCCGAGGCCGACGCTCAGCTGGTCGCCCAGGGGATCGCCGAGCAGCTGTCGAACCGGGTGTCCTTCCGCAGGGCCATGCGCAAGGGCATCCAGTCGGCCATGCGCTCCTCCCAGGTCAAGGGGATCCGGGTGCAGTGCAGTGGCAGGCTCGGCGGCGCCGAGATGTCCCGCTCGGAGTTCTACCGTGAGGGCCAGGTGCCGCTGCACACGCTGCGTGCGGACATGGACTACGGGTTCTTCGAGGCTCGTACGACCTTCGGCCGTATCGGTGTGAAGGTCTGGATCTACAAGGGCGAGCTCATCGGCGGCCTGAAGCAGAAGCAGCAGGAGTCCGAGGTGCGCCCGCCGCGCGGCGAGGGCGGCGGCGGTGGTGGCGGTCGCGAGGGCGGCCGTGGCGGCCGTTCCGAGCGTGGCGGCCGTCGTCGTTCGGGTGCCTCCGGCACCACGAACGTGGGCACCGAGGGTGGCCGTGCCGCAGCCAAGGGCGGTAAGTCCGGTGGCTCCGCGGAGAGCCCGCAGCAGGAGCAGACGGCGACGGACGCCGCCGCCGCGAACGCTCCGGCTGTCAGCGAGCCGCACGCTGATGAGAAGACGGAGGACTGACAAGTGCTCGTCCCACGCAAGGTCAGGTGGCGCAAGAGCCACGCGCCGAAGCGTAAGGGCTTCGCCAAGGGCGGCACCCGGATCAACTTCGGCGAGTACGGCATCCAGGCGCTGGAACACGCCTACGTGACCAACCGGCAGATCGAGTCGGCCCGTATCGCGATTACCAGGCACGTCAAGCGTGGCGGCAAGGTGTGGATCAACATCTTCCCGGACCGCCCGCTGACCAAGAAGCCGGCCGAGACCCGCATGGGTTCCGGTAAGGGTTCGCCGGAGTACTGGATCGCCAACGTCAAGCCGGGCCGGGTGGTTTTCGAGCTGAACTACCCGAACGAAAAGATCGCTTACGAGGCACTGAGGCGCGCGGTCCACAAGCTTCCGATGAAGTGCAAGATCGTGTCCCGCGAGGGTGGTGACTTCTGATGGCGGCTGGTGTCACCGCTACCGAGCTCCGGGAACTCAACGACGAGGAGCTCGTCTCCCGGCTGCGTGAATCGAAGGAAGAGCTGTTCAACCTTCGGTTCCAGATGGCTACCGGGCAATTGCAGAACAACCGAAGGTTGCGCGTCGTTCGTCGGGACATCGCTCGGATCTACACGATCATGCGTGAACGTGAGCTGGGCCTCTCCGTGTCTCCCGAGGGCGCCGAGGAGGGCGCGGCATGAGCGAAACAGTCACGCAAGAGCAGCAGCGCAACCAGCGCAAGACCCGTGAGGGCTACGTCGTCTCGGACAAGATGGACAAGACGGTGGTCGTGGCCCTCGAGGACCGTAAGAAGCACCCGCTCTACGGCAAGATCATGCGCAAGACCACCAAGGTCAAGGCGCATGACGAGAACAACGAGGCGGGCATCGGCGACCGGGTGTCGCTGATGGAGACTCGTCCGCTGTCGGCCTCGAAGCGCTGGCGGTTGGTCGAGATCCAGGAAAAGGCCAAGTAACGCCATCCGCGGGGGGCGGCGGCAAGCCCCCCGCGGGTTGTTGTGACCGCGCATGCCGGGTCGGAAATCGGGCGTGCCAAAGTGTCTCCGCACAGCGTGTGCGGAAACTTAGGGTCAGGAGTAAAGGTGATCCAGCAGGAGTCGCGACTGCGAGTCGCCGACAACACCGGGGCCAAGGAGATCCTCACGATCAGGGTGCTCGGTGGTTCCGGTCGGCGCTACGCGGGTATCGGCGACGTGGTGGTGGCTACCGTCAAGGAAGCCATTCCCGCCGCCGGTGTCAAGCGTGGTGATGTGGTCAAGGCGGTAATCGTCCGCCAGAAGAAGGAAAAGCGTCGTCCGGACGGTTCCTACATCCGGTTCGACGAGAACGCCGCCGTCCTGGTCAGGCCGGGTGGTGACCCCCGAGGTACCCGTATCTTCGGCCCCGTCGGGCGTGAGCTGCGTGAGAAGAAGTTCATGAAGATCATCTCACTCGCGCCGGAGGTGCTGTGATGAAGGTGAAGAAGGGCGACACGGTCGTCGTCATCGCCGGTAAGGACAAGGGTGCCCGGGGCAAGGTCATCCAGGCCTTCCCGAGTCGGGAGCGTGTGCTGGTCGAGGGCGTCAACCAGATCAAGAAGCACACGCGCGTCTCGCGTACCGAGCGTGGTGCGCAGTCCGGCGGCATCGTGACGCAGGAAGCCGCGATCCACGTCAGCAACGTCATGGTCGTGGACTCGGACGGTAAGCCCACCCGCGTCGGCTACCGCACCGGTGAAGACGGCAAGAAGGTTCGGATCTCTCGCCGCAACGGTAAGGACATCTAACTCGTGACTACCACTGAGAAGAACACCGAGAGGATTGTCCCGCGGCTGAAGGCCCGCTACCGCGACGAGATCGTACCGGCGCTCAAGGAGGAGTTCGAGTACTCCAACCCGATGCTGGTGCCGGGCATGGTCAAGGTCGTCGTCAACATGGGTGTGGGCGATGCCGCGCGGGACAGCAAACTGATCGAGGGCGCGGTTCGCGACCTCGCGACTATCACCGGCCAGCGCGCCGAGGTGCGCAAGGCACGCAAGTCCATCGCGCAGTTCAAGGTCCGCGAGGGTATGCCGATCGGCGCCAGGGCGACGCTGCGCGGCGCACGGATGTGGGAGTTCGTGGACCGGCTGGTCTCCATCTCCCTGCCGCGGATCCGGGACTTCCGGGGTCTGTCGCCGAAGCAGTTCGACGGTAACGGCAACTACACGTTCGGTCTCAACGACCAGTCGATGTTCCACGAGATCGACCAGGACTCGATCGACCGTTCGCGCGGTATGGACATCACGGTAGTGACAACGGCCACCACCGACGAAGAAGGCAGGTCGCTGCTGCGGCAGCTGGGATTCCCGTTCCGGGAACAGTGACTCGTGGCCGTCGCTGCGGATCGAGACTAGGAGAACTGGGCCGATGGCCAAGAAAGCACTGATCAACAAGGCGGCACGCAAGCCGAAGTTCCGGGTGCGTACCTACACTCGTTGCCAGCGTTGCGGAAGGTCCCGGGCGGTCCTGCGGAAGTTCGGACTCTGCCGGATCTGCTTCCGCGAGATGGCCCACGCGGGCGAGCTGCCCGGGGTTAGCAAGTCCTCCTGGTGAGGTAGTGCGGCGGGGCGGCTCCACCGACGGCGGAGCGTCTCGTCACCGGTACCGAAACCAGTGGCTGCAGCCCGGCAACGGCTCGCGACGACAACGGACTGACCGCTGCGAAGTTACTTCGGGAGCGGGCAGCCAGTACCCCGACTTCGTTCAGGCCAGGGCCCAGACCTGCGAACCGCGGTTCGCGGCATCCGGGCCCGGGGAACCGAACGAGAAAGGTTGACAGGGTCACCATGACGATGACCGATCCGATCGCAGACATGCTGACACGTCTGCGCAACGGGAGTCGCGCGTACCACGACGAGATCGTGATGCCGCACTCCAAGATCAAGGCGAACATCGCCGACATTCTTCAGCGCGAGGGTTACGTGGCCGGCTCTCGTGAACAGCAGGGCGCCAAGACCAAGGAACTGGTCGTGGAGCTCAAGTTCGGCCCGAACCGCGAGAAGTCCATTACCGGGCTGCGCCGGGTTTCCAAGCCCGGTCTGCGGGTGTATGCCAAGTCCACGAACCTTCCCAAGGTTCTGGGGGGACTGGGCATCGCCATCATCTCGACGTCGAGCGGTCTGCAGACGGATCGCCAAGCGATGCGGAACGGTGTGGGCGGGGAAGTCCTCGCCTACGTCTGGTGAAGGAGGAGTTTACGGTATGTCGCGCATCGGGAAGTTGCCGATCACCGTTCCCTCCGGCGTCGATGTGAGCATCGACGGCCAGACGGTTACGGTGAACGGCCCCAAGGGCAAGCTGCAACAGAACATTTCCGAACCGATCAGGGTCGAGCAGGACTCGGACGGCTCGCTGCTGGTGAAGCGTCCGGACGACGAGCGTGCGAACCGCTCGCTGCACGGTCTGTCCCGCAGCCTGATCAACAACATGGTTGTCGGCGTCAGCCAGGGTTTCCAGAAGGATCTCGAAATCCAGGGCGTGGGCTACCGCGTGGTGCAGAAGGGGCAGAACCTCGAGTTCTCCCTCGGCTACAGCCACCCGGTCGTCATGGAACCCCCGGAAGGCATCGAGTTCGCCACGGACGGCCCGGCCAAACTTTCGGTCAAGGGCGTCGACAAGCAGCTCGTCGGCGAGGTAGCCGCCAGGATCCGCAAGCTGCGTCTGCCCGAGCCGTACAACGGCAAGGGCGTGCGCTACGCGGGCGAGAAGATCCGCCGCAAGGTCGGGAAGACGGGTAAGTGACCATGAGCGAGAGCACCACAGCCACCAGGAAGAAGCCGGTGGGCAAGAGCGTCGCGGGCGAGCGTCGCCGTGCCCGGAACCAGCGGCACGTTCGACTCCGCAAGAAGATCAGCGGCACCCCGCAGCGGCCGCGTCTGGTTGTCAGCCGATCCACCAAGCACATCGTCGCGCAGGTCATCGACGACACGATCGGTCACACCCTGGCTGCCGCCTCCACGCACGAGCCCGACATGCGCTCGTTCGAGGGAGACAAGACGGCCCAGTCCACCCGCGTGGGTGAGTTGGTCGCGCAGCGGGCCAGCGAGGCAGGAGTCGAGAAGGTCGTGTTCGACCGTGGCGGCAACGCCTACCACGGTCGGGTCGCGGCTCTCGCGGATGCCGCGCGTGGCGGCGGTCTGGAGTTCTGAGAAGTGCGCAATAACCACATCGTCGTCGTACGAAGGATGACAGCACGTAACGGAAGGGACGCCTGATGCCTGGACGCACTCGGCGTGAAGGCGGTTCGGAATCCGGCGGCAAGGACCGCAAGGACCGCCGCGACGGCGGCCGTGGCGGGGCGGCCCAGGAAAAATCCCCGCAGTTCGAACGTGTAGTGACCATCAACCGGGTCGCGAAGGTCGTCAAGGGTGGCCGGCGGTTCAGTTTCACCGCGCTGGTCGTCTGCGGTGACGGCGACGGCCTCGTCGGCGTTGGCTACGGCAAGGCCAAGGAAGTGCCTTCCGCCATCGCCAAGGGGGTCGAGGAAGCCAAGAAGAACTACTTCCGCGTACCGCGGGTCGCGGGCACCATCACTCACCCGGTACAGGGTGAGGACGCCGCGGGCAAGGTGCTGCTGCGCCCGGCCAGCCCGGGTACCGGTGTCATCGCGGGTGGCCCGGTCCGTGCGGTGCTGGAGTGCGCCGGTGTGCACGACGTGCTGAGCAAGTCGCTGGGCAGCGGCAACGCGCTCAACATCGTGCAGGCCACCGTCACGGCGCTGAAGGAGCTGCAGCGTCCCGAGGAGGTCGCGGCTCGCCGTGGTCTCCCGATGGAGGACGTGGCTCCCGCCCGGATGCTGCGCCAGCGCGCGGGTCAGGAGGTCTGAGCCGATGAACAAACTCAAGATCACCCAGACGCGTGGTCTGGTCGGCACCAAGCCCAACCAGCGTGACGCCATGCGCACCCTCGGGCTGCGTAAGATCGGCCAGACGGTCGTTCGGCCGAACAGTCCCACGGTTCGTGGTCAGGTCGACACCGTCGGCCACCTTGTTTCGGTCGAGGAGGTCGTCGAGTAATGGCCATCAAGATTCACGATCTGCGGCCCGCTCCCGGTTCCAAGCGGAGCAGGATCCGGGTCGGCCGCGGTGAAGCCTCCAAGGGCAAGACCGCGGGGCGCGGCACCAAGGGGACCAAGGCGCGTAAGACAGTGGCGCCCGGGTTCGAGGGCGGCCAGATGCCGCTGCAGATCCGGCTGCCCAAGTTGCGTGGTTTCAAGAACCCGAACCGCGTCGAGTACCAGGGCATCAACATCGGCAAGCTGGCCGAGCGCTTCCCGCAGGGTGGCAAGGTCGGCATCGACGAGTTGATCGCCTCCGGACTGCTCAAGAAGGGCGAACTCGTCAAGATCCTCGGTGGCGGGGATCTCGATGGGGTGAAGCTGGACGTGACCGCGCACGCGTTCACGGGCAGTGCCAAGGACAAGATCACGGCCGCGGGCGGCAGCGCCACCAAGCAGGAGCGCTGAACCCGGACGAACCGTCCCGTCACGGGGCGATGTTCCGGTGCGGCCGAACCCGCGTCGCGTCGCGCGGTTCACGTTTTCGGGCCGGTCGACTTCGTTGTCGACCGGCCCGTTCTTTTTCTCCAGCGGTGTTCCCGTTTTCGGTGAGCAGCGATTTCGCCTTCGAACACGTGGTGCCGACAGCCACGCCCCGGGTTCGCCGATCGCGAACAGTGTCCGAAGTGGCCGCTCATTGATCACCGCGAGTGTTTTCCGGGCGCCGTTTCGTTGCCATTGTCCGCAGGTGGCTACTGCGGGCGGGGTGAATGCTGTTAGAGTCCGTGCGGCGGTTCCGTGCCACGCCGTGGTACGGAACCGTTGACGGAATCCAGCCGTGGGCGACTCGTGAGTCGGCCACCGACATCGGCCGGTGACTACCGGCTCGCGCACAGGAGGTCTGCGTGCTCGGCGCCTTCCGCTCGGCTCTGACGACGCCGGACCTGCGCCGTAAGATCCTGTTCACACTGGGAATGGTCGTGCTGTACCGACTGGGTGCCACGATTCCGTCTCCAGGGGTGTCGTATCCGAACATCCAGCAGTGTGTGCAGGCTCTACAAGGCGAGAGTCAGAGCGTCTATTCGTTGCTGAACCTCTTCAGCGGCGGAGCCCTGCTTCAACTGTCGGTGCTTTCCCTCGGGATCATGCCCTACATCACCGCCAGCATCATCGTTCAGCTGCTGCAGGTGGTGATCCCGCGGTTCGAGCAGTTGAAGAAGGAAGGCCAGTCCGGCCAGGCCAAGCTCACGCAGTACACCCGCTACCTGACGGTCGCGCTGGCCGTGCTGCAGGCGACGGGCATCGTCGCGCTGGCCGTGCGCGGGCAGCTCTTCCCGGGGTGTCAGCAGGAGGTCATCCCGGACAGCTCGGTGCTGAACATGGTGGTCATCGTGGTCACCATGACCGCCGGTGCGGCATTGCTGATGTGGATGGGCGAGCTGATCACCGAACGCGGTGTCGGCAACGGCATGTCGCTGCTGATCTTCACCTCGATCGCTTCCCGCATCCCGGCCGAGGGTGGCAACATCCTGAACAACAGCGGCGGCTTCGTCTTCGCCGTGATCTGTTGCTTCGGTCTGGTCATCATCGCCAGCGTGGTGTTCGTCGAGCAGGCGCAGCGCCGCATCCCGGTGCAGTACGCCAAGCGCATGATCGGGCGCCGGATGTACGGCGGCACCTCCACGTATCTGCCGCTGAAGGTCAACCAGGCCGGTGTGATCCCGGTGATCTTCGGTTCCTCGCTGCTGTACCTCCCGCAGTTGCTGGGACAGCTCGCGGGCAACCAGAACACCTGGTGGTCGCGTTTCATCCAGACCTACATCGTCGATCCGTCCAGCTGGGTACACATCCTGCTGTACATGACGATGATCATCTTCTTCGCCTACTTCTACGTCTCGATCACGTTCAATCCGGAAGAGCGTGCCGACGAGATGAAGAAGTTCGGCGGTTTCATCCCGGGTATTCGTCCGGGCAGGCCCACTGCCGAGTACCTGAGTTTCGTGCTCTCGCGCATCACGTTGCCCGGTGCGCTCTACCTGGGCATCATCGCGGTACTCCCGAACTTCTTCCTCGGGGTTACCGGTGGTCAGGGCGGTGCGCAGAACTTCCCGTTCGGCGGCACCGCGGTTCTGATCATGGTCAACGTGGGACTGGACACCGTCAAACAGGTCGAGAGCCAACTCACGCAGCGCAGTTACGAGGGCTTCCTCCGGTAGGCTCGAAGAGTCCTGGCGATGACGCCGTGGCCGCTGCCCGCTCGGTGGTCGATGACCCCGAGCGGCGCGGTTCCGCTTCGAGTGGTTTCCCACAGTTCGGGCGGTAATCATGGCGAAATCGGCCACGTCGGTTACGGTGTCGATCGCTCGATGTCCGCGTCGGCGGGATCGCCGCCGGGAGTGCTTCCCGGGGGCCCGCGTGGTGCGGACGGCGATGACAGACGGGACGAAAGTGCCCGCCAAACGGTGGCGTGAGCCATCATCACGGATTCGGAGGCAGACCCTTGGTGCGATTGGTTCTGGTCGGCCCGCCAGGTGCGGGCAAAGGCACCCAAGCGGCCGTGCTGAGTGAACATCTCGCGGTCCCCCACATCTCCAGTGGCGATCTGTTCAGGGAGAACATCGACAACGTCACGCCACTGGGCAAGGAGGCCAAGAGCTACCTCGACGCCGGTGAGCTGGTACCGGACGAGGTCACCAACGAGATGGTGCGTCAGCGTCTTGCCGCCAGTGACGCGGCCGAGGGCTTTCTGCTCGACGGATTCCCGCGCACGACGCCGCAGGCCGACGTGCTCAGCGGCATCCTCTCCGAGAACGGGATGGAACTCACCGCGGTGGTGCAGTTCGAGGTTCCCCGGGAGGAGTTGGTCCGGCGTCTGCTGGACCGCGGTCGCTCGGACGACACCGAGGAACTCATCCGGCGCAGGCTGGACGTGTACGACTCGGAGACGGCGCCGCTGTTGGACTACTACCGGAACAAGCTGATCACGATCGACGCGTTCGGGCCGGTCGAGGAAGTCACCTCGCGAGCCCTGGAGGCCCTGCGCGCTCGTGCCTGAGTGGTTTCGCTCCCCGGTTCGATCCGTTGCCCGTAGCCGGGCCGCCGGTCCCGGGGAGATGATTTCGTGGCCGGACCTCGCGTGAACTCGTTCCGCGAACGGCGGTGTTCGGCGCGACGGTACTCGGACCGCGGGGGTCGGTGAGGTGTGGCGGAGCCGGGGAGGTCTCCGACGCTCCCGGACCGCCCGGCTCCCGCGGTCGCCGGGCCGCGGTGGGGAAGTGGCCCGGGATTCGTACCGGGGCGAGAAGCGTTCTTGTAAGGCCGTTGAGTTGACGAGAGGGGCAGCGGTGCTGCGTCGGGGTAAGGGCATCGAGCTCAAGAGCAGTGGTGAGATTCAGGCGATGCGCGCGGCGGGGCTCGTCGTCGCGCGCGCCCTCGCGGCGGTGACCGAGCAGGCGAAACCGGGGGTCAGCACCGCCGAACTCGACTCGGTCGCCGAGGGCGTCATCCGTGACGCGGGCGCGATTCCCTCCTTCAAGGGCTACCACGGTTTCCCGGGGTCGATCTGCGCCTCGATCAACGAGAAGATCGTGCACGGCATCCCCTCGACGACGGAGGTGCTCGCCGACGGCGACCTGATCTCGGTCGACTGCGGAGCGATTCTGGACGGGTGGCACGGTGACTCCGCCGTGACCATCCCGGTCGGTTCGGTTGGGGAACGTGAACTGGCGTTGTCGGCGGCCACCGAGCGGGCGATGTGGTCGGGTATCGACAAGGTCGCCGCCGGGAACAGGCTGACCGACATCTCGCACGCGGTGGAGTCCGCGGCCAAGTCGGCCGCCGCCTCGGACGGAATCGACTACGGGATCATCGCCGAGTACGGCGGGCACGGCATCGGGACCCGCATGCACATGGAGCCCTTCCTTCCCAACCTGGGCAAGCCGGGCAAGGGGCCCAAGCTCCGGGAGGGAATGGCACTGGCCGTCGAGCCGATGCTGACGCTCGGCCCGCCGGAAAGCGAGGAGCTCTCCGACGAGTGGACCGTGGTGACGTCCGACGGATCCCGGGCCGCTCACTGGGAGCACACCGTGGCCATCACCCCCGACGGTCCCTGGGTGCTCACCGCCGCTGAGTGAGGCGACCGTGCCCCCGGTTTTGGTGGGTGGTTCCGTGGCGGAACCTCTGGCACGGCTCTCGCTGCGGGTGCCCCGACATCGGGTAGGTACTATACAACGTCGGGGCCGTCCTCGCGGGAGCCGCACCGGAGAACCCGCGGCGGCGCCGACTGCGGTCATGGTCGGAGTTCGCCCTGCGTCGAAGGGGCGCGGCGATTTCGCGGGAAATCGACGAAGGCGGGGCCACACCGCAGCGGCTGCGCGGTGATTTCGCGGTCGCCTCGACCGACGGCTCACTCGATCGGGTGGCGGCAGGTGTAGTGCAGCATCGGCGGGACACTTCGCCACGTGATGTGCGTCAGCACCTCGCCGAAACCGGCCTCCAGACGAGCCCGGAAGCGGCGCCCCCCGGGGCTGTGGCGCATCGGCAGGTAGGTCATGGCGGTGAACACCCCGTCAGGTGCCAGGCTTCGGCGACACTGCCGAAGGACGTCGTGCTGCTCGTTCTCGTCGAGCAGGGACCAGGGAATGCTGGTCACGATCACATCCGCGCTGTCGATCCCGAGCTTGGGCAACGTCGATCGCAGTTCCCGTGCGTCCCCGTGCACCGTTTCCATCTCGGGGATCCGCCCGCGCAGGTGGCGCACCATGTGCTCGTCGAGTTCTATCCCCACGTGTCTGCCCGTGGCGGGCAGTCTTTTCCTGATCTCGACGCTGAGTGAGCCGGTCCCCGGGCCGAGTTCGACGACCACCGGTTCGCCGCGAGCCGGCACGACGCGTCCCACACTGTCCGCCACCGCGTTCGAGGTGGGGGTTGCCGCGCCGACCGTTCCCGGATGACGGATCGCCGCTGTGAAGAACCGTCGGTAATCAACGACAGGTGTCTTCCGCAGCCAATGCGTCGGTGAGAAACGGCCGTGGTGCTGGGTCGTCACCTTGTATCTCCTCGGTGTGCCTGACCGGGGTGGTTTCGCCGGACGACCTTCGATCATACCGACACTCTCCCCGGAAGCGCTTCCTCCGGAGCGGCTGCCCCCTCCCGGTCGCCCCGGACGTCCCCGAGGACACGGGGTCCGCCTGGTATCGATGGCGGTGCCACGCGTGGCTGTGGGACTCGTCTCCTTCGATGAGCGGCGAAGGAGCGACGAACAGTTATCACTGAGTGTGTTTTAAAGGGCCCGCGGAGTGGCTGTCGGCTCGATGTCCAGCCCCGATTTGGGTGGCATTCGCGCGTGCGCGTACAGTGGAGTACCGGCGCACTCGTGGCGCCGGTTCGTCATGCCGTTCTGTTCGCAGGGGGCGTGGTCCGCTGGGGCGGGCAGCAGCACGGTTTCCCGATCGCGGGACCGTGATTCCTGTGCATGTCCTCGGGGCCAGCTTGTCCGTGGGTGGTTGGGCTGCCGGACCGCGTCGGAGTGGGTCTGCCTTTGGTGCCGGCTCCGGCGTCAGCGGTAATAACGGTACGAGCTACCGAGAAGATGAACTGTCACCGTCACGAAACGCGGAGGACATGGGCAAAAAGGACGGGGCCATTGAGGTCGAGGGTCGGGTGATCGAGCCGCTCCCCAACGCGACCTTCCGTGTCGAGTTGGAGAACGGCCACAAGGTCCTCGCGCACATCAGTGGCAAGATGCGCCAGCACTACATCCGCATCCTGCCCGAGGACAAGGTCGTCGTGGAGCTGTCTCCCTACGACCTCTCCCGTGGGCGCATTGTCTACCGCTACAAGTGACCTCCACGGTGTCCGGGGTTACGGACACGCGTCGCGATCAGGAGAGCACGGCCGTGAAGGTCAAACCGAGTGTCAAGAAGATCTGCGATAACTGCCAGGTGATCCGTCGTCACGGACGGGTTCTTGTGATCTGCAACAACGGGCGTCACAAGCAGCGTCAGGGCTGACCGGCAGCGACGCGGTCGCTACCGAGACAAACGAACCAGGCGATACAAGGGACCTCCCTGTGACCTGCCGACTCGGGAGTTGGGTCGGTTCACCCCCGGAACCAGGCCGGGGCTTCGTGTGGGTACGGGTCCCGGACGGGTTTTCGGTTTCGAAACGACTCCGCCCGGGCGAGCCCCGTGCACGAGGACGGTCGGGGAGTAGACCTGGAATGAAGAGTGAGGAGCACCTGCCAGATGGCAAGGATTGCCGGCGTTGACCTCCCGCGCGAGAAGCGCATCGAGGTCGCGCTGACCTACATCTACGGCATCGGCCGCAGCAGCTCGCAGGAGATTCTGCGCAACGCGGATATTTCGATGGACACCCGCGCGAAGAATCTCGACGACGAGCAGCTCGCCAAGCTGCGTGAACACGTTGAGAACAACTACCGGGTCGAGGGTGACCTCCGTCGTGAGGTGCAGGCCGACATTCGCCGGAAGATCGAGATCGGCTCCTACGCCGGGATGCGGCACCGTCGCCACCTGCCGTTGAACGGGCAGCGGACCAAGACCAACGCCCGCACCCGCAAGGGGCCGAAGAAGACGGTCGCAGGCAAGAAGAAGGCCAGGAAGTAAGCCTCGCGAGGAGATAAGCAGTAATGCCACCGAAGGGTCGCGCCGGGACCGTCAAGAAGGTCCGGCGCAAGGAAAAAAAGAATGTAGCGCACGGACAGGCGCACATCAAAAGCACTTTCAACAACACGATCGTGTCGATCACCGACACCGTCGGTTCGGTGATCAGCTGGGCCTCCGCCGGTCACGTCGGCTTCAAGGGCTCCCGCAAGTCCACGCCGTTCGCCGCGCAGATGGCGGCCGAGAACGCCGCTCGCAAGGCTGCCGAGCACGGCATGAAGAAGGTCGACGTGTTCGTCAAGGGGCCGGGTTCCGGACGTGAGACGGCGATCCGTTCGCTGCAGGCCGCCGGCCTCGAAGTGGGAACCATCCAGGACGTGACCCCGCAGCCCCACAACGGCTGCCGCCCGCCGAAGCGTCGTCGGGTCTGAGAAGCGGGAGAGGAGTAGAAACGCAATGGCCCGTTACACCGGTCCCGCGACCCGTAAGTCCCGTCGGTTGAAGGTTGACCTCGTCGGCGGTGACCAGTCGTTCGAGCGTCGTCCGTACCCGCCGGGGCAGCACGGCCGTGGACGCATCAAGGAAACCGAGTACCTGCAGCAGCTGCAGGAGAAGCAGAAGGCCCGCTTCACGTACGGAGTGCTGGAACGTCAGTTCCGCTCCTACTACGAGGAGGCCAACCGCAGGCCCGGCAAGACCGGTGACAACCTGCTGCAGATGCTGGAGAGCCGGCTGGACAACGTGGTCTACCGTTCGGGGATCGCTCGTACCCGCAGGCAGGCCCGTCAGCTGGTCAACCACGGTCACTTCCTGGTCAACGGCAGGAAGGTCGACATTCCGAGCTACCAGGTCGCCAAGTTCGACATCATCGACGTCAAGCCGAAGTCGTTGAACACGACGCCGTTCATCATCGCCAAGGAAACCCTGGGCGAGCGGCCCTGCCCGGCCTGGCTGCAAGTGGTGCCCTCGTCGTTGCGCGTGCTGGTGCACCAGCTGCCGGAGCGTGCGCAGATCGATACACCGGTCACCGAGCAGCTCATCGTCGAGCTCTACTCGAAGTGATACCGGGCGGAGCGGCTACCGCATCGATGGCTGCTCCGCGGCCCGGTACGGGTGGGGACGCGACGCGTCCCCACCTCGCCCACTGTTCGCAGCGGGCACGCCATCCCTTCGGCGTAAAATGGCGGGCGCCGTGTGGAAAGGAAAAACGACAGTGCTCATCTCCCAGCGACCCTCACTGTCCGAGGAGCCTATTTCGGAGACGCGCTCCCGGTTCACCTTCGAGCCGCTGGAGCCCGGCTTCGGTTACACCCTCGGCAATTCGCTCCGCCGTGCCCTGCTGTCCTCGATCCCGGGTGCGGCCGTGACCAGCCTGCGTATCGACGGTGTGCTGCATGAATTCACCACGATTCCGGGGGTCAAGGAAGACGTTACGGACGTCATCCTGAATATCAAAGAACTCGTGGTCAGTTCCGAGGACGACGAGCCCGTCACCATGTATCTGCGCAAGCAGGGCCCCGGTGACGTCACCGCCGCCGACATCGTCCCACCGGCAGGTGTGACGGTACACAATCCCGATCTCCACATCGCGACCCTGAATTCCAAGGGCAAGCTGGAGATCGAGCTCGTGGTCGAGCGGGGTCGCGGCTACGTCCCGGCGGCACAGAACAAGGAGTCCGGTGCCGAGATCGGCCGGATTCCGGTGGACTCGATCTACTCGCCGGTGCGGAACGTTTCGTTCGACGTCACCGCGACTCGTGTCGAACAGCGCACGGACTTCAACCGACTCGTTCTCGATGTCGAGACCAAGCCGTCGATGACCGCGCGGGACGCGGTCGCCTCGGCAGGCCGCACCCTGGTCGAACTGTTCGGCCTGGCCCGTGAGCTCAACGTCGACGCAGAGGGCATCGAGATCGGTCCGTCGCCCGCCGAGGCGGACACCATCGCAGCGTACTCCATGCCGATCGAGGATCTCGATCTCACGGTACGCTCGTACAACTGCCTCAAGCGCGAGGGTATCCACACCGTCGGCGAGCTGGTCTCGCGCAGCGAGGCCGACCTGCTCGACATTCGCAACTTCGGTGCGAAGTCGATCGACGAGGTCAAGATGAAGCTGGTCGGTCTGGGTCTGACCCTCAAGGACAGCCCTCCGGGATTCGATCCCTCCGCCGCTGCCGCCGAGTACCCCTCGGAAGGCTGGTCGGAGGAGCCGAGCATCTCCCAGGGGATGTCCGCCGGCGGTTTCGACACCGGTCTCGACAGCGGTTACGAAACCGGCTTCGACAACGGTTATGACGACGACGGTCAGGACTACGCGGAGACTGAGCAGCTCTGACGGCTGCGCTTCGCGGACTGGTTTCCGGCCGCACCTTGAGAGGAGCAACCGATGCCCAGCCCAACGAAGGGTCCGCGTCTTGGCGGGTCGCCGTCGCATCAGCGGCTGATCCTGGCGAACCTGGCCACCGCGCTTTTCGAGCACGGGCGGATCACCACGACCGAGGCGAAGGCCAAGCGGGTCCAGCCGCTGGCGGAGCGTCTCATCACCAAGGCCACCAAGGGTGACCTGCACAATCGTCGCGAAGTGCTGAAGACGATCCGTGACAAGGACGTTGTTCACAAGCTCTTCGCGGAGATCGGACCGTTCTTCTCCGACCGCCCCGGTGGCTACACCAGGGTGGTCAAGACCATGCCCCGCAAGGGTGACAACGCTCCGATGGCCATCATCGAGCTGGTCAACGAGAAGACGGCCACTTCCGAGGCCGAAGCCGCCCGCGGCACCAAGTTCGCGAAGGACCAGCAGGCCACGGCGGAGCCCGCCCAGCAGGGCGAGGAGACCGCCGAGACCGACGAGTCCGCGGACGCCGACGTCGCGGAGTCCGCTTCCGACGCCTCCGACGCCGAGGGCACCAGCGACGAGGACGCCGAGAACAAGGACCGGTCCTGATTCCGTCGCGTGCCGAGGTCGCCGACGAACCCGCCGCTCCCGAACGGGAGGGCGGGTTCGTTCGCGTTCGCGTCGAACTCGCCTACGACGGCACCGATTTCTCCGGCTGGGCGCGCCAGCCCGGGTTGCGGACCGTGCAGGGACTGCTGGAGGACGCGCTGTGGAAGCAGCCGCCGGGCAGGGAGCTCGTGGGTTCGGTCGTAGTGGCCGGGCGAACCGACGCGGGCGTGCACGCCGACCGTCAGGTGGTCCACGTGGACGCGGTGCCGCTGGCTGCGGGGGATCGGCACCGGCTGGAGGTCGACGAGCACGGTGTGCCCGATCTGACGCGGCTGTGCGGTCGCTGGAACCGGATTCTGCCCGGTGACGTTCGGGTGCTGCGGGCCGAGGTCGCTCCTGCGGGCTTCGACGCGCGGTTCGCCGCGATGCGGCGGCACTACCGCTACCTGGTTTCGGACGCGCCGTGGGGAGTCGACCCGCTGCGGCGGCGCGACACCCTGGCCTGGAACAGGCCGCTGGACGTGCGGCGGCTGAAGCTGGCTTCGAACGACCTGGTGGGGCTGCACGATTTCGCGGCCTTCTGCAAGCAACGCGAGGGTGCGACCACCGTCCGGCAGCTGCAGTTGTTCGAGTGGGAGCGAGTCGACCGGCACCTGTTGGAGGCGACCCTCACCGCCGACGCCTTCTGCCACTCCATGGTTCGGAGTCTGGTGGGGTCGGTGCTGATGTCCGGTGATTCCCGACGCGGTACCGAGTGGCCGGCGGAGATGCTGCGTGAGGGGACCAAGACCAGCGCGGTGGCCCCGGCGCACGGCCTGGCGCTGACCGGGGTCGACTATCCGCCCGATGACCAGCTGGCCGAGCGGGTCAGAACCACCCGGGCGCGGCGTTCGCTGTGACCGTCGGTTTCGCCGGAAAACGCCGCCGCCCGGGCCGTGAGAGGCTTCCCTCTCCGCACAGCGCGGCGATTTCGCGAGAAATCGACGCTCACGCCCTTGCCAACGCCGCCCCGACCCGCCGCACGAGTTCGTTCGGCGTCTCGAACAGCTCCCGTGCGGTGACCACGAGCACCTGCCAGCCGCACTCCGCTATGCGTTGCCTGCGCATCCGGTCGCGGCGGTACTGTTCCGCGTCCGCGTGCCAGACCCCTTCGTACTCCAAGGCGACCCTGGCGTCCTCGTATGCGAGATCCACTCGCGCCACGAACCTTCCCCGGTGCAGGATGTTCAGTTGCGGGGTCGGTGGCAGGCCCCGCTGCACCAGGAGTACGCGCAGCATCGACTCCGGAAGCGACTCCGCTCTGCGATCCAGCAGTTCGAAAGCGGCTCGGGCCTGGCGAATCCCGTAGTGGTTTCGCTCGCCGAGGAAGCGGCGGAGCTGGTTTTCCCCGATCATTCCCTCGTGCAACATCCGGTCGCAGTTGGCCACAGCCCACCTGAGCGGATAGCGGGCGAGCATCTCGAAGGAACTCCGGCAGGGGGAGGCAAGCCTGATTCCGCTCCAGGCGGAGTACTCATCGGTCGAGACGCTCCGCGCCCAACACTTCAACCCCGCTCTTCGGTTCACGTACTTGTCGTTGACGAGTACTTCGACCGCGTCGTTGTGGTCAGCGAGCCGTGCCCCGTGCAGCGTGGCGGCCGACCTTCCGGTGATCACCGCGTCGGAGGGCAGGAGCCGTGCCGCTGCCTGGCACCTCAGTTCGTGGCTCAGCGGAACATCGGCCGGGGTGTAGAGACCGTGGAGTACCCGGCGGTACGCCCCGGACTCCCGTAGCACGCGGTCCGTTATTCCGGCTTCCAGTGCTTCGGCGCGGGTGAAAAGTACCGACCCCCGGGGTGCCGGTTCCGGGTGCGTTGTCGATGCGATGTCTGCCATACCCGCCAGTATCGAAGCGACGAATCTCACTCGGCCCGGCGTTTCCCGCGGGATGTGGACAGCTGGGTGCGGTGTGGACACACTCGCCGCGATTTCGCGAGAAATCGACACTCCCGGAGCGTCAATTTCTCGCGAAATCGCCGGGAGGTGAGGTCAGTCGCCGCGCCGAATGGGTCCCAGGAGCTCCCGTTCCGCGTGGTTGGTCACGAGCCGGATCGGGCTCCACAGCATGTTGCCCAGGGCGATGATCCCGTCGTCCTGCAGCGCGGTCAGCTGCTGCACCTGTGGCGGGTGCAGGTGCCAGATCCGCCCCGCCAGCTGGGCCTGGTTCATCGGGATTCGCTGTAGCAGCACCAGATCGGCCGTGTTCGCGGCGGTACCGTTGCCCACCTGCGGGTGTAGGTACGGCAACACGTACATGGTGGTCTGCCACGCCGAACGGGGCGGGAACAGTTCCTGGGGCACGGCTCCGCCGTCGTGGATCACCAGCAGCGGGGCGTCCTCGCTGGAACGCGGCAGGTCGAACGGGGTGAGCCGTCGGATCTGCACCAGCGGGACCGGGGTGCCGTCGGGGGTGTGCCCCGCGGCGGTCGCCAGGTTCTCCCAGGAGTCCGGCCGCCCGGTAGCGATGATCACCCAAGCGCCGGTGGCCATGGCGCGCAGCGCGATCTGTCGAGCCAGGTAGAGCCCGCCCACCGTGACCATCCTGGTGGGCTGCGGACGAAGGATCGAGGTGGAGATGGGTTCGCCGTGCGGCCCGGATCCGATGATCATCCCGCCGCGGTCACCGGAAGGGCTGACCGTGTCCAGCGTTTCCGGGGGAACCAGGAACTCCGGAACCCTGTCGCGCAGATCGTCGGGTGTGTCGATGGTCCTGCTGCGGCTCATATCGAGCCTCCCAACGGGAGAGTCGCGTTGAATCCGGCCAGCTGCACGCCGCCCAGCGGGGTCAGCGTGACCCCGAGTCGATTGCTGATACCGCGCAACTGCTCGTCCGCGGTGTCCAGCTCGTCGGGAGTCCGGGCGCTGACCCTGACCAGGCTGCGCAGCCCGACCTCACTGTTCTCACCGGTGGGGGATATGGACATCGCCACCGTGGAGGACAACGCACGAACCCCGGTGAGCGCGTTCAGGTTGTTGCTCATCTGCGAGGGCCAGCCGGTGATCGCGTAGCTGGAGTGGCCCACTCCGCCCGCCGTGACCCCGTCCCAGCGTTCCTTGAGTCCGACCGAGCGCTGCGATCCCAGCACCGACTGCAGTTCGGCCGAGGCGATCCCCGCCTGCAGCAGTTCGTCCGGATCCAGCGGCCGGGTCGGTACCGACTCCCGCTCCAGGGCGCTGCGCACTCGGGACAGCGCACCGATCAGCGCGCGGTGCGCACCCACTATGCCGCCGCCCCGTTCGCCCACGGCCTTGGCGCACCGTTTCGGGTCCAACCGCACCGTCACCCACGTGGTACGACGAGCCGCCGCCGGTAACGGGCCCAGCACCTCCATGTACGAGTTCAGCGCGGGCGATTTGGAGGGCAGCGCGGCACTGCCGGGGTAGCAGTGCCAGATCACCTGGATCGCGTCGAGGACCACGCCGCGGTCCTCCAGGCAGTGGGTCAGCGAGCCGAGCGGGAGGTTCGGTGCCTTGCCGATCTCGGTGACCAACGACGGTGTGGGTTCCACCATGAGCACAGCGGTCCACTTGCCGTCGTTGAACGCCATCCCGACGTGGTTGCGGTCGTGGTCCTGGCCGTGTGCCACGACCAGGTCGGGAACGACCAGCCGCAGTAGTGAGACCCGATGGTTCTCCTCCGGGCCGATCACGCCGTCGCCGTTCTCGTCCCCACCGTCCGTCAGACCCGGCGTGACTGGTGTGACCACGCTGGTGTGGTTGCGGAACTTGTAGCCCAGCACCAGCCCGAACATCTGGGTGAACCACCGGCCGCGCCTGCGCAGCAGCGCGATGATCACGGCGAACCCCGCCACTCCGGCCGCCACCGGCCACAGTGTCCGATCGATGCCTACGACGATCAGACCGGCCGCGATACCGATCTCCATGACGACGAGGTTGGATACCGGCAGCGCCCCCAGACTGGCACCACTGGTCCGCCGCCTTGCCTGGATTCGTGCCCGCGTCGCGTTGGTGGGCCCGGTGCCGGACGATCCCGATGCTTTCGGTGGGGCCGAATGCTGTGTGGTCACGGACATCCGTTGGGTCTCTCCCCCTCGCAGTTAGATGCGTCTGCCCACTGTGGGTGCGGGCGAGTGTAGGTATCGGTAACCGATCGAAGAGAATACTGCGGTGAGTCGGTCGAACCGGACCCACGCGGCAACCTTTCCCGGCTACCCTGCTGAACGGTACCTCGCACGGGAGAGCTTTAGGCGAAGAATGGCATCAACACCCACCACCAAATCACAAGTCCAGGCGTACAGGTTCGTCATACGCCGTATGGAATCGGCACTCGCCCGCCGGGACGCGGTGATGCTGCACGATCCGCTCGGTTCGCACAAACGCGCCACCATCGCGGGTGCGATCATCGCCTGTATCGGGATGATCGGATTCCTGGTGTGGGGATTGTTCGGCGGCCAGGGCACCGTCCCGAAACCGGGCTCGGTGGTCATAGCGAAAGGCAGCGGCAGTGTCTACGTCGTCACTTCCGACGATCAGGCCGACAAGCGCCTGATTCCGATGCTCAACATGGCCTCGGCGAAGTTGCTCGTCATGGCCAAGGGCAACGGTCAGGGGCAGGCGATCGAGCCGACCAAGGTCGACCAGGCAGCCCTGGCGGAATTACCCCGCGGACCGAAGACGGGAATGCCCAACGCACCGGACTTCCTGCCCGAGCCGGGGCAGGCGGCCACTCCGGCATGGGCGATCTGTGACGTGGCCGAGCTGAACAAGGCGTTGGACACCGAGGACATGCTCGGCACCGCCGAGGTGGAGACCACCGTGCTGGGCGGGGTTACCGGCCGTGGTCGGGAAATCGGGCGTGACGAGGCGCTCTACGTGCGTGATTCCTCCTCGCGGCAGACGTATCTGGTCTATCGCGTGCGCTCCGACAACAGCACCGGAGCCAGGGTGGTCAAAGCCGCTCTGCCTGCCGAGGAACTCGCGGTGACGGAGATGTTCGGTCTCGGCGACGCGGTTCCGCGCATCGTCAGCACCAACATGCTCAACGCGATCCCCGAGGTGGACTCGCTCGCGGTGCCGGAACTGTCGGAAACCACTCCGGAGTACGACAGTGGCGGTTACGGGGTGGGTGACGTTCTCGAGCGCAGTGTGCCGGGGGAGTCCCCGCAGTTCTTCGTGCTGCGACAGAGCGGCAAGCAGCACATCACTCGCGGTGCGGCCGCGGTGCTGCACGCTTCCAGGTACAGCTCCAAGGAGATTCCCAACGCCACGGGAATGCTCACCGACATCGGTAGTGCCGACGCGGCCGACGAGCTCGACGTGGACCACTTCCCGGTGGGGGTTCCACAGCCGCTCTCGTTCGCGGACGCCAATCGTTCCTGCCTGAGCTGGTCCGACGCGTCCGGGGAGCAGCGGGTCACGGTCACCGTCGGGTCGGGTACGCCCGCCCCCAAGGCGCCGGTGAAACTCGCCCAGTTCGACGGCACGGGGCCGCGCGTGGACTACTTCTACATGCCGCCGGGCAAGGCGGCCGTGGTGCGCGGGAGCACCGGCCCCGACACCGCCGAGGGCGGTCCCCTCTACCTGGTCTCCAACCGAGGGGTCACTTACGGGATCAAGGACGTCGCCACCGCCAAGGGGCTGGGCGTGGTCAACGGCACGGGGGACATCGGAGCGGCCCCCGCCTCGATCCTGGGGACGTTGCCCTCCGGTGACTTCCTGGATCCGGCGCAGGCCAGCTTCGTATACGACTCCATCCCCGTCGAATCGGACGCCGGTGTCAACCGGGCGCCGGAGGAGGAACAGCAGCAGGCCGACACCGGAGCCGCCGCCGACTAGCTCCACGGGCGGCCACCGCCACGGGTGGTCCTCCCGTCGGGTAGTAACGCGGCCCGGAACCGAGCCGGTTCCGGGCCGCGAGTTCGTTCGTAACCCTCGTCGGGCGGTTCCGCCGAGCGAGTGATCCGCCGAACCGCCCGGAAAACCTCGATCAGGAGGTTTCCGACCCCACCGGTGATTCGCCCCGGTTCCGTGCCCGAACCCGCCTTACCGCGTTGAGCAGGAACGCCGTGAACAGCACTGTGGCCAGACCGCCGATGGTTCCTCCCATCGCCACCGCGATGGCGGCCCAGTTCCGCTCCGGGAACACGTGCGCTTCCAGGCGTCGGGGCTCGACCGGGGCAGCAGCCGCGTCGTGCTCGGCGGGGATGACGTTGTTGAGCGCGGCCATCGGGTTGATCATCCCGTAGCCGATGATGTCGTTACCGCCCTCGCTGCCACCGTGGTGCTGCGCGGTTTCGGTGATCCGGTGCATCACCTGGGCCGCGGAGAGTTCCGGGTTCTTCTCCTTGATCAGCGCGGCCAGCCCCGAAACGTAGGGAGCGGCGAAACTCGTGCCCTGCAACGGCTGCGGTTGGCTGTTGGAGTCGCGGGCTACGCGGTTCACCAGCCCGTCGCCATCGATCCCCGGGTCGAGTGAGATCAGGTCCTCGCCGGGTGCGGCGACGTCCACCCACGGTCCGGGAATGGTGAACTCGGACGGTGCGCCCTGCCGGTTCACCGAAGCCACGGTCAGCACGTAATCGTCGAACCAGGCGGGCAGCACAGCGGTGCTCGGATCGCCGGGCTCGTTCTTCTCGCACTTGCCGCCGACGTTGCCCGCCGCGGCGACCACTACGACGTCCTGTTCGTAGGCTTGTCTGACGGCCGCGCGCAGTTCCCAGTTCGGCTTGTTGGGCGACAGGGCGCGGGAGAGCGTCTGACAGGAGGCCTGCGAGATGTTGATCACGTCGGAGCCCTGTGCCACGGCACTGGCGACGGCTTGGGCCATGGTCGACGTGTTGCCGACGGTCTCGCCGGACTGTTCCTTCTGGTAGATCGAGGACGACTGCCGGATGGACAGGATGTCGCTCTCCGGCGCGACGCCGACGAAGCCCGTCTCCTCCGAGTCGCTCGCGGCGATGATGCCCGCCACCACCGTGCCGTGCCCGTCGCAGTCCTGCAGCGCACCGCCGGTTATCTTGGAACCGCCGGCTCGGAGTCGTTGCCCGATCCTGGGGTGTTCGTTCACGCCGGTGTCGACCACGGCGACCGTTTGTCCCGCCCCGGTGAGTCCCTGCTCGTGGGCACGGCCGAAACCGAGCACCCGTTGGCTCCAGGGCTGCCTTCTGATCCGTGATCCGCTCTCGTTCGCGGCCAGGCATGCCTGCTGCCGGCTGAAGCCGTCGTCCGGTGAGAGTCTGCCTGAGGACACCGTCACATTCGTGTCCTCCGGGACCGGGGGCAGCCGCAGCTCCTGCTCGCTCTCGGTTCCGGTCTCGTCCTCGTCCTGGGCGGTGGCCGGTTGTACCGGTCCGCACACCAGGAGAGTGGCGGTCGCGGCCGAGATCGCCAGCGCACGCCGGAGGTTGCCACGGTGCACAGTTGTGGTTGAACGCATCACGCTTCCTTCGCGGCGGCTGTTCGGCGAATCGACGGAAGCTCCATCAGAACAGGCTGATGTTGAGATCGCGGATCGTCATGTACACGTCCATGACCCCCAGCGCCAGCGGAAGCACCAGTGCGATCAGCACCGCCTCGATGATGTCGACACTGCGGCGCTGCACCGGTGAGAACCGCCGGTTGGGGAAGACGACGCCGAACACGATCGCGGCCACGCCTAGCAGCAGCAACGGCCAGAACAACCAGGTGAGCTTCTGCTGCGAGGTGGTCACCGTGGGAAGCACCAACCAGATGGTCATGCCCAGCGCGGCGATCAGCCCGCTGAGCAGCAACGCGATCGCCTGGCTGCCGTTGGCGTAGTTGCGCCCACGCAGCATCAGCACTGCCGAGACCACCCCGGCCAGCAGCGGGCCCCAGATGTTCGGTGCGGCGGCGGCGATCATCGCTCCGAGCGCGGCCGTACCGCCACATCCCACGATCAGGCCGGTCATGTACTTGTGCGCGAGACCGGACTGCCGCTGGATCTGGTGGTAGTCCGGGAAGCCGCCGTCCTCCTTGAGGTCCTCGGCGTTGCCGGGAACGTGCGGCAGCGGCAGCTTGGCCAGCTGGATCGTGATTCGGGGGAGCATGGAGATCCCCGCGAGCCCCACCGCGGCGGCGCCGGAGGCGACTCCGGCGGCGGTCGCGGCGGGAACCAGGGTGGCGACGAGGAATCCGATCACGGCGAACAGCGAGATCGTCGCGGCGGCGATGAAGTGGATGATTCCCGCCCCGATCACCATGAGCGACACCGAGGCGAATATGAGCACCAGCGCGCTGGCGAGCAGCAGTTTCGGTCGCATGTCCTGGCCGGGAACGATGCTGAGTCCCGCCACGAAGGCCATCGGCAGTCCTCCCGCGGCGGCCAGCACCGTCCCGGTGGTCGCTGCTCCGTAGGCGCGGGCGACTATCGCGCCTATGCCGGTGGCGAAGATCGCGACCGCGAGTCCCACCACGGCGGCGATGATGTGGAAGATGATCCCCTGCGGCACGGCGGCCATTCCCAGGGCCACGGCCGAGGCGATCATCGCCAGCGCGCCCGCCGCGTGGCCGGTTCTGGCGGCTGTCTCCTTGGTCCAGGGGCGGTAACTTCCCGGCTCCGCCTCGGCGAGCGCGTCCACCACGTCGTCGTACAGCGGCGGTGGTGGATCGTCCGACTTGCGTCGCAGCTGGAGCATGTCGCCGTCCACGATGCCGAGTGCCGCGAGAGTCTGGCTGGTGTCCAGCGGTGCGTCACCCAGCTTCGCCAGGCACCAGCCGCCGTGACGTGCTCCGCCGTCCGGGGTGGCCTCGTGCGCCATGTCCAGCAACATCGGCAGCAGGTCCGCCACCGAGACGTCCGCGGGTAACGCGAGGTCTATGCGCGTCTTCGGCGCGACCACCGTCACGCGGCTGAATACCGTGGTCCCGGTCGCCACTTGGGCCCCCTAATCCCTCGTCCTTCGATGTCGATCCGTGTGTGTGCTCTACGCGCTCGGTTCGATCCAACCAAGCGGGGTGGAATTCCGCGAAATCACCCCACTCGGACGCGTGGTCCTCTTAGTATGGCCGTACGAACCGGTGCGCGGGTTCGGTTTGCCAGAACTGTTCCGCGCCGGTTCCGTTAGGATCACCGTGAGCGGGCTGTCCTGTGGCTACGCCGTCGTTTCCGCCCCCGCGGCGGGGCGCGGCACGGCCGGTTACAGAATGCTGCTTGCGCAGTTGACGACAGATCGCCGACAACATGGAAGGGTGCTGCTGTCCGGTGAGCACGCTGCAGTTCAAGCGACCGCCACGCATGGCCGCTCCAAAGCCGCCGGGTGGCGAGGTTCATCTCGAGTCCCCTCCCGAGATTCCGCGAGCGGTCCCCGGGAACATCGTGCAGAAGCTCCTTCCGGCCGTCATGATCGTGGCATCTCTCGGAATGATGGTCTTCATGCTTCAGCGGGCCAGCAGCAACCCGATGATGATGATGATGCCGATGATGATGCTGGTTTCCACTGTGGGCATGATGGCCGGTGGTAATCAGGGCGGTGGTCAGAGCAAGGCGGAGATGAACGAGGACCGCAAGGACTACCTGCGGTATCTCGGACAGATGCGGGAACGGGCCAGGCAGGCCGCGGACGAGCAGCGGCTGGCTCGCACCTGGGTTCATCCCGAACCGTCGACGTTGTGGTCGATCGCCACCAGCCGTCGGATGTGGGAACGCCGCGCGGGCGACAGCGATTTCTGCCAGCTCCGGGTCGGCCTGGGGTCGCAACGGCTGGAGACCCGACTCGTGCCGCCGCAGACCGGTCCCGTCGACGAGCTGGAGCCGATAACCACCCTGGCGTTGCGTCGGTTCGTCCGTGCTCACTCGCTGGTGTCGGAACTGCCGGTGGCCACCTCGCTGCGCGGTTTCGCGGCCATCGGGCTGCAGGGGGAGCGCGAGACCACGCGCGCGTTGACCCGGGCGCTGCTGGCGCAGTTGGCGACTTTCCACACCCCGGACGACGTGGTCATCGCCGTCGCCAGCGGTGGGCGTTCCAGGGTCGAGTGGGACTGGGTCAAATGGTTGCCGCACTCGCAGCACCCCGAGCTCACGGACGGGATCGGCCAGCAGCGGTTGATGGCCGGGTCGTTACGTGCCATCGAGGAGATGCTCGCCGACCAGCTGGACGGCAGACCCCGGTTCAACCGCAACAACGCACCGCCGGACGGTCCGCACGTGGTGATCGTGCTCGACGACGCCGAGATCAGCCGTGAGGAGCAGATTCTGCTCGAGGGCGGCATGACCGGGGTCACACTGATCGATCTGTCCGATGTGCTCGGTGCGCTGACGACCAAGCGGGGGATGCGCATGGTCGTCGAACCCGAGCGCGTCGGTGCTCGTAGCGGCAACAACGTCGAGTGGTTCGGTGTGCCGGACGCCATGACCAAGGAGGAGGCCACCGCGCTGGCGCGGCAGCTCTCCCCCTACCGCATGATGTCGGCCCGAACCGGTCAGGCCGAGACCGAGAGCAGCGGTCAGGAGCCGCTCACCACCCCGCTCAACTACATCGAACAGCTCGGGCTCAGCGGCGACCCGATCTCGTTCGACCTCAACGAGGCGTGGCGGCCCCGTCCCATACCGGAGCGCTACAAGGTCGCCATCGGACCGGGTGAGGACGGTCAGGTCGTTTCGCTGGACATCAAGGAGACCGCGTCCGGCGGTATGGGCCCGCACGGGCTGTGCATCGGCGCCACCGGTTCCGGTAAGTCGGAGTTCCTGCGCACCATCGTGCTCGGCCTGATGGCCACGCACTCCTCGACCGCCTTGAACTTCGTGCTGGTCGACTTCAAGGGTGGTGCGACGTTCAACGGGTTCGAGGCTGCTCCGCACGTCTCGGCGACCATCACCAACCTCGCCGACGACCTCACCCAGGTCGACAGGATGCAGGACGCGCTGGCCGGTGAGCTCAACAGGCGCCAGGAGGAACTGAACAAGGCGAAGGTCAAGAACGTCTGGGACTACGAGGAGGCCCGCCAGGCCGGGGCGGACCTGGCGCCGATGCCCGCCCTGTTCGTGGTCATCGACGAGTTCTCCGAGCTGCTGTCCACCAAGCCCGAGTTCGCCGAGCTGTTCAACATGATCGGACGGCTGGGACGTTCGCTGCAGGTGCACCTGCTGCTGGCCTCGCAGCGCCTGGAGGAGGGCAAGCTGCGGGGGCTGGACTCGCACCTGTCCTACCGGATCGGGCTCAAGACCTTCAACCAGGCCGAGTCGCGTGCCGCGATCGGCGTTCCCGACGCCGGTGACCTGCCCGCCACCGGTGGTCACGGTTACCTGAAGCATCCGGGCGGCATGGAGCGGTTCCGCGCGGCCTACGTCTCCGGTCACATGCACCAGGGCGGGGGCAAGCGCCGTACGGTCGCTGCTTCGCCGGTCACGGGCGAGAAGCGCCCCCGGTTCTTCGTGCCGGACTACATCGAGCCGCCCGCGGAGCCGGATCAGCCCGCGCAGCCGGAACCGGAGCCCGAGTCGGACCAGTCGGGCATCGTCGACAACGACGGCGACGGTCTGCCGGACAGCGACTTCCAGCTCGTGATCAACAAGGTGCAGGGGCAGGGTCCACCCGCGCACCAGGTCTGGCTTCCCCCGCTGGACGCTCCGCCCACACTGGACTCGGTGCTGCCGCCGCTCTCGGCGACCGAGGAGCGGGGGTACACCCCGGTCGGCAACGCCGGAAACGGGAAGCTGCAGGTTCCGGTCGGCATCATCGACATGCCCTACCAGCAGCGCCAGGACCACATGGTGGTCGACCTCGGCGGCGCCAACGGGCACGGTGCCGTGGTCGGCGGGCCGCAGTCGGGCAAGTCCAACCTGATGCGGACCCTGATCTGCTCGATGGCGCTGACCCACACCCCGCGGGAAGTACAGTTCTACTGCGTCGACCTGGGCGGCGGTTCGATGGCCGCGCTGCAGAGCCTGCCGCACATCGGTGGTTTCGGCGGTCGTCGTGACCAGGACGTGGTGCGCAGGACCATCGCCGAGATCAAGCAGCTGGTCGCCGAGCGTGAGGCGCGGTTCCAGCAACTCGGCGTGGACTCGATGGCCGACTTCCGCAAGCGCAAGGCGGCGGGCAGCATAACCGACGACCCCTACGGTGACGTGTTCCTGGTCATCGACGGTTGGGGCGCGTTCCGCAACGACTTCGAGACGTTGGAGCAGGACGTGCTCGACCTGGCCGCGCAGGGGTTGACCTTCGGGGTGCACGTGTTCGTCTCGGCCAACCGCTGGGCCGAGATCCGCCCCGCGCTCAAGGACCTGATCGGTACCCGCTTCGAACTCAGGCTGGGGGACCCCAGCGAGTCCGAAGTGGATCGAAAGGTGGCGGTCAACGTCCCCTCCGGAAGGCCGGGGCGCGGACTGCACCCGAGCAAACTGCACTTCCTCACCGCCATTCCCAGGGTCGACAGCGAAAACCTCGGTGACCGGGTCGGCTGGGAGGCGTACAACCAGGACCTCTCCGACGGTGTCGCGGACCTGGTCACCAAGGTGCGCAATTCCTGGCAGGGCAGGCCGGCACCGAAGGTGCGGTTGCTGCCCGACGTGCTCCCGCACGAACAGCTGCCGACACCCGAACAGCAGCCCAAACAGCGGTTGGTGCCGATCGGCATCAACGAGGACGGGCTGCACCCGGTCTACCTGGACTTCGACGCGGAGCCGCACTTCTACGCCTTCGCCGAACGGGAAGCGGGCAAGACGGCACTGCTGCGCACCATCGTGCGCGGTATCACCAACCGCTACAGCCCCAAGGAAGCGCTGATCCTGCTGGTGGACTACCGGCGAACCATGCTCGGTTTCCTGGACACGGGGCACCTGATGGAGTACGCCGTCTCCGCCGACCAGCTCAAGGGCAACATCAACGACGTCTGCAACGCGCTGAAGAAGCGGTTGCCGGGGCCGGACGTCACCCAGGAACAGCTCAAGAACCGCTCCTGGTGGTCCGGTCCGGAGCTGTTCGTGGTGGCCGACGACTACGACCTGGTGGCCCCGCAGGGCAACAACCCGATGCAGCAGCTCGCCGAGTTCGTCCCGCAGGCCAGCGACGTCGGCCTGCACGTGGTGCTGGCGCGCAACTCCGGTGGTGCCAGCAGGGCGTTGTTCGAGCCGATCATCGGCAAGATGCGCGAGTCCTCGGCGCCGGGGTTGGCCATGAGCGCCAACAAGGACGACGGCCAGCTCATCGGCAACATCAAGTCGCGGCAGTTGCCGCCGGGCAGGGGAACTCTGGTCAGCCGGAGTCTCAAGGGTGGTCCGCAGTTGATCCAGACCGCCTACATCCAGCCGGAGTAGAACGCCTTCCGGACACCTCGGGGCGGCTCGGTTCTCGGACGCGGGCCACCCCGAGGACAGGGGGATCGGCTGGCCGTGAACACCGTCGGGAACGAGCGGAGAACTTCAACGGAGTAGCTGATCGTGACCGGTGGTCGACCGGCGCCGGTGTTGGACAACCGGCGGCACCGAAGGAGTTGTGCTTGACCCTGCACGTCGCGGTGGACTTCGGTACCTCCAGTACCTGCACCGTCGCCTCGCTCGACGGGGCCGAACCACACGTGGTGGTCATCGACGGTCATCCGTTGCTTTCCTCGGCGCTGTTCGCCTCGGCCGACGGCACGCTGTTCGTCGGTCAGGAGGCGGAGCGGCAGGCCGCCGTCGATCCGGCCCGCTTCGAGCCGCACCCCAAACGCCGCATCGACGAGGTCGAGCTGTTGCTGGGCGGGACCGTGCTCGCCGTGGGCGACGCCATCCGCGCGGTGCTGGCCCGGGCGGTCGACGAGGCCCGGCGATACGCGGGCGGAGCGGCCGTCGATCTGCTGGTGCTGACCCACCCCGCCGACTGGGGGACGGTGCGTACCGGCAGGCTGCGCCACGCGGCGGCCGGGCTGGCCACCGAAGTCGTGCTGCTGCCGGAGCCGGTCGGAGCGGCGGTGTTCCACGCGGCGGGCCACGGGTTGCCCGACGGCGCCGCGTTGGCCGTGCTCGACCTCGGCGGTGGGACGGTGGACGCGAGTCTGGTGCGCCGGACCGACGAGTCCTTCCGGGTGCTGGCGACCCGTGGCAAGCCCGATTTCGGTGGGGCGGACATCGATCAGGCACTGCTGGAACATGTCGGAAGTACGGTCGAGCCGGTCGATCCGGCGGGATGGCGACAGCTCGTCGAGGGCCGCGAGATAGCCGACAGGCGTCGCAGACGGGTGCTCCGGCAGGACGTGCGCGGCGCGAAGGAAACGCTGTCCCGGCACAGCTACACCGATGTCCCGCTGCCACCGCCGTTCTCGGACACCCTCGTCACCAGATCCGACCTGGAATCGCTGATCGTGACCTCGTTGAGCGGCGTCGCCGATCTCCTCCCCGGTGTGCTGGCCGACGGAGGGGTGACCGAGCGGGAACTCGCCGCCGTCTTCCTCGTCGGCGGTTCCAGCAGGGTGCCGATGGTCGCGCGGTTGATCCACGAGCGAACCGGGATCGTGCCGACCACGCTGGATCAACCCGAGACCGTGGTGGCACGCGGCGCGCTGCGTGGCGTGCGGGAGGACCCGACTCGTGAGGTCACGCGTGCGCTGCGCGTGCCGCCCGGCTCCGGGCAGTTGACGAGCGGTTCGCCTGTCGGGGGTGGCGCACCGGCCCCGCCACCGCACTCCGGCGGCCCGCCCGTCCCCGGGCACCATCCCCCCGGTTCCGCGCCGGGAGTTTGGCCGAGCGGAACCACGACACCGGTTTCCGGCGTGACCGCCTCCGGAGCGACCGACCACGGCGGCACCGGTTTTCCGGGTGCACCCGGTTTTTCCAGTGCCCCCGACGGGAAGGCGTCGTCCCGGAACGCCGAACCGGCACGACGTGGGGGCTCCCGGCGGAAGTGGTTTTTCGCGGTCACGGCGGTGCTCCTGGTGCTGGGGGTGGTGGCCACGCTGGCGATCACGCTGTTCCTGCCCGCGGCGCGCGGTGGTCATGTGGCTCGTTACGGCTATGAGTTCGAGTACCCGGCGGGTTGGGGGCAGGGCGGTGGCGATCCCGAGCTGTGGGAGACGCGCATCCGGCCGCCCGACTCCGGTGGGGACGAGGTGATCTCGGTGCGCGCGGGTAGACCGGGCTACGACGTTTCGGCGAACCGTCGGCGATCCGTGCGCGAGTTGCGGGAGAAGTTCGACGGTTCCGACAGTGAACTGTCCGATTTCGAGTCGGACACCCGGTTCGCGGGTGAACGGGTGGTTCACTATCGCGAACGATTGTCCGGTTCCGTTGTGGACTGGTACGTGCTGCACCGTTCGAAAACCAGGATCAGCATCGGCTGTCAGTACGACCCCGCCGGGGAACGGCGCGTGACGGCCGGTTGTGAGCGGGTCGTGCGCAGCATCTCGGTGCGCTGATCCCGCTCCTTCGAGCCTCGTTCTCCGGTGTGGCCTCCGGAACGGGGTCGTGTGGAGCGGTGCTTCCGGCGCGTTCGGGAACCGGCCCGTTTACATGAGCAACGTGATCCGCGGAAAACCACGACACCGGTGGAACCGTTCTGGCAATGTCTGCGTCGGAAGTTCGACCGATCTTTCAGCGACGGATTGAAGGGGGATTCCCAAATGGGTCAGGGATTCGGGACCGATGTCGAGCTGATGCAGCGCTCCGCTGCTCAGGTCGAGGAGGTCCGCAACAACGTCGATCAGGCGATTTCCAAGCTGCAGGGCGAGATCGATCCGGTCATCGCCTCCTGGGAGGGCACCGCGAGCCGGACCTTCCAGAAGCTGATGGACCAGTTCCGGCAGAACGCCGACGTCATCACCACGCGGCTGCAGGAGATCAGCGAGAACATCAAGTCCTCGGGTCAGGACTACGCGCAGCGCGACGAGGAGCAGGCCGCCGAGGTCTCCAAGATCGAGGGCATGCTCAACGGCTGAGCCGGTTTCCGGGTTTTTCGAGTCCGATAATCTTCACAGAGGGGAACAAGTCTCATGAGTTCGATCAAGGTTGACTTCGGCCAGCTCAGCGCCGGTGCCGAGAGCCTGAACCAGGCCGCGACCAAGATCCAGGCGGAGCTCGACGAGCTGGAGCAGATGCTCAAGCCGCTGATCAGCACTTGGGAGGGCGACGCGCAGGAGCAGTACTTCGCCGCGCAGAAGGACTGGGACAACGCCGCGCAGAACATGCGTGAGATCACGGCCAAGATGGGCATGGCCATCAACGCGGCCAACGAGTCCTACCAGGCCGGTGAGCGTGCCAACGCCGCCAAGTTCGGCGGCTGAACCGCGCCGACCCGGCCACGTGCCCCCTGGATCGCAACGGGTCCAGGGGGCACGTCTTCGCCGTGCCACCCGTCCGATATCATGACGGTGGTGCTGGGATAGGCCGAAGCTGGTTCTTGCCGCCACCGTGGCTCCCACGTGGGGCGCGGTGGGTGTTCGGGGACCCGTTTCGACCCGCTTGTCAGCCACCGAGTACTCTCATCCGTTGTTGTGCGGTGGGTGTGTACGACCGCGAGATGACTCGGTGACCGGCCGAGGTGGAAAGCCCCGGGGGCGGCTCGCACGAGGTGACGGTCTCGATCGCTCGTGGGACGTACCGGTTCCCACGGGGTGAATCGGATCGCGATACGCCCCGACGTGATGGGCGACGGGACACGACTGCCGCACCGAGACTCCAACGCGAACGACGACGAGGTAGACCCGTGCGCACGTACAGCCCGAAGGCCGGCGAGGTGACCCACGCCTGGCATGTGATCGACGCCGAGGACGTAGTGCTCGGCCGGCTGGCCACCCAGGCCGCCACGCTGCTGCGTGGCAAGCACAAGCCGACCTATGCTCCGCACATGGACACCGGCGACTTCGTCGTCATCGTCAATGCCGAGAAGGTCGTCCTCACCGGTAAGAAGCGCGACCAGGCCTTCGTATACCGGCACAGCGGTTATCCCGGCGGCCTGAAGAAGAACTCCTTCGGCGAGATGCTCGACAACAAGCCCGAGCGTCTGCTGGAGCAGACGATCAAGGGCATGCTGCCCAAGGGGAAGCTCGGTCGCGCGATGGCCAAGAAGCTCAGGGTCTACGCCGGGCCGGATCACCCGCACCACTCGCAGCAGCCGCAGCCCTTCGAGATCGAAACGAAGGCCAAGAAGTGACCGAGGGATACGAGGAAGAGCACGTGAGCACTCCAGAGACCGACGAAGCCCCGGCTCCCGAGGTCCTCGATTCAGAGGTCCCGGCCGACGAGCCGGCCCCTGAGGCTTTCGCTCAGGGCGTGGCGCCGTTTCCGTCCAGCAGGCCGATCCAGACCGTCGGGCGTCGCAAGAAGGCGATCGTTCGGGTTCGGTTGGTTCCCGGCACCGGCCGTTTCATCCTCAACGGCAAGCCGATGGACGAGTACATGCCCAACCGGGTGCACCAGAACATCGCCCGTGAGCCCATGGAGCTGGTGGAGCGCACCGAGGGCTTCGACGTTTTCGTGAACCTCAGGGGCGGTGGCCCCTCCGGCCAGGCCGGTGCGCTGCGCATGGCGCTCGCCCGTGCCCTGGTGGCCTACCAGCCGGAGGACCGGCCCACCCTGAAGAAGGCCGGCATGCTCACGCGTGACCCGCGGGCCAAGGAACGCAAGAAGTACGGCCTCAAGAAGGCCAGGAAGTCCCCGCAGTACAGCAAGCGGTGACTTTTCCCGGGTTCGCCCGATTCGGCGAACCCGGTTCGCCCCGCCCGCCCCTCGCGGTGGCAGGAGCGGGGCGGTGCCGACATCCTGTGGGAGCAGTCTCGGTAGTCCGTCGGGCACCGGGGCTGCTCCCGTGGTGTTTGGTCGGCGGAGTTCGGTGTTCGAGTGCGCGGTCGCGCCGGGCCGAGAGGTTCCGGACGAGCCGAGTCGGACGTCGGCGTGAGGCAGCGGGTCGGGTGGCGCGGTTGACCGCTCCACATGTCCCGGGACTCCGCGAGGTGCCGCACCGGTTCGGTCGACCATCCCACCAAGTCCCAAACAGGCCCTACGTGTGCCGTGAGCATCAGGAGGAAGCGGTTGTCCCGTCTGTTCGGCACCGACGGGGTGCGCGGTCTGGCCAATTCCGATCTCGGCCCGGAGCTGGCGATGTCCCTGGCGAGCACGGCTGCCCGGGTGCTCTACGACCGGGACGACTCACGTCGGCGGATCGCCCTGGTGGGGCGGGACCCCCGGGCCAGCGGTGAGATGCTGGAGGCCGCGGTGACAGCGGGGCTGACTTCCGCCGGGGCCGATGTGGTGCGTGTCGGGGTCCTGCCGACACCCGCGGTCGCGCGGCTGGTGGCCGATACCGGGGCGGACCTGGGTGTGATGATCTCGGCCTCGCACAACCCGATGCCGGACAACGGGATCAAGCTGTTCGCGGCGGGCGGGCACAAGCTCGCCGACGCCCTCGAGGACGAGATCGCGGATCGGATGGCGGAGAACCCGGTCCGTCCGGTGGGCGAGCACGTCGGCCGCGTGCGGGACATGCCCGACGCGCTGGACCGCTATGTGGACTACCTGCTGGCCGCCACGCCCGGCTCGCTGCACGGGCTGCGGGTGGTGGTCGACTGCGCCCACGGCGCGGCCTTCCGGGCCGCCCCCGAGGCGTACCGACGTGCCGGTGCGGAGGTCGTGGCGCTGCACGCCGAGCCCGACGGACTCAACATCAACGCCGATGTCGGCTCGACCCGACCGGAGCGGTTGCGGGAGGCCGTGCTCGAGCACGGCGCCGATCTGGGCATCGCCCACGACGGGGACGCGGATCGCTGCGTGGCTGTCGACGCCGCCGGTGAACTGGTCGACGGCGACCAGCTGCTGGCGATACTCGCCGTGGCGATGCGGGACTCCGGGGAGTTGACGGGGCATACCGTCGTGACCACGGTCATGAGCAATCTCGGGCTGCATCTGGCGATGCGGGAGTACGGTGTGGCACTCCGTACCACCGCGGTCGGGGACCGCTACGTGCTGGAGGAACTCCGGGACGGTGGGTTCGCCCTCGGCGGGGAGCAGTCCGGCCACATCGTGCTGCCGGACCATGCCACCACGGGGGACGGGCTGCTGACCGCGCTGCGGTTGATGTCGCGGATGGCGGCCGCTGGAGCCCCGTTGGCCGAGCTCGCGGGCACGATGACCAGGCTGCCGCAGAGCCTGGTGAACGTTTCCGTGTCGGACAAGAGCACCGCGGTCAACGCTCCGGCGGTCTCCGAGGCGGTCGCCGACGCCGAGTCGGAGCTGGGCGAGCACGGCAGGGTACTGCTGCGTCCCTCCGGAACCGAGCAGCTCGTACGGGTGATGGTGGAGGCCCCCACGGCCGAGTGCGCCAAGCGAACCGCGGAGCGACTGGCCGAGGTCGTTGGCTCGATCAGATGAATATGTGATCAAAGTCTCGCATTTGGCGCCCAGTTGTGAGAGCCTCGTCACATGGGTGCCATTGTTGTCACCATGTTGGTCGCACTGTTCGCGATCAGCCTGGTCGCAGGTCTTGTCGTGTTGTCCGCTCTCGCCGTCGCGGGTGCCAAGGCAGCTACCTTGGCGCACGACGGCAGTAACTGGCTGGTGGAGCACTGGCCACGCCGTGCCAGGCCCTGACCCCGTCTTGTCGATCCCCGATTCGCCGGGCCAAGCTCCGATCGCCGGGCCAAGTTCTGAATCGCCGTTCTGGTCGCTGACTCGTGGCGCGGTGAATCGACTCCCGTACCCGACCGCTCGGTAACCGGTGGGCGTGATCCGTCATGCGTTACTTCGTCGGAGATCTGCTCTACGTCCTGCTCCTTCCGCTCGTCGCGATCGCTCTCGGGGCGATCGCCGCGGTGGTGCTCGTGTCACCACCGACCTGAGCAACAGCTCTGTTGGCTCGAGTACCGCCGGTTCCGGCGTGCCGCTTCGCGGCGGCCGGTGTTCGTAGTAGCCGGTACTCGCCGCTTTGCGTGTGCAATGACGTCGTTGAACCCTCACGGCGACACCGCACGGTCTGGGATGATCCACGGTGCGCCGTACGGTCACGTTCCCGTGTTCGCGTTACGGGCGCTGGTCGGAACGAGCGGTTTAGGGGGACGACGTCATGGGCCGGTCGGACGGCTCCGCCGATTACGACGGCGAGGCGATGAAGCGGGTCGCCAACAGTACGCGGAACCTGGCGGACGCCTTCAACGCGGGAACGAACCTCGCGGAGTCGATCGATTCGGGAGAGGGCACTTTCGGCCAGGTCGGCAGGGACATCGGCGTCGGTGCCGTTTTCGAGACCGCCTGCCAGGGGTTCGCCGGTTCACTCGGCAAGGCGCGGAATCACCTGAACGGGCTGGCCGAGAACATCGAGTCCTCCTTCAGCGACATGGAATCGCGGGACCGGGCCCAGGCCGAGAACGTGTCCAACGCCGGGAAGGGGGAGTGATTCGTGGGTCCCGCGGGCGTCCAGGGAAGGGCTCAGGAACAGGGCCGGGAGAATTACTCCAGTGCTTACGAGTCGGACAAGGAGAACGGTTCCCCTTCCGGCCAGGGGAACTCGGATTTCCACCTGGACAAGCTGAACGAGCTCGAAAAGGTCCTGCGCGACGGCGTGTGGGGCAGGGTCTTCCGGAGATGGCGCGCCCACGAGGGCGCGGCCAAGAAGTACCCCGGCGACGAGTACGCGGTTTACGGCACCGGAGCCACCGAGACGCACGATCTGCCGAAGCTGCGCGGCATCGGCTGGGGGATGCTTGAGTCCGCCTCGGGCAAGCTCTCCGAACTCGCCGGTAACCGGGAAGCCTGGCTGAGCCACCTCGACTCACTGGAGAAGGGGATCGACCAGGCGTGGCAGGGTTCGGCGGCCGACGCCGCGCGGCAGCGGTACACGGGTGTAAAAGGGCCGCTGAACAAGTACTGCGACGACCTGAACGCGACCGGCAGAGCGCTGCACGAGGCGGCGAAGGTCCCCAAGAACCGCATCGGCCCCGGTGGGTTGTCCGACTTCAAGGACAAGAGCAGCTTCTACAAGCACTACGGCGAGGACGACCAGTCCGAGGAGATGCTCCAGGACCTCGACGGCATGGAGAAGATGGTCCGCGATGGGCTCCGCTACAGCAAGTCCAAGCTGCAGGAGCCGCAGATGAAGGAGTTCGGCAAGGCACTGCTGCCGCGCGTCGAAGCGCAGCTGCCGAAGAACACAGACGTGGATACCAAGGATGCCGAGAAACCAACGAATATCGAGTACCATGTCCGGATCACCTGGGACGATCTCCGCCTCCCTGGTGCGCCGGGATGTAGGGACGGCGGCGGTACCGTCGCCAACAAACGCATCAAGTGGCTCGACGACTTCTGCGGCTGGTACGCCCACGACGTCAAGGCGCTGCGCAAGGAGATCCACGACGCCTACAAGCACACCGAGAAGGCGTTCTCCGCGCTCCGGGACCAACTGGCCAAGCTGGACGACGACACCTTCGACGAACTCGGCGAACAGGATCCGCAGCAGGACAGCGGACAGCAGGGCGAGCAGCGGACTCCCTCCGACGCCGGAGTGACCAGTCGGTCCCAGGGCACCGGAGGCACCGGAGGTGCTCCAGGTGGTGCTCCCGGTGGCGTTCCCGGCGGTGGTGGCGGACCAGCCGGCACAACGGGCGGTGCGGGCGCGCCGGGCGGGCAGCGAGCCGGAATGCCCGAGCAGCCGGAGACTCCCTCGGCGGAGGAGATTCGCTCCCGGCTGTCCGAACAGGGTGGGGAGGCCGCTTCGGCGGCTCCGAACGGAACCGGCGGTGCCGAGGCCGAGCCGGATCTGGATCAGGTGACCATCGGGGAGGGTGCCGAGCGGATCGCCGTTCGCGAGGTCGACTCGCAGGGCCGTACCCAGCTGACGCTGCTGGACGAGCAGGGACAGCCCCGGAACTACCAGATCCCGTTCGGTGAGTCGGGCGGTGCGACCGGCTCGGATTCCGTCGCACCGGCAGCGACGGAATCCTCCCGTGCTCCCGGCCAGCAGGGTGTGCCGCCGACTGCGGGCGAGTCCACGAACGTTACCGGAAGTTCGCGCGAGCCGACCGTCATCCGGCCGAACGAGGACGGCACCGCTGTCATCCGTGACGGCGAGCGCACCGTCAACGTGGCACGCGATGCCGAGGGCGGGCTGCGCGTCACGGTCGACGACGGGAACGGTCAGCCGAGCACCCAGACCGTCGACTTCGGCCAGGACCGATCCGCGGCTCCGGTTGATGCGGCGACCTTCCCCGGAACCCCCGCCGAGGAGGGGCAGGGTCCCGACGGAGCGCGGCAGAGCGACCCGTACGAGGCCGCGGCGCGGACCACTTCGCAGTGGGCGGGCGCCGGGGTGTTCAGCGATTCCGAGCAGTTGTCGTCGGGTCGGCCCACCTTCACCGCGTTCTCCGGCGATCTGTTCAGCTCTCCGGAGGACACCGGCGGAAGCATCTGGGGCGGCGGTCGTTCCGAGAACCAGCTCGGCGACGTAGCGGGCGAGGCGGGGCTGTCGACAATGGGAGGGAAATCGGGCCCGACGGATTCGCAGGGTGCCACCGGGCTGGCCTCCATGGGCGAGTCGAGCGGCACGTCCGGTCAGAGCGAGCAGGGCGCTGCCCGGGGTGGAATGATGCCCATGGGCGGTATGGGTGGTGCGGGCCAGCAGGGTGGTGGCGACGAGGAGCGCAGCAACGACAGTCCCTGGCGCACCGAGGGCGATCTGTTCGACGACGGCCTCGACTCGGACACTTCCTGGCAGTATCAAGCCGTGCTGGGCGAACCGAACGAGAAATAGACCGGCCGGGTGAGGAATGAGCGCTAGCCGATCGTCGTGCTCCCCGGATTCGGGGGAAGGCGTGGAAGAGGGGAATGTACGGGTCCGAGGTGTCGGTCGCCGAGATCGAGGCTGTGGTGGAGCAGTCCCGGCGCAGCAAGGACGAGTTGGACAGCGAGTACGAGCGGGAGACCGCGGCCGTGCAGGCCGAGGTGGACGAGCGGGAACGCGTCTTTCGGGAACAGGAGGAGCGCGCCCGACGCGAGGAGGAGCAGCGGCTGGAGGCCGAGCGGGCGGTGCTGCGGGAACGCGCCCGCAGGGAGCAGATCAGCATCGGTGAGCGGGAGGACGAGGACC
Organism: Actinopolyspora lacussalsi; assembly: GCA_030803735.1. NCBI lineage: Bacteria > Bacillati > Actinomycetota > Actinomycetes > Actinopolysporales > Actinopolysporaceae > Actinopolyspora > Actinopolyspora lacussalsi. The sequence goes on along the minus strand of JAURUC010000001.1, from coordinate 2,870,641 downwards.
CCTTCGCTCATCAGGTGAGTTCCAGCGGTTTCCCCGGTGGCCCGCCATCTGGTCCGGGCGCTGCTCCGGGCGCGGCCGGAGCACAACCGCCGCCCGCGCGGCCGGACGACGGCTGGAACGTCGCGGCCGGGCGGTTCGGCAGGTCCATACCCGAGGAGCCTCCGGTCGAGCAGCAGCCGGATCCGACACCGACCCGGCCTTCGGAGCAGCGTCCCGATCCCGCGCCGCGACCTCGTCGTCGGGCCGCCGCCGAGGAATGGGACGACGACGAGGAGGACTTCTCGCAGCGCAGCTGGCTGCGCTAGCGGTCCCGGACGCGGGAAACCCCGTGGCTGGGAGCCCTGCGGTCGGAAGCCTTGCGGTCGGAACTCTCGCGACTGGAAGCGGGGCCGTGCTCGGCCCGTGAGACCTCTCCACTCACGGGCCGACGCCGCTCGCCGGTGTCAGTAGCCGTTCGGCGTTCCGTAGTAGTACTGCTGCCGCGGCGGCTGCTGGACCGGTTTCCGGCGCAACGAGTGCAGCACGGATGGCAGGAAAACCAGCATCGTCACCAGGATCGAGCAGTAGAACATTATTCCGTCCGTGGTTTCCATGATGTAACCGACATCCAACGGTGTTCGCCAGCCGTACACACTGATCCCGTATTCGAATACTCGCAAGCAGACTGCGATAACGGATACTGCCATGCCGCTCACGGCGATTCCCTTCGCGAGGTGTGTACGCGTCAGCAGCATTATTCCCAGTGCGAGCAGAATTCCCGATTCCACGAACCATGCGATCTCGTTTTTCGAGTAGAGCAATGTAAGCACGACTATGAGTCCGCTGACGAGTAACGCCGCTGTTCCCAGGATTGTGGTAGCCGGAGATCTCCCGCTTTGCCGGGGAGTGGCTGGTGTGGGTCCTGGTTGTTGTGCCTGTCCGGGTTGAGCTCCCGGATAGGGCGATTGTTGCGGTGGCATCGCTCCTGGCTGCGGCTGCTGTGTGCCGTGGAACTGCTGCGGTGTGTTCATGATGCTGCCCTCTGAGATTTCCCCGACTGTCGGAACCGCCGTACGATCTTCGGTATTGGTTCAGTGTCCTGGCTGTTGGCCGTACACCGGTTGCCGCGGTGGTTGTTGCTGCTTCGGTTTCGTGCGCAGCGTGCGGGATATTCCCGGGAGCAGCGCGAGAGCGGCGGGAATCAGGTAGAAAATGTATGCGGAAAACTGGATCCAGCTGTAGAAGTACTCGTAAAAGGAATCCAAGTAATCAGGCGTCCAAATGAAATCGAAAACAACGCTCATGACGTACAGCGTCACCGTCAGTGCTATTACCGCTGTGGCGAAGAAACGCGCCTTGTGTCGCCTGGCGAACAGCAGTATGCCCACTACGACGAGCGCGGCCGCGTCGAGCAGGGACAGGAAGTTCCACGATTCCGAGGCGATGGTCATCGGCACGGTGGAGTAGGTGCCGTACTCCATCCAGAACTGAACCATCTCGATGGGGTAGGTGATCAGCGTCCGCAGCCCCGCGATGATCGCCCAGACGGCGATGATGATCGCCAGCGGCCTGCCGGTGTCGTCGGCGGGGCCCGTTTCCTGTCGCTGGACGGGTTGCCGCTGGCCGGCGCCGTACTGCCACCCGTGGCCCGCGTTGGGAGCCGGATAGCCGTAGACCCCGGTTTGACCAGTTCCGGCAGGCTGCTGTCCCCAGTTCTGCTGTCCCCCTGGCTGCGCCCCGGGGTCCGGGTAGCCCCAATACTGCGGCACCTGTTGCCCATGTTGCGGCATTGGTGGCTGTTGCTGCGCCGTGGGCTGTTGCGGGTAGGGAGCGCCGCCCGACTGGGGCTGCTGCGGTACGCCGGGCGGCGGCTGTGGCGTGCTCATCATCCGTCATTCTGGTGGATCACGCCGCTGCCGTGTTCCGTCCGGAGTTTTCCGTCACGCGGCGGCCAGCGCCCCCTTGCTGTGCTCGCCGTCGATCTCGGCGCCGGAGACGTCGTTGGTCAGCAGTTCCTGGCCCCGCTTGTCGCCGGTAAGCGTGCGGAGAAAGAAGGCAGTGAGCAGCGCGCGCGAGACTCGTTGCGAACCGTAGTGCGACTTGCCCTGCAGCAGCAGCTCGCTCCAGTGCCTGCCCTCGGTGAACGCGAGGTGGTCCGCCTTGCGCACGGTTCGCAGCTGCGCCGGACCGCCCCAGGCGCGGGTGATCGGTTCCGCGTTGGAGCGCGCGGCGGCCAGCAGGTCGCGTTCCCCCGCCAGCTGCAGCCCCGGCATGCTCACCCGCCCGGCGGCCGCGATCGCCGAGGGCATGGTCTCGGCGGTGCCCAGCCCCGCCACCGCGCGGATTCGGCTGTCCTCGGCGGCGGCCAGCACGGCACAACCACCGCCCATGCCGTGGCCCGCCACCGCCAGCCGGTGTTCGTCGACGCTGATGTCGCCCTCGCCGAGACGCACGTTGACGCAGATGTCCAGCGCGGTTCGCAGGTCGGCCGCGAACATCCGGTGCGAGGCGAACGGCCCGGTGTGGGTGCTCGGCGCGGCCACCACGAATCCCCAGGAGGCCAGGTGACGCAGCAGCCCGGTGTAACGCCGCGCGGGCTGCAGCCAGCCGTGCCCGAACGCGATGGCGGCCAACCCCCGCCCGCCGCGCGGTGCGCAGACGATGCCGGGCAGGCCGACGAGCGCGAGGTCACCGTGCAGCACGTCGTGGGGTCCCCGTCGCGCGAGCTCCTGGAGCGCCTTCTTGGCGTTGTGGGCCATGACTCGTCACGGTAGCGGATACTTCCCGTCACCCGTGGCAGTGACCGGCCGGACGATCGAGCGACACCCGGGTGGAGGACAGGTATCAGGTTCAGACCATCTCCGCTGGCTATGCTGGGTCGAGTGTGCGGCATTGTGGGTTATCTAGGACATCGCTCGGCCCTCGACGTGGTGCTCCAGGGGCTGGGGCGGTTGGAGTACCGGGGCTACGACTCGGCGGGCATCGCCCTGCTGGACGGCGACGGATCGCTGGCCGTGCGGCGTTCGGCCGGTGCGCTGTCGAACCTCGAGCAGCGGGTCACCGAGGACGGGCGCGAGCACTTCGTCGGTACGGCGGGTATGGGACACACCCGGTGGGCCACCCACGGCGCCCCCACCGACCGCAACGCCCATCCCCACCGTGACTCCACCGGCAAGGTGGCGGTGGTCCACAACGGGATCATCGAGAACTTCGCGGAGCTCCGCGCCGAGCTCGAGAACGACGGCATCGAACTGAGCAGCGACACCGACAGCGAGGTGGTCGCACACCTGGTGGGCAGGGCGTATGCCGCCGGTCCGGCCGCCGGTGATCTCACCGCCGCGCTCGGGACCGTGGCCGCCCGGCTGTCCGGCGCGTTCACGCTGGTCGTCACGCACGCCGACCAGCACGACAAGATCGTCGCCGCCCGGCGCTCCTCCCCGCTGGTCGTGGGCGTCGGCGAAGGCGAGACCTTCGTCGCCTCGGACGTGGCGGCCTTCATCGAGCACACCAGGAACGCCGTCGAGCTGGGGCAGGACCAGCTGGTCACCATCACCCGCGACGGCTACCGGGTCACCGATTTCGCGGGCACCGAGGTCGAGACCAGGCCGTTCAGCGTCGACTGGGATCTGTCCGCCGCCGAGAAGGGCGGGCACGACTACTTCATGCTCAAGGAGATCGAGGAGCAGCCCGAGGCGCTGAGCAACACGCTGCGCGGGCACTTCGCCGACGGCGGTGTGGTGCTGGACGAACAGCGGATCAGCGAGCAGGACCTCCGGGACGTCAACAAGGTCTTCGTGGTCGCCTGCGGCACTGCTTACCACTCCGGGCTGCTCGCCAAGTACGCCATCGAGCACTGGTGCCGCATCCCGGTCGAGGTGGAACTCGCCAGCGAGTTCCGCTATCGCGATCCGGTGCTGGGCAGGGACACGCTGGTGGTGGCGATCTCGCAGTCCGGCGAGACCGCCGACACGCTGGAGGCGGTGCGGCACGCCCGCACCCAGCACGCCAGGGTGCTGGCGATCAGCAACACCAACGGTTCGCAGATCCCGCGCGAGTCGGACGCGGTGCTCTACACCCACGCGGGTCCGGAGATCGGCGTGGCCGCCACCAAGACCTTCCTCGCCCAGATCGCGGCGAACTACCTGGTGGGGCTGGCCCTGGCGCAGGCGCGCGGCACCAAGTACACCGACGAGCTGGAGCACGAGTTCTCCGAACTGGCCGCGATGCCCGAGGCGGTGCGCTCCGTGCTCGAGACCGTCCCCCAGGTTCGGGAACTGGCCACCCGGATGTGCGATGCCAAGGCGGTGCTGTTCCTGGGCAGGCACGTCGGGTACCCGGTGGCGCTGGAGGGTGCGCTCAAGCTCAAGGAGCTCGCCTACATGCACGCCGAGGGCTTCGCCGCGGGCGAGCTCAAGCACGGACCGATCGCGCTGATCGAGGACGGTCTGCCGGTCGTGGTGCAGATGCCCTCGGCCAAGGGCCACTCCCAGCTGCACGCCAAACTGCTGTCCAACATCCGCGAGATCCAGGCGCGGGGCGCGCGCACCGTCGTCATCGCGGAGGAGGGTGACGAGGCGGTCCGGCCGTTCGCCGACGAGCTGATCGAGATTCCAGCCGTGCCGACCCTGCTGCAGCCGTTGGTATCCACCGTCCCGCTGCAGGTGCTCGCCGCCGAGATCGCCCGCCACCGTGGCTACGACGTGGACAAGCCGCGTAATCTCGCCAAATCGGTCACCGTGGAGTGATCCGAATCGTCCTCCCCGCCGAGTCCGCCTCCTGCCGAGTCGGTCCCGGCGAGTCGACCCGGTGTGTCGGCACCCGGTGGGGAGGAACGGAAACGTCGACAGTGGAACCGCCAGGAGGCTCCGACTTGCACGGTGTGTGGACCCCCGACCAGGTGCGCGCGGCGGAACAGCGGTTGTTCCGAACGGTGCCGGAACCCACGGTGATGCGGCGCGCGGCCAACGGGGTGGCGCTGTGGGTGCGCCGGTTGCTCGCCGAACGTCTCGGCCGCGTCGCGGGCCGACACGTCGCACTGCTCGTCGGGGCGGGCAACAACGGCGGTGACGCGCTCTGGGCGGGTGCCCTGCTGCGTGACCGGGGTGTGGGGGTCACGGCGGTGCTGCTCGCCCCCGAGAAGACCCACCCCGAAGGGCTGCGTGCGCTGCGTGCCGCCGGAGGCCGCGTCGTCGAGGCGGCGGATGCCGCCGACGACTCCGGGGTGGCCGATGTGGCCGCCGAGGCGCTGCGACGCGCCGATGTGGTGGTCGACGGGATAGTCGGGCTCGCCGGACACGGCCCGTTGCGTTCGCTCGCCGCTGCCGCCGTGGACCGGGTGAGTGCCCCGGTGGTCGCGGTCGACCTGCCCAGCGGGGTGGATCCGGTGAGCGGTGCCGTGGACGGCCCCGCCGTCTCGGCGACCCTGACCGTCACGTTCGGCGGACGCAAACCGTGCCACGTGCTCGGTGCGGGGCTGGTGCGCTCCGGTGGGGTGGTGGTGGTCGACATCGGGCTCGACCCGCACCTGGACGAGCCGGACTGCTCGGTTCCGGAAGCGGGCGATGTGGGGCGGGCCTGGCCGGTTCCGCGTCCGGCGGACGACAAGTACAGCCAAGGGGTGCTCGGGGTCGCCGCGGGTTCGGCGAACTTCCCGGGCGCCGCGATGCTCGCGGCGGGCGGAGCGGTGCACACCGCCTCGGGGATGGTTCGTTACGCGGGACCCGCCGCCGATGCGGTGCGGCAGCGCTGGCCCGAGGTGGTCGCGGTCGGTTCGGTCGGCGACGCCGGCCGGGTGCAGGCGTGGTCGGTGGGGCCGGGGATCGGCACCGGGGCCGCCGGTCGTGAGGTGCTCGCGGCGGTGCTCGACGACGCCAAGCCGGTGGTGGCCGACGCGGACGCGATCACGCTGTTCGCCAATGACGAGACGTTGTGGGACGCGCGGGACCCGGACGTTCCGTTGGTGCTCACCCCGCACGAGGGCGAGTTCGCCCGGTTGGCCGGGCAGCGTCCGGCGGACCGGATCGCGGCGGTGCGCGAGGTGGCCCGCCGCTGTTCGGCCGTGGTGCTGTTGAAGGGCAACACCACGGTGATCGCCGATCAGGACGGGCGTGTCCTGGTGAACCCCTGCGAACACGCCTGGCCCGCCACGGCCGGTTCCGGTGACGTGCTCACCGGCATGATCGGCAAGCTGCTCGCCACCGGGATGGATCCGCTGTGGTCCTGCGGCAGCGCCGCGCACGTGCACGCGCGGGCCGCCGAGATCGCCGCCACCGGCGGCCGTGCCCCGAGCTCTTCCGCCGAGTCCGGCGACGTCGATCCGGTGGGCGCGCCGATCGGCGCTTCCGCCCTGCTGGACGCGGTCCCCGCCGCCGTCCGCGAGGTCCGTGCCGTGGCCGCCACGACCCCCTGAACCGAACTTACCTACCCGATGTCGGGTCTCCCCGGAGCGAGAGCCGTGCGCGAGGTTCCGCGAAGCGAGTAGTGCCGCAGCCGAGCGGGGACGCTCATGGATTGTGCGATTATGAGCAGGATGAACGAACCTCCCGCGCGCCGTGCCGATCTGCGCATCGATCTCGCGGCCATCCGGCACAACGTGGCCGTGCTCTCCGGACACGCGAGCGAGTCCGGCGCGCGGACCATGGTCGTGGTCAAGTCCGACGGCTACGGCCACGGTGCTCCGGCCGTGGCCGAGGCAGCGCTGCGTTCCGGGGCCGAGTGGCTGGGCGTCGCCTCGATCCCGGAAGCGCTCGGGCTGCGGGAGCGTGGGATCTCCGCCCCCTTGCTGTGCTGGCTGTACCAGCGCGGCGACGACGTGAGCGGCGCGGTGCGGGCGGGGGTGGACCTGTCGGTCTCATCCGAGACCCAGCTGCACGACGTCGTGACGGCCGCTGAGTCCGCCGGGCGCACCGCCCGGATCCACCTCAAGATCGACACCGGGCTGCACCGCAACGGCGCCCCCGCCGAGTCGTGGGAACGGCTGGTGGCGCTGGCCGCCAAGGCCGAGGCGGACGGGACGGTGGAGGTCTTCGCCGTGTGGTCGCACCTGGCCTGCGCCGACGAGCCGGGTCATCCCTCGATCGACACGCAGGCCGAGCGGTTCCGGCTCGCCCACGAGCAGGCCCTGGCGGCCGGGCTGCGCCCGCTGCGCCACCTCGCCAACTCGGCCGCGCTGTTGACCCGCCCCGACCTGCGGTTCGACATGGTTCGCCCGGGCATCGCGGTCTACGGGCTCGACCCGGTCCCGCAGGAGGGCGACCACGGGCTGCGCCCCGCGATGACCTTCCGCTCCTCGGTGGTGCTGACCAAGCGGATCGCCGCTGGGGAGAGCGTCTCCTACGGTCACAACTGGACGGCACCCGCCGACACCAACCTGGCGCTGGTTCCGGTCGGCTACGCCGACGGGGTGCCGCGTTCGCTGTCCGACCGGTTCTCGGTGCTGCTCGGCGGCGAGCGCCGTCCCGTGGTGGGTCGGGTTTGCATGGACCAGATCGTGGTGCGCTGCGACGACGATCAGGTCGCCGAGGGGGACGAGGTGGTGCTGTTCGGGCCGGGCGATCGCGGTGAGCCCACGGCCGCCGAGTGGGCCGAGGAACTCGGCACCATCCACTACGAGATCGTGACCGGTATGTATCGTCCGCGCGTGACCCGAACCGTGGTGGCGGAGGACACGCGATGAGGCCGTGGCACGCGATCGCCTGGTCGGCCGGGATGGTGGGTGCCGTGGTGACCGGCACCGCCGTGAGCCTCGCCTCGCACAGCTCGCGGATAGCGGCGCAGCGCAGGAACGGCGCCGAGGACGACCCCTACCAGGGCGAGGGGCTGGGCAGGGCCGAACCCGACCGCAGGTCCACCGTCGCCGCCGACGACGGGGTACCGCTGGCGGTGCAGGAGGTGCATCCCGCCGACGGTGGGGAGGCCGAGCTGACCGTGGTGCTCGTGCACGGCTACTCGCTGGACTCGCGGTGCTGGCACTTCCAGCGCAGGGACCTGCCACGGCTGTCCGACCCGAAGGTGCGGCTGGTGCTCTACGACCAGCGCAGCCACGGGCGCTCCGGCCACTCCAGGCGCGCCAATTGCACCGTCGAGCAGCTGGGCCGGGATCTGGACGCGGTGCTGCGGGCGACCGCCCGGCGCGGGCCGGTGGTGCTGGCCGGGCACTCCATGGGCGGTATGGCCATCATGGCGCTGGCCGAGCAGCGGCCCGAACTCTTCCGCGAGCGGATCGCCGGGGTGGCGCTGCTGTCGACCTCGGCGGGCCAGGTGGGCGCGCGGGGGCTGCCGAAGCCGTGGTTGTCGAAGAACAACCCGTTGACCAGGACTATGGGAGTGCTGGCCCAGTGGCAGCCCAGCCTGGTGGAAAGCGCCCGCCGGAGCGGTTCGCACGTGGCCTGGAACGTGGTTCGCCGCCTGGCATTCGGCGATCGGGACGTCGACACCGCGCTGGTGGACCTCACCGACGACATGATCGCCTCCACTACCGTGGAGACCGTGACCGACTTCCTGGACACCCTCGGTTCGCACGACCGCACGGCGGCGCTGGCCGGGCTGCGGCACTCCGAGGTGCTGGTCCTGGGCGGCGACGCCGACCGGCTCATCCCGTTCTCGCACTCGGAGACGATCGCGGAGCAACTGCCCGACGCCGAGCTCGCGCGGGTTGAGGGGGCCGGTCACATGGCGATTCTGGAACGGGCCGAACCGGTGACGGAGCGGTTGAGCGAGCTGGTTCGGCGAGTGGCACGGGACGAGCGGGCCGAGGGGACCGCGGAGAAGGTGAGCGGCAGTTGAGTTCCGATGTGGTGAGCTGGACCTACGAGCTGGCGACCGTGGACGACACGTACCGGTTCGGTGCCGCGCTCGGTGCCGTGCTCGGCGCCGGGGACCTGGTACTGCTGGACGGTCCGCTCGGCGCGGGCAAGACCGCGCTCACGCGCGGCATCGCCAGGGGGATGAGGGTGAGCGGCCGGGTCACCTCACCCACCTTCGTGCTGGCGCGGGAGCACTACGCCTCGGACTGGCGGCGTCCGGCGCTGGTGCACGTGGACGCCTACCGGCTCACCTCGCTGGCCGAGCTCGACGACCTGGATCTGGACACCGAGCTGACCGAGGCCGCCGTGGTGGTCGAGTGGGGTGGCGGTTTCGCCGAGCGGCTGGCCGAGGACAACCTGCTGGTGCGCATCGAGCGCCGCGCCGACGAGACCCGCGAGATCACGCTGTACCCGCAGGGGCGGCGCTGGGAGGAACGCCTGCCGCCCGACTTCGAGTGAGGGCGTTGCCGGGCCGCCGCCGTGCCTGTCCGTCGGTTTCGCCGTCGAGTTCAGGGTGGTCGCGGCGGGCCGGGATGATGTCGGTGCTGGTGTTGGTCCGTCCGGACGGCTGTTCGGGGAGTGAGGAGTCACGATGAGCAGCAGCGGAACTCGTCCGAACCCGATGCTGTGGCTCTGGTACGTCTACGGTGGGCGCCTGCCCGAGCGCTACCGGGAGTGGGTGCTGCACGACGTCACCTGCCGCACCTGGGCGCTGCGGCACATCGCCCGAGTGTTCGTGCAGGTCTCGCCCGGACTGCTCGTGCTGCTGCTGCCCGGGCCGCTGTGGATCACCGCGATGTGCGTGGTCGGCGGGCTGCTCATGTCGCTGCTCTACTCCACGTCGTCCATGGTGGAGAGCTGCGAGACCCGGCTCGTCAAGCACGGCTACCCGCTCGGGACCGGACGGGAGAAGCGCGCCGAGCGGCGGGCCGAGAACGATGCTGAGGCGTGGCAGCGCTACGTCGAGCGGTACCGCTCCTGAATCCGTCGGGCGGCCCCGCGGCACGCATCGGGCCGGTGCGTTCCGTCGGTTGCCCGCCCCGGATGCTGTAGCTACCGATCCGCGTGGCGGTTCACTTCCACGTGCGTGGAGAGCACTTACTGTGCTGGTCGTGCTGCGACCTCCTCTGCTTCGTAGCGCTGACGGATGATCTGGGCGCGGATGGACTCTCGGGACGGCCCGCCGGGGTAGTGCGCCTCCTCGACTGCCTCCTCGATCGGCAGTGAGTCCTGCGGGCGCGGGCGCGGGCAAGGATGCGGCCCGCCGCCTCGATGCATTCCTCGCGTGTCATGCCGTGACCTCCCGTCGCCGCGCCGGTCCACCTCCACGCCCGTGGAGAGCACGACGAGCAGCATCCGACCGGCTCCGACCGGAGCGGTCCACCTCCACGCCCGTGGAGAGCACGCCGTGGTGGAGATCTTGCCGTCGGCCTCGGTCGGTCCACCTCCACGCCCGTGGAGAGCACGGTGCAATAGAACTGCACCCCCGGGGCTCCGCCGGTCCACCTCCACGCCCGTGGAGAGCACATCGCGTATCGCCACGGGATTCCCAACAGTGACGGTCCACCTCCACGCCCGTGGAGAGCACTGTTGACCAGGGGTCGGCACAATCTGCCGACCCGGTCCACCTCCACGCCCGTGGAGAGCACACGGCGTCGGCGACGTCCTCGTCCTCGTCGTGCGGTCCACCTCCACGCCCGTGGAGAGCACTGGGTGGGGATGTCCCACACGGAGTCGGGTAGCGGTCCACCTCCACGCCCGTGGAGAGCACGTAGTCACCGAGCTGGTTGGCGGCGTCTGCCGCGGTCCACCTCCACGCCCGTGGAGAGCACCCTCTGCGACCTGCGACGTTATGACCGCCGTTGCACGTTTTCGCGCCACCGCGACAACGGAACCCCTCAATCTCGAACGTCGCCTCGTATGTACCGACCGGTTCCGGTCGGGATCATCGTAGCGTCGGCAATCGAATATCTCGATCACCCAGTGGAAGCGGTCGATACTCAAGTGGACGGCGCCCGGGTGCTTAATCGTCGAGGTGTTCCGGCCGTTGCCGATCTGCTAGACCAACTCCATGACGATCACCACGGCGGAGGTCGAGACTCGCGCGATGCGTCACGCGATCGCGCTGTCGGCATGGGGACACGGCACCACCAGCCCTAATCCTCCAGTGGGGTGCGTGGTGCTCGACGGCGACGGGCGGTTGGCCGGGCAGGGGTGGCATCGCCGGAAAGGCGAGCCGCACGCCGAGGCCCACGCCCTCGCGCAGGCGGGAAGCGCCGCCGATGGTGGGACTGCCGTGGTCACGCTGGAACCGTGCTGCCATGACGGGCGTACTCCGCCCTGTCATCGGGCGCTGATCGAGGCGGGCATCGTCCGTGTGGTCATCGCTGTCCTGGATCCGACCTCCCGGGGACGTGGTGGTGCCGTCCTGCTGCGTGAGGCCGGGGTCGACGTGGTTGAGGGTTTGCTCGTCGAGGAAGCCCGCTTGGTGCTCGGCCCGTGGTTGGCCGCGTTGGAGCGGCAGCGCCCGGTGCTCACCTGGGGCTGTTGCCTCACTCGGGAGGGAAGTCTGACAGGGGATGTCACGGTCCTGCCGGGCGAGATCGACACGCTCGTTCACGACGACACGGCCACGCCCGCTGTTACGGAGCCGCTCGTTCCCAGGCCGCTGTCCACATTGCCGAACGATCCGCACCAGTCCCTCGCCGCGCTCCATCACGAAGGCGCCCGAGCTGTCGGCCTGGTTGCGGACAGCGCGGCAGTCCGGCCGTATCTCGATGCCGGTCTGATCGACCACATCGAGGCCCACAGCCCGCACGAGACAGCGCACCTTCCGAACCTGCCCGACGAATACCGACTGGCCCGGATCTCACGCCTGAACGACGGACTCCGGCTGTCCCTGACCAGAAACAGTACGAACGCGCAAACCCCCAGCCCTAGTGCGCAGAGCTGAGTCGCGTGCCTTTCCACCGCATCCTGGTCAGGTTCCGCAAAACCCGTCCACCTCCACGCACGTGGAGAGCGCTCTGTGACCTGTGATGTTACGACCGCCGTTGCACGTTTTCACGCCACCGCGACATCGCACCTCGAATGTGGGGTCAGTACTTCTCGACTGGTTTCGGGCAGGAGTCATCGTAGCGGCGGCATCCGAACGTCTCGATCGCGTCGTAGCGAGGACGGAACACCTGATTGCCAGGGGATCGACACATCCCCTTCGCATTGCGATCAGCCATCGTGGCCGTAGGCGCGAAAAGTCCCGCCCGGCACACCGAGCGGGACTTCACGAAACCGGATCAGTCGCCGAGGCGGTCGCTTTTGATCGCGTCAAGGAAGGAGTCCCACTGCGAACGTGTGAACGTGAGGGTGGGGGTGTCCTCACCCAGTTTCGTGTCACGTACTCCAGCGGCGGAAGGAGCTATCCCCACGTCAACGCACGCGCCGCTACCGTTGCTGCGGGTGGATTTGCGCCACCGCGCCTCGGTGAGGTTGGGGGTCATCCCGTCACCCTCCAGCGCCAAGGTCGTTCATGGTCTGTCGCAGCACGGATTGGGACTCGTGCAAGCCGAGCGCGTCCATCCGTAGCCGCTCGTAAACCAGGTTATACGTATCGATGTGGTGCGGTCGATCCAGCTAGTCCGCTACACCCGTGGAGAGCACGCGGTGCCGCCGTCCATGTCGGGGTAGCGCGACGGCCCACCTCCACGCCCGTGGAGAGCACGCTGGTGACGCCGGTGCGGGCGTCGGCGAGTTCGGTCCACCTCCACGCCCGTGGAGAGCACAACGACGGAGACCACACCGACCCCGGCCTATACGGTCCACCTCCACGCCCGTGGAGAGCACCAAACGGGGTGACCAGTGATGCGTCGCGCCATCGGTCCACCTCCACGCCCGTGGAGAGCACCGCAACCACTCGAACAGCGCCACATACAGCCGCGGTCCACCTCCACGCCCGTGGAGAGCACCGCTGCTGGTCACCCGGCGGAGGTGCATACAGCGGTCCACCTCCACGCCCGTGGAGAGCACCCTCTGCGACCTGTGACGTTATGACCGCCGTTGCACGTTTTCGTGCCACCGCGACATCGCACCTCGGATGTGGGCTCAGTACTTCTCGGCCGGTTCCGGTCAGGAGTCATCGTAGCGTCGGCAACCGAACGTCTCGATCTCCGCACACCACGACCAGCCATCGTGGCTGGAGACGCGAAAAGTCCCGCCCGGCGGTATCGAGCGGGACTTCACGGCAGCGGTTCAGCCGTCGAGGCGGTCGCTTTTGATCGCGTCGACGAATGAGGTCCACGCGGTGCTGTTCACCGCGAGAGTCCCACCATCGCGGTCCTTGGTGTCACGGACGCCGATCGTGTCGGGAGTGAAGCCGACCTCAACACAGGCTCCACCGTTTCCGCTGCTACGGCTACTCTTGCGCCACACGGCGTCCGCGAGACCGTCCGGAGTCATCCCTGGCTCCTTCCCGATGTGGTTCGTCAGGGCGAAACTAACTGTTCGAGCAGCGCACGGGTGTCGTCTTCGCTGTGAGCCAGCGTCGCAAGCTGCTCTCTTACCAGGGTATAGCGCTCGATGTCCCCCGGGTTTTCCTGGTAAACCCCACCACGGTCGTTCTCTACGTAGACGAAGGCGGGTGTGTCCTCGTCCGGAAACCGGATCAGGATGAAGGATCCGGTCATGGCGGCGTGGGCTCCTGCGGAAAACGGCAGCACCCTGAGCGATACGTGATCGAGTTTGGCTGAACGGAGCAGGTGTTCGAGCTGCTCTCGCATCACCTCTGGACCGCCCACCTGACGCCATACGACGGCCTCGTTGATGATCAGATGGAGCTGCGGAGGCTGCTCGTCGTCCAACAGAGCCTGGCGTTCCCGTCGAACGGTGATTTCTCTGTTCAGCTCTTCATCACTGATCTCCGGGCGTGATGCCCTAGTGATCGCCTTGGTGTATTCGGCGGTTTGGAGAAGCCCCGGGACGAATTCCGCCTCGTAGGCCCAGATGTCGGCCGCGTCACCTTCCAGACCGACGTAGTGCCGAAACCACGACGGCACGGTGTCTCGGTAGGCGGTCCACCAGCCTCGCTGGTTGGCTTCCCGAGCCAGCCGGAGCAGAGTATCCACTGTAGAGGCATCTACGTCGTAGAGCTGGCACAGCAGTCTGACGTGCGGTCCTTTGATGGACTGTCGTCCCAGTTCGATTTTGCTCAGCGTCGGCTCGCCGATTTCCAGCCACTCTGCTGCGGTTTTACGAGTTGTGTCCGCGTCTTGTCGAAGCTGCCGCAGCATCGCCCCGAGTTGGCGACGGCGGACACTCGGGCCGGGTTTCTTGCCCACGGTGTCACCTCCGCTCGTGTCGACGATGAGCGTATCCGGACTCATCCGTCTCATTGGCTCGTTCCCACGTTCGTGTGCTTGTGACTTTTTTGCTTTGAGAAACTTGTTGTAGGAACGTTCCTGTTATACAGTCTAAATAGGAACGTTCCTGAGAGTCGATGAAAGAAGAGAAGCCTGCGCTGCAAGGAGCGGAATGTGAAGAGTATGTCGAATTTCTGACCACTCGTCCGGTGGCGGTCACCGGACGAGTAGCCCTTCCCGCGTCGTGTGCTTGGCGGCCTTGGACGCGGGGGTGGCTCCGTCAGCCGTTTACTACTGATGTGGAGCTTTGTTGATGCTATCGCTTTGTGCGGCGTGTGTCGCTGCACGTCTCGGTTCGCCGCGTCACTCCTGCTTGTTGGGGGTGGTGTGAGGTGGGGGCGTTGTTTCCGCGCGGCCTGGTGTGTGTGGTGTTGGCCGCGACCGAGGCCGATCACCGGTCTGGCCGGACACCTCGGCTGCATGCGATCGAGTGTCACCCGGGTGAGTACACGGCCTCGTGGGTGTTGTCGCTGTGTCAGGTTTATCTGGGGTTGGGCGAGGTCACGCCGCTGGGCGAGCCGGAGGCCGATCCGGAGTTGTGTGCGCAGTGCTGTTGGGCGATGGCGGGGTCGGGTCGGCGGGGGCGGGTGGTGCGCCATGCCGTCGCTGGCTGAATACCCCGCGCCGCCTCGGTTCGTCACCGGTGTTGGGTCGGGCACGATTCATGCCACCGCCCCGTATAAGCGTGCCGAGTCAGCCCGTGTAGGTCAGGGGAAGGTGGCGTGTTTCTGCGGTGAGGCGATCGAACTCGCCCCGCACCCGCCGGAACGCATCTTGGGCGGGTGGCACCACTACTGCCGGGTGTGTCTGCAGTACGTGATCGGCGGTAGCGAGGCCCATCCGCCGAGCCCGGTCCATTCCTACGATCCCTGGCTGTACGAGCTGGCCCAGCTCGACAATTCGACCACTGTGGACGAAGCGTCGGAGTGGTCGGTCGTCCCGTGCCGTCAGCAGCGCCACGGCCGAACCGTGCTGCAGCTCAAACCCACAGCTCAAGGCGTCGCCCTGTTGGCGCCCGAGCGGGGCGCGGTCTCGCTGTTCACCGTCGCCGAAGCGCGGCAGTTGCGGGACGCGCTGGATACGGCCCTGCGGGATCGAGAGGGGTGGCGATCATGACGCTGACTCTGCTGCTGCTCGCGCTGCGCCACCTGCTCACCAAACGCCGTGTTCCCGGGAGGGGACGTGTCCGAGTTCGAGATCGCGGTGCTGCTGCTGGCGCTGCTCGTGCTGGTGTTGGTACGGCTGGCGTGGGGACCGAACCACTGAACACCAGTAGTGGGCACGCCTGGTTCTCCAGCGTGTTCGAGTCGAAGTGGCACGCCTGCCCCACCAACACCGCAGTCCGAAACCACGGGGTGCGGGCGTTGTGCGGGCATTTGTCCCGCCGCGGCCCCTACCGCGCTCGGGCCAGCAGCGGCCCGCCCGACGAGGACGGCCTGTCGGTCTGCGACGCCTGCCTGCACGCCATCGGATACCTGCCACCCCGCCCACCACGGCTGCCTCCAGTGTGGATCAACCACAGCGACACCGAGCAGGGCTGGCCCTCCACCGAGCAGGACTGGCCCACTACCGCTCCCGACGAGCCCGAGGCATCTTCCGGGGAACTCCCCAGTAGTCCTCACCCAGCAGGGGCCGGTCACCCCGGTCTCCCCGTCGTGGCCTGACCGTCCACTCCAGACCCGGGCGCGTGCTGTGAAACCCCCGACACCTCCGGCACGCGCCCGCCCGGCCCCGCACACCGCCGTGCGGGGCCACCCACACCCCGCCGTCAATGTCTCGCGAAATCGCCGCCCCAGCCGCGTCAATTTCTCGAGAAATCGCGGCGGCGGCACCGTCGATTTCTCGAGAAATCACCGCGCCCGAAGCAGGGCACACCCCCTAGACCGGTGCCGCGCCGGAGTTCTCCCCTCCTGGGACAACACAGTCCCGTCCGGCGTGGCACCACCCCGGCCGGGAGCAGGGGCCGCTCCCACCCCGCCCCGGCCGGGGGATCCCCGCACCACCGAAATACCGATCCGAGCAGGACCGAATCGTCATGCCCCGACTCTCCCCGGTCACCACGATCCTGCTGCGCGAATGCGCCGGAACCGGGCTGGCCGTAGCGGCTTTCGCCTACAGCGGCTGGATCACCGTCGTCCTGAACCTGTCCCTCGTCTCGACGATCACCCACCCCGACGAACCAAACATCGAACTCCACGCCTTCTTCGGCGCACTGGCCTGCCTGCTGTGGTGGACAGGCGTGGGCGGGGTGCGCCTGGCCGGGTGGCGTCCGACATGGCCGATCCTCGTCGGTCTGCTCCTCACCGGCGTTCACACGATCGAACTCACTGTCGCGGCGGTAGTGGCTCACCACCTCGGCTGACACCGAGCATCGTCACGAATACCACTGCGAACCGGTTCTCGCGTCCCGGACGCTCGCTGTCGTGCCACCCGCGAGCGCGTTCCCGCCGAGAGCACCGATCGCGTCCGCACCCACCCCGCGACCCCGAAGGACCACGATGCGACCGCTACCGGCCGACGTGACGCTCACCGAGATCCAGCGCTACGTCACCGAGATGGAAACCGAACGTGGCTTCGCAGACAACACCGTGCTGGAGCAGTCCCTCAAACTCGGCGAGGAGTACGGGGAGCTGTGCAAGGCCATCCGCGAGCGCTCCGGCCTCGCGATCGACCCCGGCTCGGCAACGGGCAGCGTCGGCGGTGAACTCGCCGACGTCCTGATCTACCTCTGCGCAATCGCCAACCGTTTCGACATCGACCTCGACGAAGCCCTGCGCGACAAGGAACGCCGCAACGAGGCACGAACCTGGTTCCCGACCACACCAGAACCAGCCGGCACCGAGCACCCCGTCGATTTCTCGCGAGATTCGCGGGCGGCAGCGACGGCCTCTTCCGCCCCAGAACCGACGAGGAACGACAACTGAACGACGGCAGCTGTCCCGTACCGCACCCCGACTCGGGTTTCACCGCTCCGTCTTAAGCGGCGGTATCGGGTGGTTGGTGTGCAGCAGAGCGTCCGGATCGTAGTAGGCCTTCAGCTCCGCGAGCCGCCGGTAAGTGGCCGGGTCGAAGGCGGTGCGTACCCGTTCCGGTGCGAGGGAGCCGTAGCTGAAGTTGAGCGAGTGCCCCAGCGCCCGCGCCTCGAAGGGGGCCAGCACCTCGTCGTGCGGCTTCCGGACCTCTTCCTCACCCGAACCGGGTTCGAGTGGCGACAGCACCCCCAGCGAGAACCCGGCAGCACGGTGTCCGACCGAGTCGGGAACCTCCGGCTCCCGGGCCAGCGCGCCGCCGAGGTGTCGGATCCCGGTCACGCACATCACCGGTGCCTCCGGGCCGGTGCGTTCGACCAGATCGGACAGTTCCCGGTCGCCGAGCTCGTCGAGCAGCAGGTTCCTGCCCCGGTAGCCGTGCGGCTGCTCCGGTTCGTCGAACACCGTACCGGACTCGGAGTACGGCAGTTCGCGCAACGTGTCACTCAGCGGTTCCCCGAGACCGCGCAACGGCTCGACCAGTCGTTCGCCGTCCGCAGCGGCCCCGAGGTAGCTGAACTGTAGTTGTGCCACGTGCCGCCCGCGCAGCGAATCCGGCACTCCCGGAACGTCCGGGTAGGGCAGCATCGTCACCGCCGAGGTCATCTCCTCCGGAACGGTGCCGGTCCAGTCCCGCCAGGCGCGCAACACCTCGGGTACCCGTGCGAGGTCGAAGAACAGCCCACCGCCGTAGATCCGCTCCACCGGCAGCAGCCCGATTTCCATACCGGTGACCACTCCGAAGTCGCCACCGCCGCCACGGAGCGCCCGGAACAGCTCCGGCTCATCGGAAGCCGTCACTCGGCGGTGCGCCCCGTCCGGGGTGACCACGTCGAGGCGGTGCACGTGGTCGGCGGCGAAGCCGTGGCGGCGGGCGAGCAGCCCCACCCCGCCACCGAGGGTGTAGGAGATCGCGCCCACCCCGGGAAAACTGCCCGAGAGCGGCGCCAAGCCGTGCGGCGCCGCCGCCTCGATCACTCCTCGCCAGTCGGCGCCCGCCTCGATCCACGCCGTGCGTTCCCCTGGATCGACCCGGACTCCCGACATCCGCCGCGTGTCGAGCAGCACCCCACCGCGCAGCGCGGCGCCGCGCCCGTGGCCGGTGGCCTGCACGGCCAATCGCCTGCCGGAGTGGGCGGCGAACTCGAACGCGGTGCGCACATCACGCTCGTCGGCGGCCTCGACCACCACATCGGGGCGGTGCGGATCGAGGAGCTGGAAGCCGGTGGTGGAACGGTCGTAACCGCTGCCTTCCGGTGTGATCACCCGCCCCAGGAGGTGGCGGCGCAGTGCGGCAACGGTCGGTTTCGGGTTCGTCGTGTCGGTCATGTCGGCACGCTACGAACCGTTGCGGACAACCGGTGTCCGCGAGCGACGGCAGACTGGAAGACGTGGAACCGGAACAGGTGCGCGCTGACCCACCGACACGCGTGCTGCGATTGCTCGCGCTGCTGCAGAGCAGGCGGGAGTGGTCCGGTGCCGAGCTCGCCGAGCGGCTCGGGGTCACCGGCCGGACCGTGCGTCGCGACATCGACCGGCTGCGCGCCCTCGACTACCCGGTTGTCGGCACGACCGGCACCGCCGGTGGTTACCGGCTCGCTCCGGGCGACTCCTTCCCACCGCTGGTGCTGACCGACGACGAGGCCGTCGCCGTCGCGGTGGGACTCGTGCGGGCGAGTGGCAGCGCCGTCACGGGTATCTCGGAGAGCTCGATGCGTGCGCTGGCCAAACTCGAACGGATGCTGCCCGCCAGGTTGCGCCCCCGGCTGGCGGCGCTGACCGAAACGAGCACCGCGGTCGAACGCGGCGAGCGGCCTCCGGTGGATGTGAGCGTGATGGCGGTGTTGGCCGGTTGCGCCCGGGACCGGGAGATCGTCTCCTTCGACTACCAGGACCGCCACGACACGCCGAGCGCTCGACGCGTCGAACCGCACAGCCTGGTCACCGTGCACGGGCTCTGGTACTTGCTCGCCTACGACCCCGACCGCGCCGACTGGCGCACCTTCCGGGTGGATCGCATCGAGCGGCCCACCCGCACGCATCGGTCCTGTCCCCCGCGTCGGTTGCCCGCGCCGGACGTGGCGAGCTATCTGAAGAGCTCGTTCGCGACCGCCTCCTACCGCTACACCGCGCGGATGGTCGTGCGATTACCAGCCGAGACCGTGCGAGCCGGGGTGTTCGGGCCGATCCCCGGCGAGATCAGGGAGGACGGCGCGGAGCGGTGCGTGGTGCGGCTCAGCGCCGAGTCGCCGGAGCTGGTCACGCAGTACGTCGCGGTGATCGCCGGGCTGGATGGTGAGTTCACCCTGGACACCTGCGAGGAGATCGCGAGTCGGCTGCGCAGGCTGGGGAACCGGTTCGCGGCGTAGCCATGCTGCTCCACTCGGAGGTTCCAATCCGGCACGAGATGTCGTCGGGATCCGATCTAGTTCGGGCTGCCGTCAGTAACCCTTTCGCGCCGTACGCGCCGGAGCAGTTCGACGAGCATGGCCGCGACGACCCCCGTTCCCACGATGGCCGCCCCCATCGCACGAACCCCGGCGACAAGGAGTCTCGTCTCGAAGTGGCGCTCAGCAGCAGCGACAGCACGATGAGCGAGCCCGATACCGAACAGAGCGCGAGGATCTTCGTCTGAGTTCCTCCCCCACCCGCCCATGACTGCCCCGAGTTTTCGGAGATGGGCCCGGGGGAAATTTCTGTGATCGCCGCTGTAGACATGATGGGGTGGTCCTGTTAGAGTCGTTGCCAGCAGACGGAGAGCACTGAAGCGCCATCACCGATGAATCGGCGCCGTGAGTGATGAGAAGTGCAGTTGCAGGCTCCCGGTGGGTCCGTTGGTCCTCACCCGGGTTGTGAAGGTAAGTCCGTGATCCGCACGCGTATGAGAAGGGGGTCGTCGAGTCAGTTGTTTTCCGGCCGCCCCCATTTTCCCGTGTTGGTGGGTGGAGGCACGGCCTGAGCAGTGAGTAAGTATCCCTCCGCGGCCCCCGGCGCACCGTTGGTGTGTCGGGGGCCTTGTCGAGGGAACGGGGAGCGGTAGTGGAGCAAAATCGGCCTGGAGCCGAGGAGAAGTTCGACGACGAGGACTATCCCGCCTACACCATGGGGCGGGCCGCGGAGATGCTGGAGGTTACCCAGCCGTTCCTGCGGTCCTTGGAGGAGGCGGGGTTGATCGCCCCGCAGCGCTCCGGCGGGGGACATCGCCGCTACTCCCGCCGCCAGCTGCGGCGGGCCACCCGCGCCCGCGAGCTCGTCGACCAGGGCACCCCGGTGACGGCGGCCTGCCGGATCATCAGCCTCGAGGACCAGCTCGCCGAGTACACCGATCGGCCGGAGTCGGGCGCGCAGGGTTAGGTCGCCCCCCCGTCGGCGCGGGTTGTGGGTGGTGTGTAGAGTCTCTGGTGGTCGTTGAGTTTCTGGGTTCGTGTTGTGTGCATGCTCGCAGGATGTTGATGCGGGCGAGCTTCTTTCTTTGGTTGTAGCTGGAGCGAGTCGCCGTCTGAGATCCCCGGCCCGGGCCTCCGCACGGTGTGGTGGCTCGTCATACCCCAGCTCCCGAAGGAGACGGACATGACTAACGGAACAGTGAAGTGGTTCAACTCGGAAAAGGGCTTCGGCTTCATCGCCCCGAACGAGGGCGGCCAGGACGTGTTCGTGCACTACTCGGCGATTGATGCCTCCGGCTTCCGTACTCTCGAAGAGGACCAGCAGGTCACCTACGACGTCAGCCAGGGCCCCAAGGGGCTGCAGGCCGACCTCGTGCGGGCGGTCTGAGTACCGCTTTTCTTCTTTCCAGTGGCTCCCTGCCCGGGATGGGTAGGGAGCCACTGGTGTTTCCGGCCCGGACGGGCGGACGCATCAACTCTGTCCGGTCACATCCTCGCGGAGCGCCCGCATCGAGCGCCCCCACCTCTTCTCACGCGCCGGAGCAATTCGACGAGCCCGAGTCCCAGGAGAATCGCTCCCGCGACCACCAGACTCCAAATCACTGGATTCGGCAGTAGGGAATCTCTCCCGGCCAAGGCGGTCAGCAGCAGCGACAGCACGGTGAGCGAGCCCGAACCCGAACAGAGCGCGAGGACCTTCGAAGGTACACGGGACATGCCGGTTCCTCCTGTTCCGCGTCGCCGATCGTTCGAGCTCGGTTCCGGTCACCGCAGTATGCCGACCCCGGCGTAGGCGTTGCTGCGCGCGGCGTACTCCTCGGACACCGGCTCGTCCGGGCGCCACTGCGCGCTGGGGACCACGCCGGGGTCGAGCAGTTCGTACCCCGCGAACATCTCCAGGACCTCCCCGTGGTCCCGGGTCCGCAGCGTGGGTGTGGTGGTGGTCTCGAAGACCTCCTGCGCCCCGCCGACCTCCTCCTCCGAGATGTCCAGCATCGCGGAGTTCGAGATCGCGAGCGCGCTGCCCGGCACGCAGGCATCCCGGTACCGCGCCATCAGCGCCGCCGGATCATCGAGGTCGAGGATGTCCAGGATCGCCACGGCGAGTACCGCGATCGGCCGGTCGAAGTCCAGCAGTTCGGCCACGCCGGGAGCGTTCAGCACGGCCTGCGGGTCGGTGATGTCGGCCTGCGTCATGCTGGAGAGCGGATCGTCGGCCAGCAGCTGCCGGGCGTGGTTGGCCGCGATGGTCTCGATGTCGACGTAGGCCACCCGTGCGGCCGGGTTCACCTGCTGGGCGATCTCGTGCACGTTCCCCTTGGTGGGAATGCCGGAGCCCAGATCGAGGAACTGGTCGATCCCCGCCTCGGCGCAGACGCGGACGGCGCGGCCCAGGAAGGCCCGGTTGATGTGGGTCCACTCCTGGTTGCCCGGAAACGCCCGCAGCAGTTGTTCGGCCGCCTCGCGGTCGGCGACGAAGTTCGCCGAGCCGCCCAGGAAGTAGTCGTACATGCGGGCGATGTTCGGGGTGTACGGGTCGAGTCCACCCGCTTCCGAGTCCGCATCCGTACCAGTCTCGTCGTGTTCGCGCATCGGAAACAGCCTGCCACGCCACGAAGCGGTTCGGCTATTCGGATGTGGAGTTTTCCGCACTTGTCGGGTTTCCCCGCACGATCAGCTTCCCGAGCGCGGCGGTGAGGTGGTGCAGCGTCCATTCCAGCGGACCGCGCCCCAGGAACCGGCGCCAGAGCGCGGCGCACAGCAGCGCGCCGGTGACCAGCAGCAGCCACAACGCGTGGGGGTGTTCGCCCATCAGCGGCGCGAGCCGCTCCGGTCCGAGAGCCCGCAGCACGAGCAGGTGCCCCGCGTAGCAGGTCAGTGCCAGCGCCCCGACCGCGGCGAGCGGGAAGAGCACGGTGCGCGACCGCTCGGCGAACAGGCACAGCCCGATCACGGCGAGAGCGACCCCGGTGGCGCCGATGATCTCGAAGGGAGTTCCGCTGTGCGCCCCGGCCGTGAGCAGGTAGGCCGGATCCCGCGTGGGGACCGTTCCCAGGTTCGAGGCCAGCAGTTCCTCGACCACTCGCGGCGGGAACTTCCCCTGGTAAATCCCTACGATCCGCTCGAACCCGCCGAAGACGTACAGGGCCAGCCACGAGACGCCGTAGCCGAGCAGGGCCAGTCCCGCTCCGATCGCCACCAGTCGTCCCCGGAACCCGCGCGGTTCGAGACGGCCCAGCGCCATACCCGCCAGCAGGAACGGGATCCAGGTCAACACTGGATAAGCACCGGTGAGCACGATGGCCCGGAAGGCTTCCGCCACCCCTTCGAGTGAGGTGAAGTCGGCGAGGTCAGGTGTGTAGCCGAGTCGCTTCGGGGAGGGCATGTTGCTCCGAACGAGGAACGACACCAACGGGGTCACCACGGCGAGGACCGCCGCCGACACCGCCAGCGAGGTGGCCCGTAGCGGCAGCAGCGGGATCGCGAGCAGGAACAGCACACCGTAGAAGGCCAGAATGACCATGGCGGGTACCTGCATGCTGGTCAGCACCAGGCCGAGCACGAACAGCAGCACGGCCCGTGCCGCGATACGCACGGCCGAGGCGGTTCTCCGCCGCCCGGTGTGCGGTTCGGTGCCGCCGCTGAGCAGCGCGATCGACACACCCGCCAGTACGGCGAACATCGCCGCGGAACGTCCGGACACCAGCGTGTGCAGCCAGCCGGACGGCACGGTGTGCGCGGCGAACATCCCCAGCACGGCCAGTCCGCGAGCCATGTCGATGCCCACCAGGCGCCCGGTTCGCGCGGTGGGGGGAGCGAGCGGTGGTCGGTAACCCTGTCTCGGAAGAGGTGGTCGATTCGGTCACGCATCGATGATGGCGGCCCGCCCGTAATCGCCGGATCGGCCGAACGATCATCTCCGTCTACCACTTTCCGCCGAGGCGCACCGACCTCGAACCCCGAGGGGAAGAACCGGCGGCGTGTGTCGGGACTCCCTTCACGGCAGCTCTTCGGCGTAGCGGTGTCGATTTCTCGCGAAATCGCCGCGCCACTACGAGGCAGTGCCGAACTCCGACCACCCTCGCGATCGGCACCGCCGCGGGTTCTCCCGTGCGGCTCTCGCGAGGAAGGCCCGACGTTGTGTAGTAACTACCCGATGTCGGGCCTGGCCGCAGCGAGAGCCGTGCGAGAGGTTCCGCCAAGGGAGCATCTCGGTGAACCGAGGTGGCGAACTCTTGGCTATGCGAGGCCGGCGTCGTGGGCGATGATGGCCACCTGCGTCCGGTTGGTCGCTTCGAGCTTGGCCATGATCTGTCCGAGATGGACCTTAACGGTGGACAGGCTCATGTGCAGGTGGTTGGCCGTTTCGGAGTTGCTCATCCCCTGGGCAACAGCCACGGCCACCTCCCGCTCGCGAGCGGTCAGCGTGTCCATGCCGGACTTGGCGCTCGCCGCCGCGGTCCCCCGCGAGAAGGTCGCCAGCAGTTTGGTGGTGATGCGTGGCGAGAGCATCGCCTCGCCCCGCGCGACCACGTGCACGGCACCGGCCAGCTCACGCGGCGGGGTGTCCTTGAGCAGGAATCCGGCCGCGCCGTTGCGCAGCGCCGAGTACACGTACTCGTCCAGGTCGAACGTGGTCAGCACGGCCACGGCGGGCGCTTCGGCAAGCGTGGTGATCCGTTCGGTGACCTCCAGGCCGCCGACGGTGGGCATCTGAATGTCGGTGAGTACCACGTCGGGGCGGTGCCGGGCCACCAGATCCACGGCGTTCGCCCCGTCGTCGTCCTCGGCGACGACCTCGATGTCCGGATCGGACTCCAGGATCATCCTGATCCCGCCGCGCACCAGCGCCTCGTCCTCGAGGAGCATCACCCTGACGCTCAAGTCGTCACCTCGTCGGTGTGGATGGGAAAGACCGCCCGCACACGGTAGCCCCCGTCCTCGGTGTGCCCGGTGCGCAGTGTTCCACCCGCCAGCGTGACGCGCTCCCGCATCCCGATCAGCCCGTAGCCGGAGCCCGGCGGCGTCCCGTTGTCCGGGTCACGGCGGAGCTGGTTGAACACCGTGACCACGAGCTGCCCGTCCTCCGTGGCCACTTCGATCCGTACGGCGGCGTGCGGCGCGTGCTTGGCCGCGTTCGTCAGTGCCTCCTGGACCACGCGGTACGCGGCACGACCGACGGAGCCGGACGTCTCGGGGAGCTGCTCGGGCAGGTCCAGGGTTATGTTCGAACCCGTCCCGACGGCTTCGTCGACCAGCTGCCGGATACTGCCCACTGTGGGTTCCTCGGCGAGTTCGCCGTGGTGCTGCCCGGCGTCGTCCTGCCCGTCGTCGCGCAGCACCCGCAGCATGCCGCGCAGTTCGGTCAGCGCCGTGGCACTCGTTCGACGGATCGTCTCGGCCACTTCGCCGGTGCGCTCGTCCGGTGCCGACATCGTCAGCGCACCGGCCTGCAGCGAAACCACGCTGACGCGGTGGGCCACCACGTCGTGCATCTCGCGGGCGATGCGCCGCCGTTCGGCCGCCACCGCCCGCTCGGCCAGCAGGTCGCGTTCACGTTCTGCCTGTTCGGCTCGTTCCCGCAGCGTCACCAGCAGCATCCCGCGCTGGAAGAACCACAGGCCCAGCAGGGTCGGCACTCCCACGGCCGCGGGCGGGAACAAGAGGAGGATCAACCAGAAACCGGGGTCCATGGACTCGTAGGTCCAGAAACCGGGGGCCATGGACTCGTAGGTCCACGCCACCTGCACGGCGAGCATCACACCGATCGCGGCCCACAGTTGTACGCCGGGACCCTTTCTGCGCGCCATGGTGTAGGACGCGATCATCGGGGCGAGGCTGTTGGAGAGGGTGAACAGCATGGCCACGGATCCGAGAACCGGCCCCCAGGGGAACCGTCTGCGTACCGCGAAGGGCAGGCACACGACGTAGCCCAGCACCAGCAGGATCCCCGAGGGTTCGTTGCCCGTGGAAACCTCTCCGAGTAGCAGAGCTACCACGAACAGATCGAACACCAGTGAGCGGAGTTTGCCGTCCCACCAGGACAACCATCTCCTGCGGTCGCGGAAGAAACGCACGGGGCCACGGTAGTCGGATTCGTCGGAGGCCCCTGTGCCGCGTGGCCGCGGGGCGCGCCGACCGTGTCTCTCGTCGGACGAGCCCGGCTCCGGTAGTGGGCTCGGGCCGCTCCACGTCGCGGTGGAACGACCCGACCGGAAGACTTCGATCAGGAAACGCTGACGACCGGTTCGCCCGACTCCTCGCTGTCCTCCGCCAGGCGTCCGGCTTCTTCGATGAGGGTTTCCACGATCTGGCTCTCGGGCACGGTCTTGATCACCTCGCCCTTGACGAAGATCTGCCCCTTGCCGTTACCCGAGGCCACCCCGAGATCGGCCTCGCGGGCCTCGCCCGGCCCGTTGACCACGCAACCCATCACCGCCACCCGCAGCGGCACCTCCATGCCCTCCAGGCCGGCGGTGACCTCGTCGGCGAGCTTGTAAACATCGACCTGCGCCCGCCCACACGACGGGCAGGACACGATCTCCAACTTGCGCGGCCGCAGATTCAACGACTGCAGAATCTGGGTACCCACCTTGATCTCCTCCACCGGCGGGGCCGACAACGACACACGGATCGTGTCCCCGATGCCCTGCCGCAGCAGCGAACCGAAAGCCACCGCCGACTTGATCGTGCCCTGAAAAGCCGGACCCGCCTCGGTCACCCCCAGATGCAACGGGTAGTCACACCGCTCGGCGAGGATCTCATAAGCCCGCACCATCACCACCGGATCGTTGTGCTTGACCGAGATCTTGACGTCGTGAAAATCGTGCTCGGCGAACAACCCGGCCTCCCACAACGCCGACTCCGCCAGCGCCTCGGGCACGGCCTTGCCGTACTTCTCCATCATGCGCGGATCCAGCGAACCCGCGTTGACCCCGATACGGATCGGCGTGCCGGTGTCCTTGGCCGCCCGGGAGATCTCCTTGACCTGATCATCGAACTTGCGGATGTTGCCCGGATTGACCCGAACCCCCGCACAGCCCGCCTCGATCGCCGCGAACACGTACTTCGGCTGGAAATGAATATCAGCGATCACCGGAATCTGCGACTTCCGCGCGATGACCGGCAACGCCTCGGCATCATCAGAGGTCGGACACGCCACACGCACGATGTCACACCCCGACGCGGTCAACTCCGCGATCTGCTGCAACGTCCCGTTGATATCGGTGGTGTTCGTCGTCGTCATCGTCTGCACCGAAACCGGATGATCACTACCAACACCGACGGGGCCCAGCCGCAGCTGGCGGGTTTCGCGACGTTCGGACAGCACTGGCGGGGGAGTTGTCGGCATGCCGAGCGCCACCTGTGTCAATGGGGGGTTCCTTCCAATCGAGTCCGGTTCCGATTCTCGAGGTCGTCGTGCAGCGTTCGGGCGTGCTCGGCGATGGCATCGGCGTCGAGGCCGTTGTCGGCCAGAATCCCGCCGCGATCACCCTGGTCCACGAAGGAGCGCGGCAGCCCGAGGTTGTGCACCGGCGTGGTCACGTGCTCCTCGGTGCAGGACTGCGCGAGCGCCGCGCCCACGCCCCCGTTTCGCACGCCGTCCTCGACAGTGAGGACGAGCTGGTGCCGGGAGCTGAGGTGGATCAGCGTGGGGGACACCGGCAACAGCCAGCGCGGGTCCACGACCGTCACGCCGATTCCCCGTTCCGAGAGGGCGTTCGCCGCCTCCACCACGGGGCCCGCCAGCGTTCCGGTGCTCACGAGCAGCACGTCCAGTGGTCGGGATTTGCTGCGGAACAGGATGTCCAGCCCGTCCATGCGGTTGAGGGCGGGAACGTCGGCACCCACGCTCCCCTTCGGGAAGCGCACCGCGGTCGGGCCGTCCTGGATCGAGACCGCCTCGCGCAGCAGCTCGCGCAACCGGGTGGCGTCCCGCGGTGCGGCCACCCGGACCTCCGGGACGGTGCCCAACAGCGCCAGGTCCCACATGCCGTGGTGACTGGGGCCGTCCGGCCCGGTGATTCCGGCGCGGTCCAGTACGAAGGTCACCGGCAGTCGATGCAGCGCCACGTCCATCATGATCTGGTCGACCGCACGGTTGAGGAACGTGGCGTACAGCGAGACCACGGGGTGCAGGCCGCTCATGGCGAGCCCGGCCGCGCTGGTGACGGCGTGCTGTTCGGCGATGCCCACGTCGAACACCCGATCCGGGAACCGCTCGGCGAACTCGAGCAGCCCCACCGGGCGCAGCATCGCCGCCGTCACGGCCACGAGCTCGGGGCGCTCCTCGGCGAGCTTCGTCAGCTCCGCGCCGTACGTCTTGGTCCAGTTCGGCGCCGAGGCGGCGAGTGGTGTGCCGGC
The DNA here is from genome assembly GCA_030803735.1 of Actinopolyspora lacussalsi. Taxonomy (NCBI): domain Bacteria; kingdom Bacillati; phylum Actinomycetota; class Actinomycetes; order Actinopolysporales; family Actinopolysporaceae; genus Actinopolyspora; species Actinopolyspora lacussalsi. The sequence goes on along the minus strand of JAURUC010000001.1, from coordinate 2,842,667 downwards.
CTCGGGATCGATGGGGCCGATGCCGTGCATGCGGTCGGCGACGTCGTTCTCCGCGTGGGAGTACCCCCGCCCCTTCTCGGTGACGCAGTGCACCACCGTGGGGCTGTGCAGCTCCGCCGCGTACCGCAGCGCCCGTTCGGTGGCGGCGATGTCGTGCCCGTCCACCGGTCCGCTGTAGGCGAAGCCGAGGTCCTCGAACAGGTTCGGTCCGTGATGCGTGCCCGCACGCAGCTCGGCCAGGTGCTCGGCGATCCCGCCCACAGTGGGGCCGTACGAACGGCAGTTGTCGTTGAGCACGACCACCACTCGTCCGACACCGCTGCCCAGGTTGTTCATCGCTTCCCAGGCCAACCCGCCGGTCAACGCGCCGTCGCCGATCACGGCGACCACGGTTTCGTCGGTTTCTCCCAGCACGCGTCGTGCCTTGTCCAAACCGTCCACGTAGGACAGCGCGGTGGAGGCGTGCGAGTTCTCCACGTGATCGTGTTCGGACTCCGCCCGGAGTGGATAGCCGGAGAGCCCGCTCGCCTTGCGCAGCGAGCCGAAGTCCTCCTGCCTGCCGGTGAAGAGTTTGTGGACGTATGCCTGGTGACCGATGTCGAACACGATCCGGTCCCCGGGCGATTCGAAGACCCGGTGCAGCGCTATGGTCAACTCGACCACGCCCAGGTTCGGGCCGAGGTGCCCGCCCAGGCGGGCGACCCTGTCGACGAGGAATTCCCTGATCTCGGTGGCCAGTCCGTCCAGCCGCTCCGGTCCGAGTTCCTTGAGTCGCTGGGGACTGGTGATACTGCTCAGTAAGCTGGTCGTCATACCGTGCTGCCCGTTCCTGCGTGAATAGTGTCCGATCCCCGCGGCCGGCGGGGTTCCGCTCGATGTCGCCTCCGCCGCTGGTGTTCGGCTCCGGCGGAGATGCCCCGGCCGAGCACACCGGCCGGTCGCCGCCGCCCGATCGCTGCCGACCGACCAAAAGGGTCCGATCAGCCGCCGCTACCCGCGGGCCGTTCCGCCGCGCCTTCCCCGGTGCCGCGCAGCACCGACGGGAGCTCGAAGTGCATCGTCTCGTGGGTGAACTCGCGTTCCGCGACAGTCGCGGGTCCGAAACCACGCAGTGCCTCGACGACCTCGTCGACCAGCTTCGGCGGTGCCGAAGCGCCCGCTGTGACGCCGATGGTTCGCACACCGTCGAGCCAGTCGGCGGCGATGTCGCCCGCCCCGTCGATGAGCTCCGCCGGCGTCCCCTGCCTGCGGGATATCTCAACCAGCCGCACCGAGTTGGACGAGTTCGACGAGCCGACCACCAGGACCAGGTCGGACTCCGCGATGACCTCGTTGAGGGCGTGCTGCCGGTTGGTGGTGGCGTAGCAGATGTCCTCCGAGGCCGGCTCGCTCACGTCCGGATACTTCTCGCGCAGCGCCCGCACGAAATCGTTGGTCTCGTCCACGGCGAGCGTGGTCTGGGTCAGGTAGGAGACCCGCTCCGGGTCGGGAACGGACAGGTCGGCGACCTCGTCCGCGTTCTCGACGAGCACTGTGGACTCGGGTGCCTCGCCGTAGGTGCCCTCGATCTCCTCGTGCCCGGAGTGCCCGAAGAGAACCACGGTGTCACCGCGGGCGGCGAAGCGGCGCGCTTTCGCGTGGACCTTGCTGACCAGTGGGCACGTGCCGTCGATGACGTCCAGGTTCTTGCGGTCCGCCTCCTCCCGCACGGCGGGGGAGACCCCGTGCGCGGAGAAGACCAGGGTCGCCCTGTCGGGCACCTCGTCGAGCTCCTCGACGAAGACGGCGCCCTTGCTCGCGAGGTCGTCGACGACGTAGGAATTGTGCACGATCTCTTTACGGACGTAGATCGGGGGCGTGTATGACCGCAGAGCTCGTTCGACGATCTCGATGGCTCGTTCGACTCCGGCGCAAAAGGACCTTGGACTGGCGAGCAGGATCCGACGCGTGTCGTCGTCCGGGGTGTGCTCGCCCGAACTCTTGGGTGCCATGATTCCGGACGTTAGGTAACGGCGATCGTCTCCTCAACGGTCCGTTCCGTTTTTCAGAACTCCGCTGCTCTTCGCTGTCTCGTCCGTCGGCGGTGTGAAGCCGGTTACGAAACGGAGCCGTTACGTGCCAGGATCGGTGAATGCAGGGGACAGCCGTTTCGTGCGGTCTTTTTCCGGTTCCGTCGGCACACTAGAAAGAGTGTGGCGGGAAGGGGAGGAAAGCAGTGGAGGTATCGCGTTGAAACTCGCGCACGCTGTCCGGAGCCCGTCCGCATCCCCCGGATTCTCGGGGCGATCGAGACTATGCGCAGGGATATGACCGAGAGCCCGGGCGAACCCTTGCGGAAGGCTTTCGTCGTTCTCGAAGAAATATCGGGTTCGTCGAAGCCGTTGACCCTGTCCGAGATTTCCCAACGAGTTGATTTTCCCAAGTCGACCCTGCACCGACTGATGCGAGTTCTCACGGATATCGGTGCGGTGGTGCGTCTGGAGACCAAGGCGTACGAGCTCGGCGACTATTTTTCCCGCTTGTCCGCCGTCCGAGGCAAATCCAGGGTGGAGGAATTCAGCGAGGCGATCACGCCCCACCTGATCGACCTGTTCCGGCAGGTCCACTGCGTCGTGAGCGTCGGAATGCTCTCCGGAGCACGCGTGCGATACGCGGGGACGCTCTACAACCGGGAGGACTCCCGGATCGCCCGTACGTTTCGACACCCCGTCCCGGTGCACCGTTCCGCCGTGGGCAGGTTGTTGCTCGCCAGGAGCTCGCGCGACTGGGTGGAGTTCCACGAGGCCGCCTCCGCCGTGTGCGCGCCGGGGGTGATGACGAATCCGAGCAGGATCAAGCGGGAGTTCGAGCTGATCGGAAGTACCGGTGTGTCCTGCCTCAGGAGCGAGCACAACCCTGAGCTGGTGGAGATGGCCGCCCCGGTGTTCCTCGGTGGTGAGGCTCCGTCGGCGGCCGTTGTCGTCGCCGGGGCGGTGAGCCGCACGAATCTCAGAACGGCGACACGTACGCTGCTCGAAACGGTCGGAGTCATAACCGACAATCTCGCCGAAGCCGGATAGTGAAGAGTTCTCCGCTCGTTCTTCGTGGTTACTCGCTTGGCGGAACCTCCCGCACGGCTCTCGCTGCGGGGAGGCCCGACATCGGGTAGCGACCTACACAACGTCGGGCCTTCCTCGCGAGAACCGCACCGGAGAACCCGCGGCGGTGCCGACTGCAGGGATGGTCGGAGCTCGGCTTGCGGGAGTGGTGGGGGTTCGATCCGCGAGGGTGGTCGGAGTTCGGCTTGTGGGAGTGGCGAAGGGGCTCGGCACTGCGTCCGAGCGGCGCGGCGATTTCGCGAGAAATCGACGTCGCCGTGGTGCGGTGCCGGGGATGCCCTGCGCCGCTGCGATTTCGTCCGGGCATCGATCGATGCGAAACGGGTGTTTGAGCGATGCCCGCACCGGCGTCATGGTGGGTTCCGGGAGCGGGTCGGTGTGCGCGGTGGTGATGCCGACACCATCGCGACGGAAAGGCGACCCCGATGTCCGAGACCACGGCGAGTTCGGCGAATCACGTCTCCCACCACGGACGAACCTCACGGGTCCCCACTCGTCTCCTCGTGCTCGGGCTGCTGTTCGTCATCACCGCGCTCATCTACGCCGGACGTGGCAGTCTGTCGATCACCGGCGACGACATGGCCGCCGACCTGGGGTTCTCCACGCTTCAACTGGGCTACGTCTTCTCCGCGTTCGGTTGGTCCTACGTGCTCGCGCAGCTGCCCGGGGGCATTCTGCTGGACCGGTTCGGGGCCCGGCGGGTCTACACCGCGAGTATCCTGTTGTGGACGCTCGCCACCGCGGCGATCAGTCTCGTGGGGCTGATGACCACACCGGTGCTGGTGGCGTTGGCCGCGGTCTTCCTGCTGCGGTTGCTGCTCGGTGCGTTCGAGTCCCCCGCGCTGCCCGCCAACGCTCGAGTGGTGACCATGTGGTTCCCCACCGCCGAGCGCGGTTGGGCCACCGCGGTGTTCACCTCGGCGCAGTACCTGGCCACCGCGATGTTCGCACCCCTCATGGGGTGGATCACTCACGAGTTCGGCTGGCGCTGGGTGTTCGTGCTGCTCGGTGCCTGCGGGGCCGTGTTGGCGACGATCTGGACCCGTTGGATGCGCAGTCCCACGCGCCATCCCCGCGTGTCTTCCGCCGAACTGGTCCAAATGGAGTCCGGTGGCGCCCTGATCGGGCTCGACGACACACTTACCGGGCTCGACGACACCGCCGAGCGGCATCGAACGATCGAGGGCGGCGTCCCGGCAGCGGTGGAATCGGCGGATCAGCCATCGCCCGGCACCGGTGGAACGGAGCCGCGTCCCGCACGGCTGGACCGGTGGACCGTCCGCCGGATCCTGTCGGTTCGTCCGCTGTGGGGGGCTGCTGGCGTTGTGCGGGTTCGCGATCATGGGTGAAATCCACCGGATCCGATTGGAACCCCGCTGAGGATTATTCCCCGGCCACGGTCACCATTGTGGTCGTTCTCGACGAACCGGTGTGGAACTGTGGAACGCGTCCACGAGAAGACATCACACGGTCGAGTGATTTGGTGTTGGTCGACTGTGTTGTCGAGACTTCCGGATCGAAAAGTCCGTTCGGCGTTCCCCTTCGTGCCAGCGTTCACTCTTCCCGGCGACACGGAAGAAGAGCCCTCATACAGTCGGCCACATGACGGAGATCGATGTCCCACAGGTTGCCGATCCCGAAATAGCCAGACTGGTCCGTGCCGAGGTCGAGTACCGCTGGCCCGAGGACGTGTCCGATCTCGACGAAGTGGTGCGCTACGGACTGGTGCCGTTCGGCAAGATGATGGGCCCCTGGCTCCTGATCCGGTCCAGTCTCGCCGTGGGCGGCGAGCTGGCTCCGGTGCTTCCCGCCGCCGTAGCGGTGGAATGCGTGCAGGTCGGGGCCATGATGCACGACGACATCGTGGACGAGGACGCCGAGCGACGCAGCAAGTCCGCCGCCTACGAGACGTTCGGTCATCCCACCGCGATCGTCGGGGGCGACGGGCTGTTCTTCCAGGGGTTCGCCGCGCTGTCGGATTGCGGGCGCGCGGGGGTTCCCGAATCACGCGTCGCGCGGGGACTGGACGTTCTGGCGCGGACCGGACTTCGTATCGGTGATGCCGCCGTAAAGGAAATCAGAATGGGGCGAACCGTCTGTTCCACCGCCGCTTATCGGGACATGATCAAGGACAAGAGTGGCGCACTGCTGTGGATGGCTTGCGGTCTCGGCGCGACGTTGAGCGGTGCGGACGAGGAATCCCTGGAGGCGTTGCACAATTACAGCAATTTTCTGGGGGTCGGTTATCAGATTCGGGACGATCTGATGGCCTACGACGGAACCAGAGCGGGAAAACCCAACACCTCGGACATCCGCAACGGCAGACCCACGCTTCCGGTGCTGCTCGCGCATCGTCGAGCCTCTCGGGACGAGAAGCTGCTCATCGAGGAGATCCTCGCCGACACCACTTCACCGGTCGAGCAGCGCTACGAGGCCATGCGGGACCTGGTGCGGTCCCACGGCGCGGTGGACTCGGCCCGCGAGATGTCGCGCAGGTACGCCCGGATGGCGGCGCGGGCACTGGAGTCACTGCCTCCCGGCGAACACCGCGACGCGTTGGCGGAACTCACCGCCACGGGTCGTTTGGTGTAGCGCTCCGACACGCAGAGGAGATGGTTCGGGTGAGCACCGTGACCTATTCCCAGTACCTGCGACTGAAGCAGTTGTTGTCATTACAGCAACCGCTCACTCCCGACGACGACCGCGAGATCCACGACGGCGAGCGGCTGTTCATCGTGGTGCACCAGGCGTCCGAGACGCTGCTCAGCCAGGCGTTGACCGATCTGCGCCACATCGAGGCCGGACTCTGTGACAGCGCGTGCTCCGACCACCGGGCCAACCGAGCGGCACGTGTGGTCGAGACGCTGGAAAGCCACCTCGTGCTGCTGCGGAGCTCCCTGAAGCCCGAACACTTCCAGCTGTTCCGGGACAGGTTCGGAACGGCCAGCGGTCTGCAGTCCAAGCAGTTCCACGAGCTGTTCGAGATCACCCACCGGCTCGCCCAGCGGCGCGCCGCCGATCGTGTCGAGTCAGGCGGGATCGAGCTCGCGGAACGCGAACTCGTCCGGCTCCGCGCGGCGACCCGGAGCTGGCGATACACCCACCTCAAGCTCGTGGAGCACATGCTCGGTGATCTGGAAGGCACCGGGGAGACCTCCGGGGTCGATTACCTGCGGCGGCGGATCGACGAAGCAGCCGCCGAAAGCGCGGTGGGCGACGACGACAGCACCGCGGAGTCACCCGGGTGTTGAGGAGAACCGGACAATTGCGCGCACCGACCACGACCCGTTCGCTCGGGCACGTCGCGGTGCTCGGCGGAAGCGTGGCCGGGCTGCTGACCGCCCACGCCATCGCGGGGCACGCCGAACGGGTGACCGTTCTGGAACGCGATCACTATCCGGACGAGCCCGTGGCCCGAGGTGGAGTCCCGCAGTCCCCGCACACCCACGTGCTGCTCACCAGCGGCATCAGGGCGCTGGACGAACTGCTTCCCGAACTCTCGCGGCTGCTGCACCGGAAAGGGGCCCCATCGCTGTCTGTCCCGGCCGACCTCGGGGTGTGGCAGGCCGGACAGTGGGTGTCACGGCGGCACCCTTCGGAACCCGTGGTCACCGCGTCCCGACCGCTGCTGGAACACCTGATCCGCCACCGCGTGCTGGAACGCCACCCCCACATCGACGTCAGGACCTCGAGCCGGGTGACCGGTCTGCTCGGCGACTCCCAGCGCGTGGCGGGAGCCGTCTTCCGCGAGCGTGGGGTCGAACTCGGCGAACAGCGGGAAATCAGCGCCGACCTGGTGATCGACGCCACCGGGCGGGCGAGCAGAACTCCCGAGTGGCTGGACGCTCTCGGCGTCACCGCACCGCCGGAGGAGGTGCTGGCTACCGGGCGGGCATACGCCACGTGCTCCTTCCGCACCGACAGCAGCGAGCCGCTCGACCGGGTGAGCGGCTTCTACATCGTCCCCGACGCGGCGCAGCCGCTGGGAGCCATCCTGCTGCCCGCGGAGGACGACCGCATGATGGTGACGCTGTCCGGCCCCCGCGCGAACCCACCTCCCACCGATCCGGACGGTTTCGTGGAGTTCGCCCGCGGGCTTCCACACCCGGCTCCCCACCGGTGGCTGCGACAGGCGGAACCGCTCACCCGCCCCGTGGGTTACCGGCACACCGCGAACAGGCGTCGTCGCTACGACCGCGCCGCCGGCCTCCCGAACGGTCTCCTCGTCGTCGGTGATGCCCTCTGCGCGTTCAACCCCGTCTACGGCCAGGGGATCTCGGTCGCGGCCATGAACGCCGTCGCCCTGTCCCGCGAGCTGGCCGCGAGCGGGAGCCGACTCACGACGCGGCGTGCGCAGCGGGCGGTGCTGGCCTCGGCACGCGGTGCCTGGGACGTCGCCACCGGCGCGGACAGTCCCATGCCCGGCGCGGAGGGCAACGCGCTGCGCGACGGCCCCGCCGACGGACTCCGCGACTGGTACCTCGAACGGGTCCGCGAGCGGGTGCCCGGCGATCCGGTGGTGTGCCGCGCGTTTCGCGACGTCCTCTTCCTGCTGGCACCGCCCAGCAGTCTGCTGACCTCCCGGCGGGTACTGCTTCGTTCGCTGTTCCACCCGACGATCCCGACTCCCGATGAGCTATCGACCCGCGATTGACGGTCGTCGCAGAGAGTGAGGGCGCAACGCCATGTCACGCGACAGGTCACCGGCCCGCCCCGGTGCCGGGTGGTACCGGACAACCCAAGGGGACCATCCGGCCGCTCCACACCGAGCGCGGTGCGGCGGAACAACAGCACACGCCGACACGGTGGTGGTCCCATGAGCACGACACACGCGGAACGATCCTCCGCGGAGCGATACCCCGCGGCGCTCGACGCGGGCATCGCGCTGGTTCGCCCCGCGCTGCGCGCGGCGGTGCGCGACTACCTGTGCCACGACACGGAGCTGGTCGCCGGTTACCACCACGGATGGTCCGACGAACAGGGCAGGCCCACCGAGGAGTGGAGCGGCAAACTCGTCCGTCCGTCCCTGGCCCTGCTGTCGGCGCGAAGCGCGGGCGCCGATCCGGCGGACGGCGTGGCCGCGGCGGTGGCCGTGGAGCTGGTGCACAACTTCTCGCTGCTGCACGACGACATCATGGACAACGACTCGGCCCGTCGCGGCAGGGCGACCGCGTGGACCCTGTTCGGGGTTCCCCGGGCCATCCTGACCGGTGACGCGCTGCTGGCGGCGGCTACCGGAGTGCTGCTCGACAGCGGGAAACCGGGTGCCGGAAGCGCCGCCAACTCCCTGGCCACGGCGACGCGGCGCATGATCAGCGGTCAGGCCGCCGACGTGGAGTTCGAGCGGCGGGACGACGTGACACTGGACGAGTGCCTGCGCATGGCGGGCGACAAGACCGGCGCGCTGCTTTCCTGCGCGTGTTCGATCGGTGCCGAACTGCTCGGCGCGGACGCGGAGCCGCTGCACCGCCTCGCCCGGTTCGGTGAGCATCTCGGAGTCGCGTTCCAACTGGTCGACGATCAGCTCGGGATCTGGGGCGATCCGGAACGCACCGGCAAGCAGGTGCTGGCCGACATCAGGGTGCGCAAGAAGTCACTGCCGCTGGTGTTCGCGCTGAACGAGAGCGGTTCGGACGAGCTCTCGGCGCTGTACCACGGTTCCGAGCCGTTGGAGGAGCGGCAGGTGCGCCGCGTCGCCGAGCTTGTGGAACGCGCCGGTGGGCGCGAGTGGGCGCACGAGGAGCTGGCGCGCCGGGTGGTTGCCGCACGCGAATGCCTGGAGCACGACGGCCTTTCGCCGTCCGTACGCGAGGAACTGCTGGAAATGGCCGCCTTCCTCACCGACCGGAGATTCTGATCGAGCCCTTTCGGAGCGGGGGTTCCGCTCGACCCGGGAATTCGCCGGACCGGGCCCCCGCGCCGACCTTTCCGGGCCCCGCACCCGGTGGAGAAGTCCGTTGCTCACCACTTCATCGAGAGGGGAAGACCCCATGAGCGAACCCAAACCACTGCCCATCGCCGCGCGTTCGGAAGGGTGTCCCTTCACCCCGGCCGACGAGCTGTACGAGATGCAGCGCTCGGAGGAGCTGCCGCGGATTATGGTGCCCAGTCCGCTGCTGGACGAGTTCGAGGCGGCCACGATCACCCGCTACGAGGACGCCAAGAACGCGCTCAGCGACACCAGGCTGCGGATGGGATTCGTCTTCGATCCCGACGCGCCGCGGACCATGCTCAACCAGCCGGGCAACCTGCTCAACTACAACGGTGCCGACCATTCCCGGCTGCGGCGCATGCTCACGGGAGCCTTCACCGTCAAGCGGGTGCGCTCGCTGCGGCCGATGATCGAGCGGATCGTCTCGGACCGGCTGGACGCGGTGGAGCGGGCAGGTGCCGGTGCCGACCTCGTGCGGCTGTTCAGCACACCCATCCCCACGCTGGTGATCTGCGAACTGCTCGGGGTTCCCTACGCGGACCGCGCGGACTTCCAGCATCGCGCCCAGGTCGGGCTGGACGTCAACACCAGCCGCGAGACGCAGATCCAGAACCTGGCCGAGATGGACGAGTACATGGCCACGCTCATCGCGTCCCACCGCGAGAGCCCAGGCGACAACCTGCTGGGAAGCGTGGTGCGCGACCACGGCGACGAGCTGACCGACGAGGAGTTGGTCGGGATCGGCAACATGCTGCTGATCGCCGGACACGAGACCACGGCCAGCATGCTCTCCGCCAGCACCACGCTGCTGCTGCGCAACCCGGATCAGCTCGCGGTGGTGCGCGACGAGCCCGACGCGGTCGACGGAGCCGTCGAGGAGCTGCTGCGCTACTGCTCCCCGGCCACCGCGATGCCGCGACAGGCCGGTGAGGACATGGCGGTACGCGACCAGGAGATCGAGGAGGGCGAACGCGTGGTGGTCTCGGTGCTGGCCGCCAACCGCGACCTGCCGGAGGCGGCGGAGCGCGACCTGGATCGGCTGGACGTGCGCAATCCCCCGAAGCACCACGTCGCCTTCGGTTACGGCGCACACCAGTGCCTCGGCCAGCAGCTGGCGCGCATGGAGCTGCGCATCGCGCTGCCCGCGCTGTTCAACAGGTTCCCCGAGCTGCGGTTCGCCTGTTCCGAGGAGGACATCGAGTACCGGACCAAGGCGCTGGTCTTCGGGGTTCGCAACCTGCCGGTCACCTGGTGAATTCTGCTGAGGAGGTCATGAGAGTGAACATCGACGTCGACCAGTCCCGCTGCGTGGCGGCGGGTCACTGCGTCTCGGCCGCTCCCGAGGTGTTCGACCAGCGTGACGAGGACGGAGTGGTGGTGCTGCTGGACGAGGCCCCCGCCGAACACGAGCACGAAGGGGTCCGCGAGGCCGCGCTGCTCTGCCCCTCGGCCGCCATCGCGGTGCGGGAGGCCGAGCGGCGGTTATGAGCGATGCGCTCGTGGTCGGAGACTTCGGCGGCCGGGCCCGCTCAGCCCGACAGCCCGCTCACCTCGACAGGCCGCTTCCCGCGCCGCGAGCACGCGAGTCGTTTTCCCGAGTCCGATCGTCGTTGGAGTAACCGATGCCCGACCACGAAATCCCGGTGCTCGTCGTGGGGGGAGGTGGCTGTGGTCTGTCCACGTCGATCTTCCTGTCCGATCTCGGTGTCGAGCACCTTCTCGTGGAACGCCGCGAGTCGCCCTCGGCGTTGCCACGAGCCCACTACCTGAACCAGCGAACGATGGAGATCTTCCGCCAACACGGACTCGCGGCGGAGATCTACCGGGGCGGCGCACCGCTGGAGAACATGAGCGAGGTCGTCTGGCGTACCTCGCTGGCGGGTGACGGCGAGCTGGACGCGCTGGATCTGCACCGGATGGACGCGTTCGGAGGTGGTTCGACGGCGGGACCGTACCTGGCCGACAGCCCCTGCCCCTCGACCAACTTCCCGCAGCACCGGCTCGAACCGCTGCTGCACCGGCACGCCGTCGACCGGGCGCCCGAGAGCGTGCTGTTCGGTCATGTGCTGGAGGAGTTCACCAGCGACGACTCCGGCGTGACCGCCGTGGTGACCGAGACCTCCACCGGACACCGCTTCACCGTTCGAGCCCGCTACCTCGTCGCGGCCGACGGCGGACGCGCCATCGGCGACGAGCTCGGTGTCGAGATGACGGGTGAGGGCGGCGCGCTCGACGTCGTGTCCGTGCACTTCAACGCGGACCTCGCCGAGTGGTGGCCCGGTGACTCGGTGCTGATGACCAATTTCGTCGGGATGGACGGCGGTCCCATATCCCGCTACGGAATGGTCGCCCTCGGGCCGGAGTGGGGACTGAAGTGCCGGGAGTGGGCGCTGCACTTCCACCCGGCTCCCGACAGCGAGCTGGACCTCGGCGAGGAGGCCATGCTCGACAGGATCCGGCAGCTGCTCAAACTGCCCGAACTGGACCTGGAGATACACCGGGTGAGCGACTACCGGCCCGAGGGCGTCGTGGCGAGCACCTTCCGCGTCGGCGACGTCTTCCTCGCGGGCGACGCCGCCCACCGCCAGCCACCCGCCACCGGTCTCGGGCTGAACTCCGCGATCCAGGACGGACACAACCTCGCCTGGAAACTCGGCGCGGTGCTGGACGGCACCGCTGCTCCACGGTTGCTGGACACCTACGAGGCGGAGCGGCTTCCGGTGGCACGCCGCAACGTGAGCTGGGCGATGTACGCCTTCCGCAACCACGCGGTCGCCCACGCGGGACTCGGCCTGCTGCCGGGGCAACCGCTGGCATCGGCCCGCGCCAACATTCGCGCGTTGTTCTCCGACACCCCGATGGGGCGGACACGGCGGGCCAGGGCCGAGGAGGTCTTCGCCACGCAGCGGGTGGAGTACCAGGCGCACGACATCGAGATCGGATTCGCCTACGAGGAGGGTGCGCTGGTTCCCGACGGGACGCCCCCGCCGGAGCGGGACCCCATGGGGTGCGGGCACCGGCCGACGACCAGGCCGGGACACCGGCTGCCGCACGCCCGACTCGTGCGGGAAGAAGACGTGTCCACGCACGACCTCGTCGGAGCCGGTGGTGGTTTCGTGCTGTTCACCGATGAGCAGTCCGGTTCCTGGACGGCGACGGCCGAGCGCGTGGCCGAGTACTACGGCGTGTCCCTGACCGTCGTGCCCATCGCGGAGCACGGCCCTGTCGGGGAGGAGGGGCCCACCCGTCGCACCGACGTCGACGGCACCTGGCGGGAAACGGCGGGCGTCGGCGCCGGGGGCGCGGTGCTGGTTCGTCCCGACAACCACGTCGCCTGGCGTAGCACCGAGGACGGCTCCGACAGCGAGGCGCGGCTGCACGAGGCGCTCGGGCTGATCCTCGGCCGTACCGATACGAGCTGGACAGGGAGCTGATCGTGTCCGCCGCAGCACACCGGAGTCTGGTTCGTGAGTTCCTGGGCCGAATGGGACCGTCCCCTGCTGACGTCCGTTCCGCCGTGGAGCGTTTCCTGACCGAGGACTGCGTCTGGGAGAACCCCGGTTCCCCGGTCTGTCACGGAAAACGGCGGATCCTGGAGATGATGCCCGCCGACTTCGCCCAGCTGAGGGTGCGGTTCAGGCACATCGTCACCACCGGCGAGACCGTGCTGGTCGAACGGGTCGAGGACATGCTCCGTTCCGACGGCAGTCCCATCGCGCTGAACCTGAAGGTCATGGCCGCCTTCGAGATCAGGGACGGCCGCATCAGCGCGTGGCGCGACTACTTCGACATCACCAACCTGATATCCGATCCACCGGACTGGTGATCCCCGGCAGGCGGTCCCTCCTCGTCGCGACCCCACCGCACGAACCCGCGGCGTGGCTCCGACGCGCGGGTACGGCGCGAATCGACAACAACGCACTCCAGGAGACAGCCATATGACGAGTCCGACCGAGGACACCAAGGAGCCGCGCGACGAGCTGCTGGAACGGGTCCGCTCGATCGGCCCGGTACTGGCGGACGGCGTTGCCCGCGGCGACCGCGAACGCAGGCTCCCGGACGACACCGTTCGGGCGATCGACGAGTCCCGGGTGGGCAGACTCTGGACGGCCCGCCGCTACGGCGGGCTGGAGACGGGAGTGCGCACCCTGAGCGAGGTGACCAAGGCGCTCTCGCACCACTGTCCCTCCACCTCGTGGGTCGTCAACAACATCAACGGATCCAACCTGTTCGCGAGCAGGTTCCCCGTACGGGCCCAGGACGAGGTGTTCGGCGACAACCCCGGCGCGAAGCTCGCCTCGATCTTCGTCGCCGCCGGGGAGCTGGTTCCGTCCGAAGGGGGGTATTCGCTGACCGGCAAGTGGCCCTACGCCTCGGGCATCCTGCACGACGACTGGGTGATCCTGAGCGCGAAGGAACTCGACAGCGGCGGCGAGACCGTGCGTCCGGTGTCCGTGCTCGTTCCCGTCGGCGATGTCGGTATCGCCGACACCTGGTTCACCGTCGGCATGCGGGCCACCGGAAGTCACACCGTCGTCGCCGAGGAGGTCCACGTCCCCGAGCACCGGGTGATCCCCGCCGAGGTGCAGCTGGGGCGGCAGCACAGCACCGACCTCGACCTGAACCCGCTGTTCCGGTCCCCGGCGGTGGCGGCGATGGCGGTCATCTGCGCCTCCGTCGTGCTCGGCATCGGGCAGGCCGCGCTCTCCTGCGTGATCGAGAAGGCGCCGTCGCGCAAGATCCCGCCGAGCACCTACGCCAGCCAGCCCGACTCCCCGACGTTCGTCTCCGAACTGGGGCGTACGGCGCTGAACATCGACGCCGCCGAGATGCACGTGCGCCGCTCGGCCGACGCGATCGACACGGCCGCCGAGCGGGCGGTCTCGGTCCCCGAGAACGAGCTGCGCAGGATTCGCGGCGACGCGGCGCACTCGGTGAAGCTGATAACCGGGGCACTGGACGAGTTGATGTGGGCCTACGGTGCCTCGGCGTTCGCCGAGGCGAGCCCGATGCAGCAGTACTGGCGCGATGCCAACACCGCTGCCAGGCACGCCATGCTCAACGTGCAGGTCGGCCACGAGCTCTACGGGGGCTCGTTCTTCGGGCTGGATTCGATCGTTCCCGGGCTTTAGTGAGGTGTGGTGGATCTCGGTTCTCGTGGGGTTCGCTTGGCGGAACCTCTCGCACGGCTCTCGCTCCGGCGAGGCCCGACATCGGGCAGTCAGTTCGCGATGCTGTCGGGTTCGTTGTTCGCGCTGTTCGAGAAAGGTACGGAATCGACTTGAGCTGGCTGCCGCCGTTCCTGGTCCCGATGTCGGACGTCGCTCCGGTCACGGTCGAGGCCGTCGACATCCCACGTTGGCTCTTCTGGTCGGTCGCGGGGCCGACCGTGGTGGGCTGGTTGTTGACCTACCTGCTGTCCATCCGGCAGACGATCCTGGACGGTCGGATCGCCGTTCCCGCCTACATGGTGGCGGTGAACTTCTCCTGGGAGTTCAGCCTCGGGTTCATCCTGGAGCAGACACCGAGCCAGCGGCAGATCAACACGGTCTGGGCGGTGATCAACGTGTTCCTGTTCTACCAGGCGTTCCGCTACGGTCCGAGGGACTATCCTCACCTGTCCCGGTTCACGTTCCGAGTGCTGCTCGGCGGCCTGGCGGTGTGGTCGTCGCTGGTGGTGATGGCCGGTGCGAACGAGTTCCACGACCGTGACGGGATGTACATCGGCATGATCATCAACGTGTTCCTGAGCGCCGCGTTCATCCTGATGTTGCGCCGTCGGGACTCCTCGGTGGGGCAGTCCCTCCACATCGCCGTGGCGAAGTTCCTCGGTACGTTCTCCGCCGGTTTGACCGGATTCCTGCTCTATCCCTCTCGGACGCTTTTCCTGGGGCTGATACCGACGATGGTGGTGCTCGACGTCGTCTACATCGTCCTGCTGTACCGCAGGATGCGTCTGGAGGGCAGAAACCCGTGGAGTCTCCGTGGGTACCGAAGCCCGGTGCCCGCGTGACCCGCTGACGCTTCCCGCCGGGAAACTCGCGAAGCCGCGACAGGGCATGCGCGACGTCGTCCCCGGTCAACTGTCCGTTCATTTCGAGGCCCCACACGTTCGTTACTCACCGGACTCGTGCGCGGCGATCCGCACGGCTGTCACGCTTCGTGATCGAACCGGTTCGAGGTGCCACTCCGGAAAGCACAGTTCAGCGGCCTTCCGGGGAAATTCTTAGAATGGTATTCATATTTTGATCGCGTTCCGTTGTTTTTCGTGGCCGCGGGCGTGCGTGTCCGGAATTTTCCTTGCTCGTCGATTCGGCTTTACCGGTGCGGCGCCGCGAGAGGTTGTCACTTGTGTGCCAACAAGTCGCGAGTGCGTCTTATGCCTGTATTCTGATACGTTTATTCGTTTCTCGCCGGTATTTATCACAGATCGTCCGGTGGTAGGATTTCTTAACATCGCGTTCCGGGGTTGCGGGGCGTTGCCGGGCATTGTCCGCACGGTCTCCCGGTTGATGATCGTCGAGTGTGGACCTACTACTGCTCACCCCGTGACCTGCGCTTCGGCGAGGATAAGGGTGTCGGAACTTCCTGCCTGCGTGTTGGGTTACTCGCGTTTACCTTGACCGGTAACGAACCGGTGTATACCTTTATGGCGGTGTCGCAGAACTCGTTGACCGTATCGGTCGAAACACGATTGATTCGGGCACGACCGGCGAACCCGCTGCTCACTCGGAGGATCCCGGAACAGGAGTAGAGATTGTGTTTCCGTCGGTAAAGATTTGTTGTTGTTTGGTTCACAATTCGCTTGCCTCCTTCCGGTTCTGGCGGAGGTTCCGCTTTGAGTCGCTGTCCGCGCCGTACTGACGGCCTGTGCTGAGCACTGCCGAATTTGCCGTCCACACACTTCATCCCAGACGATTGCTCGCGGTGCTAGGAGGCTCCGGTGAACTCGATTCGAGTGTTCGTGCGGACCGTGGACCCGTTGACCAGCATGGTTGTCAGTCATTACCTGGACAGCCGGCCGAACATCGAGGTGGTGCCCGCCGAGGAGCACACTCCGGTGGACGTAGTCGTGGTGGTGGCCGAGCGGCTGACCGTCGACGTGGCCTCGACGTTGCGCAAGATCAAGGCGACCCTCAACGCGCCCGTCATCATGATCCTCTGCGAGATCACGCGCGACGACCTGGTGCCGGCCGTCGAGTGCAACGTGGCCGCGGTGCTGCCGCGCGAGGCGGCTTCCCGGGAGCGGATCGAGGAGGCCGTTCGCACCGCCGCGGCGGGGGGAGGACTGCTGCCCTCGACGATGCTCGGTGAGCTGTTGCGACACTTCGAACAGCTGCAGCGCGAGGTTCTCGCGCCGAACGGGCTGCACGCGTCCGGGCTCACTCCCAGGGAAATCGATGTGCTGCGGTTGATGTCGCACGGGTTCGACACTTCCGAGATCGCCGAGGAGCTGAACTTCTCCGAACGAGCGGTCAAGCGAGTGGTTTCCGAACTCACCGGTCGTCTTCAGCTGCGGAACAGACCGCACGCGGTGGCCTACGCGTTACGGATGGGGGTGATCTGACGTCGGTGCGAACGACGAACCGGCCGTTCACCTCCGGAAGTGGGAAGCACGCACGTCCGTGCCGGTTCGTAAGTGGTGTTCAGGAACGATCCTGCCCAGTGCCGGATACCCCGTATCGAACGACGCCGTGCCGAACGTTCCCGAGCCGTCGCTCGTGCCGTTCCGGGAGGGGCTGGTGCACTGCGCCTTCCCCAGGGTCTAATTCAAAGTATGAGGTCACGTGTTTTGTCAACGTCGTAGTGCAGGGCAGATCCTGCTCGTTTCAGCCGTTGACGTCAATATTTAATTAAACTTACCCTTGCCAGGGTTGTCCGGCACCGATCGACGGGGTTCCGCGGGGTGATCAGTCGGGGGATCACCACACGTACCGGCCGTGGAGCGCGAGTCGTGTACGGCGGAACCCCTCGATGCCGGGTCGACCCGCTCGCGGGAGGTGGCACGTGTCCGAAATCGACACCACGGTAGTGATCGTCGGAGCCGGACCGGCGGGGTTGACCGCGGCGAACCTGCTGCTGGCGCGGGGAATCGACACCGTCGTCCTCGACCGCTGCGACCGTGAGCAGTTGGTGGGCCGCTCGCGCGCGGGCCTGCTGGAACGTCGCACGGTCGAACTGCTCGCCGAGAACGGACTGGCGGGCGGACTGCACGCGGCGGGCGCGGTACACCGTGGCTGTGAGTTCCGCGCCGAGGGCACCGCCTTTTTCACCGACTACTCCGCGCACTACGACGGGATTCCGCAATGGGTCTATCCCCAGCAGGAAATAGTCGCTGATCTGCTCGACGCCTACGAGCGGGCCGGTGGGGACGTGCGGTACGCGACGGCGGTGGACTCGGTGTGCGGGTACTCCGAACACACCACGGTTCGCTGTGTCGACGGCACCGTGATCCGCGCGCGTTACCTGGCGGGGGCGGACGGTCAGCACGGCGCCTGCGGGGACGGCGTTCCCGATGACGCGGTGACCGAGTACACCATGCGGCACGAGTTCCGCTGGCTGACCCTCCTCGCCCACGCGCCGCCGTCCGCCGAGCACACGATCTACGCGCAACACCGGAACGGTTTCGCCGGGCACCTGCTGCGTTCGGACAGCGTGACCCGGTTTCACCTGCAGATTCCCCTCGGCGAGTCCATCGAGGACTGGCCGGACCGACGGATCTGGTCGGAGCTGCGCACCCGGCTGGCCAAGCCCGGTTGGACGCTGCACGAGGGCGAGATCCTCAGCAAGAACATCCTGGAAATGCACAGCCGGGTCACCGAACCGATGCGCCACGGCCGTGTCTTCCTGCTCGGCGACGCCGCACACATCATCACACCGTCCGGCGGCAAGGGAATGAACCTCGCCATCGCCGACGCGGCCGAGTTCACGCGGACCGTAACCGAGCACCTGGAGACCGGGGAAGAGAACGCGCTGGACCACTATTCCCAGCGGCGGGTACCCGATGTCTGGAAGGCGCAGGAGTTCAGCCACGCACTGCTGCACACGACGCACACCTACTATCCTTCCGACTCGCCGGATGCCGCCTTCCGCCAGCGGCTCCAGCGGTCGCGGTTGTGGCAGCTACGGAACTCACCCGCCTACGCGCGGAACTTCGCGGAAAGCTACATCGGGCCGCCGCTCGCCGGTCTTCCCGGCGCTGCCGTCGAGGTTTGAACACTTCCGGGAGTGTCGCCCCGCGGACTCGTTTCCCGGGAGACCGGCCGCTCGGTGAGTTCCCGGCGAACGTTTCCGCGGTGGCAGACTGTCCCGGTGCGCCGCCGCAGGAGGAACCGCAGGTGACCCGAACCGACGAGCCCGCCGACACCAGAACCGACGTCGTCGCCGACCAGATCCGCCAGGGCATCGTGCTCGGCAGTTATCCCCCGGGGACGAGGTTGCGCCTGGCGGGACTGGCCGAGGAGCTCGATGTCAGCCGGGTCCCGCTGCGCGAGGCGTTCCGTGAACTGGTGGCCGAGGGGCTGGTCGAAGTTTATCCGCACCGGGGAGCGGTGGTCGGTCCGTTGCGCGAGCAGGAGGTCGAGGACTGCTTCCGGCTGCTGGAGACCTTCGAGGTCATGGCGGCCGAACGTGCCGTGAGCTCCGACCCCCTCGGAGTCGCCGCCGGCATGCGTGTCGAGCTGGACCGGATGGACGACCTCGATCCCGAGGTGGATCGGGCCGAGATGCTGCGTGCGCACCGCGCCTTTCACTTCGTCGCCTTCGACGCGTTGGGGGAGGGAACGATGCGGCGTCACGTGAGAATGCTCTGGCACACCTGCGAGCGCTACATCAACCTCGCCAACACCGGAGCGCGCAACGAGGAGGCCAGGCAGGAGCACCACCAGCTGGTCGCGGCTTTCGCCGCGGGCGACACCGCCTTGGCGGCGGCCGTCGCCCGTGTCCACGTGCGGCACGCCGGGGAAGCCGCGCTGCGCCGCCTGTCCGCCGAAACCGGGACCGACCGGTAGGTCCGGGTCCCTGTTCGGAACACCGGCTGCGCCCCTGCTCGGAATCGCGGTTCACGACGTTTGCCGGGATCGACGGGATTCCGCCGTGTTCCTCGCGGATCGGGATCTACCGAGATTGAACGGGAATGTTCCGAGATGTCCGAAAATTTCCTCGTGGTCGATAGGATGGTTTTCGCCCTTTTCCGGTTGCTCTTTTCGGGGGTGGTTTCGTGACCAGGGCTGTTCGTTTCCGGTGGTCCGTGGAATAACGCCGACAGCTCGGGTTGTTTTTGTGTGATTTGTTTCACTTTTGGTGAACCGTTTTCGGGAATGAGCGTCCTACGGTGTGAAAGTCGATCGGATCGATCGTTTTCCAGTAATCCGCGAGGAGAATTCCGTCATGAAGCGTTCGACGATTGCCACCAGCATCGCCGCCACTTTTCTAGCCACCGGAACCGTGGTGGGCACGGCCCTCGGCGCCACCTCCGGCACCCAGCAGGAGCAGTCAGCCGCGGCGGACACGGCCGCTTCGCGGGTTTCCTCCTGCACCGCCAACGACCTCTCGATCAACATCACCAAGGATCCGCACGGGGGTGCCGGGCAGCGGGCTTTCGCGGTGCACTACACCGCCGCCGACGCCGACACCCACTGCCTGATGCAGGGATTCCCCACTCATCCGAGGTTCTTCCAGCCCAACGGTGAGACCGCGCCGGGCATCTCGGCCCACGCGGAGCACACCGTGGCGGAGCCGGTCACCATCGACGCCGATCACTCGGGAGTGTCCTACTTCATCCAGCCGACCGTCGGACAGCGCAACGAGCTCGGTTCGGTCTCGTTCCAGGCGCCCACCGGTGTGCAGCGCAAGCAGATCGAGGTCGCCTGGCCCGACGAGCCGGTCATCGGTGCCGAGCTGAAGGTCACCCCGGTCAGCCAGGTCTGACCTCGCCCGCGGTCACCCGAGGACCGCGCGGATCGCGTCACCGCCGCAGCGCCCCGAGGCCCCGTTTCCGGGGTTCGGGGCGCTCTGTTCGTTCCGCCCGGAACCGAGCCGGTGTGCGTTCTGTGCGCCGCGGCGCGGCGATTTCGCGAGAAATCTACGCCGCGCCGCGGCCGTCCTCGGGCCGGTGCCCGCCCCAACCGGGATCGCCCCAACCGGGATCGCCCCAGCCTCAGCCGGGCTCACCGGCCGCGCTGAGTTCGTTGCCGAGGTCGGTGGCCAGCCGCCGCATCAGCGGCACCACGTCGTCGACGGCGATCCGCTTCATCCTCGCCTCGGGGCCGCTGATCGAGATCGCCGAAGCCGCGGGCGCGTCCGGGACGGCCACCGCGTAGCAGCGCACCCCGACCTCCTGCTCCCCGTCGTCGAGCGCGTAGCCGAGCTCACGGATCCGGGTGAGTTCCTCGCGCATACCGTCGACGCTGGTGATGGTCCGCTCGGTCTGCGGGTGCATTCCGGTGCGGTTGAGAACCTGGATGACGTTCTCCTCGGGCATGTGGGCCATCACGGCCTTGCCCACGGCCGTGGCGTGCGCGTCCACGCGTCTGCCGACCTCGGTGAACATCCGCATCGAGTGCTGTGAGGGAACCTGCGAGACGTAGACGATCTGCGCTCCGTCGAGCACCGCCATGTTGGAGGTCTCCCCGGTGGCCTCGGTCAACTCGGCCAGGTAGGGCCGGGCCCAGGAACCCAGGGTGCGGCTGGCGGTCTCACCGAGCCGGATCAGGCTCGGCCCCAACGCGTACCGGCGGGACGGCTGTTGCCGGGCATAGCCCGTGCGGACGAGCGTGCGCATGATGCGGTGAATGGTCGGCAGCGGCAGCGCCGAAGCCTCCGCCAGGTCGCTGAGGGCGACCTCGCCTCCCGCGTCGGCCATCAGCTCCAGCAGCTCGAAGGTGCGTTCGACCGACTGAACGCCGCCCTGCGTGGGTTTGGCGCGATCGGATCCGCTCCCGCTCGCGTCCTGTCCAGCCGCCATCCAGTGTTCCTCTTCCCGTGTGTTGCTCGACCCCGTCGGCGGTCGGTTTCCGCCTCCACCGTACGGCGATGGGCCAGTGTATCCACCCGATCAGCCCGAGAGCTCCCGATGTAGGCGATCTCGCCACTCCGGTTCGGCTCCAGTCAACGGAGCCCCGGTGCCCTTGTCCGGAGCGGGGCACCCTCGGGTCGGTCGGTGTAGGTGGTCCACTTCATCTTGCCTGTAACGGCATGCGGAAACTAACCTCCACGATGCAAAAAACATAACGGGCGTACCGCGAGCCGGTGACGGGCTCGGTCGAGTCTTTCGACCTTCGAACCCGTCCTTGCCGTTCCGACCGCCCGGCCGGACGAGCACGGCGGGTGGGTTCCGAAGGGGTGCGAGGGCGCCACCGGCGCGGCAAGCTGTGTCACCAGCCACCGTCTGTAACCCGGCATCAGAAAGAGGTGGACTCATGTCCCAATCGACCCCGGCACAGGGCGTTGAGGTCCTCGGTGCTCCCGTGGAGCGCGGCGACGAGATCCTCACCCCCGAGGCACTGGACTTCGTCGCCCGGCTGCAACGCACCTTCGGTGCGCGACGGGACGAGCTGCTCGCCCGCAGGCAGCAGCGCCGCGACGAGGCCGCCAGGACCGGCAAGCTGGACTTCCTGGCGGAGACCCGAGACATCCGCGAGTCCGACTGGCGGGTGGCCGAGGCCCCGCCCGCGCTGCGCGACCGCCGCGTCGAGATCACCGGCCCGACCGACCGCAAGATGGCGATCAACGCGCTCAACTCCGGCGCCAAGGTCTGGCTGGCCGATCTGGAGGACGCCAACACGCCGCACTGGAGCAACGTCGTCTCCGGCCAGGTCAACCTCTACGACGCCATCCGCAAGCAGGTCGAGCTGCACTCCAACGGCAAGCAGTACAAGCTGCGCGACGACGTCGAGCACGCCGTCCCGCTGGTCCGCCCCCGCGGCTGGCACTTCGACGAGCGGCACATCCTCGTCGACGGTCAGCCGGTCGTGGGCGCGCTGGTGGACTTCGGGCTGTACTTCTTCCACAACGCGCAGGAGGGGCTGCGCCGCGGCACCGGGCCGTACTTCTACCTCCCCAAGATGGAGAGCCACCTCGAGGCCAGGCTGTGGAACGACGTCTTCGTGCAGGCCCAGCAGGAGCTCGGCGTGCCGCAGGGCTCGGTGCGCGCCACCGTGCTCATCGAGACCATCCCCGCGGCCTTCGAGATGGAGGAGATCCTCTACGAACTGCGCGAGCACAGCGCCGGTCTCAACGCCGGGCGCTGGGACTACCTGTTCAGCGTGATCAAGACGTTCCGCTCGGCCGGATCGGACTTCGTGCTGCCCGACCGCAACAGCGTGACCATGACCGCCCCCTTCATGCGCGCCTACACCGAACTGCTGGTGCGCACCTGCCACAAGCGCGGTGCCTTCGCGATCGGCGGCATGGCCGCGTTCATCCCGAACCGGCGCGACCCGGAGGTCACCGAGCGGGCGCTGGCCAAGATCCACGACGACAAGCGCCGCGAGGCCAACGACGGCTTCGACGGTTCCTGGGTGGCCCACCCGGACACCGTGTCGGTGTGCAAGGAGGAGTTCGACGCGGTGCTGGGCGACAAGCCCAACCAGCTGGACCGCAAGCGCGAGGACGTCTCCGTCGCCGCGTCCGACCTGCTCAACACCGCGGAGACCGCCGGTGACAAGACCCTCGGGGGGCTGCGCTCGGCCGTGGACGTCGGGGTGCGCTACATCGTGTCCTGGCTCGGCGGCAACGGTGCGGCCGGTATCCACAACATGATGGAGGACGCCGCCACAGCCGAGATCTCGCGGTCGCAGATCTGGCAGTGGCTGCACAACGGCATCGTGCTCAACGACGGGCAGCAGGTCACCAAGGACCTGGTCCGCCAGGTGCTCGCAGACACCGAGAAGGAACTCCGCGCCGAGGAGGGCTTCCCGGTCGAAAACCTGGACCGGGCCGTCGAGCTGTTCGAGCGGGTCGCGGTGGCCGACGAGTTCGTCGACTTCCTGACACTGCCCGCCTACGAGCAGATCGACTGATCGAGCGAGACGGTGGCCGCCCGGAAGCGTTCGGGCGGCCACCGCGGGTGCCTGTTCGAGGCCGGGCCGCCGCGAACGGGAGTCGGAGGGAGTGCCGACCGATCACCTGCGAACAGCCCGAACAGAGAACACAGTGCCCGCATGGATTGGGGTGAGTGCTCGTTCAGCTGGGCCGATTATCGGGTAAGCGGCGCCAGCCGCTTGTCACCTCCCGAGTAGTCGGCACCGCCGCGGGTTCTCTCGTGGTGCTCTCGCGAGGACGGTCCCGACGTTGTGTAGAACCGCTACCCGATGTCGGGGCACCCGCAGCGAGAGCCCGCGAGAGGTTCCGCCAAGCAACCGCCCACGCGAACCGAGTCGCGGACGCTCCAAAAAATTCGGAGGAGGACAAGTGCCCAGAACCTCGTTGAACCGGGCCGATGTGGACGTTCGGCTGGCACCGCTGGCCGATGTCGACGCGCGGATCGCCGCCAGGTTCCGCAGGACCGCGACCGCGCGTCAGCCGGTGCACACCTGCTACGTCCCGGCGGGCAGGGTGGACGCCGGGACCGTTCGGAACTGGGGAGACGAGGCCCTGGCGGCGCTCGACGAGCACGCCCCGAGCGCGGCGGATCTCGCCGGGATCGTCGATGTTTCCGAACGCCGCGCCACCGAGATCCTGCCGCGAGTGCGGGCCAAGCTCCAGCGGTCACCCGTGGAGGACCTGCGCATCGACTTCGAGGACGGTTACGGCGCGCCCGGCGACGAGGTGGAGGACGCCGACGCCGAGCGTACCGCGGGTGTGGTGGCCGAGTGGCTGCGACAGGGGACGGCCCCCGGCAACTTCGGGCTGCGCGTGAAGTCCTTCGACGATCCCGAGCTGCGTGCCCGTTCGGTGCGCACGCTGGACGTCTTCCTCACCGAGCTGCTCGCCAGGCACGGTGAGCTGCCCGAAGGGTTCCTGCTGACCTTCCCGAAGGTCGTCGACGTGCGGCAGGTCGAGGCGTTCGTCGAGGTGCTGGAGCTGGTGGAACGCACCCTGGGGCTCGCCTCCGGTTCGCTGCGGTTCGAGATCCAGGTGGAAACCACCCAGTCCATCGTGGACGCCGAGGGCAGGTTGGCGCTGCCGAGGTTCATCGGAGCCGGGCGCGACCGGATCAGCGGGCTGCACTTCGGCACCTACGACTACACGGCCGGCTGCGGACTCACCGCCGCGCACCAGCACCTGGCGCACCGGGCCTGCGACTTCGCCAGGCACGTCATGCAGGTGTCGGCGGCGGGGACCGGGATCTTCCTGTCCGACGGCTCGACCAACGTCCTGCCGGTGGGCGAGGCCGAGCAGGTGCGGCGCGGTTGGCGGACCCACTACGGGCTGGTGCGGCGTTCGCTGGAGCACGGTTTCTACCAGGGGTGGGACCTGCACCCCGCACAGCTGGTCACGCGCTACGCGGCGGTGTTCGCCGAGTTCCGCGAGTCCGCCGAGCCCGAGGCGGCACGACTGGCCGCCTACGTCTCCGCCACCGGCGGAGCGGTACTGGACGAGCCCGCCACAGCCAGGGCGCTTGCGGCGTCGTTCGTGCGGGCGCTGGACAACGGCGCCACCGACGCCGAGGAGGTCGCCCGGATGACCGGGATCTCCGAGTCCGAGCTCCGCGAGCTCGGGCGGGTGTAGTTTTCTCCGGAACCGTCGCATCAGGGCGGGAGCGGCGATTCCGCGAGAAATCGACGGCCCTTCCGGAGTTTTCGTGGTTCTCCGGAAGGGCCGTCGTCGATCCGAGGTTTCGTCGTACGGGCATCAGGATGTTTCGGGAGCGGCGCGGGCGGTATCCAGTTGCCCGGTTTCCACGGTGCTCCGGGCCGGCGTCGATTTCTCGCGAAATCGCCGGGCGGGTGATGCGACGTCGAAGCGGCGAGGCACCGCTCCGGGCGCGGATCGCTCGGGGCGGCCCTCGGGACATCCGTCCTCAGAACATTCGTCCCCCGGTATCCGAAGTCCGGGGATCGCGGGGATCGCCGGAGCGCAGCGCCGTGGCCAGCAGCAGCACTCCGCCCAGCAGCCAGTAGGGATCCCAGAGCAGCACGTAGTACCAGTACCAGTGGCTGACGCCGCCCTCGACCGGTACGACTCCGGCCAGCACCAGGCTGTTGCCCACCACTCCGAACAGGCCGTAGACCGCGCAGACCACCCCGGAGGTCCAGAGCACCAGCGCGAGCAGGCCGCGCACCGCCCGGCGTCGCCACTGCCGCGTGGCCAGCCAGGCGGCGAGGCCGATACCGGCCTTGAGCAGGGCCGCCCCGAGGTTCAGCAGCGTGAACAGCGGCGTCGGATCGTCGGTTTCCAGCGGATGCGCGCCGGTGCGGCCGCCGAACGCCCAGAACACGCTCAGAGCGGCGAACAGCAGCGCCCACACGACGCTCGCGTAGTGCGGCAGGTACCGGCCGTGCCGTTCGGTGCGCGTCACGTCCCGGACACTATCGGTGCTCGGCCGAAGCGACGACCGTGCCGTACCGGTCGCCCGGTACGGCACTGCCTACCCGATGTCGGGCACCCGGAGCGAGAGCCCGCGAGAGGTTCCGCCACGCGATCACCTGATCAACCTGAACGGGAACCCTCAGTCAGAAGCAGTTCGGAGCGTTCCAGTACCTGCCCGAGCGGGTGTCGAGGTGGGTGTGGTCGTTGTGCCCGGCCGCTCCCGGGCCGATGATGCCGTTGAAGCCGGAGCTCCTGGCCGCGCGGGCGAGGTCGCACAGCGAGTGAGCACCGGTCAGGTCCGCCGCCTGGCCGTAGGTGTGCTTGCTGTTCGGGGCTCCGCCCACGGCGTCGTTGTGCGAGACGCTGCGGAACCCGGAGCTGACGTAGAGCGGGCTGTCGCCCAGCTTGTGCCGCATCGCCTCCAGCTTCCACATGTTGCGCAGCACGTTGGTGCGCACGTTCGAGGTGCTGGTGTTCCCTCCGGAGAAGCCGCTGCCGTCACCGGAGGTGAACTCGGAGTACGCGAAGTGCGCCGGGGTGCAGTCGGCGTCCTGCAGGTCGTAGATCTGTCCGTAGGTCTCCGGCCCGGCGATCCCGTCCACGGTCAGCCCGTAGCCGCTCTGGAACCGCTCCACCGCGTTGGCGGTCTCCGGGCCGTAGACACCGTCGATGTTGACCGGGTCGCCGTAGGCCGCCCAGCCCGCCACGCGAACCTGCAGCTTGCGGACATCGCTCCCGCTGTCACCCTGGGACAGCGTTTCTCCCCAGGTGTAGCAGGAGTCCGCGGCGGCGGGCGCCGGATCGAGCACGCTCGCCCCGCCCAGCAGGCCGAGACTCAGCGTGAACGCGCCGAGCAGACCCAGCATCGAACGGCCTGTTCGTTTCATTTCCTACCTCCCTTGTAGGGGTTCGGACGGCGCGCTCGGGTTGTGCGCACCGCCGTGGGGAAAACCGGTGTGCTCGAAGGATCAGCCGACCAGCTCGTCCCAGGTGCGGGCGTCGACCACGCCGTCGACACGCAGTCCCCGCGCTTGCTGGAAGTTCCGCACCGCCGACTCGGTGACCGGGCCGAAGATGCCGTCCACCGTCGTGCCGAGCCGCTGCTGCACCGCCCGCACCGCCGGTCCGCTGTCGCCGTTCGCGCGGTCGCGGACCGCCTGGTTCCAGGTCTGGTTGCCCGCCAGACCGTCCACTATGGCGCCGGTGGAGCGCTGGAAGTCGCCCACCGCACTCTCGGTGGCGGGGCCGTAGATCCCGTCGGTGGTCAACGCCGCGCCGTGCTCGTTGAGCAGGTGCTGCAGCATCCGCACCCGCTCGCCCTCGTCCCCGGGGCGCAGCAGCGGCCAGCTCACCCCGGTGGGGTCACCGCCGACCGAGGCGGCCACGTCCGCGCGCAGCTGCCCCAGCAGGGCGTAGAGCCGGTCGCCGGGGCAGTCGGTGGCGTTGAAGTCGCGGTGCCCGTAGATCTCGTAGGGCTCGATGCCGTAGGACGAGCACAGCGCCACGCAGAGTTCCACCAGCTTGTCGTACTGGGTGCTCGGGAACGCCACGCTGTTGTAGGTGCCCTCGTTCTCGATCCCCACGGCCAACCTGTTCTGGCCACGGGTGTGCGCGCTGACCACGTGGCTGCCACCACCGTCGAAGGCGGTGAGGCTGTGGTGCCTGCCCTCGGTGACGTGGCCGCCCCGGCTGAGGGTGAAGTGCTGGCCGGTGTCGATCCAGCCGTTGTGGTCCATGTGGTAGTCCTGGATGGACCGTGCCAGCTCGAAGGCGTGCGCACGGGAGTAATCCGTGCTGTTGGGGGTGGCGGTGTGGTGCACGATGATCTTGCGGGCCGGGCGTGCCAGTACCACCGGCTCGCTCCGGGGTGGGCGCGCTCCCCATGCGTCGGTACCCGCGATGGTCAGCGCGCGTGTGCTCGGGGGTGAGGTCGCGGCCGCCGCGGTGCCGCCCAACAACAGGCCGGTGGTTCCCAGCAGCGTGCCACCGAGCAGCGCTCGCCGGGTGGTCTCGTTCGGTTTCGCGTCCCGCCGTCTGTAGGGCATCTGCTCGCTCCCGCCGTGGGAATCGGTGGACGATGATTTTCGGTTCGCGAACGGGCGGAGCGAATTTTTCCCACCGACGGGGGAGGTGACAAGAAGCTGTTCGGAGTTTCGGCCGGATTGCCGCCGTCCGGTCGAGTTTCCTGCTCCGGACGGGTGAAAATGATTCGCCGAAACGGCCGTATTCCGCGTGTCTTCCTTTTTTGGCAGCATTCACGCGACATTCACATTTTTCCCCGCTCGTTCACTCGGTTCGGCGTCGGGAAAACCTGATCAGCGCGCGGGTAGAAAACAGAAACGAGAAGAGCGGTTATTCCATGGACTGCTCTGGGCGTCACGATGAGTTCCGCGGCTGAGACACGCGAAGCGGGGATCCGGTCGTGCGGACCGGATCCCCGCTTTTCGGGAGAGTCGTTCTTCGGAGGCCCTCGGGGCGGCGGTGCTTCGCAGCGGCACCGATCATCCGGCCGTCGGGGTCATCTCGTCGAGCGCTCGCGAACCGCTGTCAGCCGCCGCGTTCGGAGTCCTGCGCGACGCTGTTCGGTCTGGGGGTCGGAACCGGCCCCGCCTGCGTTCCACCCGCACCCACCTCCTCGGGCTCCGCGGTGTCGGCCGAGACCACCGCTGCCGCGCCTTCCGGGGCCTCGTCCGCTCCGGAAGCCGGGTGCTCGTCCTGTTCGGAGCCTCGCGTCCCGTTGAACAGCAGGTTCAGCGCCAGCGCGGCCAGGCAGCCGGTGCTGATGCCGGAGTCCAGCACGGTACGCAGCGCGGCGGGGAAGTGCTCGTAGAAGTCCGGCGACACGATCGGGATCATGCCGACCCCCACCGCCCCCGCGACCACCAGCGAGTTCAGCGGGTTACCGAGATCAGCCTTGCCCAGCGTGCGCATCCCGCTGGAGGCGACCGAGCCGAACAGCACCAGCGCCGCACCGCCCAGCACTGGCTGCGGTACCAGCGAGACCACGGCGCCGACGATCGGGAACAACCCGAGCATGATCAGCACGCCACCCGCGGCCGCCACGACGAACCTGCTCTTGACCCTGGTCAGCGCGACCAGCCCGACGTTCTGCGCGAACGCGCTGCAGGTGAATCCGCCGAACACCGCGCTCAGCGCGCTGCCCGCGCCGTCGGCACGCAGCCCGGCCGCGATCGTCTGCTCGTCGGCGGGGCGGTCCACGATCTCGCCCAGCGCGATCATGTCCGCGGTGCTCTCCATCATCGCGACGAGCATCACGATGCAGATGGAGATCGTCGCCGTGAGGCTGAACGCCGGAGCGGCGAGTTCGAACGGCATGGGGATGTCGAAGATCGGGGCCTGCGCGAAGGTCGAGCTGTCCACCGCGCCCAGCGGCCACGCCACGAGGGTTCCGATGACCAGGCCGATCAGCAGTGCGATCCGGTTCCAGAAGCCCTTGAGGAACCTGTTGAGCAGCAGGACCAGTACGAATGTCCCAGCCCCGAGGCCGACCCGCAGCGGGGAGGCGAAGTCGGCGGCCTCGCTGTCGTTACCGGCTATCCAACCGATCGCGACGGGGAACAGCGACAGTCCGATCAGCGTGATCACGGTGCCGTTGACCAGCGGCGGGAAGAAGCGCACCAACCGGGAGAAGTATGGTGCGGCGATGAAGGCGAGGATCCCGGCGATCAACACCGAGCCATAGACTATGGACAGTGCTTGTTGCTGGTCGTGCTGCGCGACGATGGCCAGGATGGGGGCCACGGAGCCGAAGGTGACGCCGTTGACGAACGGCATGCGCGCACCGACCCGCCAGACACCGACCGCCTGCAGCAGGGTCGCGATTCCCGCCGTCAGCAGGCTCGCGCCGATCAGCAGCGTCATCCGGAGCGGGTCCAGCCCCAGTGCCTGGCCGATGATCAGCGGGGGCGCCACCACACCCGCGTACATCGCGGCGATGTGCTGCACACCGTAGGCCAGCAGTTTGCCCGGCGGAAGTACCTCGTCCACCGGATGGGAGTCCTGTCTTCCGTTTCTCGTGCCGCGATTGCGCCTACTGATGAACAGGGGCATTGGGTACTCCTGGGCCACGGAGGAAATATGGGTTAGCTAAATCAATTCTCTGCGAAATCTCGAATCAGGCGTTGCCGTCGAGTAACGGTGTGGTTTCCGAAGAAAAAGACGAAAGGTGAAACAACGGGGTCGCCGGTTCTGCTTCCGGCGACCCCGGCGGCGGAATCAGAATTCCGGCAGGCTGTACCAGGCTCGCGGTGCCTCGTCGACGTCGTCGCGGGTCACGGTGCCCTCGATGAGTCCGTAGGGGCGGTCGGCGGCGAAGAAAACCTCGTTCTCGTTCTGCATGCCGAACGGTTCCATGTCCACCAGGAAATGGTGCTTGTTGGGCAGCGACATCCGTACTTCGGCGACCTCGGGA
Organism: Actinopolyspora lacussalsi; assembly: GCA_030803735.1. Taxonomy (NCBI): domain Bacteria; kingdom Bacillati; phylum Actinomycetota; class Actinomycetes; order Actinopolysporales; family Actinopolysporaceae; genus Actinopolyspora; species Actinopolyspora lacussalsi. The sequence continues at coordinate 2,812,732 of JAURUC010000001.1, read as the reverse complement.
TGCTTTTCCAGCACTGCCTTGCCCATTTCGTGCAGGCTCTGCTGCAACGCGTAGCTGTGGGTGGTGGCGAATGTTTCGAGCATGGTTTCCCGGATCGAGCCGAAGCTCTTCGCCCAGTCCACATCGTTGCGCAGGTAACGCCACCGGGCCGTGACCGCCGTGGCGAGAATCCGGTCCTCGGTCTCGCCCAGCGTGGTGAACCGGTCCTTGGGATAGCCCCAGAACTCCGAACCCGTGGACTTCAGCACGACCAGGTCCTTGAGCCCGGAGACCACGTGCGTCTCCGAACCGTCGATGGTCACCGCGGTGGTGCGCTTCTCGTCGCTGGACCTGGCGAACGAGTGGTCGTGGCCGGTGCCCGCCACCGGGATGCGCTCCCAGGCGTACTCCTCGACGAGGATGCGCGCGCCCTTGACCGGCTCCTGGGTGTCGATGAAGTGCCGTCCGAGCCGTACCGCGAAGTCCTCGATCTCCCCGACCGGCTGCTCCTTCGCCAGGCCGTAGACCGTGTTCTTCTGGGTGTCGGTCGGCAGCACCTTGGCGTTGTCACCGGTGTAGTGCGTGTCGTCGAAGTCACCGCGCAGCGCGGTGCTGACGTTGAGGTCCTTGATGGTGTGCCTGCTGCTGCCCCGGTTGATCGTGACGATGCGGCACTCGGACTTGCCGTACTGGTTGGGGCCCATGACGATGCCCATGAGCTGATCAGCTCCCTCGGTATGTGGAATATGCGAACGGGCTCAACAACAGCGGAACGTGGTAGTGCTGCTCCGCGTCCGCGAGGCGGAAGGTGATCTGCACCTGCGGATAGAAGGAGTCGACGCCCAGGCGTTGGAAGTACGTCCCTGTTTCGAAGGTCAGCCGGTAGGTGCCTTCGGTCAGCCGGCTCGGTCCGAGCTGTTTGGCCCTGCCGTCGTCGTTGGTCACGGCTTCGCCGAGTGAGGTCCACCCGTCCCGCGTGGCCTGCTCCAGCGCGACCTCGATCCCCGCGGCGGGCAGCCCCCGGGAGGAGTCCAGGACGTGTGTGGTGACGGCACTCGTGGTTGTCTCGCTCACGCTTCGATCACTCTCGCCAGCCGTAGTCTCGCGATCTTGCGCAGTTCGTCGGCGACGACGCGCAGCTCGGTCTCGGGGTCGTTGTCCAGTCGGGAACGCAGGATCTCCAGCAGCTCCGGTCCGCCGCGTCCGCTCGCGCACACCAGGTAGACGTGCCCGAAGCGGCGTTCGTACTCCTCGTTGGCCTCCGCCAGCTCCACGGCCAGCTTGGTGTCGTCCGCGTCGACGCCGGACTGCTCCCGGCGGGACCACGAGGCCGAGGTGTCGTTGCCGCTGGATCGCTGGCCGATCCTCGGATGGGCGGCCAGCGCGGAGTGGATCTCCGACTCGGTGAGCTCGTTCGCCGCGCGGTCGGCCGTTTCGTAGAGCTGGTTGTCGGACTCGTAAGGCCGGTTGTCGGCCAGCTCGTTCGCCCAGCGCTGCACATCGAGGCAGGCCAGCAGTTTCTTGACGAGCTCGGGCCGGGGCAGGCTGTTGAGCCTGGCCAGTCCCGGGCCGGTACCGGTGGAAGACGGTGCTGACATCGGTGTTCCCCACGGATTCGCGTGGTTGTTCTCCTCGGGTTCACCCGCGTGTTCCTTCGGAGCGGTTGGTGGCAAAAGTTAAGACCGCCCAACCGAGGGTGTCAACACTTTGTTGAAAGTTGCTGGTCCGCGCTGTGCGTTCGCACAATGATCGCAGTTCCGGTGCGTGGCGTTCGGCCGAATCGCCCGGTTCGGGGCGGCTGCGCGTGTCGGTGTCGTGCTACTGCGTTCGGAGCAGTGCCGCGATCGGGGCTGTGCGGCGTGTGCCCGTTCGGCGTGGCGGCGATTTCTCGCGAAATCGCCGCGCCCGGTCGAGAGGGAAACCGCGGCCCGGCGGGGGAGTGCGGCGCGGCCGGGGCCGCTGGGAGGCGTCGGCGGGGCGATGTCTAGGGGCGTCGAGGGGCGGACGCCGGTTGTTCAGGAGCGTTCGCGGTTGAGGTAGTTGTACACGGTGAAGCGGCTGACCCCGAGTTTCTTGGCCACGGATTCCACCGACTTGCGCAGCGTGAAGGCGCCGCGTTCCTCGAGCAGGCGCACGGCACGCTGCTTGTCGGCCCGTGAGAGGTCGGCCAGGCCCGCGCCCAGCTCGGTCTCGACCTGCGCGATCAATCGATCCAGTGCGCTGGTGAGCTCCTCGTTCGGCATCCGGACCGCGACGGCGGGCACACCGTCCCAGTAGAGCAGCACGTCGTCGGATTTCCGTTCCTCGACCGGCACCGTTCTGGCGCCGATCCGGCTGAGCAGCGGCTGGATCGCGGAAGTCAACGGATGCACGTGAAACCTCAACCGTCCTGGGGTGTGTCGTCGATGCTGACCTGCAGGGTGATTCGGTCCGCCCCCGCGTCCAGGGTCCGTTCCAGCACCGCCGACAGCGCCGGAAGTAACACTGTCCGGTCCCCGCTGATGGCCGTGCCGAGCGGACCGAACTCCGGTTCCAGGCCGGACTCGCGCAGCGCGTCCCGAGCCACGGCCGCGTGTGCGGGGGGATCGCCCTCGCCCTCGAACGGTTCCGTCGTGAACTCTGCTCTGAGTCGCATCGAGCACCTCCGCTTCCGTCCGGCCCCGTCGTACGCCTCATCACGGTAGCCCGCCGGTGCGAGGGGTGTTGACCCTGTCGTGGACACTCAGTATTCTATCGCTGTACGAAATAATAATTTCACTTCGTGAAATAAAGGTGAATCAAGGGGGCACACGGATGCATCGCTTCCCGTACGCAGTCAACACGTCGATCCTGTTCACCGAGCTCGACGTGTTGTCCCGACCGGCGGCGGCCAAGGCAGCCGGTTTCGACGCCATCGAGTTCTGGTGGCCGTTCTCCGAGGCCGTTCCGGGCGACGGAGAGGTCGACAAGTTCGTCCGCGCCGTCGAGGACGCCGGTGTCTCCCTGGTCGGGTTGAACTTCTTCGCCGGGAACATGCCCGCCGGGGACCGTGGCGTGCTCTCGCACCCCGCCAGGTCCGCCGAGTTCCGCGACAACGTCGACGTGGCGGTGGGAATCGGCGCACGGCTGGGTTGCACCGCCTTCAACGCCCTCTACGGCAACCGGATCGAGGGCGTACAGCCCGCCGAGCAGGACGCCGCGGCCGTGGAGAACCTCACCGTCGCGGCGAAGGGAGCCGCGCGCGTCGACGGCACCGTGCTGATCGAGCCGGTCAGCGGCACCCCCAGCTATCCGCTCAAGAAGGCCGACGACGCGGTCGCCGTCATCGACCGGGTACGTGAATCGGGCGGTGTGGACAATCTGCGACTGCTGTTCGACCTGTACCACCTGATCGCCAACGGTGACGACCCGGCAGCGGCCATCGACAACCACGCCGCTCGGATCGGGCACGTCCAGATCGCCGACGCCCCCGGCCGCAACGAGCCCGGCACCGGCCAGGTGGACTTCGACCACTACTTCGCCAAGCTGCAGCGGGCGGGCTATCGCGGGCACGTGGCGCTGGAGTACAAGCCCAGCGGTACCAGTGCCGACAGTTTCGGCTGGATCTATTGAGTGTCAGCGAGGCGGCTTGTCGGGTGGTCGGTTAGCCGTCACGTGAGTCGGCGCCTTGCTGTGTTGGGCCGGCTCTTGAGTAGCGACCTACGCGGCGAGCGGCCCGGCCTCGCAATGCATCCGACTCACGCACCGGGGACACCCGCGCTGCGACACTCACGGTCGTTTCTCAACGGACGGTTCCGGTGCAGCGGCCTCAATTTCTCGCGAAATTGACGCCGCACGGGAGAACCCGCTGCGGTGCCGACCGCTGGGTGGTGGGAGCTCGGCTCCGCACCGCCGAGGGCGCGGCGATTTCGTGGGAAATTGACACCGCACGGGGCCGTGTCGCCCTGGCGGGACGACGATTTCGCGAGAAATCGACGGCCCCCGGGCGCGTCGCGGGGGTGCACCAGGCCCCGGTGACGGTCAGAGCGGCGATGGCCAGAGCCGGACGTGGCTCGCCGGGAAGACACGAAGCCCGTTGTGCACCCCGTCGAATCGTGTTGCCCGGCCGAGCGACCGGCCGGCGAGAGTGAACTCGAATACTTCAGTGACGAGAGGAGAAACGCGATGACCAAGGTAGGGTTCGTCGGACTCGGCATCATGGGTGGCCCGATGGCCGCCAACCTCGTCGACGCCGGGTACGAGGTAACCGGTTACAACCGCAGCAACGCCAAGGTGGAGAAGCTGGTCGCCGCGGGCGGCAAGGGGGCGAGCACCATCGCCGAGGCCGTCTCCGACGCCGAGGTGATCATGACCATGCTGCCCGACTCACCGGACGTCGAGACGGCGGTGCTCGGTGACGACGGCGTGCTGGCGCACGCCCCGGACGGCGCGCTGCTGATCGACTGCAGCACCATCCGCCCCGAGGTCTCGCGCAAGGTCGCCGAACAGGCGGACAAGCAGGGCGTCCGTGCGCTGGACGCCCCCGTCAGCGGTGGGGAGCAGGGCGCCATCGACGGTGCGCTGTCCATCATGGTCGGTGGTGGGACCGAGGCGTTCGAGGCGGCGTCCGGAGTGTTCGACGTGGTGGGCAAAACCGTGGTGCACGTCGGCCCGGCCGGGTCCGGTCAGACGGTCAAGGCCGCCAACCAGCTCATCGTGGCGGGCAACATCGCGCTCGTCGGTGAGGCCCTGACCTTCCTGGAGGCGCAGGGAGTCGACACCGAGTCGGCGTTCCAGGTGCTCGGCGGCGGACTGGCGGGCAGCAAGGTGCTCGACGCCAAGAACAAGGGAATGCGCGAGCGCAGCTTCAAGCCGGGATTCCGCATCGAACTGCACCACAAGGACCTGGGCATCCTGCAGAGCGCGGCCCGCGAGTCCGGCGTCGCCACCCCGGTGGGCAGCCTCGTCGCGCAGCTCATGGCCGCGGCCGTGGCCCAGGGGGACGGCTCGCTGGATCACTCCGGGTTGTTCCGGCAGATCGCCCGCCTCAGCGGCAGGGAATGACCGGCGAGCTAACCCCGGTGGGCGAACCCCCGCCGCACGATTTCCGAGGGAGGGTGGCACCAACGCCGCCAAGCATCCGGGCCACCCACCCGTCGGAACAACCCCGGTGCGTGCGGACGGACTCCGGACCGTCGTCGCGTACCGCGCGGAGCGGAGAACTCCGCACCCCACACGGCTCGGACGGCCGCTGTCGTCCCGGCCCCCACACCGAGTGTCACCACGGCAGGTTCGCACTCCGCGGCACCGTCGGGCAACAGTGCCGCCGCGAACCCGCCGCATCGGAGAGGTCGTGCATACCATGCCGAAGGTTCCCGTCATGCAGGCTGTCGTCGACGTCCTCGAATCCGAGGGAGTCGACGTCGCGTTCGGCTGCCCCGGGGCGGCCATCCTGCCGCTGTACGCGGCGATGGAACACCGCGACATCGAGCACCTGACCGTTCGCCACGAGGAGGGCGCCACCCACATGGCCGACGGGTGGTCCCGCACCAACGGCAACGTGGGTGTCGCCATCGGGACCTCCGGTCCCGCGGGCACCAACATGATCACCGGTCTCTACACCGCCCAGGCCGATTCCGTGCCGATCCTGTGCATCACCGGTCAGGCCGTTTCCGACAAGCTGCACCAGGAAGCGTTCCAGGCGGTCGACATCGTCGACATAGCCAAACCCGTCACCAAGTGGGCGGTGCAGGTCAAGGAAGCCGCCCAGGCGCCGTGGATCTTCCGGGAGGCTTTCCGGGTCGCGCGCTCCGGCAGGCAGGGGCCGGTGCTGATCGACCTGCCGCTCGACGTGCAGCGGCAGGAGATCGAGTGGGACCCGAGCATCGACGCGCCGTTGCCGATTCACCGGGTTGAGCCGCATCAGCCCCGGGTGGAACGCGCGCTGGACATGCTGCAGCGGGCCGAACGTCCGCTGATCCTCTCCGGCGGTGGTGTCGTGCTGGGCGAGGCGCACGAGCGGCTGCGCGAACTCGCCGAGCTGCTGGGCATCCCGGTGCAGGTCACCCTGATGGGCAAGGGTTCCTTCCCCGAGGACCACGAGCTCTGGGCGGGTATGACCGGTATCCAGACCAGCCAGCGCTACGGGAACCAGTCCTTCATGGAGTCCGACCTGGTGCTGGCGCTGGGTGCGCGCTTCGGTGACCGGCACACCGGAGCGTTGGACGTCTACCGTGGTGAGCGCCGGTTCATCCACGTCGACATCGAGCCCACTCAGCTGGGCAAGGTGTTCGGCCCCGATCTGGGCGTCGTCTCCGACACCGGTCCGTTCCTGGACGCGCTGCTGGAAACCGCCCGGCGTCGCTCGGCCGGACCCCGGTTCCACTCCTGGGTGGACCGGGTCAACGAACTCAAGAAGACCCACACCAGGCCGGACGACTACGACAGTGTGCCGATCAAGGCCCCCAGGGTGTTCCGGGAGATCAACGAGATCTTCGGCCCGGATACCTACTTCACCACCGCGATCGGGCTGTACCAGATCTGGTCCGGGCAGTTCCAACGCACCCACAAGCCCAGGCACTACCAGGTGTGTGGGCAGGCGGGCCCGCTCGGCTGGGAGATTCCGGCCGCGATCGGGGTCAAGTCGGCCGAGCCCTCGGCCGAGGTCGTCTCGGTGGTGGGGGACTACTCCTTCCAGTTCCTCGTGGAGGAGCTGGCCGTGGCCGCGCAGTACGACGTCGGTTTCGTGATCATCATGCTCAACAACGAGTACCTCGGGCTGATCCGGATGGCCGAACAGGGCTACGGCATGAACACCGAGGTCGACCTGCACTACGACGAGCACGGCACGGACAACGTGAAGGTGATGGAGGCCTACGGTTGTTCCGGGCGCCGCGTGCTCGATCCCGCCGAACTCGGCGAGACCATCGAGTGGGCGCGCAAGGAGGCCGTGGCCACCAGCAGGCCGGTGCTGGTCGAGGTGATGATCGAGCGTGAGGCCAACACCGCCAACGGTATCCGTATCGACGCGATGAACGAGCCGGAACCGGTCGGCTGATCGGGTTTCCCCGCGTCGGGCCGGGCCACTCCGTCCGGCCGTGTCCACCCGTGCCGCCCGCCGCCCCGGACTCCTCACCCGAACGGGCGGCGGGGCGGTACGGGTTCCGAGACCGGGGTCGACCGAACGGTCGACGCCAGGGGTGCCCTCTGCCTCGGTGCCGGGCTTAACTGGCAGGGGGCACCCTCTTTTCGAAGATGCGGAGCGTGTTGTGACTGGTCATGTTCTCGTCGCACCGGACAAGTTCAAGGGATCGCTGTCCGCGGCCGAGGTCGCCGAGGCGGTCGTCGCCGGTCTGCGCGGCAGAATGCCCTCGGTAGCGGTCCGCGCCAGCCCGGTCGCCGACGGCGGCGACGGCACCGTGCGGGCCGCGCTGGCCACCGGGCGGTTCGAACACTCGCCCGTGCGGGTGACCGGGCCGACCGGCAGGAGAGTGAGCGCGGAGATCGCGGTCAGCGATACGACCGCGGTCGTCGAACTCGCCTCGGCCTCCGGGCTCGCGTTGCTCGCACCAGGCGAGTTCGATCCGCTGCGGGCCTCCAGCCACGGGACCGGGGAGCTGATCGCCGCCGCCCTGGACGCCGGGGTGAGCGAGATCGTGCTCGGTGTCGGCGGCAGTGCCTGCACCGATGGTGGGGCGGGCATGCTCACCGCGTTGGGGGCCCGGTTCACCGATGCCGCCGGGAATCCGCTCGCACCCGGCGGTGGGGGTCTCGAACGGATCACCGGTGCCGATCTGTCCGGTTTGGACCCGCGCTTGGCGGGTGTGGACCTGGTATTGGCATCCGATGTGGACAACCCGCTGTGCGGTTCCTCCGGCGCCGCGCACGTCTACGGGCCCCAGAAAGGCGCGAGTTCGGAGCAGGTGCGGCGGCTCGATGGTGCGCTGGAGCGGTTCGCCGAGGTCATAGGCCGTGTCACCGGGGATTCGTCCGCCGATCGTCCCGGCGCCGGTGCCGCGGGCGGCGTGGGGTACGGCGCCATGACGGCGCTGTCGGCGAGATTCCGCTCCGGTAGTGACGTGGTGCTCGAACTCGTCGACTTCGACCGCGATCTGGCGGGCGCCGCGCTGGTGGTCACCGGGGAGGGCGCGTTGGACGAACAGACCCTGCACGGCAAGGTTCCCGCGGCCGTGGCCGCGCGCGCCGCCAAGGCGGGCGTGCCCACGGTGGCCGTGGCGGGCAAGTGCTCGCTGTCCCGGCAGCGCCTGCGGGACGGCGGTTTCGCGGCGGTCTACGCCCTGGCGCATCTGCAGCCCGACCCGGCGCGTTCCATCGAAGGTGCCGCCGCACTCCTCCACCGAGTAGGCGAGCACATCGCCGACGACTTTCTGTGATGTCCCCGGCTCGGGCAGCGTGGTTGCGTAGCCGGTACGTGAGTCGGCGCCTTGCTGTGTCGGGCCGCTCTTGAGTAGCGACCTACGCGGCGAGGCGGCCCGGCCTCGCGATGCATCCGACTCACGCACCGGGGTTCCCTGCGCTGCGATCCGCACGGCTGCTTCCCGACGGCGGTCTCAGGGGTGTCGATTTCGCGAGAAATCGACGCCCCAGCACGGCGGTATGGCCTCGGCTCCGTCAATTTCTCGCGAAATCGCCGGGCGGTGGGACGTCGTTACCCGAGGTCGGGGCACCCGCAGCGAGAGCCGTGCGAGAGGTTCCGCCACCTACACCGCTACGCAGATCGAGCGGCTCACGGTTATCCGACAGGGGTTGACCGAACGGGGGACAGGCTTCAACATTCTGTTGAAAATTTAGTTGGGAGGTAGTCGCGGTGGTCGAACCCGTCAACTCCTCGGCTCCGGAATTCGACGTCGTGTTCCGTGCGCGGAGGTTGATCGGTCCTAACGGTGAGGTATCCGGCAGTGTGGGCGTCCGGGAGGGACGCATCGCGGCCGTCGAAGCCCTCGACGCCCCGATGCGGGGTGCCCGCACCGTCGAACTCGCCGAGGACGAGGTGCTGCTGCCCGGGATGGTCGACAGCCACGTGCACGTCAACGATCCCGGCCGCTCCGAGTGGGAGGGGTTCCCCACCGCGACCCGCGCGGCGGCCGAGGGCGGTATCACCACGATCGTCGACATGCCGCTGAACTGCCTGCCCCCGACCATCGACGCGGGGTCGTTGGAGGTCAAGCGCGAGGTCGCCCGGAACAACGTGCACGTCGACGTCGGTTTCTGGGGCGGCGCCGTGCACGGCAACCTCGACGAGCTGCGCGGGCTGCACGAGAGCGGTGTCTACGGGTTCAAGTGCTTCCTGCTGCACTCGGGGGTGGACGAGTTCCCGCCGCTGGACTCCGCGGAACTGGAGCGGGCGCTGCGCATCGTCGCCGAGCTGGAAGCGACGATGATCGTGCACGCGGAGGACTCCGACGCCATCGAGCACGCACCGAGCGCGCACGGTGAGAACTACCGCGACTTCCTGCACTCCCGCCCGCGCGGGGCCGAGAACATGGCCATCGCCCAGGTGCTCGAACTCGCCCGGCGTACCGGCGCCCGCGTGCACATCCTGCACCTGTCCTCGTCCGACGCGCTCCCGATGATCGCCTCGGCACGTGCCGACGGGGTTCGGGCGACCGTGGAGACCTGCCCGCACTACCTCTCCTTCACCTCCGAGGAGATCCCGGACGGCGCCACCCAGTTCAAGTGCTGCCCGCCGGTGCGCGAGGCCGCCAACCGCGAGTTGCTGTGGCAAGGACTGGCCGACGGGATCATCGACTGCGTGGTCAGCGATCACTCGCCGTGCACCCCGGAGCTCAAGCGGCTGGACATCGGCGACTTCGGCGTCGCCTGGGGAGGTGTCTCCAGCCTGCAACTCGGCCTGTCGGCGGTGTGGAGTCAGGCCAGGTTGCGCGGTTTCGAGCTGGCCGACGTCGTTTCCTGGATGTCCGCGGGCCCCGCGAGGGTCTCGGGGCTGCGTGCCAAGGGGGCCCTCGCGGTCGGTTCCGACGCCGATCTGTGCGTGTTCGCGCCGGACGACGCCTATGTGGTCGACGCGGAGAAGCTCCACCACCGCAACGCGGTGAGCGCCTACCACGGTCGGGCCCTGGCCGGGGTGGTGCGTTCGACCTGGCTGCGCGGCACACCGATCGCCGGTCCGGAAGCCGGGACCGCCCCCGCGGGCAAGTTGCTCAACCGAGGAGAAGCATGAGCCGGAACCAGGACACCACGAGCGAGGATTCGTACCGTTCCTCGTTGCCCGATCTCGCCTCCCGGGTTTACGGCGGATCGGCCGGTTACGCCAACGACGAGCTGTTCGCCGAGCGGGAGAACCTCCTCAAGCCCGAGGAACCCACCTACCAGCCCTACAGCTTCGGCCACAAGGGACAGATCTACGACGGCTGGGAGACCCGCAGGCGTCGCGAGCCCGGTTTCGACTACGCGATCGTCCGGCTCGGCCTGCCCGGCCTGATCCGCAGGCTCGTCGTCGACACCTCGTTCTTCAAGGGAAACTATCCGCCGGAGGTCTCGGTGCAGGCCTGCGCGGTCGAGGGGTATCCCGATCCGGGAGAGCTCGAACACGCGGAGTGGGAGGAGATCCTGCCGCCCAGTCCGGTCGAGGGCCATACCCGCAACGTCTTCGACGTTGATCCGCCGCACCGCTACACCCACGTCCGGCTGTGCATGCACCCGGACGGTGGTATCGCCCGGTTGCGGGTGCACGGTGAGCCGGTGGCGGATCCGCGCTGGGTCTCCGACCGCTTCGACTTGGGCGCGTTGGAGAACGGCGGCCGGGTCACCGGTTGCAGCAACATGTTCTTCTCCTCGCCGTCGAACCTGTTCGCTCCCGGGCTGGCACGCGTGATGGGTGAGGGCTGGGAGACAGCGCGTCGCAGGGACGACGGCAACGACTGGGTCTCGGTGCGGCTGGCCGCGGCCGGGACCGTGGAGCGCGCCGAGGTGGACACCAGCCACTTCAAGGGCAACGCGCCCGGCTGGGCCGCGCTGTCCGGCTGCGACGCCCGCGAGCACGATCCGGACGATCCCGCGTCCTGGACGGAGCTGCTGCCGCGCACCAGGCTGCGACCGGACACCTGCCACCGGTTCCGGCTGCCGGTACGTGCCGAGGTCACCCACGTGCGACTGGACGTGTTCCCGGACGGCGGGATGGCCCGGTTGCGGCTGCACGGCCGGGCGGCCGAGGACGGGATGCGGCACCTGGTGGCTCGGTGGTTCAACCATTTGCCGCCGGTGCAGGCCCGAGAGGTGTTGACCGGAGCGGCCGGGCCGGGCGAGGGCGCCGCCGAGACGCTGCTCGCGCGGAGGCCGATCTCCGAGGACGCGGCGCTTCCTCCCGAGCTCACGGCCCTGCTCTGAGTTCGGCGCGCCGCGCCCGATCGTGCGGCTCCCCCGCGGAAGCCGCGGGCACCGGGTACGGATGTCAATTTCTCGCGAAATCGCTGTGCCGCCGGTGTCCGTGTCCCACCGGTACTGCCCTGTTCGGGCGGTACCGGTGGGATGAATCTTGACCTCGTCCGGCGAATCGGACAAGATCCCTCAGCAACAACACAGTGACAAACACGAAAAAACAAGATTACACACTGTGTTGTTGCTGAGGGAGGTGCTCATGAGCGCGAGGCGTCGATTACGTCCCGCGGGCTGGTTGGCCTCGGCGACGGCGATGGCCGTCATGGTCGTGCTGGCGCCCGCCACGGCGCAGGCACGGCAACCGGACGGCCCCACCGATCCCGCCACGGTCGAGTCCTACTTGGAGGACCCGAGCAGGGTCGGGGAGAACCAGCAACCACATCACGCTTACCTACGCCCCTACGACAACGCGGAACAGGCGTTGCGCGCCGCACGCCAGGACACCGCGGCGAAACAGGACCGCCCCACCCGTTGGACCAAGTCGTTGGACGGGCAGTGGCGGTTCCGCTACACCGATCACTACCGCGAACTCCCAGAAGGCTGGCAGCGCGGAAGCCGCACCAAGCGGTGGGACGACATCTCGGTGCCGGGAGTCTGGCAACAGCAGGGCCACGGTCACCCCATCTACCGCAACGTCTCCTCCGAGGTGTCGCCGTACGATCCGCCGAAGGTTCCCGACGACGTGAACCCGACCGGTGCCTACGTCCGGGAGTTCCACCTCCCGAAGGACTGGGACGGCAGGCGCCAGCTGCTTCGGTTCGAGGGCGCCACCAGCGGCAACTTCGTGTGGATCAACGGCAACTACGTCGGCTACGACCAGGGTGGCTACACCCCGGCGGAGTACGACATCAGCCAGTACCTGCACCCGGGTAAGAACACCATCGCCGTGCGGGTCCACCGCTGGAGCGCGGGCAGCTACCTGGAGAACATGGACTTCTGGCACTTCTCCGGGATCTTCCGCAGCGTCCGGCTCTACAGCGTGCCGCGCACCCACATGTCCGACGTCACCGTCCGTACCGAGCTGGACGACTCCTACACCGACGCGACACTCGGCATCGGGGTGGACCTGAGCTCGGTCCGGGGTGGCACCACCGGACGGCACCGCGTGCGGGCCGCGCTACACGGGCCCGAGGGCGATCGAGTGGCCGGGCTCGACGGGACCACGAAGGTCGACGGTGGCAGTGCCCGGATCGATCTCAGCCGTGAGATCGAGTCCCCCGAGTTGTGGAGCGACGAGAACCCCGCGCTCTACACCGTGGTGCTGCGGCTGCTCGGTCCGGACGGCGAGGTCAAGCAGACCACCCAGCAGCCGGTCGGTTTCCGCGAGGTCACCACGAAGGACCGGCAGATCCTGCTCAACGGCAAACCGGTGAACCT